>JAGVAP010000059.1 GCA_020060215.1 Deltaproteobacteria bacterium | reverse complement strand
GCCGGCGAAGCCGGCGCCGGGTTCGCAGTGGTTGCCGATGAGGTGCGGAGCCTCGCCCTGAGGGCTGCGGAGGCGGCCCGCAACACGGCCGCGCTCATCGAAGGCACGGTCAAGAAGGTGGCGGAAGGGTCCGCGCTCGTAAAGGGCACGAACGAGGCATTTGTCAATGTATCCGGCAGCGCAGCGAAAGTGGGAGAGCTGGTCGCAGAGATCGCTGCAGCCTCCCAGGAGCAGGCACAGGGCATCGAACAGGTGAGCAAGGCGGTCTCCGAGATGGACCGCGTCGTGCAACAGGTGGCGGCGAACGCCGAAGAGTCTGCATCGGCATCTGAAGAGATGAACGCCCAGGCCGGCCAGATGAAGACCGTCGTAGAGGAGCTGGTTGCCCTGGTAGGGGGGACGAAAAACGGGCTGTCGAAAACCGCCTGAGCCCAGGTCCGCCCTCTTCTTTCAAGCGTTCGGGTTCTCTTGGGAAAGCGGAAACGGGGAGACCGCCAGCCCCATGATGCCCCCACGCCCGGATCCGGGTCCGGTCAAGGCCATCCCCCTCACGGCCATCCCTCCTGCATGGCGACCTACGGTAGGTAGCTCCCCCAAAGGGCGGATGAGTGGTCGCACCCGGGCCGAATAGGCCCGAAACGGCTCCTGCATACGATCTCACCCCTATTTACTCCGCCCTCCGGGCAACAGACAATACGATCAGCGTCGGCACTTCTCATCAAAAGGAGATTTACACATATGCTGCCAACTACTGCAAAGCGGGTCCCGGAGCGTACCGCGGATCACGTGATTAAGAAGATCGAAAAAACGACCGTGGACAACCTCAAGTGCTTCTCGTCGGGCAGCCCGGAGGCCGTGCGGAAGCGAATCGCCCAGCTCGACGCGGAGTGGGACATCGAGCGGACCCTGGAGGCCAATGCATCCGCCCTCGCCCTCGTCGGCCTGGGGCTGGGGGCCTTTGTCGACAGGAAGTGGCTGATCCTTCCCGGCGTGGTCGCGGGTTTCCTGCTCCAGCATGCGCTGCAGGGATGGTGTCCCCCTGTGGAGCTTTTCAGGAGACTGGGCTTCCGGACATCCTACGAGATCGACCAGGAGCGCTATGCCCTGAAGGCGTTCAGGGGGGACTTCGGGGATGTCGCCGGAGACGTCTCCAGGTCGGCGGAGGCGGTGGGGCTCAGAACCGACGGCCGATTCGCGACGGCCTAGTTCTACGAACTTCATCCTATGGTAGGAGCCCCGTAAGCGGGACGATTCCTTCACCTCCGAGAAGATCGCGAGCAGGAGCTTGCTCCAGAAGACAAAAGCGCAAGAAGTTTCTTCTTCGATCGAACATCGAAGCGGCCGGACTGAATTCCGACTGGCGTTTCCGGGTCCTCCACCAGAGGATCAGAGGTGGAGGTTCTCCCCTTCCTAGGGGACGGCCGGAGGGTCCGGCTTCTGCGCAGAGGCGGCCGAGGCATCGGGCCGAGGGGTGGCCGGGACGGGAGCCGCCTTCAGCCAGCGCCTTCCCATGTACCGCCGGGTGAGGAGCATGGACTGGACGAATTGGGATACGTTCATGGCCCACCACACGGCTGAGGCGGGCCATCCGAAGACCGCCACCGACAGGTAGCAGAGAGGGATCCTCACCAGCCATACGCTTCCGGCAACCCGGATCATGACGTTCCTCGTGTCGCCGGCCCCGCCCAGCCCCCCTCCCAGGATGATGCCCCAGGCCATGAAGGGCTCGCTGATCATGCTGATGTAGATGTACCGGACGCTTTCGCGCACCACGACGGGGCTTTCGGAGAGGGACCCTGCGATCCACCTCGCATTCAGGATCACGAAGAGGGTGAGTCCGGTCACCACCGCCACGCCCACGCCGGCCGTGACCAGGCCGCTTCGGTAGGCCTCCTCTTCCTTCCCCTCGCCCAGCAGGTTTCCCACGATCACCGCGTTGGCCATATTGAAGGCAAAGGCGGGGAGGAAAATGGCGGACTCGATCCGGATGCCTGCCGTAAACGCGGCCAGGATCTCGACATTCTCCGGGAGCATGCTGAGGATGAGGAACAAGGCGGCCGACCCGAGCTGCCACAGGACCTGAAGGAGGCCCATGGGCCAGCCGATCGCCGCGATCCTCCGCACGGCGGGTCTGGAGAACCCGGGGAGGGCGGTCACGAGGGACCTTAGGTAGCGCAGGTTGAAGAGACTCCCCGCGGCCACACTGGCCGCCGTGGCCAGGGCGATGCCCCGGTACCCGAGGCCGGTGTGGAAGACGAAGAGGAAGATCAGGCAGAGATTGCATGTACATACCAGGGCCATCGTCTTCAGCGACTTCCTGACCATGCCGCACGAGCGCAGGACGCCGTTGCCGTTGATGAGCAGATAGTGAAAAAAGATCCCGACCAGATAGATCCTGCTCAACGGCAGCACATACCCCTTCAGGGCCTCAGGGATGTTCAGCACGCCGATGATGTACGGCAGGAGAACCATGCCCGCTGCACATACAACCAGCCCTGCCGCCCCTGCGGTCGCTACGGATGAGAAAACCGCCTCTGCGAGATCCCGCCTGTCGCCCTGCCGCGGTTGCGCCGTGAAGATTCTCGATACGACGGACACGGTTCCCACCGTGAGTGCATTGGCCACCACCACGCAGATGAAGTAGATCTGGATCACGAATCCGTATGCCGCCTGGACCTCCTTGCTGATCCTGCCGGCCACGTAGACATCCGTCAGGCTGATCAGAAACTCGAAGAACATGATGAGGGTCATGGGCCAGGAGACCTGCCATGTCCGCGACACCAGGCGGGTGAACTCACTCATTTTCCAGAAATGAAGCGAACCCATGTGTTGATTCCTGAATCAAGCCATGTCCTGGTGCAGAATGAGTGGTGATTGTAGGATGGGTGGAGCAAGGCGCAACCCATCGCTTCCGTTGTGCGAGTCCCAGGACGATGGGTTCCGCTGCGCTCCACCCATCCCACGAAACGGGTGCGAGGATGCCAGGTCTTGTAGGATGGGTGGAGCAAAGCGCAACCCATCGATTCCCATGAACGCAACCAGGTCAGACAGGGTGAACCACCTCTCAGCGGAGTCGACGCCCAACGGGCAAGGGGCCCGACCGACCCTGAACACTCCTTGTCCGGTATGTTACACATCTGTCATGTTACAGCTAGTCACTTGTTACACGCCGCGGCCGCCCCGGCATGCCCCCAGCCGTCTCCCCTGGCAAACAAGTGGCTTATACTACTCTATAAAAATTCTTTTCCGCCACTCTCCCCCCACTGGCACGCTTGTTGATCTACCCATCTGTCGAAACCTGATCGATGCCGGTTCGGAGGCGGATCAGGGGGATGGACGCGAGGCGAATGGGGAGTCTACCCATTCGCAGGAAAGGAGGGCGGTATGAAGGCCGTGATCATCGTGGCAGCAACCATTCTACTGGTCTTTGTCCTTACCAAGGCCGCATCGACGAATGCCAATGCCGTCAAAAAGAATCCGACCATCGGTTCGTACCAGGTGGGGTACGCCCTCGCCGGCGTAGCGAAAAATGGATTGAGATGATCTGCCGGACAATTGCAGGACTTGTCCGAATCGAAACAGGGGGTGTGACGACTACCCCCTTTGATCCCTCAGTTTCGCGTCCCCCTCGCTCGGGCCCATTTCTCCGGTTTCAGGATCATACCTCCCCCGCAGCTCGTCCACCACGGATTTTTCCCACGGCTCCACTCCCGATATGTAGGCCGCACGACTGATCAGATGGGCTGCGATCGGCGTGGTGATGACGACGAAGACGATGATGGCAGCGGAGCGAACCGTGATCTCCATCACCCCGAAATGGAAGGCCATGCCCGCCAGCGACAGGCCCACTCCGAGGGTGGATGCCTTGGCCGACGCCGAAGTCCTCATATAGATGTCCGGGAACCGAAGGATCCCTACGGCCGCCACCAGCATGAAAAGGGCGCCGGTCAGCAGAAGCAGCGAGCTGATCCATTCCTGCATTATCCGAGTCTCCTCCTGATATAGAATGCGAAGGCCACGGTGGCCAGAAAGGCGATGAGCGCAATGACGACCGCCACGTCCAGGTAGACCCACTCGCCCATGGCCACGGCATAGTGGGAGGCGAACCCGATGATGATAATGGCCATGAGGTCCAGCGCAACCACCGCATCCGCCAGGGTCGGCCCGCGCAGGAGGCGTATGAGGGTGAGGGCGAACGCCGCGGCCAGGACAGGCAGGGTAAACTCGGACACAAGCTGGGGCATGCTCATCTCAACACCTCCAGGACCCTCCGCTCCATCTCCTCCTTGATCCGGCGCTTGAAGGCTTCCGTCTCCCCCAGATACATGGCATGGACGTAGAGCACCTTCCGGTCGGCCGAGATGTCCAGGCTGAGCGTGCCGGGGGTGAGGGTCACCAGGTTGGCCAGGAGCGAGATCTCGGCCGGCGTCTCCGCATCCAGCTCAATGGCGACGATGCCGGGTCTGAACCTGGGGCGAAGGGAGAGGACGTCCCGCGTCACGCGGAGATTGGACAGGATGATCTCCCGTATATAGTAGGACAGGAAGCTAGCCACCTGGGGGATCTTTCTGAAGTAGGCCGGAGCCGCCCCTCTCCTGTACTGCGTGATCCAGAGCACCGCGAGTCCGAGGAGGTAGCCGGCGATGAAGTTGAACAGGCTGAATTGCGCGGTCAGGACGATCCACGCGATGGCAAGGAGGATGTTGAGCAGGAAAAAGGTCATGGTCTCCCTCCGAGGACCGCCCGGACATAGCCCGACGGGTCCATCAGTTGATCCGCAGCCACGGAGGCGAGTCCCACCAGCACTTCCGCACCGATCCCGATGGCCAAGGTGACCAGCGCAAGCCCGGCCATGGGCAGTACCGCCGCGGCCCGGGAGGTCCGGGTTGCCAACGCCTCTTGCGGGGAAGCCCCTGCCGCCGTGGCCGGCTTCCAGAAGGCCTCGTTCCAGATCTTGGTCATGGAGTAGAGGGTCAGCAGGCCGACCGCAAGCGCTACCCCCACGACGGCGTACCGGCCCTCCTCCAGGCCGGCCCGGATGAGGAGCAGCTTGGCCCAGAACCCCGAAAGCGGGGGCATCCCCGCAAGGGAAAAGGCGGGGATGAGGAACAGGGCCGCAAGCCAGGGATGATCCCTGTAGAGCCCCCCCAACCTCTTCAGCTCGTAACTCTTCCCCAGCCTCGCGGCAACCCCGCTGACGAGGAACAGATTGGTCTTCACGATCACATGGTGGAAGATGTAGAAGACCGATCCCGCCAGCCCCAGGTGCGTCGCCAGCCCCAACCCCATGATCATGTATCCGATCTGGCTCACGATGTGAAAAGAGAGGATGCGCCTGAACTCGTTCTGGGAGACGGCCCCCAGCACACCGGTCACCATGGTGAATCCTGCTGCGACGAGGATCAGGACATGGGTCAGGACCGGGTCCCGGATGAAGAGCAGGGTGAAGACCCTGATCATGGCGTAGACGCCGACCTTGGTCAGCAGTCCGGCGAAGATCGCGGACACCGGCGCAGGAGGGGTATGGTAGGAGGCCGGGAGCCAGAAGAACAGGGGGAACACGGCCGCCTTGATGCCGAAGGCCAGGAAAAAGAGCACGGCCACGGTGCGCGTCATGGGACCGTCCACATCCGCCCCGAAGCGGAGGGCCAGGTCCGCCAGGTTCAGGGTCCCCACGACGCCGTAAAGGATCCCGACCGCGGTGAGAAAGAATGCAGAGGACATGAGGTTCAGGGCCACGTATTTAATGGCGCCTTCGAGCTGGGCCTTTTCATTCCCCAGTTCCATGAGCACGAAGGATGCGATCAGCATCACCTCGAACCAGACGTACATATTGAAGATGTCGCCGGTCAGGAAGGCGCCGTTGACGCCCATCATGAGCACTTGCACGAGGGGGTGATACCCGTAGTGCTCCCGTTCACGATCGATGGCCGAAAGCGAGTACAGGGCCACGGAAAGACCGATGACCCCCGTGAGGATGACCATCAGCGCGCCGAAGAGGTCGGCGACCAGGGTGATGCCGAACGGGGCGGGCCAGCTGCCGACCTGCACCGCCCGGATCCCGTTGCCGTGAACGGCCAGGAGCAGGGCCAGGCTCGACAGCAGCATCGCACCGGACCCCGCGACGCTGAGCACGCGTTGGAGACGGATCCGGCCCCACGCGAAGAGCAGCGCCAGCGCGGTGAGGAACGGGATCAGGATCGGGGCAAAGAGATCGATTTTCATTCGCCGTTCTTCGGGTCAAATGTGTCCGTGGTCTGGAGGTCGTCGAGGTCGTCGGTCTGCAGGGTCTTGTAGGTCCCCCGGATGAGAACGACCGTAAACGACAGGACGCCGAATCCGATGACGATGGCCGTGAGGATGAGGGCCTGCGGAACCGGGTCCGCAACACCCGAAACGAGCTGCGTCTGGCCCGGAGAGATGACCGCGGGCCGGCCCCGGCTCAGCAGACCCATGAGCAGGATCAGGAGATTGGAGCCGTGGCTCAACAGGGCCAGGCCGATGATGAGCTTCACGATGCTTCGCCGCATCATCATGTACACCCCGGCGCCATAGAGCCCGCCTACCAGAACGGCCAGAATGGTATCCATTCATTCCTCCGCCAATGAAAATATGACGGTCAGCGCTACGCCGAGCACGACGAGGTAGACCCCCGCATCGAAGATCAGCGGCGTACCCGCATCGCCCTCCACGGGGATGGCGAGGCTCGTCCAAAGGGACGTCATAAACGGGGCTCCGGAAAAGACCCCGATGAGGCCGCTGAAGGCGGCCAGGAAAAGCCCGAGGGCGATCAGCTTCTTGGGGTCTGCCCGAAGGATACGGCGCGCTTCCCCCACCCCGCGGGCAATGGCGTAGAGCGCAAAGGCCGCCGAGGCCACCAGGCCGCCCACGAACCCTCCGCCGGGGAGATTGTGGCCGTGCAGCAGGAGGAACACCGACAGGAGGAGAAGCAGGGGGAGAAGATAGACGATGGCCGTAGAGAGGATCAGGGAAATCGGAGCTACCGGCGGTTTGTCTCCGGACCCGTCCGGTGGTCCGGGAGCAGGCAAAACGGGGGGTTGGGCCCGGATCCGGAATTTGACGAGAGAATAGACCCCTATGGCGGCCGCCGCGATGACCGTGATCTCCCCCAGGGTGTCGAACGCCCTGAAGTCCACGAGGATGACATTCACCACGTTCCGGCCATGGGCCAGGAGATAGCTGTTCTCCCCGAAATACGAGGCCAGCGTCAGATCCTTGGTGGCCGATGCGGCCGTCAGCGTGAGGAGACTGATCAGGCTCCCGAGGGCCATGGCGGGAACCAGGTCGCGCAACTTTTCGGCCCGGCTGGAGTAGCGCTTGTAGCCGGGGAGGTCCCTGACGGCCAGCACGATCAGGAAGACGATCAGGGTATCCACGGCGAACTGGGTCATGGCCAGGTCCGGGGCCCCGAACAGCATGTAGATCATCGCCATGGCGTATCCGATGACACCCAGGGCGACGACGGAGAGGATGAGGCTGCGGGCCTTGACGGCGGCGATGATCGAAACGGCGATGACCGCGGCGATCACCCCTTCGTGGATATACAGGTCCGACCAGCGGCCGAGGGCGCGGGGAGCTCCCTCCGGGAGATAGGCAAGAGAGATGAGGACGACGGCCGTCACCGTGATCGTGAGCAGATAGTAGTGGAGATGCCCGCTCTGGAGCAGCCGGGTCTGGGCAAAGGCCAGGAGGTTCATGCCTCGATCGGCGAGGGAGTAACCCCTGGAAGGTCCGTACCGGGCCCCGAAATCGAGTCGGACCACGGCCCGCCTCAGCCTCGCATGCACCAGGTACAGTACGACGCCCGCCGCAAACCCGATGCCGCTCAGGATGAGTTGGAGGGTCAGGCCGTGCAGCAGTGCCAGCTTCACGACCGCCGGCTCCAGTCTTATCGCGGCGACCGCAGGGGAGAGCACGGCCCCTGCGACGAATTCCGGGAAGAGTCCGATGAGGAGCCCCATGGAGGCCAGCAGGGTCGGCCCCAACCACAGAGCGGGAGGCGGTTCATGGGCCTTTTTCATTCCCGGTACGGGACTCCCGAAAAAGGGCTTCCACCCGATCACGCCCGCGATCACGACCATTCCGACGCTCGTCAGCAGCGCGACCGCGGTCAGGAACGGGGCCTCCGCGGTTGCGGCGTAGATCAACTCCTTTCCGATAAAGCCGAAAAGAGGGGGAAGCCCTGCCATGGAAAGAGACGCTAGCACCGCGGCAGCGGCGGTGATCGGCATGGCGCGGGCCAGCCCCCCGAGACGGGACACATCGCGCCCGCCCGCCTCGTGGTCCACGATCCCTGCGACGAGAAACAGACCCGCCTTGTACAGGGCGTGGATCACGAGATAGGTGATCGCCGCGTCCAGCGCGGCCCTGGTGCCGATCCCCAGGAGAAAGGTCAGGGCCCCCAGCACGCTGACGGTGGAATAGGCGAGGATCCTCTTCATGTCCGTCTGGCCGACCGCAAGAAACACCCCCAGGAGCATGGTCACCGCGCCCGCTCCCATGACGATGACCTGCCAGGCACCGGTTCCGCCGAGAACGGGACTGAACCTCGCGAGCAGATAGATGCCGGCCTTGACCATGGTCGCCGAGTGGAGATACGTGCTTACCGGGGTCGGGGCTTCCATGGCATTGGGCAGCCAGAAATGGAACGGGAATTGCGCGGACTTGGTAAACGCGCCGCCGAGGATGAGCAGGAGCACGGCCGTGTAAAGGGGATGAGAACGGACGGTCTCGCCGAGGAAGAGCAGCTGCGAAGCCTCCTGGACGCCCGCGATGGTCCCCATGAGCAGAAAGCCCGTGAGGAGCGCCAGGCCTCCTGTGCCGGTGACGAGGAGGGCCTGCAGGGAGGCCTTTCGGGCCTCCGGTCTTTCATGGTCAAAACCGATGAGCAGGTAGGAGCTGATGCTGGTGAGCTCCCAGAAGACAAAGATCGCGATCAGGTTGTCGGCAAGCACGAGGCCCAGCATGGAAGACATGAAGAACAGCATGGAGGCAAAGAATCGCCCGAGCTGGGGATGTCCGGAGAGGTAATCGTTGGTATAGATCAGGACGAGGGCGCCGATCCCCGTGATGAGGAGTCCGAAGAGGAGGCTGAGCCCGTCGAGGTAAAACGACAGGTTCACACCCAGGCTCGGGAGCCACGATAGAGAGACCCGGATGCTCTCCCCCCTGCTCACCTCCGCTACGAATGTGCCCAGGTATATGAAGAGGGACAGCGGATACAGGGCCAGGACCCATCCCGACACCCCCCTGGCGGCCCGGACCACAAGAGGCGCGATCACGGACAGCACAAAACCCGACACCACCGCCGGGATCATTTCCAACCCTCCGGAAAGGACTTGACTCTCTCAAAGACTTCCTCGCGTGACCGTACACCTCAACTCTTTGGTAACACTTTCGCTCTCTGGAAATCAAGTGCTCCTCGTTTCTGAAGAGAGACCCACGGCGGACCAAGCTAAACAGTGACATCCGAAAAGATCGTAACTATATGCTGGCAGTCGGACCGTCCTCCAAACCGGCCGGTGACACCCAGGAGCCCATGCAGCCGCATACGTTCGTCGTCCTCCTCTTCGAGCTCTCCCTCATCCTCACTGCTGCAAAGCTGGGAGGGCTGGGCGCCCGTAAGATCCGCCTTCCGGTCGTGCTCGGCGAACTCTTCGCGGGCGTTGTCCTGGGGAACATCGGGCTCCTCGGGACCGACCTCTTCGAGATCATCGAACACGATCCCAGCATCGAGACGCTCGCCGAGCTGGGCGTGATCCTCCTCATGTTCGAGGTGGGGGTCGAAAGTACGGTGGCCGATCTGATGCGCGTGGGGAGGAATGCCCTGGTGGTGGCCTTCCTGGGTGTAGCCGCCCCCTTTATCCTCGGATTCGGGGCCGTCCGCATGCTTTTCCCTGGATTCTCCATCTGGCTGGACATCTTTATCGGCGCCACCCTCTGCGCCACCAGCGTCGGCATCAGCGCGCGGGTGTTGAAAGACATCGGCAAGGTCAGGAGCACCGAAGGCAGGACCATCCTGGGTGCGGCCATTGTGGATGACGTGCTGGGTCTGATCATCCTTGCCGTGGTCGTCGCCGTCATCGGGACCGCGGCCGAGCCCCGCCAGGCCGAATCCCCTGAGCTGGCAACGAAAATAGCGTTCATCATCGTGAAGGCCACAGGCTTTCTCCTGGTCGGCATCATCCTCGGCAGGCTTTTCAGCAGACCCCTCTACCGCTTGGCCGCGGAGCTGGAGCTGAGCGGCATGCTCCTCACCCTCTCCCTCACCTTTTGCTTTACCTTTTCCTATCTGGCGCACCTGGCGGGGCTTGCACCCATTGTAGGCGCCTTTTCGGCCGGGCTGGTACTGGAACCGGAGCACTCCAGGCTTTTCAAGCAGCAGGAGGAGCAGACCCTGGAGCGCCTCCTCGTCCCCCTTTCGACCCTCTTCGTACCTGTTTTCTTCCTGCACATGGGCATGCAGGTAGACTTGAAGGCCCTGTTCTCAGTAGAGGCGATCGTGGTAGGAGCGGTCTTGACGATCGTGGCAGTGGCCGGAAAGATCGCTTCGGCGGGGGGCGTCCTCCCCGGCAAGAACAACCCGGATCGGTGGGCGGTGGCCCTGGGCATGATCCCCCGCGGAGAGGTGGGGCTGATCTTTGCCGGACTGGGGGCACAGATGGAGCTCGGAGGGAAGCCCTTGCTGAGTCCCGCCCTTTACGCCGCAGTCATCATGATGGTTTTCATCACCACCGCAATGACACCGCCGCTCCTCTCGAGGAGGCTCCGCAAGATCACCCAGCCGCGCCCTGTTTACGGGCCTTGATCGCCGCCACCAGGTCCTTGACGGTCCTGGGCGGCTCGGGCCATTCGGCCTTGGCCTCCATCTCGATGGCCCCTTCAGGACAACCCGACGCGCAGACGGCGCACCCGAAGCATCGATCCATGTCGACCTCCGGTCTATCTCCTTCGTCCGCCTTGAGCGCCCCGGGCGGACACCGATCGATGCAGGCCCCGCACCCGGTGCACCGCCCGGCGTCCACCTGCGGCATGAATCCGGAGTTGAACAGGAGGCCGGGTTTGGGGTGCTTCAGGATCTGGCTGACCACATCGCAATGCCAGCGGTCACAATTGCAGAGGAAATCGATCTCCTCGGTCGTATTGCGGCTCATGTGGAGGAGTCCCGCCTCCTCGGAGCGCTTCAGCACCTCCATGGCCTCCTGCTTGGTCACCTTTCGGCTCCCGAGCCTTTCCACCGCAAACTCCGCCCTCTGGCCGAACCACATGCAGACATCCAGCGGCATGCCGTGGATGTCTTCGCCCCGCAGCCGGGCCTCATGACGGCAGAAGCAGGTCCCCACGCCGATGGCCTCGTACTTTTCGATGTAGGTCGCCACCTGATCGTAGGTGTGGATCCTGTTTCCCGCCTTGATCTTCCGATCCACGGTGATCACCCGCGTGAGCGGGAAGACGGTCCTGGGCGCCCCCTTTGCCGATAGATAGCTCTTCTTGTACGAGTGGATGAGGCGGGCGATCCTCCTGTCCCTCTCGGTGGTCCGGCCGGGCATGAACTGGAATTCGAATATTCCCGGCATGAAGGGTGCGCCCTGATAGAACCTCTCCGCCCCTTGCAGGAAGGTGGTGCAGAGCCCCTTGTCGGCCATGCCCTCCAGCACTGTCCTGATCTCCCCTTCGTCCCTTCCCATCTGCTTCGCGACCTCGGCCGCCGTGACGGGCTGGCGCGGCAGTCCGTTGTTCACCTGCGCCTCCTCCGGGGTGAAGAGTTCCTCCATGAGCGAGTAGAATTCGGGTATGTCGGCCCCTGAATACGGCCCCCCTCTCTTCGTCATGACCTCGAGCATATCCCTGTAGACCTTCGCCGCCATAATTCCCTCCTCCTTGTTCGCGTCTCGTGTCCCCAAAACCATGTCACCCGGGTAGGATGGGTGGAGCGAAGCGGAACCCATCGGTTTGACTCCCGGATCCGACCTCCGACCTCAGACTCCTGAAACCGTACAAGACTTCATCCCCCTGTAGCAGGCTCCTGCTTGCGATTCCTTCAACTCATCAAAGATCGCAAGCGGGAACTTGCTCCTTCAGAAGAAGAGGATCTGCAAGTCAGAGGTTTCGGTTTAATGTTGATGTTCCCGTTCGCCGGGACGACGGCTTCTTACGAGACCGTCAGTGTTCAGGTGTCAGGTAATTGATGGACTACCGGGCTGACGACTGACACCCTGTAAAGCTTCCTATTCGATCGAACTGGACCCCTGACTCAGGCTCCCACCTCCGACCCCTGTTTTCTACAGCAATTCCCCGCTGCGATCACCTCTTTTCTGCGCCTTCTGTTCGGAGAGCGACATGAACCCGGGGTCTGCACCCTCTTCGACCACCCCTGCGCCGGTCCGGGGTTTCAATGGAATTCGATTCAGCCGGTCCCTGAAGTGCCGTACCACTTCCGCTTTCTGCCTGTCGTCGAGGACCTCATAGAACTCCAGAAACCTGCTCATGCCCCGGTCCAGCGCCAGGGGGAGATCTCTCAAGTGCTCGGAGATCATGCCGGCCACCTCGTGGAGGTCCGGCAGTTCCTTGCTCATCTCCTGCCTGACGTTCGCCAGGAGCCTCCTTCTCGCCTCCCGCCCCTCGATCAGATCGGATCTGACCTTTTCACGAACGGCCGCATACTGCTCCTTCTGGACTTCCGTCAGATCGAGGGCCTCCACGCGCGCATCCATGTGTTTCAAGATGCGATCAGGGGAGACCCCGCCGTGGAAACGGTGGGGGGTCCTCCAGGACCACGCCCGATCTCCCCCCTCCAGGGAAGACCGCGGGCCGCACCCTGCCCAACCCATTATCGTGAAACCCAAAGCCCCGATTCCGAGAATGGCCATACCCATCTTTCTTGCTCTTGCTTCCATGATTCCTCTCCTCCTTTCCGTCTTTTGGCCCATAGTATGGAGGAAGGATGTAAGGGATCTTTTTTGGGATTGTAAAAGAGTGCCAAGGGATTGTAAAAGAATGAGAAAGCGAGGGGCCCATGGAAAAGAAGGTCCTGATCGTCGACGACGATGAGAAGTTGAGGAAGCTGGTCCAGGAGTACCTGGAGGATTACGGGTTCCGCGTCCATACCCTCCCCGACGGCCGATCTCTCATGGACAACCTCAGGGAGCAGGAACCCGACATCCTGCTCCTGGACCTGATGCTTCCTTTCCGGGACGGCCTTGAGCTGTTGCGCGAGGTCAAGGCCGCAGGGGATACACCCGTCATCATGCTCACGGCCAAGGGCGAGGATTCGGATCGGATCGTGGGCCTCGAAATGGGCGCGGACGATTACATCCCCAAACCTTTCAACCCGAGGGAGCTGCTGGCCAGGATCAGGGCAGTCATCCGGAGGCGCACCCACCCCCCCGCCCCACCGCTCCCGGGGGAAAAGGTCCCGGGAGAACCCGATATGCATCGAAAGCTGAAGGCCATCCTCAGCGCCGATGTGAAGGAGTTCAGCCGCCTCATGGCCGAAGACGAGTTGGCCACCATCCGGATCCTCAACGACTACCGAAGACTCATGACAGCCTGTGTGGTGGACCACGGCGGCAGGGTGGTGGACTCACCCGGGGACAATCTCCTGGCCGAATTCGACAGCGTGGTGGTGGCGGTCTTTTGCGCCGTGAAGATTCAGCAGACCCTCGACTCCAGAAACTCCGGTCTGCCCGACCGGCGAAGGATGCATTTCAGGATCGGGATCAACCTGGGAGATGTCGTCATCGACCGTGCGCGCATCTACGGGGACGGGGTCAACGTGGCTGCGCGGATCGAGCAGACAGCGGACCCCGGCGGCATCTGCGTCTCCGGACCGGTGTACGACCAGATCGAGGACAAGGTGCCCTTCGGATTTGAGTTCATGGGCGAGCAGGCGCTCAAGAACATTGCGAAACCGGTGCGGATCTATCGATTGAGATGTGAACGGACGTGAGACACGGGTAAAAAAATGTAAAAAGGGATGACACCATGGGCGAAAAGGTTCTATTGGTCGATGACGACGCGAAGTTGCGCAAGCTGCTGAAGGAGTACCTGGAAGGGTACGGGTTCCGCGTTCTCACGCTGGAGGACGGCTCTTCGGTCCTGCCGGCCATCCGGACCGAATCGCCGGAAGTGGTGATCCTGGATATCATGCTGCCCAAGAAGAACGGCCTGGATGTGCTGAGAGAGGTCCGTGCGGAGTCCACGATACCGGTGCTGATGCTCACGGCAAAAGGGGAGGATGCGGACAGGATCGTGGGCCTCGAGCTCGGGGCGGACGACTACCTCCCCAAACCGTTCAACCCGAGGGAACTGCTGGCCAGGATCAAGGCGATCCTCCGGAGGATCGATTTCGACGGCAGGCGCGACTCCCGGGTTGAATCTCTGCAGATCACGGCAGGAGGAGTCGTCCTGAACAAGGCCCGCCAGACGGTGATCGTCGAGGGGTGCGAGGTCGATCTCTCGTCGACCGAATTCAAGATCCTCAAGGTCCTGATGGAGCACCCCAACCGGGTGCTGACCCGGGATCAGCTCATGGATCTTGCCCAGGGCAAGGACTTCATGGCCTTTGACCGAAGCATCGATGTCCACATCAGCAAACTGAGGGTGAAGCTGGAGACCGACCCCAAGTCCCCGAAGCGGATCAAGACCATATGGGGGACGGGTTACATGTTTGTGGAATCCCCATGAGACCGGGCAAGGTATATCTCAAGATATTCCTCTCCTTTGTCGGCGTCCTCATCGTGACCGAGGTGGTCATCTTCGGTCTGTTCATGGTCTATGCCGGCAAGCCGGTAAAGGCCTGGGCCGAGCGCCTCAACGCCGCCAAGGTGGTTCTCGTCAAGGAGACGATCGAAGAGATCATCCAGGATAAGATCCGGGCGGAACCGAATGCGACCATTGCCAGCAACGAGACGCTCCTGCGCTTCATCAAGCGATTCGGGGAGCTCTTCGAGGCCAAGGTATGGTTGTCCTCGCCGGGCGGGGAAACCCTGGTCCGCTCATTCGATGAAGCCGTGCCCGTGCGGGTTGTCGAGAAGTTCGAACGGGGCCGGTCGATGAGTATCGGCGGATTCAAGTTCTATCCGCACAAATCCCGGGAGGCGTCCGGCCTGTATGCGGCCCTGCCGGTCCGGATCAACTCGGCCGAGGACGGCCGTCTCCACATCCTGTTCGAAAAATCGGGACCTTCTCCTTCCCATGACAATGGATTTCTGTTCGGCCTCGTCCTGATCGGCATCGTCATCGCGGTCCTGATCATGCCGGTCTCCAGGCTCATCACAAAGCCCCTCAAAGAGCTGAGGAGCTCCGCCCTGAAGATCGCCGAGGGGGATCTCGCCCACAGGGCTTCGATACGGTCCGGAGACGAGATCGGGGAACTGGGTCAGGCCTTCAACCGGATGGCCGACAGGCTGGAGGGGATGATCCGGGGCGGAAAGGCGCTGACGGCGAATGTCTCCCATCAGCTCCGCAGCCCCCTCGCACGGATCCGTCTGGCCGGTGAACTGCTGCAGGACAAGATCGAGCGGGGAGACGGACGGGGGACGGTAAGCCACCTGAAAGACATCCAGGAGGACGTGGAGGAGATGGACCGGATGATCGGACAGCTCCTGGCCCTCTCCAAGCTGGACATCCACGAAGCGGCCCTGAAGCCTGAACCGCTGGATCCGGCCGCCATGGTGCGGGGGCTGCTGGACCGGCTCAAGCCCATGATGGATCAAAAGGCCGTCCGGACCGATGCCGTGCTGGAGTACCCGGGACCGTTCCTTGCGGACAGGGAGGCGATGACCACCGTCTTTACCAATCTCCTCGAAAACAGCTGCAAGTACACGGCCGAGGGCGGGACCGTGGTGGTTCGCCTGGACTCCGAGGAAGGGGCCCTCCGGTTCTCCCTCTCCAACACCACCGGGAGGACCATTTCCGACGAACAGCTGGAGCGGATCTTCGACCCCTTCTACCGGATCGAAGGATCCACGGCCAAAGGCACGGGGCTGGGGCTCGCGATCACCCGGAAGCTTATCGAGAAGCAGGGCGGCACCATCAAGGCATCGCGATCCCCGGAGGGGCTCTGCGTCTCGTTCGTCCTGCCTTCGGCCAAACCTGTCGGTGAAAACCCCTAGGATAAGGTGGAGCGCGGCCCGCAGCGCACGCGCTTGCGCGGCGTGAGCGAAACCCATCGATTCAGGCTTCACCCCAAAAGCTCATGACCTTGACTTCCCGAGTTTTCCATTTGAACATTCGGATTGGTGTTCCATTGGTCTCGTATTTCGAAATCGGATCTTCGTAACACTTCAGCTCTTTGAAAACGGTGGAGGGTCGGGTGGCAACTACCCCGGCCCCGGCGGAAACGATACCCCCTTCACCCCTCCAGGCCTGTTCCCGAAACCCCGCTCCAACGAAGGCCGGTCCCACTTGGCAAGCTCCGCAGCCGCCTCGTAGGTGCTCTGAAAGAATGAAAGCAGCGTCTCGTCCGGCGATCGGGAGGTGCGAACCTCGTCATAGGGAAGTACGAATTCGCGCAGACCTTCGTGATACCCGGCGGCCGAAGGCTCGACCGCGTAGTCCCTGAACCCTTCCGGCTCCGGATAGGCATAGGCGTAGAATGCGGGTCTGCCCAGACCCGCACCGGGCCAGAATCCGCAGCTGCTGACCTCGTGGGAATAGGCTTCCACCATGACAAAGCGCCCCACGTTGGGCACACCCGGATGCTCGGGCGCTCGACGGCCCGAAAACCGGGTCACCGCATGGTCGAAGGCGCCCCAGAAGAAGTGGACCGGACTCGCCTTGCCGAGGAACCTGGAGCGGAACCGCTTCATGACCCTGTCGACCTGCACCAGCGCCTTCCAGAATCGTCTTGCATACTCCCGGTCATACACCGAGTGCCTGGTATCCTGCTCGAAAGGAGTTCGATCCTCCACCTCCACGGGCGTGGTCCAGATCTTCACCTCGATGTCCAGGGACTGCAGGTTCTCCATGGTCTCCCGGTAGAAGTTTGCGACCGTGGACGAGGTGAGGGGTACGGAACGGGCCTGGCCGTCGTCCGAAAGGATGTGCATCCCATGGGACTGGAAGTCGAAGTCGATCTGGAAGATCCGGGAGTGAAAGGGGATGGCCGATGTGGTCAGCCCCCGCGGAGTCACGTAGAGGGGAACCTGCCACCAGTGATTGACCATGGGAGCCAGTTCTAGCCGGATCTTCCCTATGATCTGCATCCACCTATGCATGGTCGTGCAGGTCTCTTTCCAGGCGTCCCAGGGGAGGTCCGGCCATGCGTCATAGCCGGCCTCGGATTTCTCTTGCGGCATGTCGGTGCTCCTATGAGGAGTGGGGTAATGGAGTACTGGAGTACCGGATTACTGGAATCAGGGGAGGTGGTCAATAAGGACTTCCTCGTATTTCGTGGCGGGAAGCCGCATACTTCCCGGGCCCAAATCACGCACCAGGGGAACGCAAGCGGGAGACTTGAACCCGAGTATTTCGGGTTTTCATGCTTTTGGATTTACCGGTGAACTGGTGGTCTCCGGGGCCCCCCTGGAAGGGGGGTCCCGTACCGACTACCCTGTCACCTTTCGGCTCACTCGACGTTCACTCTCCCCTTGCTCCGAGTCCCTGGTTGACGGTGCAGGAGACCGGCTCTCCCTTCCATATGGATGCAAAGCAGTTCAGGCATTCCTTGCACGGGACGATCTCGCTCCCTTTTCCTGAGAGGATCTTTCCGGCCGTGTCCGGGTCCGCAATCATCTGCCTCCCGATCGCCACCACATCCACTCCGGTTTGAGCGACGGCGTCGGCCGCCGCACCCGGGTCCCCGAGCTTCCCAACGGCGACCACGGGCAGGCCGGTCTCCTTCTTCAAGGTTGCGGCAAGGGGCAGGTTGGCGCCCGCAACCGCATCCTTCGGAAGCGCGGAGGCGGTTGCCAGGAATCGCCGCCCCTTCTCCTCCCGCCAAACGCCGCCCGCAATCAGGGAGACGTCCAAGGCATCGACCCCGTTCTCCGCGAGGAGACGACCGATGACGACCGCTTCTTCCAGGGTCAGGCCGCCGTCCATCCTCTCCACACCGTTCATCCGGAAGAGGATCGGGTATGCCCGCCCGACCTTGTCGCGCACCTCCCTGATCACCTGGAGGGCGAAGGTCGTCCGACCTCCCGCGTCCCCCCCATATCGATCGGTGCGGCTGTTCGTGAGGGGCGAGAGGAACTGGCTGATCAGGTAGAAATGGGCGCCGTGAATCTCCACCCCGTCAAACCCGGCCGCGGCTGCCCGGCCGGCGGCATCCGAAAAACATCTCGCCATCTCATCGATCTGTGCCTGTGTCATCGGAAAGGCAGCCACGTCGGACCTGAAAACAAAACCGGACGGCGAAGCCCCCTGCATCTCCCCACCTGTCGGGGCGCACCTGGCCCCTGCATGGTTCAACTGAACGACCGGGGCCGCCCCGAGCTTCCTGACGGCATCGGCGAGGCGCGCCATGCCTTCCACCTGGGCGTCATCCCACAACCCGAGGCTCCCTGCCACGATCCGCCCGTCCGGCCGTACGGCGGTCGCCTCGACGATGACGAGGCCCACGTCCCTCGATCGATCCCGGTAAAACCGCAGCACCGATTCCGTGACCTTCCCGTCCTCCCCTGCGCAGTTCGTGGTAAGCGGCGGGAGCGCAACCCTGTTCCGAAGACGCATCCCCTGAATCACCAACGGATCCTGTAAAGTGGCCATATCTCCTCCTGAAGAAATCCCCGGCTGCCGTCCCCTGGGATGGGTGGACCCCGGCGAGCCGTCAGCCGGGGAAAATCCCTCAAAGCGGCGTCTCGAAACCGATGGGTTTCGCTTCGCTCTACCCATCCTGCACAAATCCCATGTATACTCAACCGGCCCTGTTGTTGCAACCAATGGGTCGATCTCAACCGCCATTGGATATACGATCGATCATTTCCATTCCAGAGGAGGTCTCATGAATCTCAGTGGACATACGGCCCTGATCACGGGCGCCGGCCAGGGAATCGGCCGTGCCTGCGCTACGGTCCTTGCGGAAAGGGGCGCGGACCTGGTTCTGATCGACAGGAATGCAGAAACCCTCAAAGAGGTCGCGGAGACCTGCGCGCGGACATCCGTCAAGACGCTCCCGATCGCGCTCGACCTGGTGGACATCGATTCCCTTGCCGATAAGTTGGGAAACCTCCCGCCCTCCACCCGCGTGGACATCCTGGTCAACAACGCCGGCTTCGACAGGCCCGGCACGAGCGCCAAGCTGGACAGGCAGGGATTCGAGTCGGTCCTGGGGATCCACCTCACCGTCCCGCTGCGCCTCATCCAGATCTTCCTCCCGTCCATGAGAAAGAGGAAGTGGGGCAGGATCATCAATGTCGGCTCCATATACGGTCTTATCGGGGCCAAGGGGGAGCTGGCCTATTCGACCGCCAAGGCCGGGGTGATCGGATTGACGAAGTCGGTCGCCCGGGAGGCCGGCCCCGATGGGGTTACCGTGAATGCGGTGATGCCCGGATTGACCCGTACCCCGACCATCGAGAACTTCATGGCCGAGAAGTTCAAACAGGTCATCATCCACGATACACCCCTCTCCCGCATGGCCGAGCCCGAGGAGATCGCGAAGGTGATCGCCTTCCTGGCATCGGAGGATGCGTCCTTCGTGACCGCGGCGGTTATCCCGGTCTCCGGAGGATGGGGCATATAGCCCAGGGAATGTCCAATGTCCAATGCCCAATGTCCAATCACAAAACGGAATGTTGGAATGGTGGAATAGTGGAAGATTGGAAGTATTCAGGATGTCCAATGAACGAGTTCCTTTGATCATCCCCTTTTGTAAAGGGGAACCGGGGGGGGGGATTTGGACAACGGTGATGCGGGTGCTTATATTTCTCTAAAATGATTCGGAGCCGACCATGAAACTGGACGAATATTTCGAGAATACAAAGGGCCGCGGCGTACTGGCCACCGCAGACGGCAGCGGCCGCGTGGATGCAGCGGTGTACGCAAGGCCGAAGGTGCTGGACGAGGGAACGGTGGCATTCATCATGAGAGATCGGCTGACCCATGCGAATCTGCAGACCAACCCCCATGCGGCCTATCTCTTCATGGAGGAAGGGTCCGGAGGCTACAAGGGTATAAGGCTCTTTCTCACCAGGGTTGCCGAGGAGCAGGACACCGAGCGTCTCTACCAGCTCCGGCGAAGGAGCCATAATGAAATCTCCGAGACGAGGGAGGAACGGGGCCCCCTCTTTCTCGTTACCTTCAGGATCGATCAGGTGCTCCCCCTTACCGGGAAGGGAAAGACCAGTGTGGTCGATGAACCTTGATGTTCCGGCAAAAGGTCGTAGCCCGAAAGAGGAGAATCGACCTCGTCAAGCATTCACCGGTTTTCGTTTGGGTTGCAGCCGGGGGTTCGAGTGAAAGAAAAGAAAAGGGTCGGCGGGAGTTCCGTCGGCAAATCGACCAGGGCCATCCATGCCGGGCTGGAGAGGACAATCCACGGAGAGGTGTCGGTACCGATCTTCGAGACCTCCACTTTTTCCTTCCCCAGCGCAGAGGAGGGAGCGGAGCGTTTCTCCGGCGCCAGGCCCGGGTATCTCTACACCCGGCTGGGCAATCCCACTGTCCAGGCCCTGGAGCAGACCGTCGCGGAGCTCGAGAACGGATCCGCGGCAATAGCGACCTCCTCCGGCATGGCGGCAACCACATCGACCTTCCTCGGTCTCCTGGGACAGGGTGCGCACGTCGTCAGCTCAGAGGTCGTATACGGGGCCTCACGCCTGGTGCTCGAAGAATACTTCTCGAACTTCGGCGTGACCTCCTCTTTCGTGGACACCAGCAAGCCGGATCACATCGAAAGCGCCGTAGAAGAGCATACGAAGCTCCTCTTCATCGAGACCCCTTCGAATCCGACGCTGACCATTACGGATATCCGCGGCGCTGCGGAGATCGCCCACCGCCGCGGAGCGCTCCTGGTGGTGGACAACACGATGGCCAGTCCCTATCTGCAGCGGCCGATCGAACATGAGGCGGACGTGGTGGTCCACAGTCTCACCAAGTACCTGAACGGCCACAGCGATGTCATCGGGGGCATCATCGTCACTGCGACCGAGGAGTTGTTCACCAGGATCAGAAGGGCCGTGAGACTCTTCGGAGGGATCATGGATCCGTTCCAGTCCTGGTTGATCCTGAGGGGGATCCGCTCCCTGGGTGTCCGGCTGGAAAAGGCCCAGGAGAACGCGATGAGACTGGCCGAATTCCTCTCCGGCCACCCCAAGGTGGTCTGGGTGCGCTATCCTGGTCTGCCGGACCACCCCCAGCACGAAATCGCCCGCAGACAGATGGATGGGTTTGGGGGCATGATCTCGTTCGGGGTCTCCAACGGGCTTGAGGGGGGTATCTCCCTCATGAACCATGTGCGGCTGATCACCCGCGCCGTTTCCCTCGGCGGGCTCGAATCCCTCATCGAGCATCCGGCATCCATGACCCACGCCAACATCCCCCGGCAAGAACGCGACCGGATCGGGATCTCCGATGAACTCATCCGGTTCTCGGTGGGATGCGAGGATTTCGACGACCTGCGGGACGACCTGGACCAGGCCCTGACGCAGGTCTAAGAGTGTTCTCGCGCAGAGACGCTGAGACGCAGTGAAATCCTGGTTTACACCCGGCATTCGGGTTTGAGTCGTCATTGAGGCCTTGACATTTGGATTTTAAGGGGCTCCCGGTCTGGCTCTTGCGCGATAATCGAAGCTGGAGTACTTAGTGGAGCCTGACCCTCGGTACATGCTTGACCCTGCGCCTCCGCGTCTCCGCGCGAGACCATCTTACGAGGAGAAGGTTTCACTGAAAATGATGAAATGCAGGGAGATCATCCTGGCCGCGCTCCTGGCCTCCGTCCCGGTCCTTCTCGTCCAGGGCCGTGCCCGGGCAACCGAGTCGAAGACCTGGGTTTACCTGGCGGACGGTTCGACCGGGAGGGTGATCGCGGCCGAACCACTGAGCGATGGGGAAGAGGTCGTCTACACCTGGAAGAACTCCATGTTCCGCCTCATGGTCACGGAGGTCCTCGTGGCGCGGGTTGGGCGCCTCGTCCTCACGGAGGTGACCTACGCGGACCCGGGAGGTCTCGAACCGCCCCTTGCCGGCCCCGAAGACCTGGAGGACCTTTTTCAGACAGGAGGCCCCTTCCGGGTGACCGGGATTTCAAAACCTTTCACGCGCCTGGTCTTCAGGGTGGGCGAGATCGGCGACCCCAAACTCAAGATCAGGGACAAGGTGGTGGCCTTGGAGCGCGAGGTCGGGTTCGGCGGTACCGTCATTCTCACCCTGAGCTCTTCTCCCCCTTCTTCCGATAGGAATGCCCCTGCGGCGCGATCTTGATCTCCACCCGCCGGTTTCTCTGGCGGCCCGCTTCGGTGTGGTTGCCCGCCACAGGCATGGCCTTTCCGTACCCGACCACATCGATCCGGTTCTCGGCGACACCGCGCTGAACCAGCAGGCTCTTCACCGCGAGGGCACGCCGATTGGAGAGGTCCATGTTGTATGCATCGGAGCCGGTGCTGTCGGTGTGCCCTTCCACCCTCACGAGGGTGGAAGGGTACTGATTCACGACGCTCGCGACGCGGTCGATTTCGGAAAGCAGCCCGGGCCTCACCACCGTGGAGTTGGTATCGAAGGTCACGTCGCCCTTGAAGGTGACCGCCAGGAGGTTCCCTTCCCTGGAGACGGCCGCGGCCTCGGAAGAAGCCAGAGCGTTGCGCATATCCCTTTCCTGGTTGTCCATCATCCTCCCTATTCCTGCACCTCCGAGCCCGCCTACCGCTGCGCCGATCGCCGATCCGATGAGGGTGCTCTTGGTGTTGTGCCCGATGACCTGTCCGACGATGGCCCCGGCCGCCGCGCCGCCCGCACTCCCGTACACGGCACCCTTCTGGGTATTCGTTTGGGGTGCTGCGCAAGCCGCAAGCAGCAGGAGACCGAGAATCGACACACCCATCCTTTTCATCTCCATGAACCTCGCCTTCATTTCAATTTCCCTCCTCTCCGAAACGATCGTCTCAGAGGAGACCTCTGCCGGGGACGAAGCCGGAGCCGTCCCCGCATCCGACCGCCCGCAAGCACCGTGCCACGTCCGGGCACACTCTCTAGTGACCGGAATGAAACCGTTTTTGATTTGGAGGAGATCCGCGGCCGCTCTTCCGTGAATGATTTTTCCTACAGGCGGGATTTGATCGGGGGACGTGATGCCGGCATCAAGAGCCTGAAAAGAGCGCCTTTCCCGGGTGCAGGATTTTACGTACACCCTTGTCCATGGCCGACTTCGATCGGTTCACAACGTCTCTTTTTCCTGATTTTTGGAGTGGCGGATCGGCAGGGGCTGTAGTATAAGATGCGCCCTCGGTGAAAACGAACGCGGTGTCTTCGACACGGAGGCTCGATGGTTCAGTCCCCCTATGGTGTTTACGAGATCAGGAAGATCCTGCCGCATCGGAATCCATTTCTCCTGGTGGACCGCGTGATCGACGTCGTGGAGAGCGAGAGGATCGTTGCGGAAAAGGAGCTTTCCCAGGAGCATTGCTTTTTTCCGGTCCATCCGCCGGGCCGGCCGATCATGCCCAATGTCCTCATCACGGAAGCGCTGGCGCAGGCAAGCCGGCTTCTGATCGGCCTCTCCTGCGTGTTCGAGAGAGGCCCTTCCTCCTCCAGGGGGCCGGGTCAGTTCATCCTCGCCAACATAGACGTGCGGTTTTCCAGGCCGGCCCACCCGGGCCAGATCCTGCGCCTCGAATCGGCCCTCAAGAAGGAGTACGGCACCCTCTTCCTCTTCATGGTCTGCGCCACCGTCAAATCGGTGGTCATCGCAAAAGGAGAGCTGACCCTCGCCGAGGTCCGTGAGCGGAGCGTCCCTGCGGTCAGGAAGCCCCCCCGGCGGCGTTGGACCTGAAACAGTCCACGAAGCCATCGAGCGGGATGGAACTCTGTGGTCGCATAGGATGTGCGCTCAAACGAGAGACGTTGAAATGAAAACCCTCGCCGGTATGCGCTGATGCTGCATCGAGCATCTGCTCTCATTCGATTACAAGAAGACTGGTTTCGCACCCCCCGGCGGGAGAAACGGAGCATGGGGGGGGTCGGCTCTAGGTCCTCTGCCGGAGCTCCGGGATCATCTTTCGCAGACACAGCTTGAAGGCCAGATTGTCCGGCAGGAAGAACTGGGGCTGCGTCCTGGCACGCAATAACCTCCTTGAGATGGACCTGAGCGAGAGCGCTTTCCTGTACATCCGGATGAAGCTCTCCTGGAGCTCGCGCGCGGTCAGCTTTGCAGGGCGGAACACGACATGGGCGGTATCGTACTGCTCCCAGTTCCTGTGGATGATCCTCCCCTCCTCCTCCATCTGGCGGAAGAGACGGGTCCCCGGGTAAGGGGTGAGGATGCTGAAATAGACGCTGTCGAGGCTCGAGCGGCCGATGAACTTTTCCATCCTGTCGAAGGTCGACAGGTCATCGTTATCGAACCCCAGGATAAAACTCGCCTTCACGCCGATGCCGTAACGATGCAGCTTCTCCACCGCCTGCGTGTATTCCTCAGGCCGGTTCACGCGCTTTCCGCATTGCTCCAAGGTTTCCTCGGAAAGACTCTCCATCCCGATCAGCAGTCCAAGGCATCGGGTCTCGGACATGAGTTGCAGGATCTCGTCATCCTTGGCCACGGAAATGGATGCCTGCCCCACCCACTGGATCTTGTACGCCTTCAGCATGGTCAGGAGCGCTTTACAGTGGCGACGGCTCCCCACGATGTTGTCGTCCACAAAAAAGACGAGGTTCTTCAGTGCGAACCGCTTCTCCACCGGCTTCACCTGGGCCACGAGCTGCTCGATCAGGTCCAGCGGCTTGGTTCGATATCTGCCCCCGAAAAAGCTGGTCACTGCACAGAAGCGGCAATTGAACGGGCAGCCACGGGTCGTCTCGATGAAGTCCACCGGGCTGTAGAGGCCCTTGTCCACGAGATCCCAGCGCGGCGGCTTTGTCCCCGTGACGTCGAAGAGGTGATCCGGTTTGTAGATCCTCCCCAGACGGCCTTGCCTGAACTCCTCGATGATTCGAGGCCAGACCATTTCCCCCTCTCCCACCACCACCGCATCGCAGTGTTGCAGGGCCTCTTCCGGCAGTGCGGACGGATGCATTCCCCCCATGACGACCGTCCTTCCCCTTTTTCTGTATTCATCCGCAATCTCATAGGCCCTCGTGGCTAGGGGGGTCATGGCCGTGATTCCCACCAGGTCCGTCTCGGTCTCGAAGTCAAGGGTTGCGATCCGCTCGTCCACGATCCTGACATCGCAGTCGGGAGGGGTATAGGCCGCAAGCGTGGGCAGGGAAAGGAGCGGCAGCTTGAAGAAGAAATCCTCTCCGAGGATCTTCTTCTGCCCTATCGGGGACACCAGGAGTATCTTGAGCATCGCCACACCGGATTCCGGAAGGATTTCCCGCGACGCGCACACGGGTACGCGGGCATGGATGAACAGCCACTGATACCGTAGACGGTCCGCGCCGTCAACCGTCTCCTCTCCCAGGGATTGGAGCGGCGAAATTTTTTCTGGTGCAAATCGAGTCCTTTCTGCACCTGTGGCTCCTCTGGGCGAACACCTCCTTCTATTTCCCGGCATCCAAAGTCCGTTGCCGCGCTGCTCCGGTTCGTCACGGGCCGCGGGCTCATCAGACGACTGTTCTCCCGGGGGGGCCGTCCGAGACCGAGGGGTCTGACCCGGGCTATAACGGGTCAGCCGGAGCGCCATACGGCAATCGTCGTCCCGGACTGGATCCGGCATCCGGGATGGACTGCCTCAGCACCTTTTCGAGGAAGGCCAGCATCCGCAGGTAGGCGTCTTCCGTCGCAGATTCATCGTGGTTGGGGCCGATGAAATTGAATGCGTGTTCGACCCCGGGATAGATGACGATCTCCGCCGCCTTCCCCTTCTCGACCAGCGAGACATAGAGGCCGTTGGAAAGCTCGGAGGACAGGACGGAGTCTTCCTGGCCATGGATCAGGAGCATGGGGGGCAGGTCCTGAACCGCCTCGCTCGTGATCTTCAAGGCCCCCCCGTAGTAGGAGACGACCCCCTTCACGGCGGGCATGGATCCGGCCATCGAAGTGGCCAGGAGCGCCCCTTGGGAAAACCCGACCAGAGCGATCCGGTCTGCCCTCACCTGGGGCATGGACTGGAAGAAGGTCAGACCCTCCCGGATGGTCTGCCGGCACTCCTCCCACCAGCTCGGACGCACGAGCGCCCACAAGGGCCAGCGGTCGGAATAGTAGTCCAGGGCCAGCGCGGCATAGCCGCGCACCGAGAGGGCCCGGGCAAGATCATGGTACCCTTCATGAATGCCCCATCTGCCGTGGAGCAGGATGACACCCGGATGGGGGCCCGGGGATGGCGGAAGATGGACTTGCCCATAGAGAGGAGGAGCGGCGCCCGGCCGGGTAATCACCCCGGCCGGGGCACACCCCATTCCCACAGCAAAGAAAAACGGCAAAAGGAATGGAAGGGGAAATCTCATCTCCGTCTCTCGTCTTAGCGGAGATATGTATCCTCGCCGCAGGATTGCAAGGTTCTGCTCCTCACCCGTTCTTCCTGTTCATCTTCCATCGTCTTTGTTGAGGTATGCGATGTACTGTTTCCCTTCGGGGGTGTTCAGATACGTTATGATCTTGTCGATCTCTGCCTCGGATTTGGTCTTGTTTGCGGCCGCCCACTTCTCCAGCTCTTCCTGGTTTGGTTCGATGTAGCCCAACTCGGTCTTGTAGGCCTCCACCTTGTCCCAGTACTCGGAACCCTTGATCACAGGAACAAAGCCCATTCTGGCCTTCCATGCCCCCATGTGCACCGAGGTGAGCACAAAGTAGGACTTGCCCGCCTCCAAGTCCGCCTCGACGGCCCTGCGGTTCTCCGCTATGCCGATGAAGAGGTGCTTTCCCGGATCGCACGCATAGGTGAAGTAGGATTTGGCCTGGGAAAGGCCGATCAGTCTCTCACGGTCCCAGATCTGGAAGTGGATGGCGAAACCCAGTCCGGAGGGCCTCATGAAGTAGACCAGGGCCTTGTCCTTGGGCGGCGCCGCCGGGGGCTGTGTCGATGTCTTCATGTACTGGCTGCTTCCCGCACAACCGCTCGCCACCAAGATCATCAAGAACAGAAAAAGACGGATTCGCATAAGCAATCTCCTTTCCGGATTTCTCAAGGATTCAATTTGCCGTTCCCGTACCTCGTGCCTGATCTCATGTGCTCCCACAACGGCCCCCTGATGCCGAACCGCCGCAGTTTCCTCTGCAGGTTCGCGTCCATGTTTATATTCAAACCGGGAAATATCCAAGAACGATTTTTTTCGGAAAAGGACTGGACGAAGGGCAGGATCTTCTCCCGCACATGGGGGGACAGGTAGAAGACCGGATCCAGAGAGAGTTTACCTGCAGGGATGATCCCTTCCCTCACCGCCACCCCGTGCAGAACGGTATTCGGAAAGACCCTGATGCCGATCATGCAGATCGCGGCCGTGGGGGACATCTCCTGGACGGCCGAGATGGTCGCCCGGACCGTATCCATGGTCTCACCAGGCCCCCCCAGCAGAAGGGAATGACAGAAAGACAGGCCCATCTCCCGACAAACGGCCGAACTCCTCCTGAGGTCTTCGAGGGAGAAGTTCTTCCCCAGGTTCGTAAGCATCTCCGGATGCGCGGCATCACTGCCGAACTCCACGGACGTGCAACCGGCGAGGACCATCTGCTCTGCCAGTGCGGGGGGCAGAAAACCGGGGTTGGCGTAACAGCTCCATTTCACCTGCAGGTCTCGGCGGACGATCTCCCGACAGATCTCCACCGCATGGGAGACAGGATGGTTGAAAACATTGTCCACGAAAAAGAGGTTGGAGACCCCAAGGCCCAGCATGGTCTCGATCTCATCGCAGACCTTCCCGGGGCTCCTGAGCCGCACCTTTTCGCCCTCGATGATCGGGTAGGTGCAGTAGACGCAGCGAAAGGGGCACCCCCGCTTGGTCTGTATGTTCCCCATCCCGCCCCATCTCAGATAGGCGGAATTGTCGAAGCCGGAGCGATCCGGCGGCGCAAGGCGGTCAAGATCGCCCGCCGGGGCGGGTCGGGAATCGATCAGACCCCGCTTCATGGAACCCCTGTCTCCTTCGATCTGTTTCAGGAGACGGACAAAGGAGATCTCCCCTTCCCCCACGATACCGAAGTCGGCGCCCAGGTATTCCAGGATGAGATCCGGCATGAGGGTGAATCCGCTGCCGCCCAGGACGACGGCCGCACGGCTCCTGCCCCTGACGGTCGCGACCACCTGCCTGTAAAAGGGGAGATAGGAGGTATAGTTCGGATAGCTGACATTGTCGAGGTTCCTCAAGGACAGTCCTACGACCTCGGGCTGAGCCTCGGCAACGGCTGTCTCGACCGCCCCCCGGTAATCTTCTGCAAAACAGAGATCGAGGACCCGGCAATCGAAGCCGTTCTCCCTCAACGAACCGGCGAGGAACGCCGGCCCGATCGGGAAAACAGGGTCGGGCAGCGACTCGATGTTCGGATTGATCAGAAGGACTCTCACGGATACCCGCTTTGCCGCCCCCACCTTGCCTCCCCCGTCAACGGGAAGGGATGATCGCCACCCCCACATCCTTACCCATCCCCGCCCGCGGCAGGGTCTTCGCCGTCTTCTCCCCCTCCTCCCCGGCGGGAGGGGTGTATAGCTGGGGAGGGGGGCTACTGCGCTCGCACGAACACCAGCGAACAGCTTCCGCCGCCAAACGTCGAGGTGGTCATCAGCGCATTCCTCACTTCCCTGGGGCCGTGGATCTGCCATTCGACCGGTCGCCCCCCAGCGATCATCTCGAGTCGGACCGTCGGGAGCGGAATTCCGTGAACCAGACTGAGGAGAACGGCCGCAGCCCTCAGGGACCCTGCGGCCCCGAGCTCGCCCAGGAGGTACTTCAAGGGGCTTGCTTCCTGACCTCCCGGACGACTGGAGAAGACCGTCCTGATCTGATCGCATTCGAACCGATCCAATTCGGTGAAGTTGGCGGAAATGGTGATCTGGTCCACATCGGCCGGCTCCAGGTGAGCCGCCCTCAGGGCCGAACGGACCGCCTCCCCCATCTCCACCCCCTCCGGTTCATAGCTCCCCATGTGTGCAGGACCTCCTGCGGCGATCCCGGATGCCAGGAGCCCGTAGATACGCGCGCCGCGGGCCAGGGCCGACTCTCTCCGCTCCATGACCAGGAAAGCGGCCCCTTCTCCCAGGATCATACCCCCTCCTGCAATCGGCACCGGGACATCTCCGTCGTCCACCTCGACCCTGTTCAAGACCCCCAGCGCGTCATAGCAGCGGTACAGGGCGGCGGAGAGTTCTTCGGCCCCGCCCACCAGGACCGCATCCACCGCTCCCTGGGCGAGGAGATTTCTCGCATAGAGGACGGCGTTCTCGGCGGACAGCTCGTTCTGGCAAAAGGTGCTGTTGGGCCCCCTGATCTTGTGGACCATCGCCACATGGCTGGCAGCCGCATTCGGAACGGTCTCCGGGAACAGCAAGGGCTGGGCCCCCCGGGGGCCCTCCTTGAGGAGGCTGAGGTAAAACTCGTCGATATGGCTGCTGCTCCCGTATGCGGTCCCCATGATCACGGCCATTCTGTCCCTGTTGGTTTCGCTCATGGCGATACCACTGTCCCGGAGGGCCTCCACGCTGGCGGCTACAGCCATCCTGGAGATCCGGCTCATCCGGCGGTATATCGCAGGGGGCATGAACTCGGACGGGAGAAAATCCCGGACCTCGGCGGCGACATTCGACCGAAAGGGCGCCGGGTCAAAGGAGGTGATCTTCCGGATTCCGGATCTTGCGTTCCTGCAGCTTTCCCAGAAGGGTTTGCACCCGACTCCGATGGGGCTGACCACCCCGATTCCGGTGAATACGACGTCGTTCATACGAGTTGTCCCTGGTGGAGCGTCAATACTTCCCCCGGTGCCTGCCGAAGGCCAGGCAGGTGTTGTTCCCTCCGAAGGCAAAGGAGTTGCTGATGGCGAAATCGATCGGTTGTTTCCGGGCGAGATTCGGCACAAAGTCGAGACCGCACTCCGGATCCGGCTCCTCCAGGTGGATGGTGGGAGGGACGGTCTGCACGTGGAGCGCAAGGATCGTGGCGACCGCCTCGATCGAGCCGGCCGCGCCCAGGCAGTGTCCGGTCATGGACTTCGTGGAACTGACCACGAGCCGCCCGGCCGCCCGGCCGAGTGCCCCCCTGATGGCTACGGCCTCCATCTGGTCATTGACCTTCGTGCCCGTCCCGTGCGCGTTGATGTAGCTCAGCTGCTCGACACGAACGCCGGCAGCCGTTAGCGCACCGATCATCACCCTCTGCATTCCCGCTGCATCCGGATCGGGCGAGGTCATGTGGTAGGCATCCGCGTTGATCGCATACCCCAGTACCTCGGCATAGATCCTCGCGCCCCGCTCCTCGGCGTGACGGTATTCTTCGAGGATGAGGATGGCGGCCCCTTCGCCCAGGGTAAGCCCTTTGCGGTTCCTGTCGAAGGGGCGGCAGAAATCGGGGGCCATCACCTTCAGGGAGCTGAACCCCGCAAACGTCAGCTCGCACAGAGACTCGCTCCCTCCGGCGATCACGATGTCCTGCTGCCCCGCCCTGATCAGATCAAAGCCGTACCCGATGGAGGTGGCGCTTGAGGAGCATGCGGTGGTGATCGTCGAGCGAAAGCCCCTCAAACCGAACCGGGAGGCTACCAGGTCGGTCAGCGTGCAGGGCGACGCGGCCAGGACCAGAGAAGGTCTCGGTCTTCCATTCCCTGACCAGAGGGTGCGTCGGAACCTCTCCCAGGAGAGCATTCCCCCTGCCCCCCCTCCGAGCACAACCCCGGTACGGCGCCAGTCCGGATGGGCGCGGTCTATCCCGGAGTCCTTCACCGCCTCGTCCGCTGCAATGAGCCCCAGCACATCACACCGGGAGATCCTCCTGGCCTTGACCGGACGGGAGAGGGTCTCATACTCCACAGGATCCACCTCCGCGGCCGAACGGCAGGGGTAACCCGAAGTGTCGAAGAGCGAGACGGGTCTGATCCCGCACCGTCCGGAGAACAAGCCCTCGCTGAACGCGGGCACGGACCCGCCGAGACCGCTGATGATTCCGAGCCCGGTGACGGCCACCCTTCTGGGGAGAAGGGGTTTCATCGGTTTTTCCAGAAAAGATTCATGAGAAAGATGATGCTGATTCGAAACGTGTCCCTCACATTTCGGTAGTGGGATCGATGTGGCCGGCCTGAAAAGTAGATGGCCTTGACAGGCACGAACACGATCTTGTAGCCCCGTTTGCCCGCCCTCAACAGGAGGTCCGCCTCCGCTTCGAACCCCCGGTTCCATATCGGGATGGTCTCCATGACCTCCCGGTCGTAGAGCCTGAAGCCGCACTGGGAATCTTGCACAGGCTGGCCGATCAGCCAGGAGAAAGTGTACGTCCCGATCCTGTTGGGGGCGTAGCGCATGCGGGGGATCCGGTCCTTCTCCTTCAACCGGTCTCCGATCACCATTTTGGCGCCCGTCCCGATGTAGCCCTGGATGAGCTTGGGTATCTCCATGGGTTCGTGCTGCAGATCGGCATCCAGGGTCACCACCGCGTCCGCTCCCAGCTCGAGGGCGGCAGCGAACCCGGTCCGGAGCGCCAACCCTTTGCCCCTGTTCCTCCCGATCCTGATCACCAGCGCTCCTGCTTCCCGGGCAGCGCCTGCCGTACGATCGGTCGATCCGTCATCGATCACCAGGACCCCGGAGACCTGCGGTCTTGTGCCTTCAATCACCCTGGCGATCGTCTGTTCGCTGTTGTATGCGGGGATCACGGCGAGGATGTTCATTGCGGTCACAACAATCGGCTATCGTTTCGGGCTCACGCCCCGAGACAGTACTGGATCACATTGTTCAGCCGTTTCTCGATCTCTCCCCGGATCCTGTAAACCATCTTTCGATCCTTCGTCAGGAGGACCTGCGTCGTCTCGCCACGGGCAAGGAGGAGCTGTCGATCCTTGTGCAGGATTTCAAACTTGAAGATCAGGGACGCGGTCTCCGGCTTCACAGCGGTGGTTCGAATGAGGATCGGGTCCCCGCAGGCGGCCGGATGCTTGAATTCACACTTCAGACTCACCACCGGGGCGATATAGCCGAGGCCGGTCAACTGGTCGGGCATCAGGTCGAAACGGCCCAGGAGGGCCATGCGGCCCACCTCGAACCAGGCCATGTAGTGACCGTACCAGGCCACGCCCAGTGCGTCCACCTCGTTGAACCGGACGATGGTCTCTGTCTCTAACCAGCGCAAGAGACGGGCTCCCGAGGATAGTTCTCCTGAATGAAAACGGCGAGGGCGCTGACGGAGGCAAACGCCTTCTTCCCCACATCCTCGTCTTCGATCACCACACGAAAGATCTTTTCGATGGCAACCACCAGTTCCAGGGCATCGATGGAATCCAGCCCCAGACCCTCCTTGAACAACGGGGCATTCGAATCGATGTCTTCCTCGGCGATCCCCTCCAGCTTGAGGGTATCGATGATCATCTTCTTGAGGAACCTGCACAAGGACTCTGAATCGCGAATCATCTGATCCAACCGTTCTCCTCCTTACCTCTCTTCAAGTTAGTCCGCCGTCGACGGTCAGCACCTGGCCCGTCACATAACCCGCCTTTTCCGAAGCAAGGAAGAGCACGGCCGCGGAGACCTCTTCCGGCCGGCCGAACCTCCCCATGGGAATCAGGCTCAGGAATTCACGTCTGTTCTCCTCGCTGAGGGTCTCCGTCATGGGGGTCTTGATGACGCCCGGGCAGACCGCGTTCACCGTGATCCCCAGACGCGCCGTCTCCTTGGACAGGGACTTCGTGAAGGATATCAACCCGCCCTTGGAGGCCGAGTAGTGCGTCTGTCCGGACCTGCCGGTCAAAGCGCTGGGCGATGTAAGGCTGACGATCCTCCCGAACCTCTGGCCCACCATGGGCTTCAGGACCGCCCTCGAACAGAGATAGGCACCTTTCAGATTGACATCGAGCACCCGGTCCCAATCCTCTTCCTTGAGGAACATGAGCATCCGGTCCCTGATGATGCCCGCGTTGTTGACCAGGATATCCGCCCGTCCCCATCGGTCGAGCACGGTTCGAACCATGTCCTCCACTTCATTTCTTGCCGAGACGTCCGCCTTCAGGACCATTCGATGGGAGGCGACCTTTTCCAGTTCCGCGCCCGTATCCTCCGCGGACGGGCGGTCCGAAGAGTACGTCACCGCGACCCAGGCCCCCTGTTCCGCAAAAGAGAGGGCAATGGCCTTCCCTATGCCCCTTGTGCCTCCTGTGACGATGACCCTCTTATCGGTAAAGTCCATTGGGATTGCAGTTTACTGTAGCGAAATCGTGGAGGCGTAGTATAGAATGCCGAACCTTGAAAAATCTAGGAAAAAAACAGCCCGCTTGGGATCTTTCGGAATCTCGTTTCATGGCGGAACGGAAGAGATGAACCGCGATGTCCTCATAACGGATGGACACTGGAGGAAGACGCTCGCAGCCGTTCGGGGACTCGGAAGAAACGGGGTCAGGGTCACTGTCGGAGAGAGCACCAGGATCGCGACAGCCATGTTCTCCCGCTATTGTTCCCGCCGTCTCGCTTACCCCTCGGTCTTCTTCAAGCCGCAGCGGTTCCTGGAATTTCTGGAGAAAGAGCTGACGAGCCGCCCGTACCGGATGCTCCTGCCCATGGAGGATGAGACACTCGAGCTGATCGCGAGCCATAGGGATGTTTTCTCCCGGCTTGCGTATCTTCCCTTCGTCGATACCCGGAGGCTGCGATTCGCCAGAAGGAAGGACAAGATCCTGCGTCTTGCGCAGGACCTGGGTATCCCGACACCGGAAACATGGCTGATCACGGACCTCGCCCAGATCGAAACCTTGAAGGCCCGCCTTCCCTACCCTGTGGTGATCAAGCCGAGGACGGGCTCAGGCGCCGTCGGGATTCGATACCCCCGAGATCCAGACGAACTGGTCTCCCAATACCGCTCGGCCCATGCCCGCCATCCTTTTCCCATGATCCAGGAAATGGTGCCCAGGGACGGAGCCGGGTATGGCGCATCCTTTCTGTTCGACGAAAAGGGGAGAGTCAAGGCATCCTTCGTCCATAAACGACTGAGGGAATACCCTGTGACCGGGGGGGCGAGCACCCTTCGGGAAAGCGTCCGCAGGGACGATGTTCTCGAAATGGGACGCGCATTGCTCGAGGCCATCGGCTGGTTCGGGGTCGCCATGGTGGAGTTCAAGCTGGACCCGAGGGACTCAACCCCGAAGCTGATGGAGGTCAACCCTAGGTTCTGGGGTTCTCTGGCCTTGGCCGTCGGGGCCGGGGTCAACTTCCCCTACCTCCTGTACCTCATGTCCCTGGGGATCGACTTCCGGCCCGTTGAGGAATATAAGATCGGCCAGAGGTGTCGATGGCTTCTGCCGGGAGACCTTCTCCACTTCGTCCGGAACCCGAACCGGGGATCCCTTCTCCCCGGGTTCCTGAGCAATCGCAACACGGCCCACGACATCTGGTCCCGTGAGGATCCTCTCCCCGTCGTCGGGAATCTCCTCACCCTCCTGACCCTCGTTTATGACAGGGACATGAAACACAGGCTGAGGGAAAGGAAGATGAAGGACGAGGGAGGAGAAAACACCAAGACGAACATCGACCATTCAACATCGGACACCGAACGTCGAATGGGGAAACCAGAGGGCAGAGATCAGCCCAGCCGCTGGCCGAGGCCGGTTTGATCGAACAGGAAACTTTACAGGGTGTCAGGTTTCAGATGTCAGCCGGTAGTCCATCCATCTGCTGACACCTGAACACCGAAACCTGAAACCTCCAACTTGAGGAGTTTCTCAGGAGAGGTCGGAGGTCAGGCAAGACCGAGGGAGGAACAAAAGGCCACGTGCCACGCGCAACGTGCGGTCCCAATGAAATCCTGTGCCCAGATGCTGAGCCCATGACAAAGACCCATGTCCAGATCAAAAACATATTGACCATCGACGTGGAAGACTGGTTTCACGTCTGCGGTCAGGATCACGTTTTCCCTGAAAGGGCCCGGCCCTGTCTGGAAAGCAGGGTCGCGGAGAATACAAGGAAGATCCTCGATCTCCTCTCCCCCAGGGAGGTGAAGGCGACCTTTTTCGTGCTGGGGTCCGTTGCCGAAGATCACCCCGGGCTGATCGAGGAAATCGCCAAGGGGGGACACGAAATCGCCACACATGGATACAGCCACAGGCGGGTGTACGAGATGTCCATGGAATCGTTCCGAGAGGATCTTCTCAGATCCGCTTCCATCCTGTCCGGCATCACCGGCCGGCCGGTCAAGGGCTTCAGGGCCCCGGAATGGTCGATTTCCAAGGGTGCGATGTGGGCCCTGGATGTCCTGCAGCAGGAGGGTTTTCTGTACGACTCCAGCCTCGCCCCGCTCTGGATCATCGGCCGCCAGGACCACCCTCGAACACCCTGCAGGCTGACCACGGAAAAGGGCCTTCTGTGCGAGTTCCCTCCTCTCGTCCGGAGCACCCGGCTGGTCAACCTGCCCCTGGGAGGGGGCTGGGGCCTCCGGCTCTTCCCCTATCGCCTGATCCGTTCCACCATCCGGAGAATGAACGAGCAGGGACACCCGGCGACCCTGTTTTTTCATCCCCGTGAGTTCGACCCGGGAGGGCCTCGCCCGGGCCTCTCGCGGCTGATGCGGTTCGTGCTGTATGCGCGACTCCGGGAGACAGTGCCCAGGTTCATTCGATTGCTGGAGGATTTCCCTTTTTCGACCATGTCGGAGAGCATGGGGCGGATCAGTGATGACTGAACTCATGGCGTTCATCAAGGGCAACCTCGCCGACCACTTCCTCTTCTATTTCGTCCCCCTCTACATCCTCGGAGGCCGTCCGGCGGCGGTTTTGTCCGCTCAGTTGCTCGGGGCCGAGATGTTTTTTGTATTGCCCTTCATTATCCTGATGGATACACTACAGATCCCTTTTTTTTACCATCTGTACGGTGCCATCTCCAGCCGGCCTTTCATGCGCAGACTGTATGCCAGGACCTCCCGGAGAGAAGAACGGTTCCGAGGTTCGAAGCTCTTTTCCTGGGTGCAGATGATCGGGGTTCCGGGCATCGTCGTGATCACCATGACCCCTATGAAGGGGTGCGGTATGTGGAGCGGGGTGCTGTTGTCCAGACTGCTCCGCCTGCCGAAGCCGTTCAGTTACCCGCTCCTCGTCCTTGGGAGTGTCCTGGGCTGCATGGTACTGATCGGCTTCGGTGAAGTGATATTGACGCTGAAGGAGATTGTCGGGTAAGGGATGGAAATGGATCGGATGATCAAGCGCTTGGAAATCGGCCTGCTTGTCTTCGGGCTGAATCTTCTCTTCGCGAGCCTCTCATGGATTCGCAGTGAAAGGCTCTTCCGATGGTCCTATTCCCTGATCGCCGTCCTTGCGGAAAAGCTGGTGCGGAAAGAGAATTATGTTCGCAAGATCCGGTGGATTCGCGGGCTGTTCGACCGGCGCCACCCTTCGCTGGAAGCGACCAGGAAGATCCTTCGCGGCACCCATCCCCACCATCGCAGGACCATTGTCCGCACCTTGATCATGAATCAGCTGCTGGTCGGCACGAACAAGCGGAAGGGTTTCCTGGAGAGCGGCGGGTTTTATCCCCCCGGGTTCTTTGTGATCAGCCCCAGCATGAAATGCAATCTGAAGTGTTACGGCTGCTACGCAGGATACTACCGCAAAGACGCTGAGCTCTCCTTCGAAGAAATCGACGATGTGCTGCAACAGGCCAAGGAGATGGGAATCCACTTCTGCGTGGTTTCAGGCGGGGAGCCCCTCTTCCACCCGAGGATCTTCGACGTCTTCGAAAAACACGACGATGTCGTCTTCCACATCTACACGAACGGCACGTTGATCGACCGGGGCTCCTGCCGACGACTGGCCGAGCTCGGCAACGTGATTCCGGCCGTCAGCGTCGAGGGTTTCCGGGACGAGACGGATCAGCGAAGGGGGGCCGGCCATTTCGACCGTGTGATGAGGGCCATGGACCTGCTCCGAGAAGCCGGGCTCCTCTTCGGCTTCTCGGCCACACTGACCAGGCAGAACTCGGAGCTCCTCAGTAGCGATGAATTCGTCGATTTCATGATCTCCAAGGGCTGCATCCTGGGCTGGTACTTCATGTATGTCCCGATCGGTCGTGAACCGAACCTGGATATCATGCAGACCCCCGAGCAGAGGGGGAGACATCTTGAAAGGCTGCTGCGGCTGCGCGCCACGAAGTCCATTTTCCTCGCCGATTTCTGGAATGACGGCCCTGTCGTGGGCGGCTGCATATCGGCCGGGCGGAAGTACTTTCATGTGAATGCCAACGGCGACGTGGAGCCCTGCGTCTTCTGCCACTTCGCCACCCATAATATCCGGACCACGCCCCTGAAAGAGGCCCTCGACTCCCCGCTTTTCAACTCGATCAAGTGCCGGCTCCCGTCCCATGAAAACCTGCTCCGGCCCTGCGTGATCATCGACAAGCCCGAGATCAGCCGCAATGCCATATTCGAGCACGGTGCCTACTTCACCCATCCGGGGGCGGAAATCGTCTATGAGCACCTGTCGAGCGACATCGATCGATATGCCCGGGAATACGGCGTCATCGCCGACGAGCTTTGGGCGAAACACTTCAGGGGCAACCAGGGTTGAGGACTTCCGCCATTGCATCGGATCATCTACCGTCATCATAGGCTCATCCTCCTCCTTTCGTTCCTCCTGACCCTGCCGGCGATCGCCCTCACTTCAAGAATCCGACTGGAAACGGATCTCTTTTCCTTGCTGCCCGCCCGCAATCCGGGGGTTCGAGCCTTCCTGGAGACCGCAGAAGAAATCGGCTTCCAGTCCGTCCTGATCGGCGTGGTGGAGTTCTCGTCTGAATGGCCGGACCCGGCGGTCCATTCCTTTATGGATCTGCTGGCCGCCCGTTTTGCAGAAGACGAGTCGGTGAACGAGGTGGAGTACAAGCGTGACGCCGATTCCGGAGCCCTCTTTCCCCGGCTTCTGGTCCGATTCCTCCCGCTCTTCCTCGAGGAGGAGGACCTCCGGCGACTCGCCTTCAAGCTCTCGGACGAAGGGATTCGGCGACAAGTCCGGGAAAACCGGCGGATCCTCTCAACGCCCTTCGGCCTGGCCGCAAAGGAGTGGATACTCCTTGATCCTCTGGGATTCAGGGAATTCCTGGAACGCCGGGCCACCCTGCACCCGGGTACGGAGAAGGAGTGGGCCGGGGAGGGATATTATCGCTCCTCCGACGGGAAGACCTGTTTCCTCTTCGTAAAGCCGAAGAGGCCTCCCCAGGACATCGCCTACAGCAAGGAACTGCTCTCCAATGCGAAGGGGTATGTCCAGGCCGCGATCCATGCGCATTCCATGGAATTCCAGGTCTCACCGAGCGATGTGCAGGTGGCCTTCACAGGCGCCTATCCGATCGCGGTCCGGGATGAAGCGGTCATGAGAAAGGACATTCATGTCATGATCGTATCCTCCTTCCTGGGCATCATGATCCTGTTCGGGCTCTGTTTCAGGTCGCTCAAGGTCCTCCCCGTCATCGGCGTCACCATGGCGTTCGCCATCCTGTGGACCTTCGGTTTCGCCTCGCTGGTTTTCCAGCGGCTGAACCTGCTGACCTGCATCTTTTCCTGCGTCATTATCGGGCTCGGGATCGACTTTGCCATCCATATCGTCAACCGCTGGTACAGCCACGAAAAGGAGGGGATGGATGAGCGGGAGCGGTTGGCGCGAGTGTTTCAAGAGACCGGCGGCGCCCTGGTGACAGGCGCGCTGACCACGGCCATCGCGTTCTTTGCCGTCGCCTACTCCGATTTCCGGGGGTTTCGCGAACTGGGCATCTTGACCGGGACCGGAATCCTGTTCTGCCTGGTCGTCATGATGGTCGTGCTCCCCTCCTTTCTGACCTATCTCTCTTCCAGAGGGTTTGTGCGAAAGATCGCCATGAGCGGCTTCGGGCTGAACCACGCCCTGGGCTTCATATGGCAGCGGCCGGGATTGCTCCTCGTCGGCACGCTGACCCTGATCGGCTGTCTGGGGTACGTGGGGATGGGCATCCGCTTCGATTCCTCCTTCAGGAGCTTTCGACCGTCGGATGACCAAGTCTTTCGCCTGCAGGAGAAGGTCTCACAATGGCTCGGCGGCTCGACGACGGAGGTTCTCGTGGTGGTCGAAGGGACATCGGAATCCGAGGTCCAGGAGACGAACGACCGGGTCTACAGGGCATTGAAGGGGTTGAGGGATTCCGGCGAGATCGCAGCGATGAGATCGATCAGCCGATTTCTGACCCCGCCAAGCGAGCAATCGAACACGATCCGGTTTCTCCGGCAGGATGCCGCCGCATTCGACATGGACCGGATCCGGAGCACATTTTACGATGCGCTCCTGGAGAACGGCTTCGAGGGCCCGGGCCTCTACGATGAATACCTGGAGGCGCTGGGGAGCGGACTTTCGACCCGGAGCCCCGTTCTCCTTTCACGGGTCGATCACCCCGAGGCTGCCGGGCTTTTGAAGCTGTTCGCTTTCACGAGAGGCGGAACGACCAGGATGATCACCTACATCAGGCCTCCCGCCGATCTCTCTTCTCCCGGGGAGATCGATCGATTCCGAGAGACCCTCAGCCGCAGGATGATCGAGAAGGGGATCCCCAGCTCTTCCTTCTGCATTACAGGGGTTCAGCTCCTGGGGGGTGAACTCAAATCCCTCATCCTCGAAAACCTGGAGAACTCTCTGTGGCTGGCCGGATTCGGGGTGCTCGCAATCCTCATCCTGCGCTGCCGGAGCATCCTCCTGGTCCTGCTTTCGGTCTTCCCGCTCCTCCTGGCCCTGCAGGCCTTGTTCGGGATCATGGTCCTGTCGGGGCTGGAGCTCAATTTCTTCAACGCCGTGGTCCTGACCATGCTGATCGGCATGGGCATCGACGACGGGGTGCACCTGGCGAGCATCTTCAAGCGCTCCGGGGAGGCCGATCGAATCGGGGAGATCGCCCACACCGCCCGGGCCATTGTGCTCACCTCCTTGACGACCATCGTGGGATTCGGTTCGGTTGCGCTTTCCCATTATCCCGGCTTGAAGAGCATGGGTTATCTGGCAGTCATTGGAATGATCGCCTGCCTGTTCACCTCCCTCGTCGTCCTGCCGTCCCTCTTCGCCCTCATGTCCAAGAAGACGGGGAAATAGTCACTGGTCCTTGGCTGCACGTTGCGCGTGGCACGTGGCCTGTTGTTCGTCCCTCGCTCTTGCCTGAGCTCCGACCTCTCCTGAGAAACTTCATGAAGTTAGAGGTTTCAGGTTTCAGTGTCCAGGTGTCAGAAAATCGATGGATTACCGGGCTGACACCCGACACCTGACACCTGGCACCCCGTAGAACCGGCCTCGGCCAGCGGCCGGGATGAGTTCTGACCTCTGGTCGGCCTTGGATGTTGGATGCCGGGGCAGGCTATTCGCCCTTAAAGGCCAGGGTGGTCTTGCTGACCCCCGGAAGGAGGATCTTTCCGGCCGTGATCCGGAACATCGCCTCACCCAGGCGGCCGAAGAACACGGAAGACCAGCGCGCCATCGTCCCTTCGGGGCGGGCTGCGCCCCCGATCAGGGTCTCCGGCTTGTCAAAGCCGGTGGCCGAGAGGAGAAACCCGATCGTCCTGGGCGAAAAGTCGTGGAGATGATAAGGCGTATGGTAGAGATCGAGTCTCGTGGAAAGAGGGCCGAGCGTTCTCACAATCGGTGTGGTGTGCGGCCAGCGCATGAGCAGGAGCCCGCCCGGCCGGAGGATTCGGTTCACTTCGGAGAGCAGGGCTCTGGGATCGTGCACATGCTCGACGACATAGAAGAGGGTGACGACATCGAAGGTGTTGTCTTCAAATCCGATCTCCTCGAGCGGCTCCGGATGGACAGCCACATGAAACCTTCCCTTGCAGTACGCCGTCCCGGTCGGACAGAGTTCAACCCCTTCGGCCCGCCAGCCCCTGGCCTTCATCTCGCCGAGAAAGAACCCATATCCGCTCCCCACATCCAGGATCCTTCCCCCGCGCCTTGCGAACCGGCTTTCGATCAGGTCGGCCGACCGGACCACAATCGGGTGAAACCTCTTCTCCCAGAGCACGACCTTCGACGCATCGGAGGGCAGATAGGACTGGTAGGCCCGGGTCAAATCCACCGGATCCGGCCTGGGATGGAGCCGTACCAGGCCGCACTTCAGGCACCGAAGATAGGTCCACTCCCCGATCCGATGGATGGGGCGAAACCGATCGGAGCCGCAGAGGATGCACTCCCCGACACCTTCTTTCATCGATTATCTCTCAGCCCTCGGGCTTACAACCGACCTCTCCAGCGAGTCCAGGAACTCCTCGACCCTTTCATCGTGCTTTTTCCGCACCTTCAGGACCCAGGCCGCCTTTCGCAGAAACCCCTTGGGCTGAACGATGATCGTGTGCACGACACGCGTCCCGGCCCCTTCGGCCTCCAGCTCCCACAGCTCCGTGCCCCCCGCGAAAAAGCCGTCCAGGAACCTGGTCCGGATCATCCTCCCGGGAACGACCTTTTCGACCCTGAGATGCCACTCCAGCCTGAACCGGTCCATGATATTGATCCTGATCAATGTCCCGACCCGGTACGGGGGCGGGGTTTCATAGGTGACGACGGTGCCTTTCGGACACAGGCTCCGGAACGTTTCCCGATCGGTGAGGATCCAAAAGATTTGTTCCGGGCTCGCGCCGATCAGACGTGAGTGCCGGTTCACCTCCCCCTCGTATTCCCGATATCCCTCGGAGGGGACCGTGTATCGCGAAGTACACCCCTGCAGCAGGAAAAGGCTTAGCAGAAAGAGTGGGACGTTGACATATTTCCACGCACGAATATAATGGCAACCCATCTGACGGCCGTTCTCCTTCTGAACCTGAATGCCCGATCGTCGAATCGACCTGCAATTAACACAGTCCAGAGGACATCTTCAAGCATGCTTTTCTGTCGGGCTGATCTTGGCCTTGGCCGTTCAGGAATCCTGCGGGGAGGATCGGGTCGGAATCGGAGGTTTCGGGAGGTGAGGTCTTGAAGGTCATCCTGCTGTGGGTCTTCTATCCCCTGATCCGGCCTCTTTACCTGTTCTCTCTCATCCTGAACACCTTGATGCTCTCAATCGTCATCATCGCCGTCTCACCCTTTGACAGGCACGGGAGGGCGCTCCACTACATCGGCAAACTCTGGGCCTTCATCAACCTGTACCTTCCGGGGACCCGCGTCTCGGTGGAAGGGAAGGAAAAACTCCAGGCAAACGGCGCCTATGTGATCATGTCCAACCACCAGAGTCTGCTCGATCCATGGATTCTGATCGCCAAGCTGCCTTTCCAGCTTCGGTGGATCATCAAGTCCGGGGTCAAACGGATGCCCGTCTTCGGCTACGCGCTGAAGAGGATGGGGCACATCTTCGTAGACAAGAACTCGAGGAAGGGGATGGTCGAAAGCGTGAGGATGGCCGAAGAGCAGATCGGCAGAGGCGCATCCGTCGTCATTTTCCCTGAAGGAACGAGGAGCCGGGACGGACGACTGCTGGAGTTCCAGCGGGGAGGGGCCGTGATCGCCGCCCGCACAGGGGTACCCATTCTCCCTGTGACCATCAACGGAAGTCGCTTCGTCCTCCCGAAGGGCACCCTCGCCCTCATGCCGGGGAAGATCAAGGTCGTCATCGGAGACCCCATCGACCCCCGGGGGATCACAGATGCAGGCAGGGATGGGCTGATGGGAACCGTCCGGGCCCACATCGAAAAAAACCTGGACCTCAAATACGGTGACCTGGTTTCCTGAAGGAACAAGTCGATGCGGAGACATATTCTCGATCACCCCATCTCCTACCGGGCCATCTTCATATCGGTTCGTTGCCTGCCCTTGCGCATCTGCTATGGACTGGGCAGGTTTGTGGCCTTGATCGTGTATGCCTTCTCGCGCAGGGATCGCAGGAATTTTGCCCTGAACCTCTCCCTGGCCTTGAACAGGCCCGCCGGAGATCCCATCCTGAGAAGGACGATTCGCCGCATTTTCCTGAACTACGCAGAATACATGGTCGATTTCTTCCGGATGCCCCAACTGCCTCCTCGCAAGGTCAGGAACTTCTTCACCGACTTCAGCGGCATTGAAAAGCTTCATCGTGCCCTGGAGAGGGGTCAGGGGGCCATTCTGCTGTCGGCCCATGTGGGAAACTGGGAATTCGGAGGGACGATCATACGACTTGCCAACTATCCCCTTGCCGTGGTAGCCATGGCGCACAATACCTCGAAGACGAATGAGCTGGTGAACAAGCTCAGGCACAGCAGGGGGATTCAGGCGGTCGAGCTGGATCACTCCCCTTTCTCAGGCCTGAAGCTGCTCCGGATCCTTCGCCGAAACGGCGTTGTGGCCATGGTCGGCGACAAGGACTTTTTCGGAAACGGGATCCCGGTCGATTTCTTCGACAGGAAAGTGCGGTTTCCCATCGGCCCGGTCATCCTGGCCATGAAGTCGGGCGCTGCGCTCATCCCGGCCTTCGTGCTGAAGCGTGGTGATGGGAAGTACTTCGGTGTCATCGAAGAGCCCATTCCCATCCGAACCCATGGTGAACGGGAAGAGATCATCATGGAAAACCTGGGGAGGATCGCCAGGGTCTTTGAGAAATACATCCGCCGGTACCCGGATCAATGGTATTGCCCTGACCCTATTTTGGACCATTCATGAACCCTCTGCTCTACATCCTGATCTGCATGGTCCCTCTTTTCGGGCCGTTGTCGTCTCCTGCCTCGGATGAAGGGCCGCAACCGGCGTCGGAACTCGCCGCGGTGATCGGCCGCATCAAGGAGAAAGAAAGGTCCGTCAAGCACTTCCACGCCAGGTTCTCGCAAACGAGGAAAACCACTCTGCTGAGGGAGCCGCTCCGATCCGAAGGGCAGGTCTTCTATGATCGCGAAGGAAAGATGCTGTTCGAGGTGATCCACCCGGATGCCATGACCGTCATCCTGAAGGACGGCATGCTTACCATCTTCTACCCCGATCTTTCCGAAACAAAGCAGAGATACCTCGGCAAGGACTTCCTGAGGGAGTACTTCGGTGTGGGGCAGTCCATGGAGGAGCTGGAGAAACGCTACTCCGTCCGCCTGGTGAACGAACCCTCCCCCGATCGTGCCCTCCTGATACTGAAGCCGAAGTCCGGATCCCTCGCCAAACGTATCGAATCCATAGAATTGGCGATCGACCTTCGGAGCCTTCTGCCGGAGCGGGTTTCGATCCGGGAGCCCGGAGGAGATTTCACCCACATCCATCTGGATTTCATCTCCATCGATCGACCACTGCCGCCGGAACTCTTCGGAGTCCCATCGACCACCGAAAGGGAGACCCGGTTTTGAGGAGGACCATCATGAAGTTCGGCATGCTCCTGCTTTGTGCTCTTCTCTGCGGTACGTTGAGTCCTGCTGCAAATCTCTGCGCGTCCGATCCGGGAAACGAACCGAATGTTTCGGAAAAGCCGTCGGACTCGGATCTATACGGCCGGGCGGAAGATTTGTTCAAACAGAAAGCGTACCAGGAGGTGGTCAGGATCCTGAGCGGCCCGGCCTCCGATCAGCCCGGCAACTTCAAAATGGCCATCCTGCTGTCCAAGGCCGAGCTCAAAGAGTGCGAGCGGCTCAAGGCCGATGGGGATGCGACCTACAGGGTGCTGGTCCACAAGCCATACAATCGCGCCGCGCTCCTCCTCAGGATCGACAAGCGGCATCCTGAGCCCTACTTCATCGCCGCCCAGGCGCTGGTGATCAACCAGCGGCCGCAAAAAGCGCTCTCCTTCATCAGGAAGGCCTTGTACTTTAAACCGAACAACCCGGAGTACCTGATGGTACAGGGTGATGCTTACGCTGCACAGGGTGAAGGGTACGAGGCGCAGAGGACAGGGGAGGAGGGAAACCACAGGGACAATGCAAGGGATGCCTATCGGCAGGCATTGAAGTCTCTGGGCGGGGGCCAGGAAGAACTGAGACAGACCATCGAGCTCAAATTGAAGAAGGTGGGCGGCTGAGGGCGTATGGAAAAGGGTCTCATCTTTTTGTATCCGGGCCAGGGTTCTCAGGAAACGGGCATGGGTCTTGACCTGTATGTTGCGCACCCCCGTGTGAGGGAGCTTTTCGAGGAAGCCGACCGGTTCCTGGGCTACCCCTTGAGCCGCTACTGCCTGAGGGGACCGGACGAGCTGCTGAACCAGGACCTGAATGCCCAGTTGGGGGTCTACCTCCTGAGCTGCGCCGTCACGGACCTGCTGTCGGAGAACGAGGTGCTTCCCGCTGCCGTTTCGGGGTACAGTTCAGGCTTCTACGCGGCGGCCTACGCGGCCGGCTGCTTCGGTTTTCTGCAGGGTCTGGAGATCGTCGGGATCGCCGGAGAGGTGCTGCTGGAGGAGACCGGCGGGATCGACGGGGCCATGGCCGTGGTCTTCGGGCTCTCCGTGGCAGAGGTGGAGAGGATCTGCAGAGACGTCGGCGACGTCGATGTGTCCATCGTCAACACCCCGAGGCAGATCATCGTATCGGGTCTGAAGCCGTCGGTCGAGAGGGTCATGGAAGTCGCGATGTACGATCGGGCGCTCGACACCTACCTCCTTCCCGCCGCCGTCCCTTACCATTCAAGGTTTGTCGCCGGCTGCACCGACCGTCTCCTGAAAAAAATGACCGCTATGCGGATGCACCCCCCCCGAGTCCCCCTCTATTCGTACTCCCTTCTCCGGCCGGTGGACGATCAAGATGCCCTCAAGAAGGCCATCGCTCTCCAGCTGAGCCGGCCTGTCCTGTGGGAGGAGCTGATTCGCAAACTGCAGGGGAACGGAGGGCCGTTCATCGAAGTCGGGCCGGGCAGAATGCTCGGGAGGACGATTCGATGGATCGATCGCAAGACAGAGGTCTGGCAAACAGGGACGAAAGAGGGTCTGTTCAACACCATTGAAATGAACAAGCCCGGACGCAGGAGATCCCTGGTCAGTGCAAAAGCCTGTCCGGCCGCAACCGCGGCACCCTGTCTCGCCGAATCCCGAGGGAGTGTCCGGACCGGAGACCCACGCCCATGCCGCCCGTTGAATATGACCTCTCGGTGATCACAAAGATCCTGCCGCACCGGAGCCCGTTCCTCTTCGTGGATCGCGTGGTCGATCTCATGTCCAACGAACGGATCGTCGCGGAAAAAGACCTCTCCCCCGACCTTCTCTTCTTCGAAGGCCACTTCCCCGGGCGGCCGATGATGCCCGGCGTGCTCGTCGCCGAGGCCCTTGCCCAGGCAAGTGGTCTTCTCATCGGACTGGCCTGCACGGGGCCGCAGGACGGTCCCGATCGGCCGGGCCGGTTCCTGCTCGCGAATGTGGACATCCGGTTTTCCCGACCCGCCCATCCCGGGGACACCCTGCGGCTCGAATCGACCCTCAAGAAGAGATACGGGACCCTCTTCCTCTTCATGGTCTGCGCTACCGTCAGATCGGCGGTCATCGCAAGAGGAGAGCTGACCCTCGCCGGGACGCGCTAGAAACCCGGTTCGCCTTCCGGATGGGAGGACTCCCCTCTATGGCGGGACAACGCCCTACCTCCCGGTTCAAGACCGACACAGGGTTGAGCACGCCTGGGGTCCCCCCTCCCCGGCACCCCTTGCAGCAGATGCAAAGGGGCTGGCACACAATCTGCAGAGACAGTGCAGGAAGGCCGGTTGAAAGAGGACCGTGTTTTCAGGGACCCTCTCTGAATAGCCGCAATTTACGGCTTTCAAGGGCATTCGTCGGGAGGCCAAGGCGTGGACAGGTGTATGGGAAAGAATACTCTCGTGAGATTTCGTGTAGCAGGCGGCGCGATTTTTGCGGGCAGGAGTAAACCGACCGATATGAACCGACGTCCAATGAAAAGGCCACCCTGCCGCTGTCTTCGAGCCATACGAAAGATGATGGAAAATGAATCCGCATGATCAGAGAAAGGCTGTCGTCCTGATCGCAGAGGACGACCCGGACGATCGGCTCCTGGTCGAAGAGGCCCTGAGACCCTTCAACCATCTTCTTCATCTCTGGTACGTGGAAGACGGTGAGGGGTTGATGGAATTTCTCGCCGGAGGGACCCGCGATCGAAAGACCGCGTTCCCCCAGCCCCGGCTGATCCTCCTGAATATCAACATGCCCAGAAAAGACGGCCGCCAGGCCCTTATGGAGATCAAGCAGAACGCCGCGTTTAGAGACATCCCCGTCGTCATCTGGACGACCTCTGCCATGGAAGAGGAGAAACGGTTCTGTCTTGAAACAGGGGCCCAGGAATTCGTAACCAAACCGCACGATTTTGCCGGGTTCGAGTCGGCGCTAAGGCGAATTCTCCATCGATGGATCCACCTATCGCCCTCAGAAGCGACGGGGTCAGCGCGCACCTCGCCTCCATTCGACATTGCATCCGAATCCTCGCCGAGACCTAAAGAATTCCTAACATGAACTGAACTCACCGGTACGATCCTGAAGCCGAGGAAAATGAGACCGTACTACAGGAGCACCAGGGCATGCAGACGATCATCCTTATGAATCCCGTTCGAAAGGCGGTTCACCGCTCTCACTCCTCCAGTTGCAGCGGATCCCCTGATAGCGATTTCCAGGGAGAGAAGGGAGAAGAGGTCCTCCAACTGCTCAAGAGCACGGCCCACGATCTGAGGGGGGCGCTGGTGTGCGTCGGGGCGGGGCTCAAGCTGATCGAGAAGGGGTCTTTCGGGCGGATGGAACCAAGCGCCGCGCGTGAACTTCAGAAGATCAGGCGCGATGTGACCTCCCTCATGGGAATGCTGGAGGACTCCCTCGGCCGGGCGTTCTCGCTGAGAGAAGGCGTGGTCCACGGCGCGAGGGAATTGAGTCTGCGGGCCGACGTCCTCGACCCGGTGCTCGCGGAGCTGGCCAACGAGATGGAGCGGCGGAAAGCCGCATTCCACAACGGCCTGGAGTCGATCCCGAACGAGATGCTCACCCTGCAGGGGGACGGCTTCTGGCTGAAGGTGATCTTCCGCAACCTCTTGAGGAATGCGCTGAAGTACGGAGGGCCGGGCGTTCGAATCGCAATCGGCCTGCTCCCGCGCGGGGACCTCTTTATCGTGAATGTCTACAACAGCGGGCCTTCCATCCCGGAAGAGGATCGCCCCTTCCTCTTCCGGAGGATGAAGACCCTCCGCTCCCGGGACGGAGAAAAATGCGAGGGCCTCGGCCTTGGGCTCTGGCTGGCGAAGGAGGCGGTCTCCAAGCATGGCGGCGAGATCCTGTACCAGCCGAGAGCGGACGGCTCCAACTTCATATTCACCCTACCGAGAAACAAAGCCGCTCCATAGGCTCGTTCCCCCCGAGCATGAATGGCAAGGACACGTACTGATGTATGTTTTCACATGATCTTCGTTAGGGGCACTGCTGCCCTCCTTCCAAACGCCACCTCAGCTCTCAGGACCTGCATATCCCTTTGTAATACAGCAATCGGGGTGAGGCTTCAGGCAGTGAAGAGGGTGAGGATCCGAGTGATCGCCCAGGGCAATTAGAACAAGAAATACAGGATAGCCAAAACCACCACGACAACCCCGATGATGTAAAAGATACTGTGCATTATCGACTCCCTTGAAAGGTGAAGTTAATTGCATATTGTAGTCAGCCGGTTTGCAGGGGGAACGGGCGGCTTTGCCACCAAGAAAGGCAATTCCAAGAGCAATAAACGCTTTACCTTCCAAACTGACCTTCCTGCTGCATGGGCCGTCGCTGTTGCTGATGCATAGGAGGCATAGGACGTTGCTGCTGCTGTTGTATAGGACCGCGCTGCTGTTGAAATCCGCCCATGCCGCTCTGGTAACCACCCTGACCTCTCTGCTGCTGGCTGCCGTAATAGCTGAAAACCTCCCTCTGAAACTGAGGATCCTCCAACTTATAAATATCGTTCTCGCTGATAGACGGCGCATTTTCCAGCTGCTGCTTCTCTATGTTCGAGAGAATTACCGCGTCCTGCTGCTGATTCAGATTGGCGTTCCGGAAAGGAATCGGGATGCTTTCGCCACCCATCCCCATAACGCGGTCTTTCGAAATGACAAGGTAGGCCACCTGGCCGTTTCTGGTGATGATCAGATCCTCAACCTGCCCGAGCTCCTGCCCCTGGTCGTTTTTCACCTTCTTGTCCATCAACTCCGTGGCGCTGGAGAAGATGGTGCTCTGCTGCCGCTGCTGCCGGGACTGTCCGCCCAACTGCTGCTGGTCGCCTCTTTGCTGCTGCCGGCGATCCTGGGCGCCAAACTGGCGCTGCTGCTGTCCCATTCCTTGAGGCTGCATTTGCGCTCCACCAGAAATGTTCTGGTAGTATCCGCGTACCTGAGGCTCCCATTGCTGCGGTTCGGATATCTGAGATTCGTCGAATCTTGGGGAATTCATGAAAGCCTGTTTGTCCAGGTCGGCCGACAGGCTCTTGTCCTGCGGGTTGGTGCGGACGAGTTGCGCGGGCACCGGATGCAGCATCCGGGAGGACTTTTCCTGAACGGCAATGTACAAGGGCTGCCCGTCTTCGCTGGTAAGAATATCCTTCACCCGGCCCAATTCTTCTCCGTTTCGCCCTGTCACCTTCCGGTCCATAAACTCTTCTGCACGTTGGGCGTCGACCTGTGCAAGCGGCATAGAAGGTTGCTGCTTTCCTTGCTGAGCCGTTCTCTGTGATTCCCTTCCACCGGACTCCTGCCCCTCCTCGGTGTACTTCTGGATTTCGGATTCACTGACATCCGCCATCAACTGGTCGACATTGGGGGTTGTTCTCACTTTGTCCCACGGTACGGCGACCTTCTCCTCGCCCATCCCGAGAAGACCGCCCTTGGAGAGAATGATGTATTCGATCTTCCCGTCTTTTCCGATGATCAGATTCTCCGCTTTTCCGAGTTCTTTCCCGTCTCTGGACACAATCTTCTTGTCGAGGACGTCCGACGATCTCTGCGCCCACCGGAGCTGCTCACCGGATTGCATCTGTTGTTGACCCTGCTGGGCCTGTTTCCCCTTTTGCTGCTGCTGGGCAAACCCGTTGACCGCCAGCAGGACACCGACCAGCAAGAGGATCGAAATGGTGATGGTTTTCTTCATTGCCAAAAGCTCCTTTCCTCGTTTACCACAGTGTTAAGGCAATGGGGCGTAGATCACAATGGAGGCATGCCCCTATTTCAGTGAGTCTTCAATAGCAATCCTGGCGGGCATATCTTCGCCCCCGTGACGCTTTGGGGGTCCCTCTCGGCGCCCGGAGCAAGCCCCCTCCCATTCGCTCGGCATCACGAATACAGGATATCCTGTATTGCTCTCTACCGTTTAGTGGATCAGAATGCCATCAACCCCGAACCACTGGAAGTCTTATGGGCTGTTGGAGCACCGGATCAACCTGTGCTGAACGATTCCGAACGGAGGATCTCCCCCTTGGTCGAAAAAGCGATAGGCACAGCGATGCTCCCAAAGTCCGCTTCTCATATTCCCGGTTTCGATGAGATCCTTTACGGGGGCCTCCCGGAGGGTCGCACAACCCTTGTGGAAGGAGGACCGGGGACCGGCAAGAGCATTCTGGGTCTGGAATTCCTGTACCGGGGCATCCTGGACGGCGATCCCGGCATACTGGTCGTCTTCGAAGAGAGAGAGGAGGCGATCCGCCGCAACGCCCTCACCATGGGCTGGGACCTCGAGACCCTGGAGCGGTCGGGCAAACTCGGCATCATCGACGCCCGCATAGACCCTCAGGTGGTGATATCGGGCGACTTCAGCATCAAGGCGCTCTTGGCCATTGTGGAGGGGCAGTCCAGGACCCTCGGGGCCCGGCGCATCGTCTTCGATGCCCTCGACATCCTCATGCGCCTCTATGGGGACCCGAATCGGGAGCGCGGGGAGATGCACACCCTGCACGAATGGCTGCTCGACCACGAGTTCACCGCCGTCCTGACGGTAAAGGCCCCGGAAGTCGGCCGCCCTTCCGGCAACGAGGCCCTGGAGTACATGGCCGACTGCGTCATCAGGCTCGTTCAGCGCCCGGGCGAGTGGGTGTCCACGCGGGAGCTCCGGATCATCAAGTACCGCGGCTCCGACTTCGGGAGGAACGCTTACCCGTTCGTCATCGAGCCGGGAGGCATGAGCGTCATCCCGATTTCCGAGTTCGGCCTGCAGCATCTCCCGATGGGTTCCTACATCTCCAGCGGAAACGAGCCGCTGGACGGCGTGCTCGGCGGAGGATACCGGCGGGGGTCCAGCATCCTGATTGCAGGGTCATCGGGAACGGACAAGACCACGCTGGCCAATACCTTTGTCAAGGCCGCCTGTGACCGCGGGGAAAAGGTCCTGTATTTAGGGTTCGAGGAATCGGAAGAGGCCATGGTGGCGAGCATGCTGAGCCCGGGCATCGATCTCCGCCCCGCCACCGGTGCAGGGCTGCTCAGGGTGAACACCGCCATGCCGGAAGCCTTCGGGACGGAAAAGCACCTGGTGCGCGCTTTCCACGCCATGGATGAGTTCAAGCCTGACCACTGTGTGGTCGATGCTGTCTCGGCCTTCGTGAGAATGGGCTCCAGGAGGGCCGCCTTCGAGTTCGCCATGCGGCTCGTCAACCGGTGCAAGGACAGGGGCATAACGGTCTTCATGAACAACCAGAGCACAGGGGATTCCCGGGATCGTGAACAGATCACCGGGGTCGGCATCTCCTCCATCGTCGACACACTGCTTTGGCTCCGCTTTGTCGAGGCCGGCGACGGGATCAAGCGTATCCTGTTGGTGATCAAGTCCAGAGGCTCGAAGCACTCCACTCAGTACCACGATTTTCGAATCACCGATCACGGCATCACGATTGAGTGGAGACCCGCCGGTGCCCTGAGAGGGAGGGGCGGTCAATGAGAGATCCGGACGAATGCGTATCCCCCGGGCAAACAGCCCCCGGTATCACTTGAAACTCTATGTGGCAGGCCATGAGCAGAACTCCCAGCTCGCCCGGGAGAACCTGGAGAGTATCTGCCGCCTGTACCTGAACGGCCGTTGCCGGGTCGAGGAGGTGGATGTCCTGCGCGACTTCGAATCCGCCCTGATGGACAGGATCTTCGTTACGCCCACCCTTCTTCTCCTCGAGCCTCCGCCGAGGGTGACGGTCATAGGCAGTCTCTCAGACACGGAAAGAGTCGTTTCGGCCCTGCGGCTGAGGAAATGACATCCATGAAGCGCAAAGAAGACGACGAGGCGCCTACAACGGCCGAGCAGGAGCAGATCCTCCAGGCCCTCCGCAACCATGAGCTGGATGCGGTGGTCGGATCGAGAAGTGTCCTCCTGCTCAGGCTGAAGGAAGCGGAAGACGAGTTGAAGATACGGAATCGGCTCCTCGAGGAGTCCCTGGAGGAGCGGAAAAGGGGCGAGGAGGCGCTACGGGAGAGCGAGGAGCGCTATCGGACCTTGTTCGACAGCATGACCGAAGGGTTCGCGCTGCACGAGATCATCACCGACGAGCAGGGCCGGCCGGTGGACTACCGCTTCCTCGATGTGAACCCGGCATTTGAGCGGCTGACCGGCCTGAAGCGCGCCGACCTGATCGGGAAACCTGTGCTGGAAGTGCTGCCGGGAACCGAACCATACTGGATAGAGGACTTCGGCCGCGTCGCGTTGAGCGGCGAGCCGGTGCATGTGAGCAGGCACAGCGCCGCACTGGGCCGCTGGTACGAGGTGTTCGCCTACCGGACCGGCACCGGGCGGTTCGCCGTCGTGTTCACGGACATCACCGAACGCAAGAAGGCGGAGGAGGCTGTGGCCGCAGCCCACAAGCAGGTCCAGAGCATCATCGACAACACAACCTCGATCGCCTATGCCTTCGACCTGGAAGAGCGTTTCCTGCTGGCCAATGCCACCCTCGCAGAGCTGCTGAACTCCACGCCGGAGCAGATGATTGGAAAGAGACGGCAGGATTTCATGCCCAAGGATGACGCAGACTGGCACGAGGCAAACGACCGCCAGGTGATCGAGACGGGGAGGGCATTGGAGTTCGAGGAGTATAGTCGGCTCAAGGGCCGCTCCATCACATGGCTTACGACGAAGTTCCCACTTCGCGACGCACAGGGCAGGATATACGCGGTAGGAGGCATCTCCGCCGATGTCTCCGAGCGCAAGCGTGCCGAGGAGAGGCTGCGGGCCAGCAAGAAGCGTTTGAAAGCACTCAGTAAGGAGCTTGATCTACGGGTTCGAGAGCGCACCGCTGAACTGGAGCGCAAGAACCGGGAGCTTCAGGAGTTCGCCTTTGTGGCCTCCCACGACCTCAGCGAACCGCTCCGGAAGATCCAGACCTTTGGATCGCTCCTCTTCAGCAATAAGGCCGCGCAATTGGACCATGAGGCAAGAGACTATGTCTCGCGGATGACCAAGGCGGCAAACCGCATGCAGGAGCTCCTTGAAGCGCTGCTCAGGTATTCGCGTGTGGAGACGAAAGGGAAAAAATTCAAGCCCACAAACCTCAATGATGTCGTCAGAAGGGCGGCCAGCGATCTCGAGGTTCTGATCAGGGAAGCAGGCGCCCGCATAGAAATCAGCACCTTGCCGTCCGTGGACGGAGATGAAGCCCAGCTGCGGCAGTTGTTTCAGAACTTCATAATCAACGCACTCAAGTACCGCCGGGAGGGGGCCCCTCCGTTCATCAGGATCTACGGAGAAGAGGAAGACGGAAGGATCCGCGCATATGTTGAAGACGACGGCATTGGATTCGACGAGAAGTACCTCGAAAAGATCTTTCAACCTTTCCAGCGCCTGCACGGAAGATCCGAATACCCCGGGCTGGGGATGGGGCTCGCCATCTGTCGCAAGATCGTGGAGCGCCATGGGGGGACCATCACCGCCAGGAGCACGCCGGGGAGTGGTTCCACTTTCATCGTGACGCTGCCTGTGAGCCCTGCCAAGTCGTCTTCTGCCAGTCAGCAGCCCTTCCTCTTATAGAGCGCTCGATATCAAGCGTATCTTCATGGGCGCCCTCCTCGGCCTCGCAATTCGATCGATTGCCGATAGCGCTGTCCCTTTATGGCCTTCGGAGCGCGCCGGGCCCCGATCAGGACAAATGCCATGGTCGTCGGCGCGTCGCTCTTGTTTCGCCAGGCATGTCGTGTTCCGTTTTGGATCACCGTATCGTGCGGCTTCAGGTGCACTTGCCTGCCGCCGTCCAGTTCCAGCCATATCTCTCCCTGCAATACGATGCCGTAGTCGACAGAGTCCGTCCTGTGCATCCCCGGGTCGTCGGCCTCGAACTTCTCAGCGAGCCCCGGAAGGTTTTCCCGGTACTCGCGGCCTGCGGCAACCGGGTCGAAGGTTTCACTCATCATGACGGAGTCGGGAGGGAAGGTGACCACCATGAATCTTGTGGCGCCCGGCTCGGGTACAAAAGAGCTCACGGCGGGGGTCGGGTCCACCACTTCATCGGGAATGGTATACGCGTTCGGACTCGACCATACCAGGGCTGTGGAGAACCCCTGTGCGTGTTGGTAATCGTGAGACCTTCTCACAGGGGCATCTTCGATGCAGATGGATCGCCCCTCAGCATCATGACAGGTGACCACTCTACGGATAGCCATACCGATTCCCCCTTTCTCGTTCCCGTCCGGAAGATTCCGGCAGTATACACCATTTTTGCCTAGTGCGTTCCGGGCCGTTCGGACCCGGGCTTCGATTCGGACTCCGCCTCGGTGAGACGAATACCCAGTGAGGCTTCCGATCCATTTGGCGCTCCAGTTGGGAAACATTTCCTTTGTTCCCGGCACCGGCATAGCCAGCGGTTCATGCCACCGGCTGCCGGTGGATTATTCCTTCATTTACTAACCCGGTCTAGAATGGTATCAATTCACTCCTTGTCCTCCACGGAGTATCTACATCCCCAACGAAGGAGACCCCATGCTCAAGATCGACGTATTCCAGCATATCCTCCCGATCAGGCATAAGGAGCGGCTTCAGAAGAAGGTCAGGGACTGTTTTCACATGCGGATGATCGATCCTCACCCGGCCCTGTTTGACCTGGAAACGAGATTCCGGGTGATGGATGATCACGAGGGACTCAGGCAGGTGTTGACCTTGGCCCATCCGGCCCTGGAAGACGTGCTCGGACCTGCGGACGCGGTCTCGCTGGCCAGGTCGGCCAACGACGAGATGGCCGAGCTTGTGGAGAAGTACCCCGACCGATTTCCCGCCGCGGTCGCGTCTCTGCCGCTGAACGACATGGATGCCGCCCTGACCGAAACGGACAGGGCGATCAAGGACCTGAACTTCAGGGGGGTCCAGGTATACACCCCCGCCGACGGCAAGCCCCTGGACCGGCCGGAGTTCATGCCGCTTTACCAAAAGATGCAGGAGTACGACCTGCCCATCTGGATACACCCACAGCGCGATGAGACCCGGCCCGACTACGAGGGCGAGGGAGAATCGAAATACGGCCTCTTCGCCCTCTTCGGCTGGCCTTACGAGACCACGCTCGCCATGGCGAGGCTGGTGATGAGCGGCGTCCTCGAAAGGTTCCCCAAGGTCAAGTTCATTACACACCACTGCGGGGCCATGGTGCCCTATTTTGCACAGCGCTTTGCCTGGGCCGGGCTCAGCATCACGACGGGTGCGGACGGCGACGAGAACCCTGGTCGGGAAGGCGGGGTTCGCGAGTACACGCCGCCGCCCCTGGAGTATATGCGAAGGTTCTACGCGGACACGGTGCTTCAGGGAAACATCGCCGCACTGATGTGCGGTTACGAGTTCTTCGGCGCAGATCATCTGCTCTTTGCCACGGACTACCCTTTTGGCGGAAAGAGGGCGGTTGAACGACTGGAGCGGGAGATCGAGGCCGTGGAGAAGATGGAGATCCCCCGGGAGGCCCGGGAGAAGATCTACCATGGAAACGCCGAAAGGCTGCTCCGCATATCCGCAAATTTGTAGTTGACAAAAAGCGAAGACCCATGACAATGTGTGTCCCTTCCTTCAGGTTTTCCCGGCTTCGAGTCGTCGAACCACAACCAGCGGAAAAAGAAAGATCGGGCCTTCGGCTCTTCGAGGATTGGATCTTCTCCAGGCATGGTTTCTTATTCTCACACCACGATGATGCAAACGACACCGGGTCGCCATCCGCAAACGGTTTCCCCTGAGAAGTTCGAGACCGGGGTCGTGTCCCCGGAATATGCCATGGTTTTCCGGGAGGTGGGATGGAAAAAACCTACGGCCTGATCTTAAGCCTGAGCAAGATCCTGGCCCTGATCGCGGGGATCGCCCTCACGGTCATGATGTGTCTCACGGTCGCCGACGTGATCGGAAGGGCCGGGGGGTATCCGATCCTCGGCACGGCCGAGCTCGTGAGCCTCCTCTGCGTGGTGGCGATCGGGTTTGCCGTCCCCCTCACCTCCCTGCGGAAACGCCACGTGTACATGGAGTTTCTGATCGAACGAATGGGTCGAGGCGCAAGGAAGGCAGTGAATACCGCCACACGGGCAATCACCTTCCTCATCTTCGCCCTGGCGGGGACCAACCTCTTCCATATGGGGGCGGAGTTCTCGGCTTCGAGGGAAGTCAGCATGGCCCTCTGCATACCGCTCTATCCATTCGCCTATGGAGCGGGGGCCTGCTGCCTCATCCAGGCAGCGGTCTGTCTCTTTGAGATCGCGAGGATCTGGGGGGGGGAAACATGAATGAGGCGGCCGTCGGGATCGTGGCCCTCTGTGTGCTGCTCTTCCTCTTTACGACGGGCATCGAGCTCGGGTTTGCCATGGCGGCGGTGGGGGTCGCGGGGTTTGCCTACCTGAACTCCTCCTATGCCGCCTGGAATCTGCTCGGGAGGGACATCTTCGACGCCCTCTCCTCATACGGCTTTACCGTGATCCCCCTCTTCGTCCTCATGGGCCAG
>JAGVAP010000098.1 GCA_020060215.1 Deltaproteobacteria bacterium | reverse complement strand
CCGTCAGCGTCGTCTTCCCATGATCAATATGCCCTATCGTCCCCACATTCACATGCGGCTTCGTCCTCTCAAACTTCTTCTTCGCCATCTCTAACCTCCTTACCTGCGTTAAATGACCGGGGCAGCGTGTACTCCTGACCTCTCGGGCGGGTCCCTGCGTCTCTTCGGAGCTTTTCGCCTTTTACCAGCGGTAGTGGGCAAAGGCCTTGTTCGCCTCAGCCATCTTATGGGTATCCTCTCTCTTCTTTACCGATGCGCCTCTCCCGCCTGCGGCATCCATCAATTCCCCCGCGAGCCTCGCGGCCATGCTCTTTTCCCCTCTCGCCTTCGCGAAAGAGATGAGCCACCGCATGCTGAGGGCCTGGCTTCGGGACGGCTTCACTTCCGTGGGCACCTGATACGTGGAGCCTCCTACTCGTCTGGACTTGACTTCCACGATGGGCCTTACATTGTTGAGGGCCTTCTGAAACACGCCGATGGGGTCTTCCTTCGTCTTCTGTCGCACGATCTCCAGGGCATCGTAGAGAATGGACTGGGCGACGCTCTTCTTCCCCCTCCGCATCAGGGAATTGATGAACTTGCCTGCGGTCTGGTTGTTGTACTTGGGATCCGGAAGAATCTCTCGCTTCGCGATCACTCTTTTTCTGGACATGCAGGACTCCTCTTAGATACTCTTCGGTCGCTTGGCCCCATACCTGGACCGGCCTTGCCGACGATCGTCTACGCCTGCCGTATCCATGGTGCCCCGGATGATATGATATCTCACGCCGGGCAGATCCTTCACGCGCCCTCCGCGTATGAGCACCACCGAATGCTCCTGCAGATTGTGGCCGACCCCCGGGATGTAAGAAGTCACCTCGATGCCATTGGTCAGTCTGACACGGGCGACCTTCCGAAGGGCCGAGTTCGGCTTTTTCGGGGTGGTCGTATAGACCCTCACACAGACCCCCCTCTTCTGTGGAGAACTCTGCAAGGCGGGCGTCTTGACCTTCTTTCTCGCCTTCTCGCGCGATTTCCTCACCAGTTGATTCAGTGTCGGCATCCGTCGTTCCTCTAGTCCTTTTTTTCTTACTCTTTAAAAAGGTTTACAGGGCCAAACAGCCTCAGATACAAAACTTGTGTTTATACTTTTTTATAACAGCCTTGTCAAGTAGGTTTCATATGGAAAAAGAGAAATTCAGCTCTCCACTTCGATTTCGAGATTCCTGTACTCCGCCAGACCGGTGCCTGCAGGGATCAGCCGACCCATGATGACGTTCTCCTTGAGCCCCTTGAGAAAATCGATCTTCCCGGCCACCGCCGCGTCCGAGAGGACCTTGGTGGTCTCCTGGAACGACGCTGCGGAGATAAAGCTCTCCGTGCTCAGGGACGCCTTGGTGATCCCCAGGAGGAGGGGTTCGGCCACGGCCGGTTTCCCGTTCCTCTCGATGATCCTGCGGTTTTCGTCTTCGAACCGCCATTTCTCCACGTGTTCCCCGAGGAGGAAATTGGAATCGCCCACATCGGTCACGCTGACCTGCCTCAGCATCTGTCTGACGATGACCTCGATGTGCTTGTCGTTGATGCTCACCCCCTGGAGCCGATAGACCTCCTGGACCTCGTCCACCAGATACCTCGCCAGCTCCTTGACCCCCCGGATCCGGAGGATGTCGTGGGGATTGGCCGATCCGTCCATGAGCGGTTCGCCCGCCCTGACATAATCGCCCTCCAGGACGCTCACGTGCTTCCCTTTGGAGATGAAGTAATCGATGGGCTCTCCGATCTCCGGGGTGATCGTTACCTTTCTTCTCCCCTTGGTGTACTGCCCGAAGGAGACGGTCCCGTCGATCTCCGTGAGGATCGCATTCTCCTTGGGTTTCCTGACCTCGAAGAGCTCCGCCACCCTCGGCAGACCTCCGGTGATGTCCTTGGTCTTCGTGGTCTCTCGGGGGATCTTGGCAAGGATGGTCCCTGAACTGACGTACTCCCCCTCGTTCACCATGATGATGGCGCCGATGGGGAGATGATACCGGGCCGCGCCCCTGGTGGTCCCGGGGATGATCGCGGTCCCGCCTTCCTTGTCCTTGATGGAGATACGGGGCCTGGCATCCAGGTCCCTGGATTCCACGATGACCCGGCTGATCTTCCCGGTGACCTTGTCTCTCCTCTCCTGCATGGTCACCCCGTCGATCAGGTCCCCGAACTTCACCACCCCCGCCACCTCGGTCAGGATCGGGATGTTGAAGGGGTCCCACTCCGCAAGCACCTGGTTCGGTTGGATTTCCTGCCCGTCCTGGGCCTTGAGCACCGCGCCGTAGACCACGGGGTACCGCTCGATCTCCCTGCCTCCCTTTCCCAGGACGGCGATCTCGCCGTTCCGGTTCATGGTGACATAGCTGCCTTCGACGTTCTTGACGGTCTTCAGGTTCTGGAAGCTCACGGTCCCGCGGTTTCTGGCCTGGACCGTGGTCTGCTCCACCCGCTTGCTGGCGGTTCCGCCGATATGGAAGGTCCTCATGGTGAGCTGCGTCCCGGGTTCGCCGATCGACTGGGCGGCGATGATCCCGATGGCCTCGCCGATGTTCACCTCGTGACCGTGGGCCAGGTCCCGTCCGTAGCACTTCTTGCAGACCCCGCGCTTGGCCTGGCAGGTGAGGACCGACCGGATCCGGACCCGCTCCAGCCCCGCGAACTGCAGCTTGTGGACCTTCTGCTCATCGATCTCGGCATTGGCGGGGATCAGGAGCTCGCCGGTGATCGGGTCGTAGATGTCCTCCAACGCGATCCGTCCCAGCACCCTGTCGCCGACCCTCTGGATGATCTCGCCGCCTTCGATGAGGGAGGTCACCCAGATGCCGTCGACCGTTCCGCAGTCCTCTTCGGTAATGACCGTATCCTGGGCCACGTCGACGAGTCGCCGGGTCAGGTAACCGGAATTGGCCGTCTTCAGGGCCGTGTCCGCCAGCCCCTTCCGGGCGCCGTGAGTGGAGATGAAGTACTGCAGCACCGTCAACCCCTCGCGGAAGTTCGAGGTGATCGGGGTCTCGATGATCTCGCCGGAAGGCTTGGCCATGAGTCCCCTCATCCCTGCGAGCTGCCTCATCTGGTCCTTGCTGCCCCTCGATCCGGAATCGGACATCATGTAGATGGGGTTGAAGCTGTTCGCCTTGACCACTTCCCCTCCATCGCCCTTGATCTCCTCGACGCCCATTTCGTCCATCATCTCCGAGGCGACCTTCTCCGTGCAGTGGGCCCAGATATCCACCACCTTGTTGTACTTCTCGCCGTCGGTGATCAGGCCGCTCTTGTACTGGTCGTCGATCCGCTTCACTTCCTTCTCGGCCTTCTCGACGATCTCGGCCTTTCGGGAAGGGATCCTCATGTCCTTCATCGAGATGGAGATCCCGGAAAGCGTGGCGTACCGGTAGCCGATATCCTTCAAACGGTCGGAAAGGATGACCGTGGCCTTGATCCCTTCCCTACGGTAGGATTCGTTGATGAGGGATCGCAGCTCCTTCTTGTTCATCACCCGGTTGACCGCCGAAAAAGGCACCGTCTCCGGCAGGATCTCGTAGAGGAGGATGCGGCCTACGGTGGTGTCCTCCAGCTTGCCGTTGATCCTGACCTTGACCGCTGCATGGAGATCCACCTCTCCCGAGTCATAGGCCATCCGGGCCTCTTCGGGATTGGCAAACACCTTTCCTTCCCCCTTGCACAGGGGCCGTTCCCTGGTCAGATAGTAGATCCCGAGCACGATGTCCTGGCTCGGCACGATGATGGGATCGCCGTTGGCCGGGGAGAGGATGTTGTTGGTGGACATCATCAGGACCCTGGCCTCGATCTGCGCCTCGATGGACAAGGGGACGTGGACCGCCATCTGGTCGCCGTCGAAATCCGCGTTGAACGCCGTGCAGACCAGCGGGTGCAGCTGGATGGCCTTGCCTTCGATCAGGATGGGCTCGAATGCCTGGATGCCGAGCCGGTGCAGCGTGGGGGCCCTGTTCAGGAGGATGCAGTACTCCCTCACCACCTCGTCCAGGGCATCCCAGACCTCGGAGGTCTCCCTCTCCACCATCTTCTTGGCCGACTTGATGGTGGTGGCCAGCCCCTTTTCGTCCAGTTTGTTGTAGATGAACGGCTTGAAGAGCTCCAGCGCCATCCTCTTCGGAAGGCCGCACTGATGCAGCCGGAGGTCGGGGCCCACCACGATCACGGACCTGCCCGAATAATCGACCCGCTTCCCGAGAAGGTTCTGCCGGAACCTTCCCTGCTTCCCCTTGAGCATGTCGCTCAGCGACTTGAACGGCCTCTTGTTGGCGCCCGTGACGACCTTGCCCCGCCTGCCGTTGTCGAAGAGCACGTCCACCGCCTCCTGGAGCATCCGCTTCTCGTTGCGCACGATGATCTCGGGCGCATTGAGCTCGAGGAGCCTCTTGAGCCGGTTGTTGCGGTTGATCACCCGGCGATAGAGGTCGTTCAGGTCCGATGTGGCGAATCTTCCTCCGTCCAGAGGCACCAGAGGCCTCAGGTCGGGCGGAAGGACCGGGATCACGGTCAGGATCGTCCATTCCGGCCTGTTCTTGGAGTCGCGAAATGCATCGATGATCTTCAACCGCTTGGCGAGCTTCTTCCGCTTCGCGTCGGACTTGGTCTCCATCATCTCGGCCCGAAGGGTGGCGGAGAGGCCTTCCAGGTCGAGCTCCTTCAGCATTCCCTGGATGGCCTCGGCCCCGATGCCCACCTGAAACTTGTCTCCGTAGTCCTCCCTGGCCCGATGGAGCTGTTCATCGCTCAGCAGGGTGCCCTTCGAAAGGGGGGTATCCTTGGGATCCGTGACGATGTAATTCTCGAAATAGAGGACCCGCTCCAGGTCCTTCAGGGTCAGGTCCAGCAGATTGCCGATCTTGGAGGGGAGGCACTTCAGAAACCAGATGTGCGCGACCGGGGAGGCCAGTTCGATGTGGCCCATTCTTTCCCGCCGCACCTTGGACTGGATCACCTCCACCCCGCATTTCTCGCAGACGATGCCGCGATGCTTCATCCTCTTATATTTGCCGCAGTTGCATTCATAATCCTTGATGGGGCCGAAGATCTTCGAGCAGAAGAGGCCGTCCCTCTCAGGCTTGAACGTGCGGTAATTGATCGTCTCGGGCTTCTTGACCTCGCCGTGGGACCTCTCCCGGATCTTCTCGGGGGAAGCGAGGGAGATCTTCACGGCGTTGTAGCTCGAGGGATCCTTTGGCTTCGAAAAGAAGTTGTATAACTCTTCCAAGATATTCACCTCATATAAAGCGTGGTTCGTTTGCTGCCCGCATCAGCGGGCGAGAGCCTCAAGCCTGGCTGTCCTCAAAGAGCTGAACCTCCAGGGCGAGGCTCAACAGCTCCTTGACGAGAACCTTGAACGATTCCGGGAGGCCCGGCTCCAGGACATTGTTTCCCTTGACGATCCTCTCGTACATCCGGGTTCTTCCGGCTACATCGTCCGATTTCACCGTCAGAAACTCCTGCAGGGAATAAGCGGCTCCATAGGCTTCCATGGCCCATACTTCCATTTCCCCGAGTCGCTGGCCTCCGAACTGGGCCTTGCCGCCCAGGGGCTGCTGGGTGACCAGGGAGTAGGGTCCGATGGATCGGGCATGAAGCTTGTCATCGACCAGGTGATGGAGCTTCATCACGTATAAGGTACCGACGGTGACCTGCTGATCAAAGGGGAGCCCGGTCCTGCCGTCATAGAGTGTGGTCTGGCCGGTCACAGGGAGCCCCGCCTTGGTGAGACACTTCTTGATCTCCTCCTCATTGGCGCCGTCGAATACGGGCGAGGCCATGTGCACGCCGTCCCTGAACAGCCTGGCCTGCTCCATGATGGCATCGTCGTCCAGGGACTTGAAAAAGTTCTTGTACTCCTCGGCGGAAAAGGAGTCCGCCAGTTTTTTCCTCACGAGATTGGCGTCGCGGATGTGGTCGATCAGGTCTGCGATCTGCCTGCCGAGCTCACGGGAGGCCCACCCCAGGTGGGTCTCCAGGACCTGTCCCACATTCATTCTGGAGGGCACCCCCAGCGGATTCAGGATGATGTCGACCGGTGTGCCGTCCGCAAAGTAGGGCATATCCTCGAGGGGCAGGATTCTGGAGAGGACGCCCTTGTTTCCGTGCCGGCCCGCCATCTTGTCGCCCACGGCGAGGATCCGTTTGACGGCCACATACACCTTCACCATCTTGATCACCCCGGGGGCCAGCTCGTCTCCGAGCCCGAGTCTCTCGATCCTCTCGTCGAAGCCCTCCTGGATCTGCCCCACCCTGGCCCTGTACTTCTGGACGATGGCCTCCATGCGCTCGATGAGCCCCATCTCCGCCCTGATGTCCGCCCCCGCCCAGGCCTCGACAGGGATCTTGTCGATGTCCTCCTCCGTCACGGGCCGCCTGGTGCTCAGCAAGAGCTTCCCCGTGGCCTTGTCCCGCAGATTGGTCTTCAGCTTCTGATCGATCAGGAGCTCCTTCAGCTTGCCCCTGGCGCTCCTGGCGATGATCTGGAGCTCGTCGTTTCTGTCCTTCTCCAGCCGCGCCCTCTCTTCCTTCTCGATGGCGATGCTCCTCGGATCCTTTTCGACCCCCCTCCGGGAGAAGATCTTGGTGTCGATGACGATCCCCTCCACGCCGGGCGGAACCCTGAGGGAGGTGTCCTTCACGTCACCGGCCTTGTCCCCGAAGATCGCCCGCAGGAGTTTTTCCTCGGGGGAGAGCTGCGTCTCGCCCTTGGGCGTGATCTTCCCCACCAGGATGTCGCCCGGTTTGACATCGGCGCCGATCTTGATGATCCCGCTCTCGTCGAGGAACTTCAATGCCTCTTCGCCCACGTTCGGGATGTCCCGGGTGATCTCCTCTTTCCCGAGCTTGGTGTCCCTGGATACGGCCTCGAACTCCTCAATGTGAATGGAGGTATAGATGTCCTCTTTGACGATCCTCTCGCTGATGATGATCGAGTCTTCGAAGTTGTACCCGCCCCAGGACATGAAGGCGACCATCACATTCTGTCCGAGGGCAAGCTCGCCGAGTTCGGTCGCAGGTCCGTCCGCGATAATCTGTCCCTTCTTGACCAGTTCCCCTCTCTTGACGATGGGCTTCTGGTTGTAACAGGTGTTCTGGTTGGACTTCTTGTACTTCGTGAGCTTGTAGATCTCCACCTCGTCTTCGTCTCCGTCCTCGCTGGAGCGAACGACGATGCGGGAGGCGTCCACGTCCTCCACGATGCCGTCCCTCCTGGCAATCACGGCCACGCCCGAGTCCCTGGCCACCACGCTCTCCACCCCCGTTCCGATGAGGGGCGCCTTGGCTTTGAGCAGAGGGACCGCCTGGCGCTGCATGTTCGACCCCATGAGCGCCCTGTTCGCGTCGTCGTGCTCGAGGAAGGGGATCAGCGAAGCCGAGACGCTGACCAGCTGATCCGGGGAAACGTCCATGTACCTCACGCTCTGAATGGGGGCCCTGCTGGCCTCCCCCTCGATCCGGACGGCCACCTCCTCTCTCTGGAAGTTCCCCTTCCGATCGATGGGCGCGTTGGCCTGGGCAATCGGGAAGTCCTTTTCATCCAGGGCGGAAAGATATTCGGTGTTCTTCGTCACCCTGCCCTCTTCCACCTCGCGGTACGGGGTCTCGATGAAGCCGAACTCGTTCACCCGGGCATAGGTGCTCAGGGACACGATGAGGCCGATGTTGGGCCCTTCAGGGGTCTCGATCGGGCAGATGCGTCCATAGTGGGTCGGATGAACGTCCCTGACCTCGAACCCGGCGCGCTCTCTCGTGAGTCCGCCCGGTCCCAGAGCGCTGAGCCTGCGCTTGTGGGTGACCTCGGACATGGGATTCGTCTGATCCATGAACTGGGACAACTGACTGGTCCCGAAGAACTCCTTCACCACCGCCGATACGGGCTTGGAGTTGATCAGGTCGTGGGGCATCAGGGTCTCGACCTCCTGCAGGCTCATCCTCTCCTTGATCGCCCTTTCCATGCGCACCAGTCCGATCCGGTACTGGTTTTCGAGGAGTTCGCCGACCGCCCGGACCCGGCGGTTTCCGAGGTTGTCGATGTCGTCCACCATGGCCTCGGAACTCTTGAGCCGGATGAGCTCCTTGACGGTGGTGATGATATCCTCTTTTCTCAGGGTCCGCTGCTCAAGGGGCACGTCGAGGTTGAGCCGATAGTTCAGTTTGAGTCTGCCCACGGGAGAGAGGTCATAGGTGGAGAGATTGAAAAAAAGGCCGTTGAAGAAGTTGTTCGCCACGTCCAGGGTGGGCGGGCTGCTCGGCCGCATCTTCCGGTAGATCTCGAGCACCGCCTCCTCACTGGTATCGATCTTGTCGAGCATCATGGTGTCCCGGATGGTCGTGCTGGTATCGGGTGCATCCAGGACAAGGCACTCGATCTCAGCGATCCCCCGCTCCTGCAGCTTCTGGAGCATCTCCTTGGAAACTGGCTGGTTCCGGTTGGCGAGGACCTCGCCCGTGGAGGGATCCACCAGGTCGTCCGCCACGATCCTGCCGAGGACGTTCTCCATCGTGATCGGGATGTGGGTAATCCCCGCGGCCTCGAGGATCCCGTGGATCCTCTTGTTGTATTTCTCACCCTCCTTGACCAGCACCTTCTTGGTCTTCGGGTGGACGATCTCCTTCGAGATCTTCTGCCGGTAGAGGTTCTCGATCCTGGCGGCCCTCAGGTATTCATCGCCCTGACGGAGGATCGTCTCCGTGTGGTAGAAGTGGCCCAGGATTTCGCGGGCCGAGTAGCCCAGGGCCTTCAGGAACGTCGTCACCGGGAATTTACGCCTTCGATCGATCCGGACGTACAGGAGATCCTTGGGATCGAATTCGAAGTCCAGCCAAGATCCCCGCAGGGGTATGATGCGCGCCGAGTAGAGCAGTTTGCCGCTCGAATGGGTCTTCCCCTTGTCATGATCGAAAAAGACGCCGGGAGAGCGGTGGAGCTGGCTCACAATCACCCGCTCCGTGCCGTTGACGATGAAGGTACCCCGCTCGGTCATCATGGGCAGGGTCCCGAAGTAGATCTCCTGCTCCTTGATATCCCGGATGCTCTTGGTCCCGTCCCCCACATCCGTGTCGAACACCAGCAGTCTCACCGTTAGCTTGATGGGCGCCTCGAACGTCATTCCCTTGTTCAGGCACTCGTCCTCGTCATACTTGGCCTTGGTGATCGTATACTTCACGAACTCCAGGGATGAAGTCCCGCTGAAGTCCGAGATGGGGAAGACGCTCTTGAACGCCCCCTGCAGACCGATATCCTTGCGCTCCTCAGCCGGGATATCCTGCTGCAGAAAACGCTCATAGGACTCTCTCTGGATCTCGATCAGATTCGGAATGTCGATGATCTTCTCGATCTTCCCGAAATTTCTTCTGACGCGATGGTCAATTCCCTCGCCGACTTTCATTGAATCTCCTAGCCTCTTCCATGCATCAAGAGGGCTCGCTCGCGGTGGGCACCCTCTTACTTGATTTCTACCGTCGCACCCGCCTCTTCCAGTTTGGCCTTGATGCTCTCGGCCTCTTCCTTGGAAATCCCCTCTTTGACCTTGCCGGGCGCACCGTCCACAAGGGCCTTGGCTTCCTTGAGGCCCAGGTTGGTGATGGCGCGCACCTCTTTGATCACCTGGATCTTCTTATCCCCGGCCGAGGCGAGGATCACGTCGAATTCCGTCTTCTCCACGGCCTCTTCCTTGGCCTGAACCGCGGGGCCTGCCATGACCGTCGCTACCGGAGCGGCCGCGGTGACCCCGAACTTCTGTTCGAGCTCCTTGACCAGGTCGGAGAGCTCAAGCACGGTCATGTTCGCGATGTATTCGATGACATCTTCTTTGCTGATATTCGCTGCCATTTTTACTATCTATCCTCCTTGTTCAAAGAAATATCTGGGATCCCTTGCAGGACACACCGGTTTCAGGTTTCTGATTTCTTCTCTTCGATCGATTTCAGCGCATAGAGCAGTTTCAGGACGATGCCGTTCAACGCCCGGACCAGGCCCGTCGGCACCCCCTGCATCGCTGCGAGGACCTGCGCCAGAAGCACTTCCCTGGAGGGCAACTCCGCCAATCGCTTGATCTCTTCGGCGTCAATCGGCTTTCCCCCGACCTGTCCGACCTTGAGCTTGAGATGCTCCACTTTCCGGTCCTGCTCCACCAGCAGCTTGGCCGTCCCGACCACGTCCTCATAAGTAATCGCCAGCGCGCAGGGGCCTACGAAGTGATCTTTGATGCATGCCGTCTTGGTGTCCTGACTCGCCCTCTTCAGGAGACGGTTCTTGACCACCCGGAACTCGGCATTGACCTTCCGCAGATCTCTCCTCAGAGCGTTCATGGTGGCCACGTCCATGCCCTGGTAGTTCACCACGAACGTCGCCTCGGCCTTTTCGAGCAGCCCCCTCATATCGGTGACGAATGATTCTTTATCTTTGCGTTCCAATTTCAAAAACCCCCTCTATGGAATCAGGCAAATCCCGTGCTCCATCTGAATACCCGCTCCGGCAAACCGCCCACCCTTCCAGATCCGCCTCCGGTGGAACGAATCCCCCCTCGGCTGGAACGGACCTCCCCAAGTGGGCAAATTGACGAAGAATGGGTTTGGCTAAGCCAGCAGGTCCTTCACAAACCCGGGATCGATCTTGATCCCCGGACCCATCGTCGTGGAAATGGCAACCCCTTTTAGATAGGCTCCTTTGCTCGCAGAAGGTTTCAATCTAAGGATGGTGTCCACGAAGGCTGAAACGTTGCCCAGAAGCTTGTCCAGACCAAACGAGACCTTCCCCATGGGCGCGTGTACGATTCCGGCCTTTTCGACCTTGAAATCGATCTTGCCGGCCTTGATCTCCTTGACCGCCTTGGCCACATCGAAGGTCACGGTGCCGAGCTTCGCGTTCGGCATCAGCCCCCTGGGGCCCAGGACCCTACCGAGCTTGCTCACGGTGGTCATCATGTCCGGGGTCGCAATGGTCTTGTCGAATTCCAGCCATCCCTGCTGGATCTTGGTGACGTAGTCATCCGCTCCCGCATAATCGGCCCCCGCTTCCAGGGCTTCCTTCTCCTTCTCCCCTTTGGCAAAAACCAGGACCCTGGTCTCCTTTCCGACTCCATAGGGCAGGACCACCGTGCCGCGGACCATCTGGTCCGCATGCCTGGGGTCCACACCCAGACGAACGGCGATGTCGACGGTCTCGTCGAACCTGACATGGGCGCACTCGAGGGCCAGCTGGATCGCCTCTCGAAAATCATATCTCTTCGAACGATCCACCTTCTGGATCGATTCCCGGTACTTTTTCCCTTTTCTCGCCATATCGCATATCCTCGCTTGACGCTCAACCCACGATCTGGATCCCCATGCTCCGGGCCGTGCCTTCGATGATTCGAACGGCATTCTGGAGATCATGGGCATTCAGATCCTCGAGTTTCAGTCTGGCTATGTCCTCCACCTGCTTTTTCGTCACCTCGCCCACCTTCTGGCGATTCGGTTCGCTCGAGCCCTTCGCGATCTTGGCGGCCTGCTTCAACAGGACCGAGGCCGGAGGCGTCTTGGTGATGAATGAAAAGGAACGGTCCGCGTAGATGGTGACCACCACGGGAATCACCGTACCCATCTGATCCTGTGTCCTCGCATTGAAGGTCTTGCAGAATTCCGCGATGTTGACCCCATGCTGACCCAGAGCAGGCCCGATCGGAGGGGAGGGGTTTGCCTGCCCCCCTTTTACCTGTAGCTTGACCAATGCAGCAATTTTCTTCGCCATGATTTTCCTTCGCCGTCCTAGACTTTATTCACCTGGATAAAATCGAGTTCAACCGGGGTGGACCGACCGAAGATGGTGATCAGGACCCGGAGTTTCTCCTTGTCCGGCTTGACCTCTTCCACGATACCCTGGAAGTTGTTGAAGGGGCCGTCGATCACCCGGACGTTGTCGCCTTCTTCAAACTGGTACTTGGGCTTGGGTTTGCTGATCCCTTCCTCCATCTGTCGGATGATTCGCTCCGCTTCCTCATCCGGCACGGGATAGGGCATCGTCCCACCGCCCACAAAACCGGTGACCTTCGCGGTGTTCCTCACGGTATGCCAGGTCTCCTCGTTCAAGACCATCTGCACCATGATGTAACCCGGATAGAATTTTCTGGAAGAGGTCTTCTTCAAACCCTTTTTCAGCTCCACGACCTGTTCCGTGGGAACGAGAATCCTCCCGAAGAATCTCTCCTGGTTCAGGGTCTTCACTCGTTCTTCCAGGTTTGCCTTGACCTTATGTTCGAAGCCCGAATAGGTATGTACGATGTACCACTTCAACTCCTGATTCGGGCCATTGCTTGCCGCCATCGACGTTACCCTACAATGCTCTGAATGATTTTAACCAGCCCGAGGTCAATGAGTCCCAGGTAGACAGAGACGATCAGAACCAGCACAAGCACCGCCGCGGTAGAGGCCAGAAGCTCCTTGCGGGTCGGCCATTTGACCTTTTTGAGCTCGGTTCTCGATTCCCTCAGAAACTGCCCGGCGACCCCGACGTACCTCACGACCGAACCTTTCTCATCCTTCCGCACTTCCTTCTTGGGAAGGACCTGCCCGGTCCGGATCTTATCCTCCTGCAGGGCCCGCCCCTCACCGGCACGGGACGGTAGACCCGACGCCGACAACCCCTTCTCCCGGCCCTTCTTCTTATCTCTGTCTTCGGATTTTTTCATGTTCCTCAAACCGTTGATCGCGCCGACTCCACTGCCGGACGATTCTCGCTCACCACTGGCAGGCCAGGAGGGATTCGAACCCCCATCACCCGGATTTGGAGTCCGGTGCTCTAGCCGTTAGAGCTACTGGCCTGCGGAAACCTCCCTACTTCGTCTCCTTGTGGAGGGTGTGAATCCTGCAGAACGGACAGTATTTTCGAAACGACAACTTGTCCGGCGTCTTCCTCTTGTTCTTCGTAGAGGTATAATTTCTTCGTTTGCACTGGTCACAGGCCAGCGTAATAATCTCGCGCATCACCTTCTCCCCAAACCAATCTCAGATTTGAAAATTTCAAATTCGAAATTCTCATTCGATGATCTCGCTGATCACACCGGCGCCCACCGTTCTGCCCCCCTCCCGGATGGCAAAACGCAGCTCCTTCTCCATGGCAATGGGGGT
>JAGVAP010000118.1 GCA_020060215.1 Deltaproteobacteria bacterium | reverse complement strand
AGACAGCATCACGCTCTACGAGCATGCAACGCGTGTGACTTCAAGAAATATTCTCGCCCACAACAATCTGGGGAATGCCCTGGCAAGGGAAGGAAGAGTCGGTGAGGCCGAAACCCATTTCCTTGAGGCGCTGAAATGGAAGCCCGACTATGCGGCTGCCCACAACAATCTCGCGAATGTGCTGGTGAAACAAGGGAGGGTCCGGGAGTCCATCGTACACTACCGGGAGGCGCTACGAATTCAGCCTGAACTACCCGGAACGCGGTTCAATCTGGAGTCGGCACTCCAGAAAGTCAAGGTACAGCAGAATTAACTGAATGCAGAAACATCCGATCATAAACCGTTTATCTCCCAGGAGCCAAGAAGACTCCCGACTGCAAAGCAGGTTTCCAGAACTCTTCCGCCACTCCACCGTCCTCTTGTCTCTCGCGCTCGCCCTGGTCGTGCTCATGGTTTACTGGCCTGTCCAGTACCATGATTTTGCCGCCCTGGATGATGACCAGTATGTAGCCCACAACCCTATTGTGCGTGCAGGCCTGACCTCGCAAGGGCTCTTATGGGCCTTCACCTTCGGCAATGAGTTCTACTGGCATCCTCTGACATGGCTCTCCCATATGCTGGACTGTCAGTTGTACGGCGCCAACCCGCAGGGACATCACCTCAACAATGTTCTCCTCCACATGTTCAACACCCTGCTCCTGTTCTTGTCCCTCAAGAGGCTCACAGGTGCGCTCTGGCGCAGCGCGGCCGTGGCGCTGCTTTTTGCGGTTCACCCCCTCAACGTGGAATCGGTGGCCTGGGTGGCCGGCCGGAAAAACCTCCTGGGGGCCTTCTTTGGAATACTCACGATCTCGGCCTACATCAGATATTGTGAACGTCCGGGTGCCCGCTGGTACGCCGCGCTCCTGGTCGCCTTCAGCTTGAGCCTGATGTCCAAACCCCTGTTCATAACACTCCCCCTGGTTCTGCTTGTCCTGGATTACTGGCCGCTGCGAAGGATCGACGGACGCTTCAAACGTGTCACATTGGAAAAGGCGCCTCTCGCGTTTCTTTCATTCCTGTCGTTCGGCGCATCAATTGCATCCGGTCGGATCAACGACATCCTTGTGTCACCGGACGCCCTCCCCATGCTCCTCCGGATCGAGAATGGTTTGGTCAGTTTTGTAAGCTATATTTGGAAAACCCTTTGGCCGTCCCACTTGACCTTTTTCTACCCGTACCCGGATTCCATTCCCCTCTGGAAATCCTCGGCTTGCGGGCTGATGCTCGTTGCAGCCACCCTCGTGGTCTGGCGGTTAGCACGCCGGCTGCCGTTCCTCTTTACAGGATGGGCGTGGTACATCATTACGCTCCTTCCGGTAATCGGAATCGTCCAACAGGGCCTATGGCCCGAGCGCGCCGATCGTTTTGCATATATCCCGCTCGTTGGGTTGTTCATCCAAATGGTGTGGGGCTCTGCGGCTGCCGCAGCAAGATCAAAAAGGCTGCAGACGGCACTCTTCACGATTTGGATCGTTTCGTCAGCGGCACTGGTTTGGAGTTGTTCCAAACAGATTAAGCACTGGGGGGATGCCGAGACGCTTTGGAATCGCGCAATTCAGTTCTCCGAGCAGGGCAGAACCGGCCTTTTCCCTTTGTTTTATAATCTTGCCTTCATCAAGGCAGGAAAGGGCGACTTGCAGGAGGCCTCCCTTCTATATGCGAGGGCTCTGGGAATCTACCCGGATCATCCGTCCGCTCACAACAACCTCGGCAACATCCTGGCACGGCAGGGCAAGAACAGGGAGGCGGTCGAGCATCTGCTTGCCGCCGTCAGGGTCAACCCCGGTTTTGCGGCCGCGCACAACAACCTCGGAAACATCTTCATGCAGGAGGGGCGGCTTGAAAAGGCCATAGAGCACTTTTCCATGGCCCTTCGGCTCAACCCCCATTTCAGTGAGGCCCGATACAACATTGAACGGGCACTGACTCAGAAAGAGCCCCCCAAGTGATCAGGCACACGTCTCGCATTGAAAAAGCATCGTTGGCGGCGGCATTGGCCTTGACGGGATTGGTTCTGATCGTCTACTGGCCCGTTCAGCACCACGATTTCCTGGTTTGGGACGACTTTGAGTACGTCGTGGAAAACCCACATGTGCGCTCGGGGTTGAGTCTGAGAAACGTGCTCTGGGCCTTCACGACCGTCCACGCCAGCTACTGGCATCCGATAACATGGCTATCGCACATGCTGGATTGCACCCTCTACGGTCTGAACCCACGGGGACACCACTTCAACAACGTGCTCATACACCTGGGGAGCACGCTTCTCCTGTTCTCCACACTCAAGAAGATGACCGGCGCCCCCTGGCGCAGCGCATTTGCGGCGGCCCTTTTCAGTCTTCACCCCCTGCGAATCGAGTCCGTAGCCTGGATTGCCGAGCGGAAAGATGTTTTGGCCGCTTTTTTCTGGGTGTTGACCATACGAGCCTATTGCGCGTACGCAAGAAGAGGCGGAAAGAGGGCTTATCTCCTTACCATGCTCTCGTTCTCGCTCGGGTTGGCCGCCAAGCAACCCGCTTTTCTCACGCTTCCCTTTGCTCTTCTCCTTCTGGATTACTGGCCTCTGGAACGAATCGGGTTCCGGCCATTCGGCTCCGGAGACGAATTTTTCGCGTTGCGGAAGGAGACCCCTTTTGCCGGACTTCTTGCCGAGAAACTGCCGCTCTTCCTGCTCGCGTTATTGTCATCCCTGATCACCTATTTCGCAGCCGGTCAAAAGGGGGCGGTCGCCGGTTTGGAGGCGGTCCCTTTTGATCTTCGTCTGGCCAATGCGCTCGTCTCTTACGCGAGTTATCTCGAAAAGACGATCTGGCCGTCCGATCTCGCCTTCTTCTACCCTTACCCGCAGGGCGGAATCCCGTTTCCGAGGATCGCTCTCTCCTTTCTGCTGATGGCAGGCATCACCTTCGCTGTCCTTGTCCGTTTCCGACAGATCCCCTACCTGGGGGTGGGCTGGCTGTGGTTTCTCGGAACACTGGTCCCGGCCATCGGGCTGGTACAAGTAGGCTCCCAGGCCATGGCCGACAGGTTCACCTATCTTCCGCATATAGGACTCGCAGTATCCTCCGTCTGGGGGCTTGACGATCTCACCCGCAGACTCAAGAACGGCCGCACATTCTTCTTGGCGGGGGCAGGGCTTCTCATCGTCGCCTGTTCCATTTCCACTTCATTTCAACTCGTGCACTGGAGAAGCGGCATCACACTCTTTTCACAGGCGCTCAGAGTGACACCCGGAAACTATACCGCCCAGTACCTGCTGGGCAATGAACACGCGATTCGTGGCGACACGGAGAAAGCCGTATCGCACTACCGTGAAGCTCTAAGGATGAAACCGGACTATTTCCCGGCCATCCAGAACCTGGGTTCGGTGCTCTTGCTCCTGGGCCGAACCGAAGAGGCCGTGCTCGAGTACCGAAAAGCGATCAGGATCAGACCGGGCGACAAGGGGGTTCTCTCCGCGCTCGGCAATGCGCTGCTCCTGAAGGGTGACTATGACGAAGCGGTTTCTCTCTATCGCTCCGCCCTTCTCGCGGAGCCTTCCGACTCGAAGGTCCACACCAATCTCGGGTTCGCATTCCTGAAGGCGGGCAGAAACGAGGAGGCTGTGCGACAGTTCGAGGAAGCCCTGAGGGTGAACCCGTCCGACCCGAAGGCCGCGCACAACCTGGGTGTGGCCCGCCAAAGGTTGAAGAAACCGGGGGGCGGCCCGTGACCGAATCCAGGCGCCCCCTCTTGCGGAATCCAAGGCTCCTCACATGTCTTCTCATCGCCGGCGCCGCGCTCATGGCATTCTGGGAAGTCCAGGAACATGAATTCCTGATCTATGACGATCCGCGATATGTGGTGGAGAATGCTCATGTACGCAACGGTCTGACCCTTGAAGGCACCCGGTGGGCTTTCACCAATCTCGAGGCAGGGTTCTGGCACCCCTTCACCTGGCTCTCCCACATGCTCGATTCGGAATTGTACGGGTTGAATCCGAAAGGACATCACTGGACGAACCTGGTGCTTCACATCATCAACTCCATCATTCTCTTCCTCCTGCTGGACCGATGGACAGGTAAGCTCGCGCGGAGCGGGTTCGTTGCCCTTCTCTTTGCGCTCCATCCCCTGCATGTGGAGTCGGTCGCCTGGATATCGCAGCGCAAAGATGTCTTGAGCACGCTTTTCTGGTTCTTCACCCTTTGGGCATATACCCGGTATGCTGGAGGAGGTTCCCGACGGTGGTATGCTGTGACCCTCTTCGGTTTCACAGCGGGGCTCATGGCCAAGTCGATGCTGGTGACGCTCCCGTTCATGCTCATTCTGCTTGACTACTGGCCTCTCGGGAGGACAAACGGTCTTGCTCCCAGATCGATCTCCCCTCTGCTTCCGGAGAAGGTCCCTTTCCTGGCCCTCTCCCTGATCTTCGTTGTCCTGACCTTCCAGGGTGAAAAGGAGATCGGCGCTCTGCCCTCCCTTGCTTCCGTCCCCTTCGGCCATCGGGTTTCCAATGCGGTAGTCTCCTACGCCTCCTACATCTTGAAGATGTGCTGGCCCCGTCACCTGGCGGTCATTTACCCCCTCCCATCCACATTCTCCGTTTGGCAGGTGATGGGCGGCGCACTGCTTCTCGCCGCAGTGTCTGTGGGAACATTTCTCCTCAGGAAGAAATGGCCCTTCCTCCTGGTGGGATGGCTCTGGTACGTGGGGACTCTGTTGCCCGTGATTGGCCTGGTCCAGATCGGGTCGCATGCAATGGCAGACCGTTATACTTATGTCCCTTTGATCGGACCTTTCATCATGGTCGCCTGGGGAATTCCCAGGCTCTTGCGGCCGTTCAATGGACCGAGGAGATACGTTCCCCCGACTGCGGCCTGTGCGGTACTTCTCGGTCTAACGATGATCACGTGGGTTCAGGTCAAACACTGGCAAAACAGCGTGGAGATCTTTCGTCAGGCGGTAACCGTTACCCCGGACCATTTCCTGGCCCGGAGTCATCTCGGGTACGCGCTTGCACTCGAGGGGAAGAACAGGGAGGCAGTCGAGCATTTGGAGGAGGCGCTCCGAATTAGACCGGGCTACGTCGACAGCCGGTACCATCTGGCCAACGCGCTTCAGGCCTTGGGGCAAGAGGAAGAGGCGATCAGACAATACCTGCTGATCATCCAGGCCGAACCACTGCTGGAGAAACCCCATTTCCACATTGGGAATGCCTATCTCACCATCGGCAGGAACCGCGAGGCCATTCAGCACTACACCCGGGCTCTGGAGATCAACCCCGGAAATGCACAGACCCACAACAATTTGGCCATTGCCTTGGGGAGGGAAGGCCGGATGCAGGAGGCCCACCGCCATCTCTCCGAAGCTCTGCGCCTGGACCCTTTGGGAAAAAAGGGACTGGGAAACCTGAAAAGGCTCCCGTTGGAACGGCCGGAACCAGGGGCCGGAGACCCATCGAACCCGCGCGTCCCATAGACCCGGGCCCCGCTTAGGCCTTCATCATGCCGATGAGCCAGATCGCGTAGAAGAAGACGGACAGCCCGCACCAGACGAGAAGGTCCCTCCGGGTTCCGCTTTTCCCATCTCTCGTGACCAGCAGGAAGACGGAGCCGATCCAACCCAAAAGCCCGACTTCGAGCACAAGGGTCCAGAACACGTTGGGCGGGGAATGACCCTTTTCCCTGGCCTTCTTCACAACCCGTGCAGACCCGCCTTCTTTCTGCCCACGTGTGAGTCTTTGCATCTGCTCTTCACAATCCTCTATCCATTGCCGGCCGGGAGAAAACAACCCTTCGGCGGCCTTGAACCCGCTTCTGAGTGAATTCAACGCTGCAAGGGCCAGTTCTGCATCTCCATCCTTTTCCGCCATTTCGCTCAGTGCCCAGAGTCTCTCGGCCGAGCGCTCTACATACGGATTCAACGGTGCATACCAATGAAGGGCCCTGTCGAAGTACGTGATCGCCTGGACTCGTCGATTCGCTCGAAGGCTTTCCTCTCCCTTGTAGAATGCCCCCGCAGATCCAAACAGAACCCGGGCCCATACCATCAGCACCACCACTGCAGCGGCTGCGGTCAGGGTGCAGGCCACACTTACTCGGCTCCAAGAGCGCTTGGAGGATCCTTCGACCGGTGATGGATCCATAGGCATGCGAACAATAAATCCTCTGATCCGACGGGGCGACTCCTGCTCCCCTGTCAAGGGAGGCGAGGGGGAAATGCACAGTCCGCTTATTCTAGGGGCAAGAGGATGATGAATCAAGCCCGCGAAGGGGGCGGGATATAAATCCCTTGAACAATGAAGGAAAAACCTGTATGCATAGAGGTCGCTTTTCCTTTCGAAAAAGGATTCTCATGTATTTCGATGATTTTAAAGGGAGGAAGGTGATCATTACCGGCGGGCTGGGGTTCATCGGCAGCACGCTGGCCATGAAGCTCGTGGATATCGGTGCCAGGGTCGTGGTCGTGGACAGCCTCATCCCCGAGTACGGGGGCAACCTCTTCAACGTGAAGGGGTATGAGGGCAGGCTGAAGGTCAACATCGCAGATGTCCGTGACGAATTCAGCATGTCCCATCTCGTCCGAGGAGAAGACTTCCTCTTCAATCTTGCCGGGCAGACCAGCCACATCGATTCCATGGAAAACCCTTACACGGACCTGGACATCAACTGCCGCTCCCAGCTGTTCATCCTGGAGGCATGCCGGAAGTACAACCCCGCCATCAAGGTCGTCTATGCCGGCACGAGACAGGTCTACGGGAAACCGGATAGTCTCCCCGTAGATGAAGAACATCCCATCAGGCCGGTGGATGTGAACGGAATCCACAAGATGGCCGGGGAATGGTATCATCGGCTCTATTACCAGGTCTATGGGATCAGGACCTGCTCCCTCCGGCTCACGAACACCTACGGTCCCCGGATGCGTATCAAGGATGCGCGCCAGACCTTTTTAGGGGTCTGGATCCGCAGACTCATCGACGGAAACCCCATCGAGATATGGGGAGACGGTCTTCAGGTCAGGGATTTCAACTACGTGGACGATGCCGTTTCAGCCATGCTGATGGTGGCCCTTTCCGAAAAGGCCGACGGCCACGTGTACAACCTTGGCAGCCCGGAGCCTGTTTCCCTCAAAGCCCTTGCAGAAATGATGGTCAGGATCTTCAAAGGGGGGGAATATCGCATCCTCCCCTTTCCGGGAAAGAGAAAGGCCATCGACATCGGGGATTACTACGCAGACTTCGGCAAGATACGTGAGGATTTTCAGTGGACGCCCAAGGTAGGCCTGGAAGAGGGACTGTCCAGGACTTTCGATTACTACCGCAGGCATATTGAGCATTACCTATGATCCCTCAGACGAATCCTCTTGCCAATTACTTGTCGATGAAAGCGGAAATCGATGCCGCCGTTCATAAGGTCTTGGGAGGCGGCTGGTACATCCTCGGAGAGGAGACTGCGGCATTCGAGCGGGAATTCGCGGATTTTCTAGGCACCCGATATGTCGTGGGCGTGGCCAACGGGACGGATGCGGTCTGCCTTGCGCTGCTGGCATGCGGGATCAAACCGGGGGAAAAAGTCATCACGGTCTCCCACACCGCAGTAGCCACGGCTGCTGCGATCGAGATGTGCGGCGCCGTCCCACGATTCGTCGACATCCGTCCACGGACCTACACGATGGATCCTTCCTCTCTTTCGGACATCGTGACGGCCGACACCAGGGCGCTTGTACCGGTACACCTTTACGGCCACCCTGCCGATCTGCCGCCTCTCCTTGAGTTCGCCGGTGCTCATGGGATCCCCCTGATCGAGGATTGCGCACAGTCCCATGGCGCCGCGGTGGATGGTCGCAAGACAGGGACATGGGGCGCTGCAGGGGCTTTCAGCTTTTATCCCACCAAGAACCTGGGGTGTCTGGGCGACGGCGGCGCCGTCGCGACCGATGACTCCGAGATCCATGAGCGTCTTGTTGCAGCAAGACAGTATGGCTGGGATCGCGAGAGGATCAGCCGTGTAAAAGGCCACAACTCACGGCTCGACGAGATCCAGGCGGCCGTTCTCCGGGTGAAGTTGAGGCACCTCGATGCAAACAACCGGCTGCGCGCAGGGGTTGCCGCCCGATATACGGCAGCTCTCCAACCGCTGCCCCTCGTCCTGCCTGAGGTGATGCCCGGGAAAACCCATGTGTACCACCAGTACGTAATTCGCCTTTCCGATCGATCCACCAGAGACCGCCTCCTCCGGTTCCTCAACTCAGAGTCCATCCAGACCGCTGTCCACTATCCCGTGCCGATCCATCTGCAGCCATCTTACGCCGATCGATTCAGGATGCCGGGGGGTTTGAAACATACTGAGCATGCCTGCGAAACGATCCTCTCCCTGCCCATGTACCCGGAATTGACACCGAGCGAGATCGATCGGGTATGCGACCGGATTCACCGGTTCTTCAGAGAGGCGGCGTAACAACGTGCTCCGGAGCATCCCCCCTTCCATCCTGGATCTCTACAGGCCCGTCTCCCGCTGGGAGTCCTTTTACCTGAAAACCAGGTGGCGACTCTGCCCGTTCGAACTGATCGATTCGGTGATTCCCGTCCAGGGCCGAATCCTCGACTTCGGATGCGGGTACGGCATGCTCAGCAATCTCCTGGCGGTGCGCAGCCCCGAGAGAACGGTCGTCGGCGTCGACCTGAACCCGAAAAGGATCGGTGTTGCATGCAGGACGGTTGCGGGGAGGAAGAATATCCATTTTCACCTGGGCGACGTGGAGAGACTGGCCCCCTCGCCGTTCGATGCCGTCGTCATGACCGATGTGCTTCACCACATCCAGGACGATCACGCGGCCGTCCTGCTGGGGAAGATCTACAAGTGTCTCGACAAGAATGGAATACTCGTCATCCTCGACGTGGACAGAAAACCGTTCTGGAAATTCTGCGTCACCTACGGGATCGATTCGCTGCTCAACCCGACGGATCCTCTCTGGTACCGGTCCCTTTCGCGGATTCAGGAGACGCTGACTGCGGCCGGTCTCAAAGTCGAAAAGGTCATCCGGGCCGACCGGGGGCTGCCTCTTGCGGACGTCCTGCTTCTGTGCAGGAAAAGTCCTCTCCGAGATGACGCTTTGAAGGAATAAAACGGGGCGGAAATGGATCGGTCGGAATACGAGGTCATGTACAGGACGGAGGAATCCCACTGGTGGTATGTGGGGATGGCGGCCATCACCCGCTCCGTGCTGGAAGGCTTCATCCATAAAGGGCAGAGGCTGCGCATCCTGGATGCGGGATGCGGTACCGGCGGCGCCATGTCCTGGCTCGCCGATTACGGCGAACTTTTCGGCCTCGACCTGTCTTCCCATGCCATTGAGTACTGCAGACTCCGGGGACATGATCGGACCTGCAGGGGTTCCGTGATGAATCTCCCTTTTCCGGAAAAGACCTTCGACACGGTCGTCTCTCTCGATGTCCTTTACTTTGCCCGTATCCGGGACGAAGAGGCCCTCCAGGAGTTTCGACGGGTCCTTGTTCCCGGCGGGAGGACGCTCTTGAGGGTCCCGGCCTATGATTGGCTGAGGGGAGCCCATGACCGCAGGATGTCCACGGGGCACCGCTACACCCTGGGGGAAGTGAAGGACAAGATGAAGAAGACCGGTTTCAAACCGGAGTTTCTGACGTACGCAAATACCTTTCTCTTCCCTGGGGCGCTCATCAAGCGGCTCTCCGAAAAGTGGCTTCCTTCACAGACCTCCTCGGACACCGCCTTGGAATGGAAGGCACTGGGCGGGGTATTGAAGCGTTTTCTGATTTGGGAGTCCCGGATTGTAAGAAGACATTCTCTCCCTTTTGGACTCTCCATCATGGGAGTGGGACGCAAAGAAGACGAACCCTAGGACTGAGATGGAAAATGGAAAAACTGGTGAGCATAAGCGCATTTTTCCCCGCCTTCAACGACGGAGGGACCATTCCGAGCATGGTGATTTCGGTCCTTCGGACCCTGCCCAAGGTCACCGACGATTTTGAGGTGATTGTGGTGAATGACGGCAGCCGCGACCATACCGCCGAAATGCTGGAGGAGATGGAACGGGTGTATCCTCAGGTCCGCATCGTCACGCACCCAGAGAACAGGGGCTATGGGGCGGCCCTGAGAAGCGGTTTCAAGAGCGCCACCAAAGAGTGGATCTTTTACACGGACGGCGACGGCCAGTATGACCCCAGAGAGCTGGTGAACCTGGTCCAGGCTGTCCGGGAAGAGACCGATGTCGTGAACGGTTACAAGATCGAACGCCATGACCCGCTCCACCGAGTGATCATCGGCCGAATGTACCATCACATCGTGCGATGGATGTTCGGGTTCCGCCTTCGTGACGTGGATTGCGACTTTCGGCTCATGAAGCGAAGGGTCTTTGATGTCATTGATCTCCGGTCCACCTCGGGGACCATCTGCCTGGAGTTGGTCAAGAAGCTCCAGGATGCGGGATGCCGTTTCGAAGAAGTCGCCGTCCATCACTTCCACCGGGCCTATGGGAAGTCCCAGTTCTTTAACTTCCCCCGGCTGGTCAGGACGGCTGTTCAGCTCTTTCACCTGTGGAAAGAGATCCGGCTCTCCAAGCGTGCCGCCGGATCCAGGGCCGGATGAATCAATGTACCAGAGGTGCACGGCGCAATGGCCAGTCGCGACCCGAGAAAAGATCTCTTAGCCGTTTTCATCCTCATCGGCTTCTGCTTCTACCTCTTCAGGGATATTCTCTTCGGCGGTCATTTTCTCTTCGGACTGGATTTTAATTCCTTTTATCTTGGGATGAGGCAGTTCCTCTATGATGAGGTGCACGGCCACGGCTCCATCCCCTACTGGAACCCCTACATCCTTGGAGGCATCCCCTTTTGGGCCCATTTCGAGTCCGGTATCTTCTACCCGCTCGGATTCCTCTTCTGGATCCTCCCTGCAGGGGAGGCCTACGGATACACTGTTTTTCTCCACCTCATGTTCGCGGCCCTTTTCATGTACGGACTGGCCCGGTCTTTTGGAATAAACCGCCCCGGAAGCTTTCTTTCGGCAACCGTGTTCGCGTGCAGCGGTTTCTTCATGGCCCTCGTCTATCTCGGTCAGCTGGGTCCCATCCAGAGCTACGTCTGGCTGCCGGGAGTGATCTATTTCCTGAACCGCTCTTTGCGTGGTCCCAACCCCTATCGGAACGGGGTTTTCGCCGGGCTCGTCTGGGGTGTACAGATCCTGGCGGGCGCTCCCCAGGATGCATTCTACACCTTCCTCGCATCCGTGCTCTTTCTGTTGTTCGGCTTGGGGAAGGACGGCTCATCTCCCGCAAAGAGTCTATTCCAACCGGTGAAGACGGGTGTGTTTCTGTTCATTACGGGCGCAGGGATTGCTGCGATTCAGATCGTCCCGGCCTTCGAGTTCGTGAACGAGTCCGTACGCTCGACACTTGATTCCTATGTGCACGTGACCCTCGGATCCTATCCCCCCGAAGGGTTCATCACCGCATTTCTCCCCAGGTTTTTCGGAGATTATACACAAAACGAATCGTGGGTGGGGAACATTCCCTACAGCGTGCCCCAGCAGAACCTTTATCTGGGGTTCGTACCTCTGATCATGATCACCTTCATCACCTGGCGCCGGCATGCTCAAACCAGGATCCTTTTTTTCTTGTTGGTGATCGCCGTTCTGGCCCTGGTCCTCGCCATGGGGAGGCACACCCCTCTTTACAATCTCGCTTATCACCTGCCCGGTTTCGATCGGTTCCGATCACCTTTCAGGATACTGGTCCTCTGGGTCTTTGCCGGAAGTCTTCTGGCCGGCATGGGGATGAGTGATTTTATGACCCGCTGGAAGTCCTACTCAGCAAAGAGGTTTGCCCCTCTTTTCGCATCCCTCCTCTTCATCGTGATTCTGGATCTATCCATTCGATGGAATCCGGAATGGGTCTTGAAGCTCTTCTCGCCCTTTTTCCCTCCGGAATCCATCCCCGGCAGGATGGATTATGCCGTCGAGATCATCGGACGGGAATTTCACCGCTTCACACTGCTGGCTTCTGTTGCCTTTCTGATCGTCCTCCTGATCGTCCGTCGAACCGTCCCGGGAGGCCTTGGCACCTCGGCCCTCTGTGCCCTGCTGCTCGTGGATCTGGCCGTGGCTCATGGTCCATCCGTGAAGCACGATGACGGCTTTTATGAGAGGACCGAATCGATACGGAGGTCCCTTGCGCAAACGATCGGAGACGACAGAACCGTTTTCAGAGTGGGAAGCTTCCGCTCTACGTTGAGCCCCAACACAGAGATGTTCTTAGGATATCAGACGGTCGGTGGTTTCACCGCCCTCTTTCTGCACAGGTTCTATGAGTACATCAACCACTATTCCGAAGGAAGTCTCCCGGAAGGGTGGCAGTACTTCTGCTACGGTCGTCATCCCCGGGAAGTGTTTATGGATATCTGTAATGTGAAATACGAGATCTCTCATGCCTCCCGGCAGTGTGCCCTGCGGGATCGGTTCCTGCCGAGGGCCTTCGTCGTACCCCATGCCACGAGCATGCGGCAGAAAGAGGTGCTTCCCTTCATGACGAGCGGATCCTTCGATCCGAAGAAAACGGTAGTCTTCGAAGAACCTTTCGAACCGGAGCCCTTCCCGGTGTCCCCTGAAGGGGGAAGTGCGTCGCAGATCATCTCTTACCGCCCTGACGAGATCCGGGTGCGGGTCTCTTCACCCTCTCCCGCTTACCTGTTCCTGAGCGAGGTGTACTATCCGGGGTGGAAGGGATTCGTGGATGAGCAACCCGTGCCTATTCTTCGTGGCAATTATCTCTTCCGGGTCATCCGGATCCCTGCCGGAAATCATGTCGTGCGGGTGGTGTTCGAGCCCTTATCCATCCGAATAGGCATAACGATCACCTTGCTTTCGGTATTCGGCCTCACTGTGCTCGCAGTGGCCTGCCTTGTGCATAACAAGCGGCAGAAACGTTATATTCTCTCTTGAAAATAAACCAGTAGCCTTCCGGATCCAACATGAAGCCACGATCGGGTGGAGCGCTTTCAAAACTAGCCGAGCTCCTCATCGTCTCCAGTTTTTCCCTCTTTTGCGCTCTTCTTTTTTTTCATCCTGTCCTGTTTCAGGGCAAGACGTTTTTCTTCCGTGACATTCACCGACTGTTCTACCCCATGAAGTCTTTTCTTTCTGTCTCCTTCAAGAGCGGAGAGATCCCTTTTTGGTGTTCTAATTACTTCTGCGGCGCACCTTTCATGAGCGATATCCAAACGGGGGTATTCTACCCCCTCTCCTTGATCTTTCTGTTGTTTCATTTTCCATGGTCCCTGAATGCGTACATTGCGCTTCACTTTGTCCTCGCCTTTGTATTCTTCTACCTTTTCATAAGAGAACTGGGGCTCAGCGTCGGAGCCGGGCTTCTCACGGCGACATCCTACTGCTACGGCAGTTACATCATCTCCTCGGTGAATGTACTGAACAACCTCTCGACGGCCATCTGGCTTCCCGCCTTCCTTTGGGCCTTCAGCCGCTTCTGCATTCTGAAGACCTCCTTTTCCTTCATTGTGGCCGCCCTTGTTTTTGCAGCGGCCGTCCTTGGCGGAGAACCTCAACTCCTCATTCTGATAACCACGCTGGCCGGTCTCTATTTCTGTTTCTTTTCCCCGGAGGGAAATCGTTTCCCGAGGAGATCCCTGACACGTTTGGCCTTGCTCTGTTCCGTCGTCTTAATCGCGGTCCTTCTGACTGCGGTGCAACTCGTTCCAACGTTCCTGGACTACCGGCTTTCGGTTCGACAACCCGGGATTCCGTTTGAAGAGGCCACCCGATTCTCGCTGACCTGGTCCATGCTCAGGCACCTCTTCCAACCATTAATTTTTCATGAGAATTTTGTGAACGATCCCTCCATATTCGGAAGTATTTTCCCCAAAAAAGAAGGGGTGCCGTGGCTCCTCACCGTATACCCCGGCTTCATTATCACCCCTTTGGCCGCTTCATCCTTTTTTCTGAGGATCTCCCGTCCTGTTCTGTTCTGGGGAGTCGCCTCTATCACTTCGATTATTCTTGCCCTTGGGAAGAATACCCCCGCTTATAGTCTGTTCTATATGGTCTTCCCGGTTTTCCGTTTTCCTGAGAAGTTCATGTTCACCGCAAGCTTCAGCATCCTCGTTTTGGCCGCCTACGCGGTCGATTCTCTCTCTGAAATCCTCAGAAAGAGGAACATCCGGACTTCGTTCCTGATCTCCGTGCTCACGCTCACTCTGTTGATGGATTTATATCTGAGCAACCGTGGCCTCAATCCAATCTGCGATGCCGACTTCTATCGGATGCACAGCACCTCATTAAAGCCTATTCTGGACGATCAGGACTTTTTTCGAATATACGTGGATGCGGATCCGCATGGGAAAACCGCTACGATTGCCGAAGCTCATGTCCAATGGCAGCAGTTCGTCTCGCCGAACCTTGGGCTGCTCTTCGGCCTCAGCCATGTCGGGGGTCAAAGCGGGATGGAGCTGAAGTATCAGTATTTCATCACCGAATGGCTGGCCCTTCCTTGGAGAGAGAAAATCAGGTTTCTCAAGCTGGCGAACGTTAAATACATCGTCTCCTCAAGACCCATCGACCGGATTCCGGCGCTCACGGGCGAAGTGGAGAGGTTGAACGATCTTGTTTACCGAATCAGGAACCCGATGCCCAGGGCATGGCTGGTGGGAAAACTTCAACCCGTGCGAGCGGGGACCATCGATGAACTGGTCGACGGATCCATCGATTTTTCGACCACGGCGCTGACCAAAGGCGAAATCATCGAGCGACACGACCGAACCTCTTTTGGCAAGCCCGCGAGGCTTGAGTACCATCCTGGGGAGATCCGCATTCAAGTCGCGACCGCCGAGACCGCTATCCTGGTCCTTTCAGAGGCAGCCTATCCCGGCTGGCGGGTGTGGATGGATGGGAAAGAGGTCGATCCTTTATGGCTGAATCTGTTATTTCAGGGCGTGGAGCTGCCCGCGGGAAGCCACGAGATCGTATTCGCCTTTCGCCCGAAAAACTTGCTGGCCTCGCTGGCCGTCTCCGCCTCCACCCTTTTCACCCTGCTTCTCATGTGTCTGCTCTGGGGACGTACGGGAAATCGGCGATCGAAGACGGGCTCCGATCACCAGGAGGAGCGCCGACAAGAGAAGAGCGGATCCTGAGACAACCATCCCCCAGATGAAAGAGGCCGGTTCATACCTGAAAACCACGTTGCTTGCACCTTTGGGGATGGGGACTCCCCGCATCCAGCCGCTCACCCGAAGGATCTCTTCCTCTTTCCCATTGACGTAGGCTTTCCAGCCCGGGTAGAAAGTGTCCGCCAAGACTAGAAACGCAGGTTCCTCTGAATATGCATTGATGTTCACTTCATCCTGTCTTCTGGAGGGTATAATATCGGCTTCCCCTCGGTCCGTTCCTCTTTCCGCTCCGGTTCTTGGATCGATGGACAATGCGACCCGTGCCCGGGGTTTCGAGTGCTCGTTTCGATAGATTCGGAAAAAATCGTTCTTCCAGATCTCCCTAAGACCGTCGATCTGCAGGACATCGCGGCTGAACAGGTACTCGCAATTCATGGCAGAGAGGTTTTCCATGTCCGGATGGAGAAGGAGCGTGTATATCCACCGGGGGTAAAGACCGGCGTAGACCTGAACGGAACTCAAACCGTAGCGCATCCCCAGGTTGGCGTGCATCCCCTCAAATGCCGTGAAGAACCGCAGGAGCTCTGGAGGAGTCAGCCGTACGGCCCTAGACTCAGGAATAAAGAGATTGAGAGCGTCACGGACGAAATATCGCCCGCCCCCCGAGATCACGCTTACGGCTTCGGGGATTGAATCCTGAACCTTTCGATCCAGAAAATGGATCGTGGGACGAAGGAAGAAGCTGAGATCCAGGAAGACCACGAGAACGATCAAACTTCCCAGAAGAGTGCGACGGAGGGGCTCATGAACAGCCTGCAGAAGGCGTGCTGTTCCCCATCCCGCCAGCATGGCCGCAGCCAAAGCCGCAACGAAAAGCCACCTCGCATGAGAGCGGAATAGGGAAAACCCGGGCAACTGGTAAACGAAGTGATTCAAGGGAAAATCCTTCCCCATGGAAAGCATGAGGGTTACAGGCAGAAGGAAGAACCAGAAGGCGTAGCGCGGCGTACGGATCTTTGGCAGAGAAACGAACATCAAAATTCCGGTCGTGACCCCGACATAGCCGATGCTTTCCGCACTCACCCCCTGAGTATGGCTCTCCTGCCACAGGGGCAAGAAAAACCAGAAGATCTGCGACCAGGAAACCGCGCCAAGAAGTTGGGCTTCGTATTCCAGACCCGCTGAGCGATTGGAATGCATCACGAACTCCAGGGTCGGGAAGACCTGTGCCGCGGCCATGCCAAACCCCAGAAGGATGGTAAAGAAGAGGAGTGCCAGGAGTCGAGGTGAGCGCGGCCGACTCAGAGCGTTCCATGCGGCGTAAGCTCCGAGTAACAGCATTGTATAGAAGGCATATTGCGCCCGGGTGAGAACCATGATGGAAATGCAGAACGCCAATCCGACAGCGGGAACGGGCTTGATCTCGTGCTTGTTCTCGTCTAAAGCCAGCAAAGCCCATGGGGCCCATGCGCACGCCTGTATAGAACTGCTATGCCCCATATGGATCCATACAAACCCCGAGAAGGCGAAGACTACCCCCGAAACCGCCGAAGCTGCACTATTGCCGAAAAAGCGCCGCCCCAGAAAAAACGTTCCGGAGGCGGCAATCATGAGGTGCAGCATCAGGTTCAAATCGTGCGCCAGGGGCAGAGGGAGAAGTGGATATAGAACCCAGTTGAGCGGGTAGAGCAGGCCTCCTTCTCCGTAGGCATGGATCGGAAAACCGCACCCGATCCGTTCGGTCCAGAGAACGCCGCTTCTCTCCTTGTACAGAAACCACCTCATCGGAGTCTCCACCAGCCTGAGATCCACATCGTAGATCGAGGCGCCGCTGAACAGGCTGGGACTGAAAACCACGAAGATAAAAAGGGCGAGCAGGAAAAGATACCCGGCGGTTATGGCATGTTTTATTTTGGCGATTGAAGGACCCATTACTCACTCGTTCAGCAGAGCTTCGATCTCGGCTTGCTCCTTTACGATTTCCAGCGATCTTCTGAAAAAAGCGGCTGCCAATCGCTTCTTGTCCGACTTGTACAAGGCAAACCCTAAGTTGTTCAAATAGGTGTGGTTATCGGGACTGAGTTCCACAGCCTTTTGCAGGTTGGCAACGGCGCTTTCGAAGTCCCCTATGACACCGTAGTAATATCCTAGATTGTTGTAGCCGAGGCTGAGATCATCCCCGTGGATCAGAGCCTTCCTCAGTTCCTCGTACGCCTCGGGGAAGAGCCTTTGCTGAGTGAGGAAGATCCCGATATCGGAATGGATCAACTCATCGTTATACCCGATTTTCGAAGCGAGCCGAACCGCTTCCAACCCTTTGCCCGGTGACCCCAGCTGAAAGTAGGACTTTCCCATGTTGAAATGGTAATAGGCGCAGATCTGCCGATTCATGTAGTCCCTTTGTATGTCCCCGTAAAAGCTCTCAGCAGCGTACCTTCTCCACAAGCTGGAGATTGCATCCGGCTCAAGCGATGAATTCCTCTCCACTACTCTGGACAAGATTCCATGAGGGGCTAGGCTGTAGCCCTGCGGGAGAGGAAAGGCATTCGGATCGAAAGCGCAAAGATAGACCATGCGGTCGGGATCTTCTCGCACAACCTCTTCGAGAACCGTTTTCAAGGAATGGGGGTGGTTCTCCGGGCCTTCACCTGCAGACCAACGGAAAACAAGGTTGAAGCGGTCGATGATCCGCCTGTCCTCGGCCATCCCTTCGCACAAATTGACATACATGAGCGGAAATATATGGTTATCCCCGTCAACGAGGATGACCGACCCGATCTCCGCGGTCCTCAGGATGTTCAATGCATGCTCATACCCGGCATAGTTTCGGCTCTGGTTGCAAAATCCCACATTCGCCATGAAAGGAATGACGGGGATCAGGATGAAACCGACCTGCACGGCCCTTTTCACAGACAAGCCGAACCGGTTGGAGGTGCGTACCCGTCGGATGACGTCCGCCATCCCCACCCCCGAGAGGATTGCTACCGCTATCATCGTCGGGAGGGCAAAGGGGGTGATCTCCAGCGATATCGTATTCAGGAAAGCGGTGTAGGTAAGGTCCGACAGGACGAGGAAAACGAAGAAACCCCGCCATCTCGAACGGAGGCCGACAAGCCCCCAAACGGAAAGCGGCAGCAGAACTCCGAATTGGCCGAAAAGATAGGCAATGCTTTGTGCCATCCTCTTCAGGTACTCGGACGTGCCCTTGTTCAGGACATATCCACTCCTGTGATCCCGGGCGGTGACGTGATCCCAGAAACGACCGATCGTATCGGGGTCCCCCCAGGTAATGGCCGCGCCGGCATTCGTTCTCACCGGGAGATAGGCATAGAGTGACAGGGCAGCGATGAAGAGCAACGTGAGTATGACGATCGTTTCTGGTTTTAGAAAGGACTTCCCCTGCCCACGAAGCACAACCAGGAGCACCGCCGGCGCCAGCACGATCGTCTGCATGTGATTACAGAAACTCAGCCCGGCGACAAAGGTGAGCAGCATCAGTCTGCGAAAATCCCGCTTCTCGTCCCAGCGCCACAACAGCCTGATCAGGATCACCACAAAAAAGAGGTGGAATCCATAGACCTCAGCGGAAACCGCCTGCATCCAGAAAAGAGAAGTGAATGCCAGGAAAAGGGAGGTCGCAATGGAGACCGCATGAGATCCTGTCTTCCGGTAAAGAAGGTCATAGAGCAGCGCCACAGTGCAGGCGCAGGAGAACGCAGACATCAGGTTCATTCGGAAGGCAATGCTTCCAAAGGGGATCAGACAGAAGAGCTTGCCGATCAGAGCGTAGAGCGGATAACCGCTGTTGTGTGGTATCCCCAGGGAATAGGCCGCGGCCGCCAGTTCTCCGCTGTCTCCCAAGTAAACAGTGGGGCAAGCGGTCCAGAGGTAAACGGCAAAGCAGCCGAGACCCAAGGAGATGGCAATCCGGGTTGTTGCCGACATGAGGTCAGGATTCATTTTCAACGGAGCGGTTCCCGGATGGGCAGCTTTTCCCGAGCAGTTCGTAGGCGATTTCAACGACCCTCCAGGGAGAAATCGATTTCATGCACACGTTGTTACCGTCACAGGGGGATTTCCTGTGGTTGTACGCTGTCAGACAGGGGGAACACGGCAGTCCTTGATAGAGAAAACGTGCATTTCCGCCGAGTGTCCCGTAAAGAGCGGGCGTCTCGGGACCGTACAGCACTATGGACGGAGTCGATGTCAGGCATGCGAAATGGCCGGGCCCCCCGTCATTGGTGATCAGGAGAGAGGCCCCTTCCATCAAGAGGACCAGCTCCTTTATCGATTTCGTATAGCCGGCGAGGTTCAAGCACGATCTTCCCGAATGCTCCGAACAGATCTTCTCAGCCATAGGGCGGTCTTCCGCCATGCCGATAACACCCACGACATACCCCATCCTGGTGAGATCCTTCGCGACCTCACAGTAGTGCACCAACGGCCAGGCCCGGATCGGGAGCAACCCTCCTCCAGGATAGAGGAGCACCAATTTCCCCCTCCCGAGTTCCGGAAAATCCGTGTAGAACCTCTTGTGAAAAGCCATCCTTTCAGCCGGGTCCAGCCGGAGAGTCTTCGGTTCGGGAAGCGGGCCCGGCGGGTCCACGATCTTGGTGGATGGAGTGCCCTGCTGTTCCAGAGAGTGAACCATGGTCATGAACTGGGCTGAGATGTGGACGTACGGATTATAGATAACCGGACGATTGATGAAGTCTCCTCTGTAGAGCCCCTCCTGCGTGTGAGGGTGGAACCCGACCCGCACCTTTGCGCCGCTCAAGAGAGAGATGAGACTGCTTATTCTGGAGAAGAGTTCGCAATCGAAGACGGTGTCGATTCTCAAGCGATGGAAGCTGCGCAGAATGCGGATTCCGCTCAGCACGAAACCGAGGAAAGACCGATCATCCAGGATGAGAAGATTGGCCCTCGGTACGAGATCGAGGACCTCCAGAAGGCCCTGGTTTCTCCCGAACAGAAGAAGGTGAATGGAAGAGCGGGGGTACTTCGCCCGAATCAGTTCGAACATGGGCCTGGCCAGAACCAGGCTGCCCATTTCCGAAATGAGGATGACGAGAATCCTGTTAGGGGTGTGGAGAGGATGAACCCGCCCATACCTCCATGGGAAAAGAGACAGCAGACGGCAAAGAGCCACGCCGACGGTTCTGTCCAGAGCGCGCTGTGTAGCTTGCTTCACTCTCCGGTCAGGCCTCTCTATAATATTCCGGGGGAGCGGGTGTTCGGGCACAGAGAAAGAGGGGGGAGCTGAGCCAACCCAATTTGTGCAGTCGAAACTTGACGGATGTTCCGAGCACTCCCAACCCGTAGACCACGCTGTTTCTGAAGTCGATCGAGGAGGCCTCTTCAAAATACGATGTAGGGCACGAGACCTCACCCACCCGGTAGCCAAAATGGAGAACTTGTGCCAGCATCTCATTGTCGAAGACGAACCCGTCCGAATTCGAGTTGAGCGGCAGCCTGGTCAGTACTTCTTTCGAGAAAGCGCGATACCCTGTATGGAACTCCGAGAGTTTGCTGCCGAGGAGAAGATTCTGTACGGCAGTCAGAAAACGGTTGGATATGTACTTGTAAACGGGCATTCCCCCTTTGAGAGCCCCACCCCCGATGATTCGGGATCCGAGCACGACATCGTAAACGTCAAAGGCAATCATGCTCGCCATGGCGGTAATGAGCTTCGGCGTATACTGATAATCCGGGTGCAGCATGATCACGATGTCCGCATTCGCCTTGAGGGCCTCGCTGTAGCAAGTCTTCTGATTGCGGCCATAACCGTAATTCCGGTCGTGAATGAAGGTGCGGATCCCGAGTCTCTTCGCATGGGAGACCGTGCGGTCCCCGCTGTGGTCGTCGACCAGCAGGATATCGTCTACAACGTCCAACGGGATATCCCCATAGGTGCGCTCAAGAGTCTTCTCCGCATTGTATGCGGGGAGGACAACAAGGACTCTTTTGTGATTAATCATATGCCCAAAAGGTTCGTAAACCTCTCCCGTACGAAAGATCTCTCGATCGGATTCCCTCCTGGCGCCCCTTAGCACCCAACGGCGCGCCCGGGTAGTTTTGCATTTCAATGCTCTGAGCGCAAGTCGTTTGAGATTTTCCCCTTCCTATCGCCTCACCTCTTCACACTTATACGCTTCACCCAGGTTTCTCTCGAAACTAGCAGAGGGCCGGAACACGAGTGCCTTTTGAAAGGACTGAACCGCTCTCCCGCATTGTTGCAGTTTCAACTGGGCTGCTCCCCTGGTGTTGTGAAGAGAGCCCATCTCATGAGGATTCATCCTCTCCTTCTCTGCCTCTTCAAGGGTGTGCAAGGCATCTTCCGGACGCTGCAACTGGATCAGGAGTACTGCATAGTTGATCAGGTGCCTGCCCCTATCCGGCACGTGACCGGCTGCCGCCATCTTGTAGTATTCCTCGGCTTCAGCCCATTTTCCCCCGACGTGGAGCAGACCCGCCAAGTCCCCCGCGAAAAAGGTGTTGCCGAACACCTTCACTTCCCTTTCAAAGAAACCCTTTTCCCTTTTCCAGAGAAACTCATTTAACACAAAGCTGTAAGAAGCTAGATATATGCAAGCACACGCCGTCAGGGCATAGATCAAAAAGGGTTTTCGTGCATTTCCAATTCGGGCAATTCCCCATGCTGCTGCAAAGGACAGGAAGGACATCGGAAAATAAAGCCATCTCATGGAGACCAGGGAAGTCGCCGATGTAGGCCAAATGTTCAGAACCGGGAAAAGTCCGGCGAGAAAAGAGCAGACCGAGAAAAGAACGACCTTATGGTTCCTCCATCTCCAGAGAAGCACCAGGAAGAGGACGACACCCACGATGCCTAGTGCGAATTCTCTTCCGGGACAATCCCCGGGATAACCGACGACAAAGTTGTGCAATCCGGCGGGAAGGAGGACGAGCCGAATATTTTCCATGAGCAGCCAAGGAGCAAAGCATACGGCCTGCAGCCCCCCTCCGCCAGCTCGGTATTCAGGGGCAAGGCTACCTACGGCCGACTGCCTAAGCCCCAGATACCCAATGAGGATGGCTGAAAATGCGAAATAGCCCCATATGCGCTTTCTGAAAAAGCCGTCCTTGCTTGCCGTCCGGTCAAAGAGGAAAAAGATGAGCGGGAGCATGAGTGCAAATTCCTTGGAGAGGAGGGCAAGGCAGAAAAAAAGCAGGGAGAGCGCCCCATGCCACCGCCTCCCCTCTTGCGATCTCCTCATATAGAAATAGAAAGAGCCGAGCGAACAGAGGGTAACCAGAATGTTGTTCCGTGAGGCTACCCAGGAAACCGCCTCCGTGTTGACTGGATGCAGCCCAAAGAGAAGCGCAGCCGTGAACGCCGCATCTTTGTGGGTGACCCTTTCCAGACAGAGATACAAGAAAAGACATGAGATAAGATGAAGTACGAGGTTGGTCGTTCGGAAACCCGAAGATTTCGATCCCCAGATCTTGAGATCCAGGGTGTATGTAAAACTGGCAAGCGGCCGGTAGTAGCCGGAGCTTGCCCGTCCTTTATCGCGCTCAGAAATCCCATCCTCTTGAAGGAGATAGAAAATGGGAGAACGAAAACTCCGGATATCCACGTTCTCCTTGACGAAAGGCTTATCGTCCAGTATAAACTCTCCGCTGAAGGTCGGAAAATAGGCACCTATGATCATAGAACATATGAAGAAGAGACGAATGCCATTTTTCTGGTTACTCCCGCTTGCCCATCCTGTCCTCAACGTGAACGGCACTAGTCTTCACCCCTACTTAGAATGTTAGACAATGAGTACCGCCTGTCACCGTACCGCAAGCATGCTTTCGCATTCCTGACTCTTTTCACGATCATCGTCGCGACGTACTCCAACTCTTTCCACGCATCGTGGCATCTTGACGATGGGCCGAATATCACCGAGAACAGGCAGGTGCGCATCCGGTCACTATCATGGGCTGAAATCAAGAAAACCCTTTTTTCAACGCCCTCTTCCACGAACATCGAGTTCTTCCGTCCTCTTTCCCGCCTGAGTCTTGCTTTCAACTACTATATCTCGGGAGATGAGGTCTTTGGTTACCACATCGCAAATGTCGCTATACATATCCTGGCATCCATTTTTCTGTACCTTTTTATTTACAATCTTCTAGGACTTCCACTGATTGCAGTAAGGTACGAGCATGATGCCTACTCCATCGCTCTCATGGCTACTGTTCTTTGGGCCATTCATCCGATCCAGACGCAGGCGGTGACGTATATCGTTCAGAGAATGACCTCCATGGCAGGGATGTTCTATGTCATGAGCATGTACTTCTACGTGAAGGCGCAAGGGAAGAAGAAAGCCTTTAGAAGATCCTTTTACCTCATCTTGTGCGCAATCGCCGGACTTCTCTCGATCGGTGCCAAGGAGAACGCGATCCTGCTTCCCGTCAGCCTTTTTCTTTTCCGCCTAATCCTAGTTCAGGGAGTCACAAGAAGATCACTCAAGAATACCCTCGTCACCTTTTCTGCCACCTATCTGTTACCCATCTGTGCCTGTCTTTTTTACTTATTCTTCTTCAGCGATTTCATCGAGAGGGTGTTTGGAATCTACGACTCCAGGGTTTTCACGCTGTGGGAGCGTCTCATCACAGAACCCCGGATAATCCTCCTGTATATCAGTCTCTTGCTATATCCCGTCTCGTCGAGGTTCTCGGTCGATCATGATATCGTGATCTCCACGTCCCTTTTGGATCCACCCGTTACAGTTCTTTCCATCGTACTGGTCTTGGGGATTACCACAGCTGCGTCGCTCATTGCGAAAAGGGAGCCTCTTTGCTCTTTTTCTATTCTCTTCTTCTTCCTGAATCATACGGTTGAGTCCACCATCCTGCCTTTGGAACTCGTGTTCGAGCACCGAAACTATGTTCCATCCATGTTTATTTTCTTGCCTGTAGTGATCCTCGGGATCAAAGCTCTTCAGCTTTTTTCAGAATACCGGCTCAAGGTAGTGGTCTTTGCAACCTTCAGTTTCCTCCTGGGCACGCTGGGTCTCTCTACCTACCTGAGAAACGGTGCATGGAAAGACGAAAGGACTCTCTGGGGGGACTGTCTGGAAAAATACCCATTCTCATTCAGAGCCCATCACAACCTGGGGCGGTACTTCAGCCTCAGAGGGGAGGAGCACAAAGCGTTAATACACTACTACCAGGCTTTGTCCGGCAAAGATATCCATGGCAAGAAAAAGAAAGGGATTACATTTTTCAACATCGGACTCATCGCTCATAATGCCGGAGACTATCAGAAAGCATTCTCACTCTACAAGAAGGCGCTGGAACTGGATCCCTGTTGTCCCGGCGCCCACAACAATTTGGCCGCTCTGCTGCTGATGAATGACCCGAATGACCTCGAAGAACCCGTGCGTGTGCTCGAGAACGGGTTATCTTGCAGAAACGAAACCGAAACGCCCCTCGCACTCAGCAATCTGGGCATATTGCTGATGAAAAAAGGCAAAAGCGCCGAAGCCTTGGACATGCTCCGTAAAGCCGCTGAAATGGATCCAAAAAACACCCTTACCCTGCAACGACTAGGGTACGTTCTCAAGGAGATGGGCCAATTCTCAGAAGCCGCATCTCTCTTCGAGCGGGCATTGGCCTTTGCGCCTGCGGATGCTTCCACATACTTCTTGCTGGGTGAGACGCATCTTCGCCAAGGACTTACGGAAAAGGTCAGGAGTACGTTGCGCCGCCTTTTGGATGCTGTTTCCATGGATAGTATCTATGCCTACCTGAGTGAATCAGCAAAGAGCAAAGGACCTACGGACATCATACCGGACGTTGCGCTCATTATCCCATTCTTGGAGGAGACCTCCCGAGAACGTGGCGCAGAGATCACCGTCGAAATTCACTCTCCGAAAGAGAGATCTCACTAGAGACGCTTGGTTTTGAATTGCTCCCGACCGGCGCATTGCCTCCGTCTCACGGATTCACCGTCACCCACGAACGCTTGCCTGGATCTACAGAACCTCCCCCCAGTGATTGCCCCACACCGGCGCACAAAAAAAAAGGAGGGCGCGGCCCTCCTTTTTCTCCATCAAGGAATGACTAGTCCTCGATTACGAATCCTTGGTCACAGATCCACCCGGGCCGGATACGTTCCATGTCTTGTCACCGGACGAATGGAGTGATGTCATCGTGTAACCGGATGCGCCTCCACCTTCGACTGAAATCGTGACGTTCTCCGAGGTGTAAAGCCCATAACTTGAACCCGTAAGCGAGCTGGCCTGTGTGGCATAGCTTTGAGCATCGACAAAGTACGCCTCCTGGGCCGTTGCTGCATTTCTGATGTCCGCATTGGCTGCGGAGTTGTAGGACCTGGTCCTATACGCGCTGAACTGAGGGATGGCGATGGCTGCCAGGATACCGATGATGGCGATGACGATCATCAATTCGATCAGCGTGAAGCCTCTTTCATCCTTGGTGTGAAATCTTGTGAACATCTCTATCCTCCAATATCAATATGAGATCATGATCAATGTCCTTAACCAGCTTCGAACCCCCAGCATTCACCTCCTTTCCCATTCTCTTCATGAGGTTCCCAGATTCGTTCCCCTTCCTACATACAAGTTCCGTGCCACGAAGACCCGCACAGGGAAAAGCGATTTAGTCCAAGCATTATCGGCCGATTACAGCGGAGGGGCTGATCCCGGTGCGCTGCCGTCACGAGGGTCGACTTGCAGAAAGTGGGGATTTTCAACAGGGGGTTGGGCATTTTCAACAGGTAAGGGGGCGATCCCGGTCTGGGGACCTACTGCATCTTCTGCTTCGCAAGACGGTACCGCAAAGACTCGAAGGTAATCCCAAGCAGTTCCGCCGCCCTCTGCTTGGACCCGCTGGCCAAGTCCAGGGCCTTGATCAGGTACTCCCGCTCGATCTCCGCCATGACCTCCTCCAGATGGATCCCCTTCTGTGTGAGGTCCCTCTGACGCCTGTCATCCCTGGAGCGGTCCTTCTGGAAATTGGAGAGGGCGAGGCTCTCGGGCAGGACGATGCTCGAGGTCTCGAGCGCAACGCTCCGCTCGATGATGTTCTCCAGTTCCCTCACGTTTCCCGGGAACGAATACTGCCCCAGGACCTCCATGGCGTATGCGGAGACCTTTCGGACATCCTTGCGGAGCTCGCGGGAATACTTCTCGAGGAAGTGCTGCGCCAGAAGGGGGAGGTCACCGTCCCTCTCTCTCATGGCGGGCATGGAAATATGGATGACGTTCAGCCGGAAGAAGAGATCCTCCCGGAACCGCTTGTGGATGACCTCTTCTTCGAGGTCTTTGTTGGTGGCCGAGATGAATCGGACATCGATGGTCTTTTCCTCGGTGCTCCCGACCCTGGTGAAGGCGCGCTCCTGGATCACCCGCAGCAGCTTGACCTGAATGGCCGGAGTGAGCTCCCCCACCTCGTCCAGGAAGATGGTCCCGTTGTCGGCCACCTCGAAGAGCCCTTCCTTATCGGCCAGCGCCCCGGTGAAGGCCCCCTTCCGGTACCCGAAGAGCTCGCTTTCGATGAGGCTTTCAGGGATGCCGGCGCAGTTGATGACCACGAACGGCTTCTCCGCCCGGGGGCTCTGCCGGTGTATGGCGCGCGCCACCAGTTCCTTGCCCGTGCCGCTTTCCCCGGAGATCAGGATATTGCTACGCGTCTGAGCGACCTTTTCGATCAGCTCATAGATCTTCCTCATCTGCGGGCTGTCGCCCACGAGGCAGTCGAATCGGAGGCTCGGTCCGGACTCCCGGGACTTGTCGTGGGGGAGAGGTGACCGCCTGGAGAGGAGGGCCTCTTTGATGATCCTCTTGAACTCCCGCACCTTGAAGGGCTTGGGGATGTAGTCGTAGGCCCCTTCCTTCATGGCCTGGACGGCGGTCTCCGCCGTGGCGAACGCGGAGATGATGATGACGATGGTCTCGGGGCTCAGCTCCTTGGTCTTTTTCAGCACCTCCAGCCCGTCGATGTCCTTCATCTTGATGTCGGTGATGATCAGGTCGAACTTCTTGTGCTTCAGGACCTGAAATGCGAGTTCGCCGCTGGGGGCAAGGGCCACCTGATACCCCTCCCGGGTGAGGAGGATCTCCAGGAATTCCCTCATGCTCCTCTCATCGTCCACGACCAGGACGGAGTGTTTATCTTTTCCAGACAATCCGCCCCCCTACCATGGTCAAGAGGTTCATGCCCCTGAGGGGGCTCCCCAGGAAAGGGGAGTTCCGGCTCTTGGATTGAATATCTTCCTCCCGGAGCGCGTATTCCCGGTCAGGGTCCACAACGATGAGGTCCGCCTTCCCGCCCGGTTCGAGCCGGCCTCCATCCAGCCCCAGAATCGCGGCAGGGGCGCTGGATAGCTTCCGTGCGGCCTGAGAAGGAGTAAGGTAGCCTTGCCTGACCAGGTCCAAGACAAGGGGGAGCGCCGTCTCCAGTCCTATGATCCCGAAAGGGGCCTGCTCAAATTCACATTCCTTCTCCCAAGCGGCGTGGGGGGCATGATCGGTCGCGATGACGTCGATGACATCCTCCGAAAGGGCCTCTTTCACGGCCTGCACGTCTTCAGGGGTCCTGAGGGGCGGGTTCATCTTGGCATTGGTCCCGTGTCTCAGTATCGCCGTGTGATCCAATGTGAAGTAATGGGGTGCGGTCTCCGCAGTGACGGGAACATTATCCTCTTTCGCCTGCCGGATCAAGCGAATAGATCCGGCGGTGCTGACATGCGCGATATGAACAGGACACCCGGTGCTCCTGGAGAGGGAGATCTCTCTCATCACCATCTCCTCCTCGGCCGATGCAGGGATCCCGCGGTATCCGAGCTGCGCCGAGACCGAGCCCTCGTGCATCACTCCCCCCCTTGAAAGGGCGAGGGCTTCGCAATGGGATATGACCGCAAGACCCTCTTCCGCCGCAGAGATCAGGACCCTGCGCATCACCTCCGGATCCTCGACCGGCCTCCCGTCGTCGGAGACCGCGACCGCCCCTGCTTCGCGGAGGGTCCGGAAGTCGGTCACGGTCTTCCCCTTGAGACCCCGGGTGATGGCCGCAACCGGAAAGACCTTGACCAGGCCCGCCTTTTGCGCCTTTTCCAGGATCAATCGGGTGACCGAGGCCCGGTCATTGACGGGGTCCGTGTTGGCCATGCAGGCCACCCCTACGAACCCGCCGCTTGCCGCAGCCCTCGCACCGGACGAGATGGTCTCCTTGTGTTCGTATCCGGGCTCTCTGAGGTGGACGTGCATGTCGATCGGCCCGGGAAGAATCCAGAGCCCGGAACCGTCGATCTTCTCCACATCCGACCCCGGCAGCATCCGACCCGAGGGAAACAGGCCGGCGATCCGCCCCCCCTCGATCAGCAGGTCCAGGTCCTGGAGTCTCTCCGCCGTCGGATCTACGATGCGGCCACCGGCTATCCATGTCTGCATCAGAAGCTTCCTTCTGTCTTCCATAAAAAAACCTCCTTGCACCCGGGTGCAAGGAGGTCTCTCTCGAATGTTCCGGCCATGGATTTTCTCCGGATCACCGCAGGCGGCGAAGGCATGGAAAACCCATGAAATTCTATTCAGTTGCCCCGGACGGCTGATCCGAACTCCCGGCCTCGGGCTTCTCCTTTTCCTTTCCCTTGGGTCCCGCCTCTTTCTTTGCTTTGGCCTTGGTCCCCGGTCCAGGCCCTTTTCCTTTCTTCTTGGTCTTCTTGTCTCCGGCGGTCTCGTCCTGGAGGAGTTGGACCACCGAGACCGGCGCCCCGTCACCCTTCCGGTTCATCTTCTTCACGATCCTGAGATACCCGCCCTGGCGATTGACGTAGCGGTTCTTCAGCTCATCGAATACCTTGTGCGCGACGGTCTTGTCCATCAGGTACGCAAGGGCCTGGCGCCTGGCATGGAGATCGCCCCGCTTGGCCAGGGTGATGATCTCTTCGGCCACCGATCTCAATTCCTTGGCCTTGGCATCGGTCGTCTCAATCTGCTCATGTTTGAAGAGGGATGTGACGATGTTGCGCATCATCGCCCTGCGATGGCTCGAGTTTCGACTCAGTTTTCTTCCCGCCTTTAAGTGCCTCATTGACTCAGCTCCTCGTTCTTAACGCCCTTACCTTCCTTTTCGAGCTGCTTGACTCCAGGAAAGTTGTCCAGTTTCATCCCCAGGGAGAGGCCCATTTCCTCAAGTATGGCCTTGATCTCATTAAGGGATTTTCTTCCGAAGTTCTTTGTTTTGAGCATCTCCGCTTCCGTCTTCTGGACCAATTCCCCGATCAGCGTGATATTGGCATTTTTCAGGCAATTGGCCGACCGGACCGAAAGCTCCAGCTCAGAGACCGGCCTGAAGAGGTTCTGATTCAGTTTCTCTTCCTCGGCCTCCTGCTCCACGTGCATCGGCTCGGGCTCCTCCACAAAGTTGATGAAAGGAGCCATCTGCTCTTTCAGGATCTTGGCACCGAAGGCAATGGCGTCCTCGGGGAGCACGCTCCCGTCCGTCCACACCTCGAGGGTCAACTTGTCATAATCGGTGATCTGACCCACCCGCGCATTGGTCACCACGTAGTTGACCTTCTTGATCGGGGAAAAGATCGCATCGATCGGGATGATCCCGATGTTGGGGTCTGCGCGTTTGGTGTTGTCCGAGCTCACATACCCCTTCCCGATCTTGACCACCATCTCCATCTTCAGATTGCCTTCCTTGTTGATGCTGGCAATGTGCTTTTCAGGATTCAGGATCTCCACCCTGCCGTTCGTCTCGATATCCCCTGCCTTGACCACGCCTTCTCCCTCGTGCGACAGGTAGATGACCGCCTCTTCCCGATCATTCAGCTTGAGTTTCACTTCCTTCAGATTGAGTATGATATCGGTCACATCCTCGAGGACTCCCGGTATCGTCGAGAATTCGTGCACCACGTTGTCAAACTTCACGGAAACGATCGCAGCCCCTTGCAATGACGAAAGCAGAATACGCCTCAATGCATTCCCAATGGTGATCCCAAACCCTCTTTCCAAGGGCTCACACACAAACTTCCCGTAAGAGGGGGTGTGTGTTTCCTCATCGATCAAGATACTCTTTGGCTTGATCAACTCTCGCCAATTTCTTGCTTTTAGATCTCCCAAAAAAAATCCCTCCCATCATGATTGTGATAGGGCAAAGAGTCTACTTGGTCCAGGGTCCGTCACTACTTGGAATAGAGCTCTATGATTAACTGCTCCTGGATCGGCATTGCAAGCTCTTCACGTTTCGGCAGTGCCTTCACCACGCCCCTGAAGCTCTCCTTTTCCACGTCAAGCCAGTTGGGGATGCCCCTTCTCACGACGGTCTCCACCGCCTCCAGGATGGCCGGAACCTTCCTGCTCCCCTCTTTCACCTCGACCACGTTACCCGTTTTCACTTGAAAGGAAGGGATGTTTACAGGTTTTCCGTTGACCAGGAAGTGGCCGTGCCTGACGAGCTGTCTCGCCTGGGTCCTGGAACTCGCAAAACCCATCCTGAATACGATGTTGTCCAGCCTGGTCTCCAATAGGATCAAAAGGTTGGTACCGGTTACGCCTTTCTGCTTTTCCGCCCGGTAATAGTACCTCCTGAATTGCTTTTCCAGGATGCCATAGATTCTCCGGACCTTCTGCTTTTCCCTCAGCTGCAGGTGGTAATCCGACATCTTCCCGGTGCGTCTCTGCCCGTGTTGACCCGGTGCATAGGCCCTCCTTTCGAAGGCACATTTTTCCCCGTAGCACCGGTCACCCTTCAGAAAAAGCTTCAGGTTCTCCCTTCTGCATATCCTACAAACTGCGCCCGTATATTTCGCCAATCCCGATCCTCCTGGATTCTTCGTGTCCCGCGCTTCCGCCGGAACCCTTGGTCGTCCCCCGGTGTACCGCCTCCCGCCCGGGACGAGTCGTGTTTATACCCTTCTTCTCTTGGGGGGCCTGCACCCGTTATGCGGGATAGGGGTCACGTCCCTGATCAGGCTGACCGAAAAGCCGTCCATCTGCAGCGCGCGTATGGCGGCCTCTCTTCCCACCCCGGGGCCCTTTACCCTGACCTCCGCGGTCCTCATGCCCTGCTCCATGGCCTGCCTCAGCGCATCCTGAGCGGCAAGCTGAGCGGCAAAAGGTGTGCTCTTGCGGGAGCCCTTGAACCCCTGCCTGCCGGCACTCGAAGAGGCGACCACGTTCCCTCCCGCGTCCGTGATGGTCACGATCGTATTGTTGAAGGTGGACTGAATATGAATGATTCCCGAGGGGATCGATTTCTTTTCCTTCTTGCCTTTGCTCCCTTTGGTCTTTCGCACCATGGATTCGTTCTCTCCTGCTTACTTCTTTCTCTTGCCCATGACGGCCCTGCGCGGACCTTTCCTCGTCCGAGCGTTCGTGCTCGTTCTCTGGCCCCTTACAGGTAAACCCTTACGGTGCCGCAACCCTCTGTATGTGCCGAGATCGATCAGCCTCTTGATGTTCATGGAGAGATCGCGGCGCAGATCCCCCTCCACCTTGTGCTTCTCGTCGATGATCTTCCGGATGGCTGCGATCTGCCCTTCCGTCAACTGGTCGGACTTGGTATCCCAGTCGATTCCGGCCTCCTGAAGGATCTTTTGTGAACTGCTCCTCCCTATACCGTAGATGTAGGTCAGCGCAATTTCGATCCTCTTTGCCCTCGGTAAATCTACCCCTGCAATCCTGGCCAAGCTTCGTCCCCCTGTGGTTGATTCATTTTCCCCGGACCCCGGTCGCTCCTCTCATGCCGCGGCGGATCAGCCCTGCTTCTGTTTGTGCCGGGGGTTTGCGCAGAGCACCCTGAGAGTGCCTCTGCGCTTGATGATTTTGCACTTGTTACAGATCTTCTTCACCGATGCCCTGACTTTCATAGTTCACCCTACTTTCCTCGATATACAATCCTTCCCCTTTTCAAATCGTAAGGCGAGAGCTCGACCGACACCTTATCGCCGGGAAGGATCTTGATGAAATGCATCCGCATCTTTCCTGAGATGTGGGCCAAAACGCGGTGTCCGTTTTCGAGCTCCACCCTGAACATGGCATTCGGCAAGGTCTCGACCACCGTCCCTTCTACCGTGATGTTTTCCTCTTTTGGCACGTGTTTCCCCCGTCTCGACTCCCCTCCCCGGGTAGGGATGTAGGGTTATCTCGCCTTGCCAAGACCCTTCTTCATGAATCCCTCATAATGACGCATGAGCATGTGGGATTCGATCTGGTTCGATGTATCCATGGCGACGCCCACCACGATGAGGAGTGCGGTCCCCCCGAAGTAGAAGGGCATGTTGAGCTGGTCAATCAGGATCTGGGGCAGGACGCAGACAATGGACACATAGATCGCCCCCGCAAAGGTGATTCGGGTCAAGACCCTGTCGATGTATTCGGCCGTGTTCTTCCCGGGTCGGATGCCGGGGATGAATCCGCCGTATTTCTTCATATTGTCCGCCACATCCACCGGGTTGAAGTGAACCGCCGTATAGAAATAACAGAAGAAGATGATGAACAGGACAAAAATGAGCGTGTAGACGATGTGCCCCGGGCTCAGGAAATTCACCACCGTCTGGAGCCATGGGATCGCTTGCACATTCATGAAGTTGGCGATGGTCGCCGGGAACATGATGATGGAGGATGCAAAGATCGGAGGGATCACGCCCGCCGTGTTCACCTTCAGCGGAAGATGGGTGGACTGACCGCCGTACATCCTCCGGCCGATCACCCTCTTGGCATATTGAACCGGGATCCTCCTCTGACCTCTCTCGACAAACACGATCGCGCCGACCACGGCAATCATGAAGGCGACCACCAGCACCATGAAGAAGGGAGAGATCTCGCCGGTGCCCACCAGCCGGAAGGTATTGATCACGGCGCTCGGCAAGCCTGCGACGATCCCGGAGAAGATGATCAGGGAGATGCCGTTTCCAATGCCCCTCTCCGTGATCTGCTCCCCCACCCACATCAGGAAGGCGGTTCCCGCGGTCAGGGTGATGACCGCCAGCAACCTGAACCCCCAGCCGCCCATGGGAACCACCAGGGCGCCGCCAGGGCTGCTCATCCTTTCGAGTCCTATGGCTATCCCGAATCCCTGGATAATGCTGAGGATGACGGTCCCGTACCGGGTGTACTGCACGATCTTCTTCCGCCCCTGTTCGCCTTCCTTCTTCAACTTCTCGAGGTAGGGGATGACGACCGTCAACAGCTCCAGGATAATGGACGAACTGATATAAGGCATGATGCCAAGGGCCATCACCGACATCTGGCTGAGGGCGCCCCCCGAAAACATGTCGAACAGACCAAAGAGGGTGCCCTGCCGCTCGCCGAAAAACGCGGCCAGGGCCGCCGCATCGATTCCCGGAGTCGGGATGTGGCACCCGACCCGATATACGGCCAGCATGAGGAGGGTAAAAAGGATCCTCTTCTTGAGCTCCGGGATCTTGGTGATGTTCTGAAAACCACTGACCATGCTACACTCGCTTCCCGCTGATTGGATTCGGAACCGGGTCTCAGACGATTTCGACCTTGCCGCCTGCCGCTTCCACCTTCTGTCTGGCTGTCCTGCTTACGCTGTTGACCTTCAGGAACAGGGGATGAGAGATCTCGCCGTTGCCGAGCAGCTTGATCCCTTCGCCCGGTTTCTTCACCAGCCCCGCCTCCACAAAGGTCTCCATGGACGCAGTGGAGTTGGGGGCCAGGCCAGCCAGATCGCTGAGGTTCACCAGCGCATATCGCTTCTTGAAGAGATTCCGGAAACCCCGCTTCGGTACACGCCTCTGGAGAGGCATCTGTCCGCCCTCGAACCCGGTCCCCGTATTGCCGCCGGAACGGGCCTTTTGGCCCTTGTTGCCCCTGCAGGAGGTCTGTCCGTGTCCTGATCCTCTTCCTCTGCCCACCCTCTTTCTGCCCCTTTTGGATCCCGGAGCAGGCGCCAGTTCATGTATTCTCATCTTATCCTCTTCTCTCAGGCCTCTACCTTCAGCATGAAGGCGACCTTTTCGATCATTCCCCTGATGGCCGGCGTGTTCTTGAGGATAACCGTCTTGTGAAGCCTGGTCAGACCCATGCCCGTCAAGGTCTGACGGATATCCTTTTTTTTGCCGATCCCGCTCTTCACGAGCGTCACTTTGATGGTATCGCCCATAATGGTACCTTCCTCGAGAATCTACTGCCGAAGCTCTTCTACGGTCCTGCCCCTGCGGCGCGCGATCTCGTCGGCCGAACGCAGACTGTGCAGCCCTTGGATGGTCGCCTTCACCAGGTTGTGCGGATTATGCGTCCCCAGGCATTTGGTCAGGATGTTCTGGATCCCCACCGCCTCAAGGACCGCCCTCACCGCCCCCCCGGCGATGAGGCCCGTACCGGCCCCGGCCGGCTTCAGCAGCACGCTTCCTGCGCCCCACTTTCCGATCGTCTCATGCGGGATGGTATCGTTCACGATGGGAACGGGTTTCATCCCCTTCTTCGCACGCTCGATCCCCTTACGGATGGCCTCAGGGACCTCGTTGGCCTTTCCAAGCCCGCTTCCGACCATCCCCTTGCCGTCGCCGACGACCACAATAGCGCTGAAGCTGAACCGCCGACCGCCTTTCACGACCTTGGCCACGCGGTTGATATACACCACCTTCTCAATGAACTGGACTTCTTCCTCTTCCCTAAACAATGAGTTTCTCCTCTTCTCCGATTGGTCTGTACTCAAGAAGAAATGCCGCCGGGGCTAAAACTCCAACCCGTGCTGACGGGCCGAATCGGCCAGGGCCTTGACCCGGCCGTGATAAAGGAAGCCGTTTCGGTCGAAGACCACTCTCTTGATTCCCTTTTCAAGCGCACGCTTGGCCAGGAACTCGCCCACGATCCCGGCCCCTTGCCTGTTGCCGCCGCGCGGGATACGCTCCCGGATCTCCTTCGATAGAGAAGATGCATCCACCAGGGTCTTTCCGGTCGTGTCGTCGATCACCTGGGCATACATGTGCCCGCAACTCCTGAAAACGGACAACCGGGGCCGCTCCTGGGTTCCCCTGATCCTCTTCTTCAACCTCACCTTTCTCTTCAGCCTCGACTCTGTCTTTGTGCCCATAACCACCCTGATCCAAATGAATGATGTTCTCTGAAGGAATATGACTACTTGGCGCCGCTCTTTCCCGCTTTTCTCCGGATGACCTCTTCGGCGTACTTGATGCCCTTTCCTTTGTAGGGCTCGGGTTCACGAAACCCGCGGATCTTTGCGGCCGTCCTCCCCAGCAGTTCCTTATCGATGCTGCTCAAGGTGATCTTGGTCTTCTCGACCTTGCCGTCGATCCCGGTGGGCAGTTCGAATACGACGGGGTGAGAATACCCCAGGTGGAAGGTCACGGCCCTTCCGGCGATCTCCGCCCGGTACCCTACGCCCACGATCTCAAGAACCCTGTCGAACCCGCGGCTCACCCCCGTGACCATGTTGGCCAAAAGGGCCCTGTGAAGCCCGTGAAGGGCCTTGGCCCCTTTCAGGGTCTCGTCGATATGGATCACCGCACTCTTGTTTTCCGAGGTGACCTGGACCCCGGGATGAAGTTTCTTCTGAAGCTTCCCCTTTGGCCCGGATACGGTCAAGAGGAGGTCGTCGACCTCGATCTTGACGCCGTCGGGCAATGGGATCGGCTTCTTGCCGATACGAGACATGAACGCCTCCAAATCGAGATGTTTGCCCCGGACTGCCCGGGGGAGATTACCAGATCGAGCAGAGGATCTCGCCCCCTACCCCCATCTTTCTGGCCTGCTTGTCCGTCATGACCCCTTTGGGCGTCGAAAGGATGCTCATCCCCAGCCCGTCGAGAACCACCGGGATCCGATCTTTTCGGGTATACACCCGGCCGCTGGGTTTGCTGATCCTCTTGAGACCGGTGATGAGGGGGGCTCCCTTGTCGTCATATTTCAGGAAGACCCTGATCACGCCGTGCCGGCGATCCGGGATAATTTTGTAGTTTTTGATAAAACCTTCAGCCTTCAGGATCTTTGCAATGTTGATCTTCAAGCGGGAACTGGGGATGTCCACCATGTCATAGGAGGCCATGATGCCGTTCCTGATCCTGGTCAGCATGTCGGAGATGGGATCACTCAAGCTCATCCGTATTACTCCTCGTCGCCAATTTCCACCAGCCTCTACCAGCTGGACTTCACCACTCCGGGGATCTCTCCCCTGGAAGCCATGTTTCGAAAGCATATCCTGCAGAGACCGAACTTCCTGATGTAGGCCCTAGGCCTCCCGCAGATGGGACACCGGTTGTACGTGCGGGTCTGAAACTTCGGCTTCCTCTTTGATTTTACAATGAGCGATGTCTTCGCCAAATCGCATTCTCCTTATTTTTTAAAAGGCATTCCCAGTTCTTTCAGGAGGAAGTGACCCTCCTGATCACTCTGCGCCGTGGTCACGATGCTGATGTTGAGGCCCCTGAGCTTCTCGACCTTGTCGTAGTCGATTTCAGGGAAAATGATCTGTTCCTTGACGCCCAGGGTGCAGTTCCCCCGCCCGTCAAAGATCTTTTCCGGGACCCCTCTGAAGTCCTTTACCCTGGGCAGCGCCACGTTGAACAGCTTGTCCAGGAAATCGAACATCCTCTGGCGCCTCAGGGTCACCGTGACGCCGATGGGCATTCCTTCCCGCAGTTTGAAGCCCGCAATGGACTTCTTGGCCTTGGTGATGACCGCCTTCTGGCCGGAAATGAGGGTGAGCTCCTCCACACCTTTATCGAGGATCTTGACATTGTAGATCGCCTCACCCAGCCCCATGTTCAGCACGACCTTGACAAGGCGTGGCACAGCCATCATGCTCTTGTAGCCGAACTCCTTCATCATGGCCGGCACGGCCTCTTTCTGATATTTCTCCTTCAGCCGGGACAACGCTAACTCCTTCTCTGAATGATGATCTCGTTTTGGTTCACGGTCCTAACGGAGGGAACCGGAATCAGGTATCGAGCAACTCGCCGCACTTCTTGCAGACCCGGGCCTTCGACCCGTCCTCCAGAATCCGCTTGCCGGTCCTGGAAGGCTCCGCGCATTTGCTGCAGACCAGCATCAGATTCGAGACATGGATGGGCGCCTCCATCTCCACGATTCCCCCCTGGGCCCTCTTTCCGCCGGGCTTCGCATGTCTCTTCACAATATTGATCTTCTCCACGATCGCACGGCCCTTCTCCGCATCCACCTTCATAACCGTTCCGATCTTGCCCTTCTCTTTCCCGCTAAGGACGGTCACCTTGTCGTTCTTCTTGATGAAAGGATGTTTCTTTTTTTGCACCGATCTTCTCCTCATACCGCCGGCTCAAAGGACTTCAGGGGCAAGAGAGACGATCTTCATGAAATTCTTCGCCCTCAATTCTCTGGCCACCGGACCGAATATTCTCGTGCCGACCGGTTCGTTCTGCTGCGTGATCAGCACGGCGGAGTTGTCGTCGAACTTGATGTAGGAGCCGTCCGGCCTCCTGATCTCCTTGGTCGTCCTGACGACCACCGCCCTCATCACATCGCCCTTTTTCACCTTTGAATTGGGCATGGCCTCTTTTACGCTGACCACGATCACGTCACCCACGGTCGCATACCTTCTCTTGGACCCGCCCAATACCTTGATGCACAGGAGCTCTTTGGCTCCGGAGTTGTCCGCCACCTTCAGTCTGCTTTCCGTCTGGATCATCCCGCCTGCTCCGTCTGGGCTTCCTCGCTCCCCAGAGGCTCCAGCCCTGTAGCCCTTCCGATCACTTCAATGACCTGCCACCGCTTGGTCTTGCTCATGGGCCTGCATTCCAAGATCCTTACCCTGTCGCCGATATGGCAGCTGTTATCCGGATCGTGCGCGACGTACTTCGCCCTGGTGGTCACATATTTGCGGTACATCTTGTGCTTCTTCAGCCCCGTCACGAGGACGACCGCGCTCTTGTCCATTTTGTCGCTCACCACCACGCCGGTGAGTTTCTTACGCACTCCTCTCGCTTTCATCGCAAGCCCTTTCAGCCCTTGATCTCTTCTTCCGCAGAAATTTTCAATTCCCTGAGCAGGGTCTTCACCCGCGCCAGATCCCTCTTTACCTTCCCGATCATGGCGGTGTTTCCCAGCTGTCCGGTCGCCTTCTGGAACTTCAGATTGAACAGGTTCTGGTTGATCTCCCGTTCCCTCGCGGCCAGCTCCTCAGGACCCAAATCCCTCAACTCCTTTGCCTTCACGGTAGCACTCTCCTGCTCACGAATTTCGTCGCGAAAGGAAGTTTGTGGCTGGCCAGCCGAAAGGCCTCCACGGCAACGCTCTCCTCCACACCTTCCATCTCGTAGAGGATCCTGCCCGGCCGGACGATCACGACCCATCCCTCCGGCGCGCCTTTGCCCTTGCCCATCCTGGTCTCCGCAGGTTTCTTGGTGATGGGTTTGTCGGGGAAGACCCGGATCCAGATCTTACCGCCCCTTTTCACATGCCTGGTGATGGCGATTCTTCCCGCCTCGATCTGCTGCGCGGTCATATAACCGCGACCCACGGCCTGGAGGCCGAAATCCCCGTATTCCAGAGTGGATCCCTTGCTCCAATCGGTCCCTCTCATCCGACCCTTCTGTTTTTTGCGGTATTTCACCTTTTTCGGGCTAAGCATAAGTTCTTCCTAAACGCTGATTTTTTAAGCTGACCATGCGCTTTGCGCGCATGCGCGGATTCAAATCGTTCCCGGCCGTCTCCCGGTCCGCCTCAACTCTGGACCTTCCTGTCCGGCAGGATCTCTCCCTTGAAGATCGCCACCTTCACACCCACGGCACCGTAGGTCGTAAAGGCCTCGGCAAAACCGTAATCGATATCGGCTCGGATGGTGTGGAACGGGACCCTTCCTTTCCGGTACCATTCGCGGCGCGCCATCTCCGCCCCGCCCAGCCTGCCGCTGCAGGCAATCTTGATCCCGAGCGCCCCGAAACGGAGGGCGGAGCTCACGCTCTTTTTCATTGCCCGCCGGAAGGACACACGGCGGACCAGCTGGAGCGCGACGTTCTCGGCCACGAGCTGGGCATCGACTTCCGGTTTCCGCACTTCCTGGATGTCGATGATGGCCTCCTTGTGGATCTTCTTCTCCAGATCCCTCTTGACGTGCTCGATCTCCGAACCCTTCTTCCCGATGACCAGGCCGGGCCGGGCCGTATGGATCCTCACACGCACCTTGTTGGCAGCCCTCTCGATCTCGATCTTGGACACGCCGGCCTGCATGAGCCTTTTTTTCAAGAACTTCCTGATCTGGAAATCCTCCAGGACGAACCGGCTGTAATCCTTCCCCGCGAACCACCTGGAATCCCAGTTCCTGTTTATCCCCAATCGGAAGCCGATCGGATTAACCTTCTGTCCCAAAATCCACCTCCCTCGTGCCGGTGACGCTCGTTTGTCTACGGGAAACGTCTCTCATGATTCATCCAGGATCACGGTCAAATGGCTCGACCGCTTCCGTATCCTGGTCGCGCGGCCCATGGCCCTCGGCCGGAACCTCTTCCAGGTGGGGCCTTCGTCGGCAAATACGCGCTTGACGAACAGAGTGTCCACGTCGATCTCCGAATTGGCCGTTGCGTTGGCCACTGCGGAGTCGATCAGTTTCTTCAGGATGGCCGCCCCCTTCTGGGGAGAATAGGAGAGCTGCTTCAGGGCATCCTCCACCTTCATGCCCCTGATCTCGTCCATGACCAGTCTCACCTTCCGGGGCGATACCCTCACGAACCTTGCAACTGCCTTGGCCTCCATCACTTAGCCCCCTTGAGCTTGGTCTTCTTGTCGCCCGCATGGCCGAAAAATATCCGTGTGGGCGCGAATTCTCCGAGCTTATGCCCTACCATGTCCTCGGTGACGAACACGGGCAGGAACTTCTTCCCGTTGTGCACCGCGAAGGTCATGCCCACGAACTCGGGCAGGATCACGGATCGCCTGGACCAGGTCTTGATGATCTTCCTGCTCTGGGTCTGAATCGCTTGCTCCACCTTCTCATGGAGGTGCCCGTCAACGAATGGGCCTTTCTTAACCGACCGTGGCAAAGTCTTCCTCCTCTTCTACCGTCCGAAACGGGCCGAAGGGGTCCGTTCCGGAGATCACTTTCTCTTCTTGACGATGAATTTGTCGCTGGGCTTCTTCACCCGGGTCTTGAATCCCTTGGTCGGTACGCCCCACGGGGTTACCGGGTGGCGCCCCCCCGAAGACTTCCCCTCACCTCCGCCGTGAGGATGGTCCACCGGGTTCATGGCGACTCCCCGAACGTGGGGCCGCCTGCCGGTCCAACGGACCCTTCCGGCCTTTCCGATGCTGACGTTCTCGTGCTCCAGGTTCCCTACCTGCCCCACCGTGGCCTTGCATCGGACCGACACCATCCGCACCTCGCCGGAAGGAAGCTTGATCTGCGCGTACCCGCCTTCCTTGGCCATGATCTGCGCATGCTCACCCGCGCTCCTGACGATCTGGGCCCCATGCCCGACGTTCAGTTCGATGTTGTGGATGGCGGTGCCCAGGGGGATCTCGCTCAGCGGCAGGGCATTGCCCGTTCGAATCTCGGAACCTGTGCCCGAGAGCACCTGATCGCCCACCTTGAGCCCCACCGGGGCCAGGATATACCTCTTCTCGCCGTCCACGTAGTTCAACAACGCGATGTGGGCGGAACGATTGGGGTCATACTCGATGCCGGCCACTTTCGCAGGGATCCCATCCTTGTCCCGCTTGAAGTCGATCACCCGGTAGAGCCGCTTGTGGCCGCCCCCGCGGTATCTGCATGTCACCCGACCCAGCGCATTCCGGCCGCCCTTCTTCCTCAGGGGCTTCACCAGCGCCTTTTCCGGTTTGTCCCGGGTGATCTCCTCCATGGTGGAATAGGTCTGAAATCGTCTGCCTGCCGATGTAGGCTTGTAACTCTTTATGGCCATGATCCTCTCTCCAATATCCCCTCAACCCGCTCGCCCGCGATCTCCGATCCCGAGCTTAAACCCCTTCAAAGAACTCGATGGTCTTTCCCGGGGCCAGCGTGACGACCGCCTTCTTCCAGTCGGGTCTCTTTCCGACATTCCTCCCGATCCGTCGCTTCTTCCCTTGCACGTTCAGCGTCCGGACGTCCAGCACCTTCGTCTTGAACAGGGTCTCGACGGCCTTCCGGATCTCCACCTTGTTGGCCCTTCGATCCACGCGGAGGCTGATCTTGTTCATCTGCTCCTTCTGGACGTTCCCCTTCTCGGTGATGAGAGGCTTCTTGATGACCTGATAGATATCCATTATGAAACCATTGCCTCCTCGATCTTGGGAATGGCGGACTGGACCAGAAAAAGGTGCTCGTGGTTCAGGAGATCGTAGACGTTCAACCCCTCCACCTTCATGACCTTGACCCAGGGGATGTTCCTGGACGACCTCTCGAGATTCGGGTTCGACTGCTCGGTGACGATGAGGGCCTTTCTCACATCGAAGTTCTTCATGACACCGACGAACCCCTTCGTCTTCAGATCGGGGAGTTCGAAGTCGGCCAGCACGAACAACCGCTCACTCTGGAGCTTGTCGCTCAGGGCCATCCTGAGGGCCAGCCTTCGGACCTTCTTGGGAACCTTCTGGGTGAAGGACCTCGGCTTCGGGGCAAAGACGACGCCTCCCCCCTTTCGTGTGGGCGATGCGGCGTTGCCCGCCCTGGCCCTTCCCGTGCCCTTCTGCCGATAGAGCTTTCGACCCGAGCGGTTCACTTCCGACCGCGTCTTCGCAGAGGCCGTTCCCGACCTTCGCCCGGCAAGCTGGCTCACGACGACCTGATGAAGGACGTGCTTGTTCACAGGGACGCCGAAGATATCCTCCCTCAACTCGATCTGAGAGGCCTTTTCCTTCTGAAGATTGTACACATCGATTACGGCCATTGGATCCGCCTTTATTCTTCTCGCCACCAAGACACCAAGAATCGCGTAGCCTGTGCAACTTCGTGTCTTTGTGTCTTCGTGGCGGCTCTTAGATCTTTGAGATCTCCAAAATACTGTTCTTGCTTCCGGGAATGGCGCCCTTGATCGCAATGACGTCCATCTCGGGTCTCACGTCCAGGACCAGCAGGTTCTTGATGGTCCTGCGCTCAAAACCCATCCGTCCCGGGAGCCTCTTTCCTTTGAATACCCGCCCCGGATCGGTATTGGATCCGATGGAACCCGGGACACGGTGGGAACGGGTGCCGTGGGTATCCTTGCCTCCGGAAAAACCCCATCGCTTGACCACCCCTTCGAAGCCGCGGCCCTTGGTCCTGCCGCTCACGGAGACCGTATCCCCGATCGCGAAGACGTCCGCCTTGATCTCCTGTCCGAGCTGGTATTCGTCGGCCTTTTCCACCCGGATTTCCCCAAGGTACCGGTAGAACTTCTCCCCGGCCTTCTTGAAGTGCCCGCGCAGGGGTTTGCTGACCCGGTGTTCCTTCTCCTGCACCTCGAAGCCCACCTGAATGGCCTCGTACCCGTCCTTCTCGGCCGTCTTCCTCTGGACCACCACACAGGGCCCCATCTTTACCAGCGTGACGGGCACACTGCGGCCTTCTTCGAGAAAGTACCGCGTCATCCCCAGTTTCTTGCCAATCAACTTCTTTACCATGGTCCTGTCTCCCCGTCCTCTAGAGCTTGATCTCCACATCGACCCCTGCGGCCAGATCGAGCTTCATGAGGGCATCCACGGTCTGCTGGGTCGGCTCAAGGATATCCAGTAGACGCTTGTGGGTCCGGATCTCGAATTGCTCTCGTGATTTCTTGTCCACGTGGGGCGATCGCAGGACCGTAAACTTGTTGATGACCGTCGGCAGCGGAATGGGGCCGGCCACCTTGGCCCCGGTCTCCTTCGCCGTCTCGACGATCTCCATGGCCGACTGATCCAGCAGCTTATGATCATAGGCCTTGAGACGTATGCGGATCTTCTGATTCGTGATCAATTGCTCCCCCCCAGATGAATCTCAGATTTGAGATCTCAAATTCAAAATTCTCATTCGATGATCTCGCTGATCACACCGGCGCCCACCGTTCTGCCCCCCTCCCGGATGGCAAAACGCAGCTCCTTCTCCATGGCAATGGGGGT
>JAGVAP010000044.1 GCA_020060215.1 Deltaproteobacteria bacterium | reverse complement strand
GTAACACAGGGTCTTCGTGTCCAGCAAAAGACCAGAGAGCCGCTCAATGTAATCGTCACGGTGGCTGTCATCGACAAAGATCCGCTTCCGTTCGATTCCTTGGATGATGATTTACAGGGCGCCGGGGGCGTCGATGCGAGATTGGCGAGGCAAGGGGCTTCAGACAGCAGGAGAGCACAACATGTCAACGATGAAACGTCCCCCACTCTCACTGCCTCAGCTGGCAAAAGACTTAGGCGCTACAGGGGATCAGCTTCTGGGGATAGAGAAGGTGAAGGAGACGGTGAAGCGTAGAGACAGCAGGCTGTGGAGGCGTTTCTCACTCGTCGAAAAGCTACCCCCTCAGAAGAAAAAGCAGATCGTCCAGATCCTCGATGCCTTCCTAGAAACCGAAAGGCTCAGAAAAATACAGGCCTAAGCACATCAACAGCAAAAGATCCGTGCAGGCCACCCGCCCGCACAGATCTTCTTTTCTAAATGTTGTTTCACGATAGGGGGAATATGATCTCTTCAAGCAATTTTTCAGATCGTCTCCAGAATCAACTAGTTCTTCTTTGTTGTCCAATAGATTCGCGAATAAGCCACAAACCTCCACCTGTAAAGTATATTCCAACAAGAACTGCAAGAAATTTGAGAGGCCATTGAGCGGCACCCATGATAAATGCCCCTATTATCAAAGCTCCAATCCCATAGCAGGTGACAATAACAGATAACAATATGTTTGCTACCTTACTGCCTTTATAAGAATAGAAGAACAAGACGGGTAGAGCGATTACCTTAAATAGCAGCGCTGGCAAATATCCAATTGCGTTCACCGTGGAAATGACTGGATAGACAGCCAAAGTTACTTGATAGAGCAAGAAAAGGCCTAAGATGTTACGCCTGTTTGCGAGTGTTTCCCATGTCTTCACGAAATGCCTCCATTCTGACCACTTCCCTATCCGGGGCAAGGCAATTCAAAGATCGAGAGATATATCTGCTAGTGATCGCCAGCCGCCGTCATTGAGGTTCAGTTCTGATTCAAATAGCGGAATAGGAGCGCTTCCATTTCCTCTCGGCTTGTCTGGAACTGCTTTTCATAGTGTTGTTCCGCCTCCTGTTCAGTGAACCTTTTAAAGTCCAACCAACCCTTAAGGTAGCCGTACTCGTCGCTAAGCTTCTTCCATTGTCCTTGACTCTTTTGGCAGCTTTCATAAAACCGTTTCGAGTTCTCGCTGCATTTCGCAAAGGCAGAGCAATCACCGGTTTCACGTTTTTGTGAACATTGTCTGACTGCAAGAGCATAGAGATCATCACACACTTTCATTCCTTCTTTGTATCTATCAAGGGAATGCCACCGCATATGGCGTCGCATGCTATTCGCCTCAAATGGCCATGCAATTGGATCAAGATCCATCCATTCCAAATGCCTCAACCCGTCGAGGTCAATAAAACGCACGGGGTTGTTTTGCACGTATTGAAACAGATTAATCCCCGCATCTAACCCAATTGGATCAGGTGTAATGTAACTTCCATATCTTGGGTGGTAATACCTATGGTAGTTGTAGTGCAGCGCAGTCTCTTGATCAAAATATTGGCCAGAAAAGCGGAAGGGGTTTTGGATGGTGCTCACGGTGCTTAGGACCTCTCCGAAGGGTTTGTAATCGCCGCTCCAGACAACGGCACCGGTGGCATCTATCAGCTTCTGGGGGGTGCCCAGGTGGTCGGTCAGGTAGTAGTATACTTTGGGTTGAGCCGTCAGGGCAACCACCGACTGGGACAGGAGACCCATCAGGCTGCCGATACTCGCTACCTTCACCGGCTCACCTACAAATATCGGCGCTTCGCCGTCGTATCTTGAAGGCCGGGGATTGTTGGTGGGCGCCAGGGCTAGCTGCTCCAGCGGGACTTCGATCGAAAGAGGCTGGTGGGCGATCGGGGTGATCGCCGGGGTCCAGTATTGCCGGCCGTTGTAGTCGATCCGGAACCTGAAGGGGTTCACCGGGACGGTGAACCGGGCGTGGCCCTGGGCGTCCGTGGCTATGGTCCGGTTCAGGTAGGAGCCTGTGTCGGTGAAGAGGTAGACAGGGGCGCCTGTCACATCTGCGCCGTTCCAGGTGACGTGGAGATCCACCATGCCTTCGTCGATGACCACTTCTTTGTCCTGCCACCGGAGCACCTCGGACCAGTAATGGCCCCCAAGGTAATCCACCCGGACCCTGTACTCCTGGTCCGGCACATTGAATTTCACCTGGCCTGCCGCATTGGTCGATGCGTTCAAGTTCAGGTAAGAGCCGGTATCGGTGAAGAGGTAGACGTTCGCGTTTTCGAGCGGCGCCATTGCGCCTGTGTAGAAGGTGTTCACGCTGATCGTGGTCTCCCGGTGAGGGATGCTCATGGTGTGGGAGAGCGTGCTCGGGACCTCCAGGGAGTCGCACCAGAAGTGATACCCCAGGTAATCCACCCTGAAGCGGTACCATCCCGATGCCAGGGCAAAACTGACTTCACCCTGTTCGTTGGTCTCGGCTGTCATGTTGAGGTAGCTGCCCGATGGGGTGAATACGTAGACCGGCTTATCGGCAAGGGCCACCGCGGGGGCTTTTTCCACACGCAAGGTGAAGAGACCGCCCCCGGTATCGAGGTTCACGCTCTTCACCTGGTGTGCCGGGACCGCCTCCGTCACCCAGAACTGGCTACCCTGGTAATCGGCCCTGAAGCGGTAGGTGCCCTCCGGGAGGCGGAAGCTCGCGACACCATTGGACCCTGTGGTTCCATGGAGGTTCAGGTAGCTGCCGGAAGCGCTGAAGACATAGACATTCACGTTACCGACGGCGCTCCCATTCTGGTTCACGAAGACGTCCGCCAAACCATCGTTGATCACAACCTGTCTGCCGGCCTGGTTGAAGACCTCGGACCAGTATTGAGCCCCGAGGTAATCGGCCCTGACCTTGTAGTCTCCGGGAGGTACACTGAAGACAACGTGACCTTCGTGGTCGGTAAGGCGTGAGACGTTTACGTAGGCTCCTGAAGAGGTAAAGAGATAAAGATTGATCTCCGATTTCGGCTGGACATCGCCGTTGTAATCGCCTCTGACCGTAACCGTCACATCCTGGTGGGGGATCGAGTGGGTAAGAGAGGCGGCGCCCGGTACGGTGAAAACGGATGTCCAGTACTGGTACCCGAGATAGTCGGCCCTGATCTTGTAGCTCCCGTCCGCCAGGTTGAACCCCGCCTCACCCTGGCCGTTGGTCAATACCTGCTGACTGAGATACGCCCCGGAGCCGCTGAAGAGATAGCAGCTCGCGCCGACCAGCGGCACACCGGGTGTCTTTTCCACCCGGAGTGTGAACACCCCTCCTCCGGTGGATATCGGGATCGGGTTTGCCACATGCGGGATGAGGACGGTGTCCCCGCTCCAGTACTGGCTCCCCAGGTAATCTGCCCGGAACTTGTACCTCCCCTCAGGCAGCCGGAAGGAGACCCTGCCCATCACATCCGTCACCCGGTTGAGGCTGAGATATGAGCCGGTGGCCGTGAAGGCGTAAACGGGGACCCCCTGGAGCGGCAGTCCCATGTTCGTCACCGTCACATCCGCCATGCCCTCGTTGATGGAAAGCGTCTTGTCCTCCCAGTTGAACACCTCGGACCAGAACTGGGCGCCGAGATAATCCGCCCGGACCTTGTACTCCTTCTGGGGCAGGGAGAAGACCAACTTGCCCTCTGCATTTGTCCTGGCATTCACATTCACGTACATCCCGGAGGAGGTGAAGAGATACCCGGGCACATCCGTTTTGGGCTCTCTCAGGCCTGCGCTTTCCCCTTCTACCGTGATCTCCACATCCTCGTGGGGGATGGTAAAGGCGAGCTGTGAACTGCCCGAGACCCCGATCACATCGCTCCAGAACTGGTACCCGAGGTAGTCGGCCCTTACCTTGTAGCTCCCTCCGGAGACCGTGTAGCTGACCACGCCGTTCTCATCCCCGGTCCCAAAGAGCCCCAGGTAGCTCCCCGCCAGGGAAAAGAGATAGAGCCTGGCCTCGGGGATCGCGTTATCCGCGTCTTTTTTCAGGGTGACGGTGAGACTCCCTCCTCCGGTTGCCAGGGAGATCGTGTTCTGCACCCCTCCCTGGATGGTCACTATAGAGCTCCAGTACTGGCTCCCCAGGTAATCGGCCCTGAACTTGAATGTCTTCCCCACCGGAAGGTCGAAGAACACCTTGCCTTGTGCGTCGCTCGTCTGGTAGAGGCCCAAATAGGAACCTGAGCCGTTGAAGAGATATACCTTCACTCCGGGCTTTGACTCCCCTGCCACCGTGACGGTGAGCGCAGCCGTCTCCTCCTCGATCGCCACCTCGGCCGTGTTCCCTCCCGGCACACCGATGACCGGGGACCAGAACTGGTAGGAGAGGTAATCCGCCCTGAATTTATAGTTACCATCTGCAAGGAGCCCGTTCTGGAAGACCGCCAACCCCTGAGCGTCGGTCCGGGCCGTCTTTCCAGTGTAAGCCCCTGCCTGAGTGAACGCGTACACATTGATGTTCGTGAGCCTTCTCCCCTTGCTGGTCGTGACCCTCACCTCGATGTCCTTTGGAGGCTCGCTCGATATCAGGGAGAGGAGCTTTCCCTCCAGGTACACGTACTCGCGTAGGGTCGCGCCGCTCTCGTCCGCTTCTCCGATCAGGTTTCCATCCTTGTCCCAGATGTAGAGGGTCGTCTTCCCGTCCGCTATCTTCCTTGTCCTTTCCCCCTTGCCGTTGTAGGTGTAGCTCCCGACCGTCGCGTCCCTCAGGGACGCCTGGACGAGCCGGTTGTCCTGGTTGTAGGCGAACCCCTGCTCCCCCATCTGCGTGGTGTTCCCGTTCTGGTCATAGGAGAAGGAGAGGGGACTGGCTCCTGTGATCGCCTGGATCTTGTTGGTGCCGGAAATATAGCTGTAATCCTCCACCTCTTCGTTCCGGGCCTTCTGCAGCCTTTTCCCGACCCTGTCGTAGGTGTAACCTTCGGTGCCGTATACGCCCTGCGCGCCGACAAGCCTCTCCAGGCTGTCATAAGTGAAAGACTGGCTCCTGGTCGGATCGAGGAGATTGGTAATCGTGAGGATATTCCCCACAGGGTCGTGGGTGTAGGAGAGGTTCATCACGCTCCCGGCGCTCAGACCGGTGAGTCGGAACATCTCGTCGAACCCCCTGGTCTCCCCCACTCCGTTTCCATAAGTGAGCTCCTTCAGCGGGCCGAAAGGGAGGTAAGAGATATTCTCTCCGAGGGTGCGGGTCGTCCCTCCCACCGTATCCTTTACCCGTATGACCCTGCCTGCACTGTCCCTTTCATAGCTCACCACCCTTCCTGATGGGTAGGTGATACTCTGAAGCGGGCCGCCCTGGCTGTAGGAGTACTTCGTCGTAAAGGTGATTCCGCCCGTGGCCCTCGTCTCGGTCACGAGGTTCCCAAAGGCATCATAGGCGTAAGTGTAGGTCCCGCTCGGGTCAATCATGCCCGTGAGCCTGCCCTTGCCGTTTACGCCCTGGTCATAGGAGAAAACGACATCCTGGGAGCTGTCGGGATAGGAGATCCGGGTGAGCCGGTTCAGGGTATCGTAGGTGTAAGAGGCGGTGACGGAGTTCGCGTCGGCCTTGCTCAGGAGGTTCCCTGCGGGGTCATAGGTGTAGGCGGTCAGACTCGTATCAGGACTGAGGGTGCTCAAAAGCCTGCCCAGGTCGTCATAGGTGTAGATGGTTGCGTGGTTCTCCGCATCGGTCACGCGGATGAGGTTGTCCAGGTTGTCATAGGCGTATCCGGTGATCACGCTCCCGGGCTGGGTGACGGAGGTGAGACGGCTCAGGACATCATAGCCATAGGTTGTACTTTGCCCCTTCTGGTCCTTGATCTCCACCAGGCTGCCCTTGAGGTCGTAGGCCCGCTCTTCAAAATGGCTGTCGGGAAAAACGGTCTTATGGAGCCTGTTCTTGTCGTCATACTCGAACCGGGTGTACCGGAGGACCGTCCCCTCGCCGTCCCTGATCTCCTCCCCGGTCCTGTTCCCTTCGGTGTCGTAGAGGTAGTTGATGGCGCCGGGCAGGGCCATGATCTTCTCCAGCCACCCGCTGTCCGTATAATCATAGGTGAACTCCCTCCCATCGGGGTATCTCGAGAACACGAGTCCTCCCGCTTCATCGTAGGAGAAGGTGGTGGTGAGGCCGTCCACGATCCTCGTCTTCAGCCGCCCCATGCTATCGTATGTGTACGTCGTGGTCACGTTGTTCTGGTCGGTCCCGGTCCCGGGTTTTCCAAAAGCGTTGTACTGCCCGAACGTGGTCTCGAATCCCATCGGGTCGGTGACCTTCCTGAGTCTGCCCCTGTTGAGACCCTGGTCGGGAGTGTTGGGGTAGTACTCGAGGGTGGTGACGTCGCTGAGATCGGTCCTGGGCCCGTCGACGCTCGTGAGCTGGCCGTGGCTGTTGTAGGTGTAGGTGGTGCTCCTCGTGACTGCGCCCGATCTGTCGAAGCCGGATTCTGTCCGGATCAGGAGGTTCCCCCTTTCGTCATAAGTGAAAACCGTGGTCGTGCTCTGACCGGGATTGGCGACGCTGCTCCTGGTGATGGAGGTCACGAGATCGAAGGTGGGGTGGTAGGTGTAGGCGGTGGTCCTCTCCTCCGGGAACCCTACCGCCTCGGTCTTGGTGAGCACGTTCCCGCGCTCGTCGTAGGTATAGGTGGTCACGACGCCTAGCGCATCGGTCTCCTGGGTCACATAGAGCCTGTCATCGAATTCGTACTTCTCCCCGATGGACCCGAGACAGCTGCCGCAGCCTTCGCCGGAGACTTCCTTGATTCTGCCAATTCCCCTGTCAACGTGAAGCTTGAAAGTGGTGGTTCTTCCGAGGGAATCGGTCACGTGTCGTACAAACTCATCGGCATATACAATACTGACCCTCTTTATTCCCCCGGGGCCCTCCGAAAGAACCGCCCTGTCTTGTTCATCATATTGGACGGTGAGAGAACGGATGCCCTTTTCGTTGATGATGCCGGTGAGGTTGTGGGAGTCAAAGCGATCCTGGTAGAGATAGGTCTTTGTGGTTTGGTCCGGCAGTGAAACGATAGTAAGATTTTCACTACTGTCATAAGAATAGACGAAAGGCCCAATTGGTGTGTTCAGGGTCGCGAGCTTCCCACTCGGGCCGTACGTAAACTCTAGCCGTCTCCCGAAGGTGTCCTCTACCGATGCGAGCCTGCCTGAGGAATAGGTGAGGGTCTGAGTGTTCCCGTTTCGGTCAGAGATCCGGAGGAGCTTCCCATCCGTCCCGAAACTTAGCATTCCGCCATCCAGTTCTTGAAGGCCGTACCCTCCTGCGACCGGCTCAATCACCCTCACCTTGTCCGTCTCAGAGATGAACTTCCCCTGGCCGTTGTCGATGAAGTGGACCTCGGCCCCGTCCGCTTGGCGGAGAATGGCCTTTCCGGTTTGAAAAGTCAGGAAGTCAGTGTAAGTAGTGGTCCAACCATTACCACATGTGGTATTAAGATTGCTCTGGCTGTTATAATATCTCGAGAAAGCCATGGGCAAGCCAGGGCCCCCCAGCTCAAAATCTGTTTCCTTCTGGTACTTGTTACCCCTGGTGAAATTAATTGGATTGCCGGCAAAGGGGCGAACCTTGCAACTGCCAAAAGAAGGCCCCAAGTTTTCCTGGTCGTTTACATGAGGTATCCACTTGTAAACACGATAGGTGTTTCCTAAACAGATACAGCTTTGATTGTAGCACTGCCCTGTCGAATAGGCGGAAGGGGGAAACGGAGGCATGGGCGGGTCATATTTTGGCCTGGTCCAATAATCGCTGGCATATACCGTGTCTGATAAGTAACAGCTAAAATCACTGCAATAACCCCAAAAACCACCTCCCAGATACTCAAACGGGCCAGCGTACGATCTGTCACAACCAGCATCCCCGCCGCATTCCCACCATCTCCAGCTATCAGGACTTCTCCAATATCCGACCGAGACATAGGTCCCTTCACTTGGAGCCCATGCCATAGCGGTGGTGGCAGTCAGGATTACTGCCAAGAACAAGATCCGTTCGAGTGCTTTTCTCATGGCAGCCCCCTTCTTGATTTCAAACGGATGATGAATCGCCGCGGTCACACGAATTCTCGTTCTGATCAAATAGGGATCGTGCAGGGCCGACATGTTATGAGAACAAGTGCTCACAATCAATCGGGGGTTCCCTGGTTCTTGGGGGAATTTTCCCTGGTTTATTGCTTCGTTTTCCCTGGTTTTGCGCTTCGATTTTCCTGAGGGTCAGGCCAGAGGTCGGACGGGCGCTTGCGGCTGAGGAGGGCAAGATGGATCGGGTAGGAAATTTCCTGCGGGTTTCTCTTCTGGAGCAAGCTCCTGCTCGCGATCTTCTGGGGTTGAATGAATCGCAAGCGGGAGCTTGCTCCAGAAGAGGAAGATCACATAAGAGGCCAACGAAGGAAATGTTATAAGACACAACAAAGGTAGTGGGACGCCTTATGGGATGACGTAATGAGGAAAGGCGGGAGAGACCGTGAGGAGAAGATGGAGAAGGAAATGGAGAGCATCGCCCATTATGAACGTGCTCCATTAGCTTTGTAGGATGATTTTAGCGAGCGAAAGCCATTGATGCTGAAAGCCGCAGACGCAATAAGATGGGTTGCGCTTTGCTCCACCCATCCTACAAGAGTTTATTGCCTTGAAGGAGTGCAGAGTGTAATGAAGTTTGATGCGAGCGAACGAAGACGCAGCGATGAGATTCTTGCGGTCCTCCCGGGTGTTCTCATTTTGTTTTCTCAAAATTCCCTGCTGCCCCCTCCTGCAGAGAGGCGGGCTGCAGGAACCCCAGTACCGCATCCAGGAATTCTTGGGGACGCTCGGCATGGACCCAGTGGCCTGCGCCGGGAATGGTGATGAGCTTTGCAGAGGGGAAGAGATCGCAGGCCTCGCCCCATCGATCGCCGGGGACGTGGTCGGAAAGTCCCCCTCGGATGAAGAGGCAGGGCTTCGTGTAAGGCTCTCCGGAGACCCCATCCGACATCCTGCCGAAGTTGTCCAGTATGGTCCGCAGGTTTATGCGCCACTCATAGCAGCCGTTTTCATTTCGGCTCAGGTTTTTGAGGAGCAGATTTCGAAGGGCCGGGTCCTGAATGTAAGGCCTCATTTTGGCGTCGGCTTCCTTGAGGGTCGATGGTTTCCCGAGCGAGAGGAGTCTTTCCAGAGAATGGATCAGCCCCGGATCCGGGGAGCGGTACCTCCCGGGCAGGATGTCTACGATGATCAGCTTATCCACCATCCCTGGATGCAGGAGGGCAAACTGCATGGCGGTCTTGCCCCCCATTGAATGACCCAGGAGGACGGCCGATTCGATGCGGTGATCCGACATGAACTCGCGGAGGTCCTCCGCCATCAGCCTGTACTCCTGCCCGCTCGAGTGGGGGGACCTCCCGTGATTCCGCTGGTCCAGGGCGAAGACCCTGAAGCGCTTGCGCAGCCCCTTCGAGACGGAATGCCAGTTGTCCAGCGAACCGAAAAGACCGTGGAGGATGATCAGCGGCCTTCCCGATCCGTATTCTTCATGGTTCAGCTTCAAGGCAGATAGATATGCCTCCCCAGTGCGTTCCTCGCGGCCTCCGCAAGCGATTCGCTCAAGGTGGGGTGAGGAAAGGGGGCCCTGGCAAGATCCTCGAGGGTCGCCTCCATCTGGATGGCCAGGATCCCCTGCCCCGCCATCTCGCCAGCCGCCCTTCCGATGTAGTGCACGCCGAGAACCTCCCCGTATCGCTTCTCCGCGACGACTTCCACCAATCCCTCGTCCTCCCCGATCACCATGCCCAGAGGATTCATGCCCAGCGGGGCGGACCCTACGAGGATGTCGAAGCCCGCCTCCTTTGCCTCTCTTTCCGTCAGTCCCACGCAGGCGACCTCGGGCTTCGTAAAGAGGACCCTTGTCCATGTCCGAGGGTTTACGGCGGAACTGCGCCCCATCGCATTCTCGGCGGCTACGATGCCTTCCTGGGAAGCCCGGTGTGAATAGTGTCTCTCCGGAGGGCCGGTCAAGTCGCCGATCGCATAGAATCCCGCCACACCGGTTTCCATCCTTTCATTCACGGGGAGGTATCCCCTGTCTCCGCCCAGCCCGACGGCCTCGAGTCCAAGCCCTTCCACGGATGCCCTCCTCTCGAGGGTCAGCACCTTGTCCACCACCATCTTGCCGGCGTTGGATTCCACATGGACCCCATCCCTCATCCTGGCCGCGGACACGAGATCGAACCCACTCCTGACCTCCACCCCCTCATTCTTCAGGGATCTTGCCAGCCGGGTCGAAATGGTCTTGTTCTCGGCATGGAGGATCCTCTTCTCCGGCGTTGCCAGGACGGCATGGACTCCAAACCGATGGAGGAACTGAGCGATCTCCACGAGCCAGGGGCTGCGGCCGTACAAGAGGACCCTGGCGGGCAGCCTCTTTTCCCCAAGGAGGGAATCGGTGTTCACCACGTCTTCCAGGTCGGCGCCCGGGAACGAGGATGGGCGCCAACTCGCGCCCGTGGCCAGGAGGATGGACTTGCAGGTGACGGCCGTGCCGTTGACGATTACCCTTCCCACCCCGGCGATGGCCCCTTTTCCCCGGAGGATCTCTATTCGGTTCTTCTTGAGGGTGCTTTCAACGCCCTGTCTCATGAAGTCGATCAACTCCCCCTGCCGAGCCATAAGAGCAGAGTAATCCCTGGTCACCTCGGGGGCCGAGATGCCCATCTCCCTTCCGAGCTTCAGACCGCCCAGGATCCCGGAGGCCTCCATCATCTGGCCAAGCGGGATGCATCCCCTGTTCATGCACTGCCCGCCCAGGTCCCTGGCCTCGACAAGCGATACGCGGGCCCCGAGCTGTGCCGCCCTGATTGCAGCGGGTACTCCCCCTGCTCCCCCTCCGATGACCACCACGTCGCGCGCTTCCAATCCCATCTTCATCTCCAATGGATTCTGCACCGTCTGCCTGAATCTTAGATTTTATCTGGATGATCTGGAAGGGAAAAGTTCCTGGTATTTACTATCGATCGGCCGGGACCTATTGTCTAGAGATGGACAGACCCATATGAACTTCGAAACACTGGTACACGCCTCTGAAAGGCTGCGATCCACCGCGAGCAAAAAGGAAAAGGTGGCTATTATCTCCGATCTCCTCGGCCGGTCTCGAGAGCGGGAGACCTACCTGCTTGCCCATTATCTGGTCGGGAGCGCACCATCGGGGAAACTCGGGATAGGGTGGAAGACCATCCAGAACGCCATCGAGGGGCTTGGCCCGCCGAACCGGTCTGCACCCATGGTAGAGGTGCAGAGATACCTGACGGATCTTTCCGCGACAAAGGGCGCGGGTTCCACACAACGGAAGACCCGACTGCTGAGGGAGCTCTTCGGCAGGATGAAAGAAGAAGAAAGGTCCTTCCTCGTGGGCCTCCTCCTTGGAGAGCTCAGACAGGGGGCGCTCGAAGGGCTGGTGATCGACGCCATCGCCGAAGCATCTTCCCTCCCGGCCCAACGCATCCAGCAATCCTATATGTTCTCCGGCGACATCGGCCTTGTCGCCGAAGCCGCCGTGCACCGGGGAGCGGAGGGGCTCGAGCAGTTCGGCCCCCGGCTCTTTCAACCCATTTACCCTATGCTCGCAAGCCCTGCCGAAGACCCTGGGGAGGTCCTTGGAAGGATGGACGAGGCGGCATGGGAGTACAAGATAGACGGGGCAAGGATCCAGGTCCACAAGTCCGATGGGGAGGTGCGGATCTTCACGAGGAACCTCAAGGATGTGACGGAGAGGCTCCCGGAAGTCGCAGCCCTCACAAGATCCCTACCGATGAAAAAGGCCATTTTCGAGGGCGAGGTCATCGCACTCCAACCGGACGGGAGGCCCCTTCCCTTTCAGGCCACCATGCGGCGGTTCGGGAGGACCCGGCGCGTGGAGGAGACCATGGAGGAGATCCCCCTGTCCTCCTTTTTCTTTGACCTGCTATTCCTGGAGGGCGATCCCCTGTTCGGTCGCCCTTACCGGGAGCGTATCCGGCTCCTGGCCTCCCTTTTCCCGCCCGATCAGGTGATCCCCCGGATTGTAACCGGTGACGAAAGCGAGGCTCGCGTCTTTCTCCGGAAGAGCCTGGAGGCGGGACACGAAGGATTGATGGCCAAGGATCTCGACTCGGCCTATGCGGCCGGCCAGAGGGGCTTCCACTGGCTCAAGGTCAAGCGGGCGCGCACCCTGGACCTGGTGATCCTGGCCGCAGAGTGGGGACATGGAAGGAGGCAGGCGTGGCTGAGCAACATCCACCTGGGGGCACGGGACCCGGAAAGCGGCCGGTTCGTCATGCTCGGGAAGACCTTCAAGGGTCTCACCGATCGGATGCTCCAGTGGATGACCGAAAAGCTCCTTACGCTCGAGATTGACCGCGACAGCAACACGGTCTACGTGCGCCCCGAACTGGTGGCGGAGATCGCCTACAGCGACCTCCAGGAGAGCCCGCGCTATCCCGGAGGACTGGCCCTTAGATTTGCCAGGGTCAAGCGGTTCCGGGAAGACAAGAAGGCGAGCGAGGCGGACACGATCCAGACCGTGTGGTCTGCATTCGAGGCGGGTACGGGGCGGCAGCAGAAGGCCGGGATGTAGGCGGCCCCTCTCGAAGCTCTCAAGTTCCAAGGGTCCTGAACGCTTGAGGTCGCGGGGCCGCCTGCCTTGATTAAGATCTCAGCGGATGCCACAGATCTCCGGGCATATCTCTTCACTGGTGGAGCAGTCCCAGGTGCCGTCCTCATGCTGTTCGCAGGTTTGGGAACTGCATACACACCTTTCCAGGCAAGTTTCGACATCCATGACATTCATATTGTCACCCCCACTTTTCATTTCCAGAAATCGCGATTTCTGGAGGGATGCCCACAAGCTAAACATGCTTTTTCACGGCACAACCCCGGGGGAAGTGAATATCGATAATGAATGTTGGCGGTCTCGCAGACCGTCGTCGTGCCGGTGAAAACCGGGATGCAGGTGGTCTGCAAACGCCTGGAAGTACTCCAGGGAGGCGTCTTCAGACCAGGCTGGCCTCCAGGACCATGCGGGTGGCCGGGGTGACCTTGAAGCGCTCGTCGATCCTGTACCCGGCAACCCACACGGGGGTTCCCTCCCGGACGAGAATAGGGGTGGAGCGCCTGACTTCCAAAGGTACTTTCAGATCCACGAAGAAGTCCTTGAGCTTTTTGTGCCCCTTCATGCCCAGGGGGATGAAGCGGTCTCCGGGCCGGATACTCCTGACCGACATGGGAAAGGATGCCTTTTCCGCATCCAGGTGTGCGGTCAAGGGAGACAAGGGGGGATCCCATCGCCCCTTCTCCCTGATGAGAAGCCTCAGAGACCTGCCGGCCTCCCCGATAAAGACGGTCCCCGGCCCTTCCACCAGGTAGCAGAATCCCTCTTTTCCCGGCACGTCCCTGGAGCTGAAATGGAGGAGATCGTAAGCCCTCCTGACGGAAACCCGGTCCGGCAGATGCAAGGCCGCTTGAGGTCTGTCGGAAATCGCCAGGTCATCCACGGCCTGGATGTGCTTGAGGCCGATCCTCCTGAGTTCGCCCTTCACCATGAGAAGGAGCCTCCGGATGACCCTTTTCCGTAGCGCCGCCGGAAGGGCGAGGTACGGGCGAAGCGGAATCGAGATCCTCCCTCCCGGTAGGGGAAGTGCTTCTCCCCCTATCCATTCGGCGGAGAGGGAATCCAGAAGCTCCGATTCTTCCCTGAGGATGGACGCGGTTTCTCCCAACCGCTCGATCAATCTCGGTTGATACTGGAGGAGCCCGGGGACGAGCTCCAGCCGGATCCTGTTCCGGAGGAGGTCTTCGCTGCGGTTGGAGCTGTCGACGGCATAGGAGAGGTTCGTCTCATGGAGATAAGCTTCGATCTCCTGCCTGCTCACCTCGATCAGGGGCCTGATGATCACCTGTTCCCGCACCGGGGGGATCCCCGCCAGGCCCGAACCCCCGCTCCCCCTCAACAGCCTCATCAGGAACGTCTCGGCCTGGTCGTTGAGGTGATGGCCCACGGCGATCTTCGCCGCACGGTGCTTTTCCATCACACGTTTGAGGAACGCATACCTCGCGTCCCTGGCCGCTTCCTCGCGGGAGACCGACCCCTTCTTCGCGGTCGAAGCCCATTGCTCCACCTCGAAGGGAAGTCCCAGCGTAACCGCGTGGCGACGGACGAGCTCGGTCTCCCGGGGGTCCTCACCGGGCCTCCACCCGTGATCGAAGTGGGCGACCACCAGCTCCAGCCCCATTTGATCGGAAATACGGTGAAGCACGTGAAGGAGGCAGACCGAATCAGGGCCCCCGGAGACCGCCACGACCACCTTCTCACCACTGTGGATCATGCCGTAGCGGAGGATCGTCTTCTTGACCTTGCCCACGAATCCAGTGGTTTGAAACCTCATGGCAGCCGGTACCTTCATGATCGTCGGGTTCGTGTCCCGGTTCATTGACGTTCTTGAGGCCGCGCTATAATCACCCCATCATCCATCCTCAGGCAAGACTCCGCCTCCTTTATCACCGCGGCGACATCCAACCTTTCTCTTCTTTCCTCAACCACTTTCACGCGGGGTCCCAGGGGCCTCCACATCTTGACCGAGGAGCTCCTGAAGAGGGCAACGGTCGGCAACCCCGACATGGCGGCAAGATGGGTCACGCCGCTGTCCTGACCCAGGAAGAGCGCCCCTTCCTTGAGAAAGGACGGGAGTTCATCCGGTCCCGGGGAGAAAAGCACCTCGTGTTTCACCTCGCGCAGCAGCGGTTCGAACAGAGCGCCGAGCCGCTCCTCTGCTGGTCCGAGGAGGAGGGTGGGGAGAAGCCCACGGAAGGCCTCACGGCTTCCGATCGCCCTGATCAGATCCGCCCAGGACTCCGGGCGGTGGTTTTTGGCGCTGCCGCCCGATCCGGGATGAAAGATGATCTTCTCTCCCATCCGGGTGCCGGGGCCGCCGTCTCCAATCACCGGTCGGCGAAGAGCGGTTTCGATACATTCCCCCGGGTCCTGCTCCATGCAGCCCGCCGACCGGAGGCACCTTGCCAGATGGAGGGCCGCATGGATCCCCTCCTCTTCCCTGGGCAGACCGGGGAAGAGATGTACCTGTGCATTCGGGAAGAGCGTCCTGAGATTCCCGCCGACCCTGCCGTCCGCATCCCTGAGGAAGGCCGCTGCAAGGTCGACCGGGGGAAGGCTCCGCACCTTTGGTGTATCCGTGAAGATCGTATGCCACCCCATCCCCTCGAAATCCATACAACGGCGCACGAACCGCTCGGTATAGTGCATCGCCGGCCTCCGCCCGACGAGTGAGACCGAATGGGAACGGGCGATCCTCTCCAGCGAAGGCAGGAGCATCAGGGTATCGCCAAAGGCGGCAGGGCGGATGATCAGGATGTTCAACTTCGACGACCTCCCGAGGAGACCTCGCACACCTGGCGCGAAAGGACGAAACCATTCCGGCCGGAAGAGGGAAACGCGTGCGATTCAACTGTAAAACCCTTCTATTTCCAAGTGATTATATTCGCTTGACAGTCGCAGTTCAATCATTATCATTTCTGCGTACATAGGAGGACTTGACAATGGGAAATTGGTTTAAAACTGCCCTGCTTCTAGGAGCCCTGACGGCGCTTATCGTCTGGGTCGGAAACCTGATCGGCGGACAGCAGGGCATGATCATCGCCTTCGTGCTGGCCGTGGGCATGAATCTTTTCAGCTACTGGTTTTCGGACAAGATCGTGCTACGCATGTATCGGGCCTCCGAGGTGACCCAGGCCGAGAGCCCGGAGCTCTACGATATCGTCCGGACCATTGCATTCAAGGCCAACATGCCCATGCCCAGGATCTACGTGATCCCGGAGAGTTCTCCGAATGCCTTTGCAACGGGGCGGAACCCCGAGCATGCCGTCGTGGCGGTCACGCAGGGTCTCCTCGAGCTCATGAACAGGGATGAGCTCATGGGAGTCCTCGCGCACGAAATGGCCCACGTGCGCAATCGCGATATCCTGATCGGTTCGATCGCCGCAACCATGGCCGGCGCCATCATGATCCTTGCGAACATGGCCCGGTTCGCCGCGTTCTTCGGCGGAGGGTCTTCCAGGGACGATCGAGGAGGTGCGATCGGCATCCTTGTCGCCGCTGTTGTGGCCCCTATTGCCGCCCTGCTGATCCAGATGGCCGTCTCCAGGTCGAGGGAGTACCACGCGGATGAAACCGGGGCCGATCTTGCAGGGCACCCGGTAGGGCTGGCCAGCGCACTCCGGAAGCTTGGGGCGTACTCCAAGCGGATTCCCCTCCAGGCCCAACCGAACACGGCTCACATGTTCATCGTAAACCCGCTCAGCGCAGGCAGCCTGGCCAACCTTTTCTCCACCCATCCGCCCCTGGAGGAGAGGATCGCGAGGTTGATGGGCGGGCAGGGTCCAGGGTCCGGAATGGACCAGGGACACCGATTCGGCCAAACCACGCATGATCAAGAAAGGGGGAGAAGGGAGGCGGAGGATGCCTGGCGGCATCTTTCGCGCTAGGGGAAGATTTCAACCGTCCTCACGGTAAAAGAACCAGGCCGGCAAAGAGCCAGGCTTGACTGTTCTCGATGGCCCTCTTCATATCGACGACATAGTCCGGCCTGATCCCGTCTTTCCACCGTGGGTATCCTCCCAACCAGACATATTGCACCAGGTCCTGAAAAGCACGTACCGTGAAGACGTACTCCCCTATGGTGACCTCACCTTTTCCGGGTTCAGCCCTGAAACGGATCCGAGACGTCTCCGTGAATCCGTCCATGATCCCTTCCACCACACTCCGGTTGCGGAAACCGTCGGGTTTCTGCTTGAATCCGGCCTCGGCCGTGGGAAATGGAAACCGCCTGTAGATCTCGCCGATGAAGCCCGTGTGGCGGATGCCGTGGATTGCCCCCATAAGATCTCCGATACGGGTCCTGTCCTCGATCGTGTGCACATCCCAAGGCTCTACCACCGGGTCGCTGCCCGGGATCTGTGCCAGGCGGGAAACACGGCTGCAGAAAAGATCGGCAAAAAAGAAGTAGTGCTCCAGGAGAAGCAGGTCCGTTTCGATATTGAAGAAGCCGAAGGCGATGGTGCCGTGACTCAAGGATGGAAAGCCCAGCGGCATGAACTGTCACTCCCTGCAGGGTCCGCGGACAGGGTCATCCGACTGCCGGAAAGAGCCCCATGCCCGACGGTCTACACGGCACGGGGAAAACGATTTTTTGACAGAAATGATCCTCAGGTATAAAATAACGTTTTTTGCCTGAATTCCTGACCGGTCTCTGACCGGCCCATTCTGGGACAAATTCGCGGAAGGCCACTCTTCCGAAAAAGAGAGAAAGCATTCTAAACCGAGGAGTCCTAAAATGCATGCTGAAAGTTCCCTCCAAAAATTCACCGGCGGCTCCAAGTATGTGCTGGACGAGGAGCTTGCCAAGATCGTCAACATCTCCATGGCCTTGGAAATGCCGCTCCTGCTGAAGGGCGAACCGGGAACAGGCAAGACCATGTTGGCTTACGCTATCGCCGAAGCCCTCCAGATGAGGCTGATCGTCCTGAATGTGAAGTCCAGCATGAAGCTGATCGACGCGCTCTACCAGTACGACACGCTCACCCGCCTGAACGACAGCCGTTTCGGCGACTCCAATCGAGACGTTAGCAACATCGAGGAATACATCAAGATGGGAAAGATCGGGCAGGCCTTCGTCTCTCCCGAGAGGGTGGTCCTGCTGATCGATGAGATCGACAAAGCGGATACGGACTTTCAGGACGACATGCTGGACGTTCTGGATCAGATGCAGTTCGACATCATCGAAATCGACAAGACCGTCAAGGCCGTCTGCCGGCCCGTGATCATCATCACCTCCAACGCGAAGAAGGACCTGTCGGACCCCTTCCTGGGGCGATGCAACTTCCACCACATTGCCTTTCCCGAACCGGACATCATGAGAGACATCATCACGGTCCATTTCCCCGAGATCAGCAAGGATCTGCTGGAGAGCGCGGTAAAGACCTTTTACCGCCTTCGGGAAATCCGGGGGGTCGAGAAGAAACCCGCCACCCGGGAGTTGATCAACTGGATCAGGGCGCTCAGGGCGGACCCGGACTTCAAGGTGAAAGAGCTGGTGAAGGGAGAAGTGCCTTACCTCGGCGTTCTCTTCAAGAAGAGCCCTGATTACGTCGTGGCCCAGAGCGCGGTGACCCGGTTCAGGATCTGAGGGATTCCAGATGTTCATTGAGTTCTTTTATACCCTGAAAAGAGTGGGGGTCCCTGTCTCACCCACCTCCTTTCTCCGCCTCCAGAAGGCCCTGAGCATGGGGGTCATCAACTCCCTGGACGATTTCTATACCTCTGCAAGGGCCGTCCTGGTCAAGAGCGAGCGGTATTTCGACCTCTACGATCAGGTCTTTGCCCACTGTTTCAAGGGAGTGGAGCTGAAAGACCCGACCGAGGCGGAGATCTCGGAGGTGGCCAGGGCCCTGCTCCAGGAGTGGTTGAAGGACCCAGTGGAATTGGCCAGGGCCCTCGGGGTGGACGAAAAGGAGTTGTCCAAGCTGACCCCGGAGGAGCTCATCAAGTACTTCATGGATCGGTTGAAGGAGCAGACCGAGGCCCATCACGGGGGGAGCAAATGGATCGGCACCGGAGGCACATCGCCCGTGGGCCACTCCGGTTATCACCCCGGGGGCATGCGGGTGGGCGGCATTTCGCGAAACAAGTCCGCCGTGAAGGTCGCCCTTGATCGGCGCTACAAGGATTACTCCCAGGATGGCCCCCTGACCGAGGCCCAGATGGGGGAGGCCCTGAAGCGCCTCAGAAACCTCGTGCCCGTCGGACCCAAGGACACCGTGAATGTCGATGAATCCATCTATCAGACCATGAAGAACGCCGGGGAGATCGAGATCGTGTTCGACCGCAGCCTGAAGGACCGGCTGAAGGTGATCCTGGCCATCGACAACGGCGGGTGGTCCATGGACCCCTACATCGAAATGGTCCAGACCCTCTTCAACTATGCACGGGCGCAGTTCAAGGACCTCAAGACCTTCTTCTTCCACAACACCATTTACGACAAGCTCTGGGAGGATCCGCCGAGGCGGAGCAGGCCGTTCGAGGTGGATGAGCTGGTCAGGCTGGATCCCGAAACACGGTTCATCATTGTGGGGGATGCCAGCATGGCGCCGTATGAACTGATGGCCACGGACGGATCCATCCATCTGGAGGAACGGTCGGGCAAACCCAGCTATGAGCGTCTCAAATTTATCGCAAAGAACTTCCGTTATTCCGCCTGGTTGAATCCCAGGATGGCGGAGGAGTGGAATTATACCCGCACCATTGGTATGATCAGAGAGATCTTCCCCATGTTCGAGCTGACCCTCGACGGGCTGGAGAAGGCGGTCAGACACCTGATCAGCAAGAACTGACGAATGTCGAATCAAGAAGACCGCATCCTGCTGACCACTATTGCTGAGGAACATCTTAAATTCGAATCGAGGGACGAATCGTCAAGTTCAAGTTTTCAGGTTTCAGTGTCCAGGTGTCAGGAAATGGATGGATTACCGGGCCGACACCAGAAACCTGACACCTGACACCTGACACCCTGGAAAGTTTCCTACTCGTTCAATCTTGACACCCCGGCGGCAAGCGGCCCCGACCACTCTGGCTTCATGGACCCGACCTATAGAGAACGTTTTGAAAACCTCCTGCGGGTGGTCAAGAAAGTGACCTCCTCGCTGGACCCCGGGGACATCCTCGAGGTGATCCGGGACGAGGCGAAGGTGACCGTCCCCCATGCGAAGGAGGCATGTCTGCTGGTCTTGGACTCCGAGGCGCAGCACTACGCGAGACCTTTGCATTGTTCCCTGAACAAGGAAAAGATCAATTGCCAGCTCTGCAAACGGGGAAGGGAGAGTATCCAGAAGACATTGAAGGACCCCGTCATGTTTGAATGTCCCTCCCCCGAAAGCGATCCCGGTGCACAGGGGCAGGCGATCTGCGAGGTGGCCTTTCCCATCTCGGACGGTGGCGGAAAGCCGCTCGCGGTTCTGGACGTGATCACGGGGGAGGAAAAAGGGTTTGCTCCAAGGGACTTCGTGCTCCTTCGTGACCTTGCGGATCTGGCCACAAACGCCATCCTCAATGCGCGCAGCCACTGGAAGATTTCCCAGGAGAGGCTCACCCTGGACAACATCCTGAAGCACATCCGCCCTTTCGTGCCGGAGACCGTCCACAGGATCGTGGAAAGGGACCCGTTCGCGCCCGTCCTCGACAAGCGGGAATCGGACGTCTCCATCCTGTTCCTCGATGTCGCGAGCTATACCAGGATCAGCGAGAGGCTCAGCCGTGAGAAGGTGAACTTCATCCTCGAGAAATACTTCTCCAGTTTCCTGGACGAGATCAATCACCACAGCGGGGATATCAACGAGACCGCGGGAGACGGCCTCATGGCCATTTTTCAGGGGGGGGAGTCGGAAAATGCGCTGAATGCCTGCAAGGCCGCACTGCACATCCGCGATCGGACCCTCGACATCAACCGGGAGCTGGCGGGGAGATTTCAGACGGTCCACGTGAACATGGGCATCAACTCGGGGGTGGCGTTCCTCGGGATGACGCGGTTCCAGGGAGAGACGGGGACCAGGATGACCTTTACGGCAACCGGACCCGTCACCAATCTGGCAGCCCGGATCGCCGCCGCCGCGAAGCGAGGAGACATCCTCATCGGACCTGAGACCGCAAGGAGGGTGGATGGAATCCTCCCCGTCTACGAGAAGGGGCTCAAGAAATTCAAGAACGTCAGGGACAAGGTGAAGGTGTTCAGCCTCTTGCCGGAACCCTCCTCCGCGAATGCCGGACGGGGGGGTGCGCTAGAGTCCCCGCCCTGACTCCGACAGCCCCCTGAGCCCTTTACGGTCAAGGATGCGGATCCTGCGGCCGTCGGTCTCGATATAACCCTGGGCCGTCATTTTCCCGAGGATTCGCGAGAGGGTCTCCGGAATGGTCCCCAGCAGGCTCGCAAGTTGAGCCTTGGTGATCGCGAGCTCCAGTTCCTGCGATTCTCCTTCTTTCCCGCTCAGGTATAGAAGATAGGCCGCAAGCCGGCCCGGAACCTCCTTGAGGGACAGGTCTTCTATCAGAGAGGCAAAGACCCTGAGGCGCCGTGAAAGCACGGCAAGCATGTTCAGGGCGATCGATGGGTTTTTCCTGATCAGCCCCACAAAGGATTCTCTGGGGAAGAAGAGGATCCTGCACTCTTCCATGCTCTCTGCATTGGCCGGGAAGTTCTGCCCCGCAAAGACCGGAACCTCCCCGAACGGCTCGCCGGCGCCGAAGATGTGAAGGATCTGCTCCTTGCCTTCCGCCGATATCTTGAAGATCTTTACCCGCCCGGAGATCAAGACGTAAAAACCGGTCCCCTTTTGCCCTTCGTGAAAAATGGCATCCCTTTTCCGAAAGGACTGCTCTCTCGCGATGGCGGCGAGGTCCCGTATCTCCTCCGGCGGAAGGCCTTCGAAAAGAGGGATGATGCTGATAAGTTCTTTGGTGATCATGGGAGGCCCGTAGGTAAATACAGTTGGCAGTATGCAGCAGGCAGCATGCAGTCAGGAAGAACCACGCATCCCTCTATTCCCCGCATGCGAGGGAGCGACAAGTCAAGGGTTTCATCGCACCCAGGAAAGCAAGAAAGGGGCCTTGGCATGCGGCGCCCTGGCACCTCCGGCTCCGGCGCTAAGACTCGGTGGGGATTTGTTCGCTTCTCTCCTTACCGCTTACTTCTTACTGCCTACTTCGTTCTCACCCGTTCACCAGCCGCACTACGGTTCGGTCCGGGTAGTAGTCGACGATGTTCAGGCAGCCGTAGTCCTGCTGAAGGTTGAACATGCGGCTGTAGTCCAGACCGAGTGCGCTGCAGAGGATCACCCGGTTCACGGCGCCGTGCCCGAGAAGCAGGATACATTTTTCTTCCACCCCGCCCACGACGGATTTGAAGAAACCCATCACCCTCTGCACAAGACTCGCAATGCTTTCCCCCTTGTTCGGAGGCGCGAAGTTCAAGACATCCGCCTCCCGCCTGGAGAGCTCTTCCGGATACCGCTCGCGGATCTCCGTCAGGCTCATGCCCTCCCATTCCCCGAAATAGACCTCACGGAGTTCAGGTCTGGAATAGAGGGGAACGTCATGGTACCGGGCGATGATCCTGGCCCCGATAACGCTCCTTTTCAGATCGCTCGAGTAGATCTCATGGATGTCGGCATGCCGGAGCCTCTCACACAGGTGCTCCATCTGCAGGATGCCGACCTCGGTCAGGTCCACATCCGTATGTCCGTACACCGGAAATCCGTGGTACCCCTGAACCTGTCCATGTCGAATCAGATACAATCGCAGAGCTCGTTTCATGCTGAGGATGATATTTTCGCGGCGTGGGAATGTCAATGGCATGGGATCAGAGGGTGAGCCGGAGGTCCGAGACCGGAGCTCAGACCGGCGCGCCACCGTCTCTTCTGTGGGAGCAAGCTCTGCTTGCGATCTTTTCTGAGTTGAATGAATCGCAAGCAGGAACTTGCTTGAACGAGAGATCAGCTCATGAATTGCGTAACGCCTGTCCTCCTTCGGTCCCCGAAGGAGCTCCGGAGAGAGGGCCATATCATTGTCCTGAACGCAGTGAAGGATCTCCTGCCAAGCGCAAGCAGATTCTTTTCTTTGCCCTGAAGCGCTTTAACCTTCCCTGTTCCACGTGACCGGCCGCACGGACAATACGGGGCAAGGGGCCTGCCGGATGACCCTGTCCGTGGTCGATCCCATGAACAGAGTTTCCTTGAGGCCGTGCCCCCTCAACCCCAGCACGATCAGATCGATCTCATTGACCACAGCGTACTTCGTCAGCTCCTCAAAGGGCTGACCGGCCAAGAGGACCGTGACAGGCTTGCACCAGTTCTTCGCATCCTGTGGGATCATCCCCGAGAGCTTTTCTTTCAGGGGGGCCCGGAGTTGCTGCCTCGATGCGTCCGTGGCCCCCTGCATGTGCTTGTAGACGGGGGGCTCGATCACGTGGACCACATGCAGTTCGGAGAGGTGCTCCTGGGCCAGCCCCAGCGCGTACTGAAAGGCGAGGTCCGAGTCGGGTGAGAAATCACATCCCGCAAGGATTCGCCGGAACTTGGTCTCACCAGAGGGTGGAGGGGCTGACGGCGGGCGAACCACCAGCACAGGACAGGGAAGGGTGCGCATCAGCCGCTCTGTTACCGAGCCGAGGAGCAGTCTTCGAAGCCCTGACCTGCCATGGGTGGCGCATATGGCGAGATCCACCTTCTTTTCTTCGGCGAGCCGGGTGATCTCCTCTGAGGCGCTGCCGATGCACACGCACGGCTCCCAATCGACCGACTGGCCCTCCATCCAACGGGAAAAGCGTTCGGTTGCCTGGTCCATCAGCCGTGTACGTTGAATGACGGGGTCGGGGAGAGCCTCGCCGTATCCGGTCGTCACCGAGAGGACATGGCAAAGGAAGAGCTTTGCAGAGAACTCCCTGGCCAATCGCTGCCCGTAGGATACGGCCAGATTTGAGGTCTCTGAAAAGTCGGTCGCGACAATGATTTTTTTCAATTGTACTCTCATGGCCTTGCCCTCCTTTCAGGGGGTGAAGAGGAAGATCTTTGCCCATGGACCGTCCGAGAATCCCGGAAACCCGGGAAAGGCAAAGCGACCATGCCGGCGCCGGAGGCGGGAGGATGCCCCGGAAGAGAAGACGCGTCACAGAAGGAAGTTTTCCTGGGGCGCCGCTACCCCGTATTATAACCCACCCTCCCGTCCCCTGCAAAGGGGCAAAGGAGCCGGGGTCCCGCAGAAACGGGGCCCCGGAACTGCAGAGAAAATGCACTACTTTTGTCTTGAAATACCTTTCCCAACGGACTATTTTGATACATTTCGCAGCCCAAATGCGCAGTGGCCAACTCTCCGGATGAAGCGATCATGATTAACTTTTGGGACACTTGTGGTCACGGTCATCCATGAGAGCGCGGATCATTTTTCAGGAGTAAACATGAAGGAAAACGAAGATTTTGAAATGAATGCCGAGGAAAAGGAGGAACTGGTCAGGGAGATCAGGGATCTCTACCGGATCCTCGTTCCGGATTTCCAGAGCGAAGAAGAGAAGTAAGAGAGATCTGCAGCAAAGAAAGGCCCGCGGTTTTCGAAATCCGCGGGCTTTTTTATTGAATCGCGGAAGGTCTGGTCGGCGGACTGGTCAAGGCCAAGGGGCTTTGCCGGAAGAAAACGATCCGGGGTGTCGGAGTAACGATGATTGGAATGCTGGATCTCCGGACACTGCGGATCCCTATGATGCCGCTCTAAGTCTTTTTTCAAGGGCCGACAACTCGTCCAGGAGCTTGCGGGGAAGCTTCTTCCCGAACTTCGCATAATGCTCCCTGATCATCTCCACCTCTTTCAACCACTTTTCAGGCTCCACCCTCAGCAGCTCCTCCACATCGGACCGGGGTACATCCAACCCCCTGAGGTCCAGTCCATCGACCGGAGGCAGGTAGCCGATCGGGGTCTCGACGGCGGCACCTGTGCCTTCGCAGCGCTCAAAGACCCATTTCAGGACACGGCTGTTCTCCCCATATCCCGGCCACAGCCACTTCCCGTCCCGGGACTTCCGGAACCAGTTCACATAGAAGATCTTCGGCAGCTTGTCGGCGCCCGTCATGGTCCCGATGTCGAACCAATGGCTGAAATAGTCTCCCATGTGGTACCCGCAGAAGGGCAGCATGGCAAAGGGGTCGCGACGGACGGTGCCCACCTTGAGGTCCAGGGCGGCTGCCGTCACCTCGGAGCCGACGATGGAGCCGAGGAACACGCCGTGATCCCAGTTGAAGGCCTGGTGGACCAGTGGTACGGTTCCGGGCCTGCGGCCTCCGAACAGGAATGCGCTGATCGGGACGCCGGCCGGGTCTTCCCATTCCGGTGCGATCGAGGGGCACTGAGAGGCGGGCGCGGTAAAACGGGAATTGGGATGGGCCGCGGGGGTTTTCGCCGTGGCCGGGTCCCACTCGTTGCCGTTCCAGTCGATCAGCTTCCCCGGAGGATCGTAGCCGATCCCTTCCCACCACACGTCGCCGTCTGCCGTCAGCGCCACATTGGTGTAGATCGTGTTCCGGGAGATCGACTTCATGGCGTTGGGGTTGGAGTGCATGGAGGTCCCCGGCGCGACTCCGAAGAAGCCGGCCTCGGGATTGATGGCGTAGAGGCGGCCGTCCTTCCCGAACTTCATCCAGGCGATATCGTCCCCGATCGTCTCGACCTTCCATCCGGGCACGGTCGGGATCAGCATGGCCAGGTTCGTCTTGCCGCAGGCGCTCGGGAATGCCCCCGCAATGTACCTCTTTTTCCCTTGAGGGCTGGTAATGCCGAGGATGAGCATGTGCTCGGCGAGCCACCCTTCGTCCCGGGCCATGACCGAGGCGATGCGGAGCGCCAGGCACTTCTTGCCGAGCAGCGCATTCCCGCCGTATCCGGAGCCATAGGACCAGATGGTCCGCTCTTCCGGAAAATGGGAGATATATTTCTGCTCGATCGGAGCGCAGGGCCACTTCCCGTGGTCCGACTCGCCTTTGGCCAGGGGTTTGCCGACCGAGTGAAGACAGGGGATGAATTCCCCGTCCTTTCCAAGCACCTCCAGCACCCTGCTCCCTACGCGGGTCATGACATGCATGTTGGCGACGACGTAAGGGGAATCCGTAATCTCTATGCCGATCTTCGATATGGGTGAGCCGATCGGGCCCATGCTGAAAGGGATCACATACAGGGTGCGGCCCCGCATGCAGCCCTTGTAGAGCGCCGTCATCGCGGACTTCAGCTCGACAGGGTCGATCCAGTTGTTCGTGGGTCCGGCCTCGTCCTGGGTCCTCGATGCAATATACGTACGGTTTTCAAGTCGAGCCACGTCGGAGGGGTCGGATCTGAACAGAACGCAGTTCGGTAGCTTCTTTGGGTTCAGGGCGGTCGAAACACCTTCATCGACCGTGAGCTTGATCATCCGATCGTACTCTTCCTTAGACCCATTGCACCATTCGACGTTATCCGGTTGACACACCTTCGCAACTTCGTCCACCCACTGCTTCAGTTTCATGTTTGAAGTCATAGGACAAGCCCCTCTCCTTTGGTTTGTGCACGGGTTCCTGAAAACAATGATCCCTGGCTATCCTTCAGATAGCAGGGAGCATCTCCTTTCCAGTTAAAGATTCTCCGCCCCAGGGTTGGGTCTGTCAATATTTTTTTGACCCGAGCACTTTCGACTGACGGCGACTTCCGCGGACGTGGAACGGCACGTCCTCGATGCCGCCGGCAGTCTCGTAGAAAGTCGCTTTCACCCTCAGACAGGCTCAGGGTGAGCGGCGTGACTCATTGATGTTTCCGTTCGTGCTGAGCTTGCCGAAGCATGAACGCACCGGCGGCTCGCGACTTCTTGCGGGAACATCAATCTTCCTGGCACAACTCCAGCAGCACTCCCCTGGTCTCCTTGGGGTGGACAAAGGCGATCCGTATTCCCCGCGCGCCGATCCGGGGCTTCTGGTCGATGAGCCGAACCCCCCTGGCCTTCATGAACTCGAGGGCCTCATGGATGTCCTCCACATGAAGGGCGATATGGTGGATCCCCTCCCCCCGCGCCTCGATGAACTTGGCCACCGGCCCGTCGGGTTCGGTGGGTTCGAGCAGCTCGATGTTCGTATCGTCCACGGGAAGAAAGGCCACCCTGGCCTTCTGGTCCGCAACCGTCTCCGAGCCGGTCATCTTGATGCCCAGGATCTCGGTATAGAAGCGGGCCGCCTCTGAAATACTCTTCACCGCCACCCCGATGTGATCGACCTTCGTGATCTTCATATTCATCTCCTCTCTCACTGTGGTTGCACTCCTCAGAAGAGACCGCCTCGAAGACACCAAGACACGAAGATCCGTACCTTTGTGTACCCTCGTGTCTTGGTGCCCTGGTGGCACACGCTTGTCTACTTCCTGCTCCCGTCCGGGTTGTAATCATACCACCCCTTGCCCGTCTTGCGGCCCAGATGTCCGGCCAGGACCTTCTGCCTGAGGATCGAGGGTGGGTAGAAGCGCGGATCCTTTTCCTCTTCGTAGGTGTTCGTGTACGCCATGAGCTGTACGTCCAGGCCGACCATGTCCGATGTTTCCAGGGGCCCCATCTTGCGGCCGAACGCCAGCCGCATGCCCTTGTCGATGTCTTCCGGCGTGGCGACACCCTGTTCCACCAGTCTCATCGCCTCCATGTTGGAAAGCATGTTGATCCGGTTCAGGATGAACCCGGCGATGTCCCGCTGGACCATGATCGGCTCCTTGCCGAGCCGGCGGACAAAATCCGCGGCCCGCTCAAACGTCTTCCTGCTCGTGGATATGGACCGGATCACCTCCACGGCGCCCATCATCGGCACCGGGTTGAAGAAATGGATGCCCACGAAGTTCTCGGGGTTCCGGGTGACGGATCCGATCCGGGAGATCGGGATGGCCGAGGTGTTGGAGGCCAGGATGGCGTCGCCGCTCACGAGGGGTTCGATCGCCTTGAAGACCGCGTGCTTGATCTCGATCTTCTCGAATACCGCTTCGATGATCAGGTCCGCCTCCGACACCCGCTCGTACGCGGTGGAGGTGCGGATCCTCCCCATGACCGTTTCGAGGTCCTCCTTCACCGATCCCTTTTCGACGAACTTCGAGACGGACCACCGGATATTTTTCACCGCCCTGTTCAGGATGTCGACAGAGAGATCGCAGAGTGTCACGAAGACTCCCGACTGGGCACAGACCTGGGCAATCCCGTTTCCCATGGTGCCGCTTCCGATGACAAACACGTTCTTGACCATACCCTATCCTCCTTCGCGGGCTCTTTTCCGGATCTTCATCTTCTTCGAATCATTCATGGGCCTTCGTTCGTCCTCGACCCCAGCATCCCGCTGCACGCAGCGGATCAGGAGACCACGTTTCAGTCGCCGCTATTTCAGCAGACCCTTCCCGAACTCCTGGACGACGGGGTTCTGAAGCAGCTTGATGACCTTGGGGTTGGAGAGCAGGGTGTCGAGATCACCGGCCTCCGCCGCTTTCGTGATCTCAGGATCGTTGAGCACGGCCTGGACATCCGGGTCGCTCTGCAAAGCCATGATCGCCTGCAGCGCTTGGGGGTCCGCCAGCAGGCGGTTTTGAATTTCCCGAACCTGCTCCTGAGCCCCCGCACCGGATCCTTCCATCTTGATGCCGCGCACCTTCGATCTTTCAATCCTTACGGTCCCAAGCGTTTCCGTGCGGATGGAGTAGGTCGATCCGTCAAAAGAGAGGACCTCTCCCAGAAGAACGGTTCCATCCCGCAGCTCTATCTTCTGGAGTCCATCCGCAGGGACCGCCCCCATGACGATCAGGAAAAGGACGACCCCTGTGAATCGTGCGATCATAGATCTCCTATTCGTTTCAACCAATGGAGTTCATCCCTCACAGCCCGGCATAATCTTTCATCAGCCGTAACAAGGGGTATTCCCCGCCGTTCGGCCAGGGCCAGATAACCCGCATCATAGGCCGAAACCCCGTAGGTGCTGCAGAAGTGAATCACGCGCGTGAAATCCCGATCGACGCTTTCAAGCGGTATACCCAAACTTAGAAATCCATCGACCGCCTCAGTGAGGTCTTCTTCCGTTATCCGCCCGCGCCGCGCTGCAACGACAAGTCCGTTGATCACCTCATACTCCAGAAGATAGGGCGCGACAAGATGAAGATGATTCGAGACGAACCCTTCCAGCAAAGACAGGGCCCGCTCTCCCTGCTCTTCCGGAAGATACCACTTGAGCACAACGCTTGCGTCGATTACGGCTTCCTTCACGAAGACCGTTTCTCCAGTTGTTCTCTCGATTCCCTGAAGACCTTTTCAGCGGTAACTCCGGCCTTCTTGAACACTCCCCTGGCCTCCATGATCTTCCTATATCCTTCCAGGGCGCGGGCGCGCTCATACTTGGCATAAGGAACGATCACCGCGATGGGCTTACCCCGTTTGGTCACCAGGATGTCCTCTTGTTTTTCGTGGCTTTCCTGGATCAGGCGGCTGAAGTCCCTCTTTCCTTCCGCAATGTTCACCGTATTCACTAGATGACCTCCCACATAGTCATTTGACATAACCATTTTACGCCCTATGAAGGGCAAGTCAACCCGGGATTTTTTCCTTGACCCTCCATGCCTCTCCTAATTAGATTAGGAAATCGTCGATGCAATCATAGAATCGGGATGAGTTCTGTAGGAACCGCACTTACTTAAGTGCCCTAATACATATCATGGGAGGGTGCCAAGGAGACATCTCTAGAGGGACTTCTACACACTTTTCCACAGCTTCCTAGGAATGTTCTCGAAGGACTCGATCTCTTCCACATGGCTCTTTTTATCGTCTCCTGTCTCTTCTGAATGGCATTAAGCAAACCCTATGGCCACAAGAGGTAATCGAGAAGACACACGGACGCGGATCATCGATTCGGCGAAGAGGCTCTTTGCCGAACAGGGCTTCGTGAAGACCACGGTCATGGACATATCCAGGCAGGCGGGCCTGTCCGAGGCCGCCCTCTATGAATACTTCCAGGGCAAGGAAGACCTCCTGCTGACCATCCCTCAGCTCTGGGTATCGGACCTGATTGCAGACCTGAACGGGCAGCTCTTCGGCATCAAGGGGAGCATCAACAAGCTGCGGAAGTTCCTGTGGTGGAATCTCCTTCGAATCGAGCAGGCCCCGCTGGATGCCAAGATCGTCTACCTCTTCCTGAAGACCAACGCGAACTTCATGAACACCGAGGTCTACGCGAACGTGAAGAGACTTTATGCCTACCTGATCGACATTTTTGAGGAAGGCAAGGCCGGCGGCGAGATGAGGCCGGACCTCAATCCGCATCTGGCAAGGGATATCTTCATTGGAACCATGGACCATATCGTGACGCGCTGGCTTCTCAAGGGCATGACCTATTCCCTCTTCGACCACCTCGAGGAGACATTCAGCATCATGGTGGACGGCTTCAGGGCGGGTCAGCCACAGGCCGCCGTCATCGTCCAGGACAAGGAGAGACCGTCCCCGGAAGACGGCGCGGACGGGCCCAGGCATGAGGTCGAAGAGATGTATAGATCCTAGAGGAGAACTAGAGCGGGAGGAATGAAATGAAACTGCCTGACTTCGAGTTGATTCAACCCCACTCTGTGAAAGAGGCCTGCTCCACCTTCGGAGAGCACCGCGAGAAGGCAGCCCTCCTGGCCGGAGGCACCGCCCTCATGGTCGCCCTTCGTTTCAGGCTCAGCAAGCCCGCCGTGGTGATCAATCTCAAGGGACTCTCTGCGCTTGAATCCGTTCGCCGAAACGAGCGCGGAGGGCTTTCGATCGGGTCGATGGTCACGTTGGAGGCGCTGGCGAAGTCCCCCCTGGTCCTGGACGGGTTCGCCCCCCTGGCCGAGGCTGCCGGGCTCGTGGCCGTCCCGCCCATCCGTCACATGGCCACCATCGGAGGGAACCTCTCCCAGGACACCCGATGCATCTACTACAACCAGTCCGAGTTTTGGAGAAGCGGACTCAGACCCTGTTTCAAGCAGGGAGGGAGCGTCTGCAACGCGGTCGAGAAGGGGCGCCGCTGTCAGGCGGTCTACCAGGGCGACCTGGGGCCGGTCCTGATGGCGATGGGGGCGGAGGTGAAGATCGCTTCGGCCGAAGGGGAGAAGATCATACCCCTTGCGGAGTTCTTCACCGGGAGAGGAGAGAGACCCAACGTCCTCAAGCCGGGAGACATACTGGTCGAGGTCCTGGTCCCTGCCTCCGGCCCCGGAACCGGCGGAGCTTATGAGAAACTCCGCGTGCGCGAGGGCATGGATTTCCCCATGGCCGCAGCAGCGGTCATGTTGAAAGCGAACGGCGGCGGCGCCGTCGAAACGGTCAAAATGGTTTTGGGAGCGGTGGGGTCTTCCCCAATCGAGGTGGGCAGGATCCCGGCGCTCCTGAAGGGAGAAAGGCTTACGGATGCGCTGCTTCAGGCCGCGTCTGAAGAGGCGATCAAGAAGGCCGCGCCGGCGGGGAACCTCGTCATGAGCACGGATTACCGCAAGATGATGGTGGGAGAGCTTGCCAAGCGGGCCCTTCGCCGGGCCATGGCCATGGTGCCGAGGTGAGGTCTTGTCGGGTCTGCGAACAATGGAGTCCATACAGAAGTTGCTCGTTCCGGGTTCACCGCTCCAGGGTCGACTCCTCGATCTCCGGACCTGAACCTACGGACCCTGAACGCTGAACCCTACGAATATCCACGTGAGGGAGAACCATGGGAAAGATTCCGGTATTGCTGAATATCAACGGAAAGGCGGAGAGCCTTGAAGTCGCTCCTCAGAGCACCCTCTTGGAAGTCCTCCGGGAGGACCTGCAGCTGACCGGCACGAAGAGCGGTTGCGAGGACGGCACCTGCGGGTCGTGTACGGTCTTGCTGGACGGGGCGCCGGTGCGCGCCTGCCTGCTGCTTGCAGCGGAGGTCCAGGGAAAAGAGATCGTCACCATCGAGGGTCTGTCCGATGGAGAGAAGATGCACCCGGTCCAGGAGGCTTTCGTCATGCACGGCGGCAGCCAGTGCGGCTACTGCAGCCCCGGCATGATCCTCACGGCCAAGGCATTGTTGGATCAGAATCCCGCGCCCACAGAGGCGGAGGTTCGGCAGGCCATCTCGGGCAATCTCTGCCGATGCACGGGTTATACGAAGGTGGTCGAATCGGTCATATCCGTCGCCGACCGGCAGGACCAGCCCCCGCCGAAGGAGGAGGCCCCCTGCCGCTTCTCGGTCGTAGGCAAGCGAACCCCCCGCCCCGACGCCGTACCCAAGGCCAGGGGGGAGACCAAGTTCACCGCCGATCTCTACCTGCCGGGCATGCTTCACGCGAAAGTGCTCCGCAGTCCTTACGCCCATGCCAGGATCCTGAACATCGACACGAGTCGGGCAGAGAGACTCCCCGGCGTGAGGGCCGTCATCACCGGCAAGGACGCCATCCCCTACAAGTGGGGCGTCTTTGCCTACACCCGGGACATGCAGCTCCTGCCTTCGGACAAGGCCCGCTTCTTCGGGCAGGAGGTTGCCGCGGTCGCTGCGGTGAACGAAGAAACCGCCCGGGAGGCCGTGGATCTGATCAAGGTGGATTGGGAGGTCCTCCCGCATGTGCTGGAGCCGGAGGAGGCCTTGCTGGAAGGCGCGCCTCTCGTCCATGACGACAAACCCGGGAACGTGAGCGTCCGCATCTTCGTCGACGAAGGGGAAGTGGACCGCGCCCTGGCCGACTCCTTTCTGGTGGCGGAGGGCCGCTTCCTCTCCCCGGATGAAAGCTACTGCCAGATGGAGAACTATGCCGTCGTGGCCAACTTCGACAGCACCGGCCTCGACATCTGGTGTCCGAACGCAGGCCCCCACATGAAGGCGCGCCCCCTCAGCACCGCCCTGGGCATCCAGACCTCGGACGTGCGCGTCCGCAAGATTGCGGTGGGAGGGCACTTCGGCGGCCGCTCCGAGATCTCCCCTGCGGACTTCATGACCGCACTGCTTTCCAGGAAGGCCAGGCGCCCGGTGAAGCTGGTTTACACCCGCGAGGAGAACACGAACTGCGTGCGGCAGGTGCATGGTCACATCACGACCTCCAGGGTGGGGGTCGACCGGGAGGGCAGGATCACCGCAGTGGACATCAAGGTCATCATGGACGGCGGGGCCTATGCCAGCACCGGCCCGATCGCGGGGTCGGTCGCCTACATCATGATCGAAGAGGCATACAGGTTTTCCCACCTCCGCTATGAGGCCATTCGGGCCTACACCAACAAGCCTCCCCGCGGGATGTACCCGCGCCACCCACGGACGACCTATGCGGCACTGGAGCTCCAGCTCGATGCCCTTGCCCGGAAACTGGGGATGGACCCGCTCGAGTTCAGGCTGAAAAACGCGGTCCACGAGGGGTACGTGACACCGACCAAGACCGTGATCTCTTCCTGCGGTGAAGTCGAAACCATGAGGTTGGCCGCGGAGAAGGCCGGATGGAAGGAGAAGCGCGGCAAACTGCCGCCCTACCGGGGCATCGGCATGGGCGTCGGCGCGATGATCAGCGGGTTCCCGATGGGTATCCGCGGGGGCTCCGCAGCCTTCGTGCGATTCAACGAGGACGGCGACGCCATCGTGATCTCGGGGGTGATGGACAACGGGCAGGGGAACGACAGCATGGTCGCCCAGATTGCCGCCGAGGAGCTGGGGCTCCCGTTCGAGAAGATCAAGGTCATCACCGGGGACACCAGCGTGACCCCGTCCGATCCGGGGGCCTACTCCCAGGCGTCCACCCTCATTTCCGGCGGGGCGGTGAAGGCCGCGGCCGCCGACGCCAAGGAGCAGCTCCTGGAGGTCGCGGCCCAGATGCTGAAGGCGGACAAAGACCGCCTGGTGGCGCGGGACGGCCGCATCAGCCTGAAGGGGGACCCCGAGAAGACCGTGGAGATCGCCAAGGTAGCCAGAACGGCCCTGGCGCAGAATCGAGCCATCCTGGGCCGCGGCGATCGCTGGCCCGATGCGGATCCCAAGCGGGAGTGGATCAAGAACCCCCGCGGCCAGGTCGCCTCCGCATACACCTTCGGCACGGCCGTGGCCGAGGTGGAGGTGGATCCCGGGACCGGCCGAGTAAAGCTCCTCAACATGGTGGCGGCCCACGACTGCGGGCAGCCCATCAATCCTCTGGCCGTGGAGCAGCAGATCCAGCGCTCCGCAGTCGACGGCGGGCCGGAAGGCGTCCTCCTGGAGAAGCATTCGTGGACCGGGAAGGGGCAGAACCTGAACGCCAACTTCGCCGATTACTGGTTCCCGCTCTCCACGGATGTGCCGAACATCGAGCCCATCATCGTGAGCTCCGGGGATCCCTTCGGACCGTTCGGCGCCAAGGAAGGGGGCCTGGCCATTTCCGTGGCCATGACCGGAGCCGTGGCCAACGCCGTGCAGGATGCGGTGGGCGTCATGCCCAAAGAGCTTCCGGTCACGCCCGAGGTGGTCCTGCAGATGCTGAAGGAGAAGAAAGCAACGGAATGATGGAATAGTGGCATAGTGGAACAATGGTTGAGCGTGGACGCTTGAAACCCAACCACCATTCCATTTTTCCATTATTCCGAGAAGGAGGGGATTCGAATGCAGGTACTGGTACTGGGAGGAACGGGAGGAATGGGTCAGGGAGTCGCCCGTGACCTCATCAAGCAGGAGCGGATCGGGAAGGTCATTCTGGGGGACATCAACACCGACCCGGGCAGGGTGCAGGAGAAGCTGCGCGCCAGCGGGAAGGTGTCGCTGAAGAAGATCGATGTGAACGATCATAAGGGGCTGGTCGAAGCGATCCGGGATGCCGATGTCGTGGTCAACTGCGCAGGGCCTTTCTACAAGACGGCCGTGGCGGTCGCCCGGGCGGCCGTCGAAGCGAAGGTCCACTACATCGATATCTGCGACGACTACGAGGCCACCGAGATCCTCTTTGCCTCCGACATCGACCCGGCCGCAAGAGAAGCGGGGATCACGGTCCTGACCGGAATGGGGTCGGATCCGGGCACCAACAACGTGATCGTCAAGTGGTACGCGAATCAGTTGGATCGTGTGGACGAGATTGCCTTGTTCTGGGTGGTGAGCATCGCCGAGCTCTCGGGCGCGGCCTGGGACCACAGCCTCCACATGACGATCGGGAAGATCCCCCAGTACCTGGACGGGAAGCTGGTCCACGTGGAGGGGGGGACCGGGGAGGAGGTCGCCCGGTTCCTCGAACCCCTCGGCACCTGCACGGTCCGCTATGTGGGGCATCCGCAGCCGCTCACCATCCCCCGCTACATCCCGGGAGTGAAGACGGTGGTCATCAAGGGCGCGCTCATCCCGGCCTGGGTGGATGAGCTCATCAAGGAGCAGAAAGAAACCGGCTTTCTGGGCAGGGAACCGATCGATGTCAAGGGGAGCAGGGTGACCCCGTACGATCTCACCCTGAAGCTCTGGGACACCATACCGAAGAACCGGGATAACGGACCGCAGTCCTCCGGCCTGAAGGTGATCGTCAAGGGAGAGAGGAACGGGAAGCAGGTGACCTACACGGCAGACATCGCGGGCAGGATGGCCCCGGGTACGGGGCTTCCCGCCTCGATTGCGGCCCTCATGCTGGATGCCGGAGAGATCAAGGCCAGGGGAGTGGTCGCCCCGGAAGGGTGCATCGACCCGGAGAAGTTCATCGCCGAACTGGTCAGGAGGGGCGCCAGGATTCATCAGACGGAAACGATCAAATCGATGCTCGTAGTCTAGGCAGGTGTTCCTGCCGGGAGAATGGAAAGGATTCGCCCTTTCCCCGCCACCCCGGTTGAATGAAACCTGTCCCGGCGAAAGCCGGCAACCGGGGCCCAGGGTCTCAGTTCAAGAGGAGAAAATCGCCATGAAGAACGTCGGAAAACTGACCATTGCAAAGAGCCTGCAGCATTTCGAGGAGGCCAAAGGACTGGTCCCCGGGGGCGTCCTCGGGGCCAGAAAACCCAGTGACTTCATCGAAGGGGAATATCCGATCTTTCTCGAATCGGGGAAAGGCGGTCGACTGATCGACGTCGATGGAAACGAGTATATCGACTTCCTCTGCGGCTATGGGCCGATCATCCTGGGCTACCGGGAGGAAGAGGTGGACGAGGCCGTGATCCGCCAGATCCGGGACAAGGGCTTCTGTTTCACGCTCACGCAGAAGTATCAGAACCAGCTCGCCAAGAAACTGGCCGAACTCGTCCCCTGCTCGGAGATGAGTATCTTCCTCAAGACCGGCTCCGATGCCACCACGGCGAGCATCCGGATCGCAAGGGCCTACACCAACCGGATCAAGGTGATGCGCTGCGGCTACCATGGGTGGCACGACTGGTGCGTCGAGATGAAAGGCGGCATCCCGCAGAAGTTCTACGAAGATGTCTACGAATACCGCTACAACAACCTCCCGGAGCTGGAGGAGCTGATGGCCAGGCACGGCAAGGAGACGGCCGCCATCATCATGACCCCCTTTGGTCATCACCTCCATCAGAAGATGGAGGAACCTGCCCCGGGATTCCTGGAGGGCGTCAGGGAGATTGCGAACCAGTACGGCGCGGTCCTGGTCTTTGACGAAGTCCGCACCTGTTTCCGGCTGGCCATGGGCGGGGCGCAGGAGCGTTACGGCGTCACCCCCGACCTGGCGGTCCTCGGAAAAGGGATGGCCAACGGTTATGCCATCAGTGTGGTGACCGGAAAGGCCGACGTCATGATGGCCGCCGCACAAAAGCTCTTCATCTCTTCCACATTCTTCCCCAACAGCGACGGTTACATCGCCGCCCTGAAGACCATCGAGATCCTGGAGCGCGACCACATCATCGACGCGATCTGGGAAAAGGGCGGCCGTTTCCTGAAGAGAATCCAGTCCGTCATCGACCGGTATCCCGTCGGTGCCGAGCTGAGCGGGGTCGCACCCATGTTCTTCATCACCTTTAAGAAGGAGAAATCCGGGATCCACAAGGCCAGGCGCGACGAGTTCTACACCCAGCTCATCCGAAGGGGGATCTTCTTCACCCCACACCACCACGGTTACATCTGCTACAGACACACGGAACAGGACCTGGAGGCCGCGGCCAGGGCCATGGACGAAGCCATGGCCGTGGTCAGCGATAAGCATCCGGGATAGGCGTTTGCCATGAAATCCATTGAGTAAGTCGTAGCCTGCCTCTTGCCGCTCCCCCGCTCTTCGAGCTGCAAGAGGCCTTGGTGCGGAGGCGTCCATGAAGGTCAACAAGGTAGACCACATCTGTATTGCCGTGAAAGACCTGGACCAGGCGTGCAAGGTCTGGGAGCCCATCCTGGGGAAGACCCAGCCCGACGACGAATACATCGACGAGCCCGAGAAGATAAGAGTGGCCCGCTACTGGCTGGGGGAGATCGGTTTTGAACTGATAGAATCGACCGCCCCCGATGGGGACGTGGCCAGGTTCATCGAAAAGAACGGCGAAGGGGTCATGATCATCAGCTTCAACGTGGACAACACCCGCAGGTCCGTCGACGAACTGAAAGGGAAAGGCTACCCCTTCATCCCTGACAAGAAGGGGGAGGTCGCCAGGCCTTTCCGGGACTGCGAATTTGCCTTTATCCACCCCAAGAAGGTCAACGGCGTGCTCCTGGAGCTGATCGATTACAAGTGGAAGGAGTGGAAAGAATGACGTCGTAAGTCATCCTGACCCGTGGGACGAAAGACCTGACGGAAACGGGAGACCCTTCATGGATGACTACGCTTCCGCCTCTATTTCCAACCGCCTTTTCCACAGAGGCGCTAGGGAAGCGATCAGGAGAATCAGAGCCAGCGCCAGGGCGGCCGCCGCAATGGGGCGGGAGAGAAAGATGGCAAAACTTCCCTTCGAAATCAAAAGGGTTTGACGGAGATTCGTCTCTATCATGGGCCCCAGTACAAAAGCGAGGATCAGGGGCGCGCTCTCGTATCGGAACTTCCTGAACAGGAATCCGACGATGCCGAAGAACATCATGAGGAGCAGGTCGAAGATCCGGTTGTTGACGCTGTAGGCTCCGATAAGGCAGAGGAGGAGAATCAGAGGGAACAGGATGCGCTGGGGAACCTTCAGGACCTGGACCCAGAGGGGGATGAGGGGGAGATTGAGCACCAGGAGCATCATGTTCCCGATGTACATGCTGCTGATGACGCCCCAGAAGACGTCGGGGTGCTGTGAAAGGAGAAACGGGCCCGGGCGTATCCCATGGAGCACCAGTGCCCCGAAAAGGAGCGCCATCACAGCATTGGCAGGGATTCCGAGGGTGAAAAGCGGGACAAAGGCCCCGGCCGTCGCCGAATTGTTGGCCGATTCCGGGCCTGCAAGCCCCTCGATGGCGCCATGGCCGAACTGCTCCGGATTCTTGGATAGCCGTTTCTCGATCCCGTAGGAAACAAACGAGGAGACCACGGCGCCCCCTCCGGGCAGCACGCCGAGAAAAAAGCCGAGGACGCTGCCCCTTAACATCGCCCCCTTGGCCTTCAACCAATCCTGTGCCGTCGGGAACATCCGGCTGAGTCTCATCTTGAATTCGAGAATCTCGGGCTTGACCGTGGCCTCGATGTTGATCAGGACCTCGGAGATGCCGAAGAGACCCACCGCCAGAGGAACCAGATCGATACCGTCCCAGAGGTAGATGAGATCAAAGGTCATCCTGGGCAGGCCCTGGATCGAATCCAGCCCTACGCAGCTGAGGGTGAACCCAAAGGCGGCCGTCATGATCCCCTTGATCATGGAATCCCCGGAAAGATACACCACCAGGGTCAAGCCGAGGAGAAGGACGCCGAAATACTCGGGAGGCCCGAAACGCAATGCAAACTGCGCCAACGGATCGGCAAAGAGCGTCAGGCCTACAAGACCGAGGGTGCCGGCAACAAAGGAACCAAAGGCGGCGATGCCCAGGGCCACGCCGGCCCGCCCCTTCTGGGCCATCTGGTAGCCGTCAAGGCATGTGACCACCGCCGCGGCCTCTCCAGGTATGCTCATCAGGATCGATGTGGTCGAACCCCCGTACATCGATCCATAATAGATCCCGGACAGCATGATGACGGCCGCAACCGGGCTCATATGAAACGACGCAGGGAGGAGGAGGGAAATGGCGCCGATGGGGCCCAACCCCGGAAGCACGCCCACCAGGGTGCCCAGCAACACCCCGGTGAAGCAGAAGAAGAGGTTCTCAGGCTGAAGCCCAATGGAAAAGCCGTAGGCAAGGCTCTGAAGCGTATCCAAAAGGTTTCCACTCCCGTATCTGCGGCTAGAAACCGAACGGCCCCTTGGGCAAAGGGATTTGCAGCCAGGTGGAGAAGAGCAGGTAGACAACGACTGCAGTGGCCAATCCCAAGGCCCCGTCCAGCCACACATTGGCGCGTCCCAAGAGACGGTACATGAAGGTCATCAGCGCGAAGGTGAGGATAAAGAACCCGACCTTCGGCAAGAGGGCGATGTAGGCCAAAACCGCGCAAAGCACCAGAAGGATGCGGGCCAAACCGCTCCCTTTTTCCTGCCCGGTCGCCTTTGGACCCGGCAAGGCTCTCTTCGGGCGCAAGATGGCGGAAGAGATCAGGAGCAGGGAAAATGCGCCCAGAACGACCCCGCCGAGGAGTACGGCAAAACCTGGACCGGGCACCTGAAGCTTGCCGATCCCCAGGTTCGACGCCTCAACACAGAACAGGATCGAGATGATCAGCCAGAAGAATCCGCTGATCAGGTCCCGGAGGTTCTGCCCGGCACGGCTCATTTGTCTACGTAAAGTCCCAGTTCCTTGAGGATCGGGATTCCGACCTTTTCCTGGTGCTTGATCCCGGCCTGGATGAACTCGGGCCCGCCCCATTTGGGCACCTCACCCATCCTTTCGATCCCCTTCTTGAATTCCGGATCGTCATAGATCTTTTTGAAGACCTCCCTGAGCCGTTTCAGGACATCGGGCGGGGTGTTCTTGTGGACGTACAGACCCACATACGTAGGCAGCACCGCCTCGGGATAGCCCAGCTCCTCCGCCGTGGGAACGTCGGGATGATCCTCGTATCGCTTGTCCGTGTAAAACAGCAGGAACCTGGCCTTGCCGGCCCTCACCTGCTCCGAGGTGGCGCCGTAGACGAGGCTCCCTGCATCCACATGGCCGCCGAGGAGTGCGGAGAGCGCTTCGGGGGTTCCCTTGTAGGGCACTTCAATGGTCTGCACTCCGGCCTTCCTGAAGATGCTCAAGCCGCTCATATGGATGGTGGTGGCGCGGCCCACGGTGGACCACTTCAGTTGTCCGGGGTTCTTCCTGGCATGCTCGATGAGGTCCTTCAGGGTCTTGAAGGGGGAGTCCTGCTTCACGAGCATTCCCAGCCTCATCTCCCAGAGATTGGCCAAGGGGACGAGGTCATTCGGATCGAAGGGGAGTTTCTGGGTCCTGATGGTGGTTGCAAAGAATACGTGGGCGATCTGGAAGGCCTTGTAGCCCTCGGGCTTGGAGCTGATCACATCCGCGGCGGCTACACTTCCCGCTGCACCGGGCTTGTTGACCACCACCATGGGCTGACCGTAGTACTTCCCGCCGACGTCGGCGATCAGCCTGGCGGCAATATCCTGGGAGCTTCCCGGGGTATAAGCGCAAATGATCTCAAAAGGTTTGCTCGGATAGGATTGAGCTGCCGCGGATTGTGCCGAAACATAGGCTACTGTGACTGCGATGAACGCCCACACCCAAGCTTTCCTTCTCATCGGACTACCTCCCTGTGAATGAGTGGATTGAATACGGCCGCAGCGCCCAGGCGAAGCGGCCGGGAAATCCTTCGGATCACTTGTAGAGAAGCATCTGCGGAAGAGGGATGCGGAGCCCTATGGCCTCCTCCGGACACTCCTCCACACAGCAGTTGCAATGGAAGCAGAAATCCGGATAGGTCACCTCAGGCACCTCTCCCGCTTCGGATGCGAAGTAGACGTCCTCTGCGCACACCTCCACGCAGTTCCCGCACCGGCTGCACTTGGTCTCATCGATCACAGGCGGCATATCGATCCTCCTATATTGTTGCCTTTCGTTCCTACTCTATCCTTCTCCACTCCATCTGGGGCGTTCCGTCGACCTGCCTGATGCAGATGGCCTTTCCATCCAGCATGGGGTTGGTAAGGGGGTAATCGGGCCGGTTGTGCATGCCTCTCGATTCCTTTCGCTCGCCGGCCGTCAGGAAGATGAGCTCGCCGATGTCCATGAGATTTCTGGTTTCCATGCATCGCGTCAGCTCCCACCGGTTTCGGGCCATGAGCCCACCGTTCACCTTCTCCTTCATGCGCCGGAGGTAGCTCAGTCCCGCTTCGAGCAGGGTCTCCGATCGGACGAGCCCGGCGTAATCGACCATGATCTGCTGGAGCGCGACATTAGCCTCCCTCCAGTGGATCCCCTTCTTCCTGCCGGCGATCCCCTTCACCACCTCGCGGCTTTCCTCGATCTGCGGTCCGACCCTGGTGAGATCGGGGGCGGGCATGCTCTTCGCGAAGAGCGCGGCGCTCTCCCCTGCGATCCATCCGTAGGTGGAGGAAGGTCCGATGCTGACGATCGATTCGTCTCCGGCTGCATAGAGTCCCTTGAGCGAGGTCTCGGCCTTTTCGTTGATCCAGATCTTGCCTTCAGGATGAATATGATAGGTTCCGAACTCGACCGGGGTCTTCCTGAGATCGATCCCCTCGTCCCTGAGGTAGTTGATGACCGAGGTCATCCCCTCGTCCACGAAGGCATTCATCATGTATTCGTAATCCTCTTCCGTGATACCCCGGCAGTCCATGTACACGGGCCCTCTTCCCGATCTCAGGTACTCCTCGAGCAGGGTGCCTTTGACCTCCATGGTCATGTCGCCGTACCTTCGGTCGGGCTTGGTCACATAGGGGCCGATCGGCCTCCCGAAGGGGTCTCTCAGGACCCCCACCCAGGTGGCCTGGCCGAAACGCGCAAAGTATCGGGGTCCCATGTGCCGCTTGGGCATTTCCGGACCCACGAGGGTTCCCCCGGCCCGATAGGTCATGGCCCTGCCGTCGCCCGTGATGGAAAGGCACCCCGGTGTGCTGGCCATCCAGCCCGGGACCGGCGCCGGGTATAGTCTCTCCAGGTTTCCCGTGGCCATGACCACGGACTTGGCCTGAAACACGATGGTCTTGTCTTCCCTGGTGTGCATCCCGATCGCCCCGACCACCTTTTCCCCGTCGCGCAGGAGATCGGTCATCATGACCCTGTTCACGATCCGGGCACCCTTTTCCAGGGCCTTTTCCGTGAGAACCCGTTTCTGGTATCGACCTTTGTACTTCAGGTGCGTCATCACGTCCCCGGGGAAGGAGTGCCCCGAGAACTCCCACTCCCCGTCGTGTTTCATGGGGATGCCCCAGCTGTCCCACAACTTCACGATGTCGAAGGAGGTAGCCAGAAAGGTGCGGATCACCCGGTTGCCTGAACCGGACAGCAGGGCCTTCAGCTTGGGCCCTTTGAGGCATTCCTTCATGAATGCATGGATGTCGGATCCGTGGACCTCCGGGATGTAACACCAGAAGTGGTCGTTGCCTGCCCGGCCGCGGCCGCTGAAAAGGGCGTTTCCCTTTTCGGCCACCACCACCCGGGCCCCAAGCTCGGCCGCTCGAATGGCGGCCATGAGACCGGCAATGCCTCCCCCGATGCACAGGACGTCGGTTTCGATCTTTTCTTCTTTCATCGCCCCTCCCTTTCTTGGCAAACGGAGACGGAGTCAGATCGGAAGACGATAGATCTTCCTGGCGTTGTCTTCATAGATCTTCTTCCGGTCTTCGTCACTGATGTTCATTTCCGAAATGGCGTTGATGGTTTGTCGATAGTTCCTGTTCCCCAGTTCGACGTCGCCCAGGGGCATATCCACGCCGAAGAGGAGCCGGTCTGCGCCGCAGAACCGGTGTGCGCACATGAGGGCGGAGCCGTTCCCGTAGATCGCCGTATCGTTGTAGAACATCTTGTAGTATTCGAGCACGGGCTTGCGAAGAGGATGGACGTACTTCTCGCCTCTCCGCATCTCGCCTACCTCATAGAACTGGCGTATCCGCTCAGCGAAATAGGGGACCATGCCGCCACAGTGGTGAGTCACAAACTTCAGGGTGGGGTACTTGTCCAGGATGCCGCTGAAGACGATCCTCGTCATGGCGACCGTGGTCTCATAGGGCCACCCGAAGGTGCTGAACACCTTGTACTTGGATGCGTCTTCCGTCCGATAATCCGGGTAGCTCGGGGCGCGCATGGGGTGTATCAGTATCGGGAGATCATAGGAGCACATCCTCTCATAGAGGGGCATGAACTCCGGCGAATCGAGCGGCTTGTCGTTGATGGGGGTATAGATCAGGATGCCCCTGAATCTCAGGTCATTGATTGCCCTGTCCACCTCCTTCAGGGCCGCCCCGACATTGTTCATGGGAAGGCAGGCGATGGCCGCCACGAACCTTTCCGGATACTTGAGCACCAGATCGGCCATCTCGTCATTGGCCAGTTTGGCCAGGTCCAGCGCCTTGTCCGGAGCCGCAACCTCTTCCACCGACGGCCACGCCGGGGCGATGACCTGCACCAGACCTTCATACCTGTCCATGATCCGGAAGCGGTGATCCAGGTCGAAGAGAGGGGGAATGGGATCGAGTTTGTAGGCGGTTTCGCCTGGGACAAGTTTTTCAAGGGCTTCTTTGTACTTGGGAGGCGCAATATGTGAGTATGCATCGATCTTCAGCGGGTAGTCATCGGCCATTTCCTTTTCCCTCCTTATGCCTTCTTTCTCCAGCGGTTCAGCCATCTGTTTCCATGGTACGGCCGTGCAGTCAGCGAACCCCTTCCTGACGGGCTGGATCACCGGGTCACCCCCCTGCGGTACAGGTCCACGTCCGCCGTAAACCCAGGTAGAAGGGTTATGGCCCGTTCATCGCCGAACATCAATCCGGATCTCCGGTTCCAGACGCGTGTGTATCCTGATCAGGTTCGATTCCTCGGACAGCGTGTCGGTATCGGCCGGGGTCACCCCCCCAGCTCTCCATCGCGGGGGTCATTGAATATGGAACATAACCAGGGATACGCATCCCCCATCCCGCGCCCTCGGCGCCGTGAAGGTCCCGATCCTGCCAAGACCTGAGGTGAGTGGTGATTGTGGTGGTGACAAGGTCTTTCGGCGGAGAGTAGTGTAGAGGATTCGTCTCTCTCGTGTCAAGCTCGGTTCGAGCTCGGGTTCGAGCGTTCCACCGGTCCGCCTTACCGGCAGCCCCTGCTTGACAAGATGAAGCAAAAGGGGGCATGATAACCCACCCTTTGGGGGGGAGACCGTTCTTCCGCTTTGGTCTTTCGTGCAGAATTCACCGGTCGGCCGCCGACCGGGTCATGTCACAGCTTCTGGTAACGATCGAACACGTGCTCGCCCTGCGCAAAACCGCCTCTTTTGTCTTATCCTCGCCTCGCTGGGTGTACCTCCTCGCCCTTTTTGTGCTCTCCGCCGGATGCACCAAGGTAGGCCCTGACTTCGCGCCCCCCGAAGCCAAGCTCGCCGATCAATGGATCGAAGCCGCGGATCCGCGCCTCGGATCGGGCGGCGCTGATGACGGGGAGTGGTGGAAGGCCTTTCACGATCCGGTCCTCCATGATCTCATCGCGACGGCCAGGTCACAGAACCCCCGCCTCCTCATCGCCGGCCTCCGGGTTCTGGAGGCGCGAGCCCGGCTCGCAATCGCGCTGGGGGAGCAATACCCGCAGGCGCAGCAGCTCTTCGGGTCGGCGACCTACAACCGTTTGAGTGAATTCGCGCCAACCGCCCCTCAGCCCCACCTGAGTCGCGGGTTCGATTACGAAACCCTGCAGGCGCAGACTGGTCTTCGGATCGGGTGGGAGACCGATTTCTGGGGCAGGTTCCGGCGCGCCGTGGAATCCGCGGATGCGGAGTTTCTGGGATCCATTGCGGCCTACGATGACGCGCTGGTCAGTCTGACCGCCGATGTGGCCGGGACCTATGTTCTCATCCGCGCCTACGAAGAACGAATCCGGATCGCACGGGGCAACCTTTCGATTCAGCAGGAAAGCCTGAGGATCGCCCGTGCGCGCTATCGTGGGGGTGCGACCAGTGAACGGGACGTGCAACAGGCCACCGCCCAGATGCGCAGCACGGAAGCGGCCATCCCCCAACTGGAAGCAGGCATCCGGCAGGCCAGGAACGCGATGAGTATCCTGCTGGGTCTGCCCCCCGGGCAAGTGATCCCCCTGCTGGAGATCGGGTCGGGAATTCCGATCGCCCCTCGCCGGGTCGCGGTGGGCATCCCCGCCGATCTGCTTCGCAGGCGACCCGATATCCGCCACGCGCAGATGCAGGCTGCGGCGCAGAGTGCCCGGATCGGTGTGGCCAAAGCCGATCTCTACCCCATGTTTTCCCTGAACGGAAGCTTGGGGTGGCTCGCCAGCGATGCGGGCGACTTCAGGCTCGGCGACCTGATCTCCTGGGGCGGCAGGTCCGCCGTTCTGGGACCCTTTTTCCAGTGGAATATCTTCAACTACGGACAGATCACCAACCGGGTGCGGGTCCAGGATGCCCGTTTTCAAGCCCTGGTCGTCGACTACCAGAACGCCGTGCTCAAGGCGCAGCAGGAGGTGGAGGACGCGATCGTCGCCTTCCTGAAGGCGCAGGAGAGGCTCGTCGCCCTTTCCGATGCCGCTGAGGCCGCCGGCCGGTCGGCCGAGCTTGCGCTCGTCCAGTACCGGGAAGGCGGCACGGACTACACGACGGTGCTCACGGCGCAGCAGGCGCTGCTGAGCCAGCAGGATGCACTCGCCCTTGGCCGGGCCGAGGTCCCGCAGGGGCTGGTGGCCCTATACCGCGCACTGGGGGGCGGCTGGGAAGTCCGCGAGGCACGCGAGATGGTTCCGGCCGAAGTCAGGGATGCGATGCGGACGCGAACCGATTGGGGCAACCTTCTGAACCCGGCGAGCTTGGAGCCGCCCACGGCCGGAGCGCGGGATGGTCTCCTCCCCGCGGTGGACTGGTAGGAGAGGTCTGGGATGATTCGATTTGGCCAGAGCGCATCGGGTATCCTCATGCGGGCAGTCACACCCGTGTGTGTTCTTCTTTTCATGGCCGGGGGCTGCGGAGAGAATAAGAACAAGTACGTCCCGCCGCCGCCGCCGGAGGTGACCGTAGGGAACCCCCAAAGACGGGCGGTGACCGATTACCTGTTGGTCACCGGCAACACGCAGGCCGCCGAGACCGCGGATCTCCGCGCCCGGGTGGAAGGATTCCTGGTCAGTGTTCACTTCAATGACGGGGACCAGGTCAGGAAAGGGGACCTGCTCTTCGTCATCGAGCCCAAACCTTACGAGGCCAAGGTCAAGCTGGCCAGGGCCGGTGTGAACGCCGCAGAGGCGATGCTCCTTCGCGCCCGGCAGGAGCATCAGCGACAGCTGCTGCTGCTCAGGGAAAACGCAACCGCACAGTCCGAGGTGGAGAAATGGAGGGCGCAGCTGGATGGTGCTGCGGCGAGCCTTGAGGAAGCCAGGGCCAACGCGGAACTGGCCGATCTCAACCTCGGCTATACGCGCATCCTGGCCCCCTTTGACGGCCGCATCGACCGGCGGCTGAAAGACCCGGGGAACCTCGTAGGCGCCGGGGAGAAAACGTTGCTGGCCACGATCAGCCGGCTGAGCCCGATCAATGCCTATTTCGCCCTGAGCGAGCGTGACTTGTTCCGCATCAACGGCCGGAAGCAAGGTCGAAACCCCGGATTGACCTACAAGGCCCCGATCCATCTCGGCACGGAGGGTGAGGACGGCTATCCCGTCGAGGGGCAGCTCGATTTCTCGGCGACCGCTCTCGATGCGGGGACAGGCACCCTCCTGATCCGCGCGGTTTTCGACAATCCGGTTTCGGGTGGTGTTCCCCGGTTGATGCCCGGCATGTTCGTGCGGCTTCGCATACCGGTCCGGTCCAGGGAGGATGCCGTTGTCCTGTCGGAGCGCGCGTTAGGGGCCGATCAAGGCGGCCGCTACGTGCTGGTGGTGAACGACCGGAACCTGGTCGAGCATCGAGCCGTCAAAGTGGGCGAGCTGGTGGACGGGCTGCGCGTGATCGAGGAAGGGCTCAAGGGCGATGAATGGGTCGTCCTGAACGGCATTCAGCGTGCAAGACCCGGCTCCAAGGTCACGCCTGTCAAGCCGGGGGCTGCAGCCCCTGCCGGGCGCTCTTCCCCAGGCAGGCCTTAAAGAAGGGAAATCCATGTTCTCCCGGTTTTTCATCGAACGACCCATCCTGGCCAATGTCATCGCCATCCTCACGATCATCCTGGGCGTCGTCGCCCTGCTGAAGCTTCCGGTTTCCCAGTACCCCGACATCACGCCGCCGACCGTTCAGGTGACGACCAGCTACCCCGGTGCAAGCGCCAAGACCGTGGCCGAAACGGTCGCCCTTCCCATCGAGCAGCAGGTGAACGGCGTGGAAGACATGCTCTACATGCAGTCCTCCAGCGCCAGTGACGGCACTTACAGCCTCATCGTCACCTTCAAGGTCGGCACGGATCTGAACCTTGCGCAGGTGCTGGTCCAGAACCGCGTGGCGATCGCCCTCCCATCGTTGCCTCCGGAGGTGCAGAGCCAGGGGGTCGTCACCAAAAAGGTGTCCACCGCCATCCTGCAGGTGATCACCCTCACTTCTCCTGACAGACGCTACGACCACCTCTACCTCAGCAACTTCGCGACCATCCATATCCAGGATGTCCTCGCCCGTGTGCCGGGCGTGGGGAATGTGAACATCGTCGGGGCCGGTGAGTACAGCATGCGCGTCTGGCTGAACCCGCAGGCCTTGAAGACCCACCATATCACCACCGCCGAGGTGATCAGCGCGATCCAGCAGCAGAACATCCAGGTGCCTGCCGGTCAGCTCGGCATGCCGCCGACCCCGCCCACGCAGGAGTTCCAGTATACCCTGAACGTGCTCGGCCGGCTGGAGGAGGCGGCGCAGTTTGAAGAGATCATGGTCAAGATCCAGCCCGGTCAGGGCGGCCGCATCATCCGGATCAAAGATATCGCCCGCGTGGAGATGGGCGCGCAGACGTACGGCCATTATTGTGAGTATGACGGGAAACCCTCGGCGGGGATCGCCATCTACCAGCTGCCGGGCGCCAACGCCCTCACGGTTGCAAAAGAGGTGGCCGAGACGATGGCGGCGCTCAGCAAGACCTTCCCGGAGGGGGTGCAATACCACATCGCCGTCGACACGACCAAGTTCACCGAGGAGTCCATCCGGGAGGTGTACAGAACCCTCTACGAGGCCGCCGTTCTCGTGCTGCTCGTGATCATGATCTTTCTCCAGGACTGGCGGGCCACCCTGGTCCCGGCCACCACGGTTCCGGTGACCATCATCGGCGCATTCATCGCCATGGCCGCCCTGGGATTCACGGTGAACATGGTCACCCTGTTCGCCGTTGTGCTCGCCATAGGGATCGTGGTGGACGACGCCATCGTCATCGTGGAAGGGGCGGCCCACGGGATCGAGCAGGGGTTGACTCCCAAGGAGGCCACCGTCAAGGCCATGGGCGAGTTGTTCGGTCCGATCCTGGGGATCACTCTCGTGCTGATGGCCGTATTCATCCCGGCCGCCTTCTTGCCCGGGATCACGGGGCAGATCTACCGCCAGTTCGCGCTGGTCATCGCCTCCACTGCGGTCATCAGCGCCCTCAATGCCCTGACCCTGAAACCTGCCCAGTGCGCCGTCTATCTCCGCACCCGATCCCGGAGGGTCAATCCTTTTTACAGATTGTTCAACTTCGTCTATGACCGCTGCGAGGGAGCCTATGCCGGTCTCGTGGGGTGGCTGGTCCGGCACTCCCTGCCGGTCCTGTTGTTCTTTGTCTGCCTCCTGGTCTTTACCGGGTGGGGGTTTCTGTCGCTGCCCACGGGCCTCCTGCCCGATGAGGACCAGGGCTATGCGATCGTGGGCGTTCAGCTGCCGGATGCCGCCTCGCTCGAGCGCACCAAGGAGGTGGGGCGAAAGGTGAACGCCATCCTGGGGAACACGCCTGGGATCGCGCACTGGGTCACGCTGGGCGGGTTGTCGCTGCTGGACGGGCGTGCCCCCCTGGCCAATGCCTCGATGAACTTCGTCATCTACGAGGATTACGAGAAGCGCCACAAGGCCGGATTGAACCAGGCCGCGCTCCTTGCAGGGCTTCGCAAGCGACTCGCCTCCATACAGGATGCCGTGGTCTTTGCCGTCATCCCGCCCGCCATCCAGGGTCTGGGGGTGTCGGGCGGTTTCCAGATGCAGGTACAGGTCAAGGGTCGAGGGTTTGACTTCCAGAGGTTGGGGCAGACCGTTCATGAGATGATCCAGGACGGTTCAACCCAGTCCGGAATCGCGGGGCTCTCCAGTTCATTCAGGGCCGGAGTGCCGCAGCTGAAGGCGGACGTGGACCGCATCAAGGCGGAGTCGCTTGGAGTGCCTGTGGGCGATGTTTTCAGGACCCTCCAGGCCTACCTTGGGTCGGTCTATGTGAACCAGTTCAACAAGTTCGGTCGAACGTACCAGGTGCGGGTCCAGGCGGATCACGGGTACCGGCTGGAAGCCGACGATATCCTGAGGCTCCATGCCCGCAACCGGGAAGGCAAGATGGTTCCACTCGGCACCATGACAAATCTGGAGCTCACCACAGGCCCCGCGCTGATCACGCTCTACAACCTCTACCCCTCGGCCCCCATCATCGGAAGGGCCTCGCCCGGCTTCAGCTCGGGCCAGGCCCTCAAACTGATGGAACAGATGGCCGAACCGAAGCGATCCGCCGACCTCGGATACGAATGGACGGGGATGTCCTTCCAGGAGAAGCTGGTCGGTCATCAGTCCCTGCTCGTATTCTTCTTCTCGACCCTGCTCGTCTTCATGGTTCTCGCAGCTCAATACGAGAGCTGGACCGACCCGGCCGCCGTCATCCTCGTGGTCCCCATCGCTCTCCTGGGAACCTGGGTCGCGCTCGCGGCCCGCGGATTCGACAACAACATCTATACGCAGATCGGCATCGTGCTGCTCATTGCGCTTGCCAGCAAGAACGCCATTTTGATCGTGGAATACGGCAGGGAGCTGCGTGCCCAGGGGAAACCGGTTCTGGAAGCGGCGGTGGAGGCTTCCCGCCGGCGCTTCCGCCCCATCCTGATGACCTCTTTCGCATTTATTCTGGGCGTGGTTCCGCTGGTTGTCGCCAGAGGGGCCGGAGCCGCCAGCCGCCAGGCCCTCGGGACGGCGGTCGTCGGCGGCATGCTCGCCTCCACCCTGCTTGCCGTCCTTTTTGTGCCGGTCTTCTATGTGACGACGGTCCGGCTGTCGGAGTGGAGAAAAAGAAAGAAAGGCGGCGGAGAAAGAGACGAGAAACCTTCCGACGCATCAGGAGTTTCGTAACACCTTAGCTCTTTGAAACCATTGAGTTGATGCGGGGGAGGGTCCCATCTTTGTGACCCCTTTAAACTCGTCTCTTGCATTCACGCCTGACAGTGAGGGGCGGCCCCTGAAGGAGATCAGCCCCACGCGGCTCTAAACCGCTGCTTATCGATTGGGGGAACTTGTGTTATACTGCTTTTTTTCCGCAGACCCGAATCGTTGTTCGAACATACCCCAGGCATGAAGGGAGAGGTACCATGGCCACGGCGCTGGAGCTCTACGACCCGCAGGTCTGTGAGCTGGTGAGACAGGAAGAAGTGAGGCAGAGCGGGAAGATCCGTCTGATACCGTCAGAGAACTATGTATCCATGGCGGTCATGATGGCCACCGGGAGCTGCCTGACCAACAAGTACTCGGAAGGCTACCCGAACAGGCGGTATTATGAAGGGCAGCAGGTGACCGACCTGATCGAGACCCTGGCGATCGAGAGGGCCAAGTCCCTGTTCGGCGCCGATCATGCCAATGTGCAGCCCTATTCGGGATCGGTGGCCAACCTTGCCGCGTACAACGCGCTGGTGGAGCCGGGGGCAACGATCATGGGCCTGAAGCTGACCGAAGGGGGGCATCTGACCCACGGCTGGAACGTGAGCGCCACAAGCAAGTTTTTCAAGAGCGTCCAGTATTCCGTCGATCCAGTGACGGGCCGATTCGATTACCATCGGATCGAGGAGGTCGCCAAGAAGCATCGGCCCAGGGTCATCATCTCGGGTGCGACCGCCTATCCGCGGGAGATCGACTTCGAGATCTTCGGTCGGATTGCCAGGGAGGTCGGCGCATTCCACATCAGCGACATCGCCCACGTCTCCGGCCTGGTCGTGGCAGGCTGTCACAAGAGCCCGGTACCCTTTGCCGATATCGTCTCCACCACGACGCACAAGACCCTTCGCGGTCCCAGGGGCGGCCTGCTGCTCTGCAGGGCGGAACATGCGGAGAAGGTGGACCGGGCCGTTTTCCCCGGACTCCAGGGCGGGCCGCACATGCACACCATTACGGGGATCGCGGTGGCCCTGGCAGAGGCCAACACCCGCGAATTCCTGGCCTATGCCAGACAGATCGTGGCCAACGCCAAGGCATTGGCCGAAAGGCTCATGGAGCGCGGTTTCAACCTGGTTTCGGGCGGGACGGACAATCACCTGATCCTGATCGACCTCCGCAACAAGAACATCCCGGGGAAGAGGCTTTCGAAGGCGTTGGATCGGGCAGGCATCGTGACGAACTACAACACCATCCCCGGGGATACCGCCCCCCCTTTCAACCCGAGCGGCTTGAGGATCGGCACGCCCTCGGTCACCACACGCGGCATGCGCGAGGCAGAGATGGCGATCATCGCGGGATTCATCAGCAGGGTGGCGGAGAACATCGAGAACGAATCCGTGATCGAGGAGATCAGCAAGAAGGCCCTGTTGCTGTGCTCGGAGTTTCCCGTCCCGGACCACTTCATCATCCCGAACAAGACGGAACCTCGGTACATGCACTCCGAGTAATCAGGCCAAGGGCGGCGGCGGGGGCGGCAACATACCGCGCTCCAGGGCCTCGCGGGCGGCCTTGACGGGTATGGACGCCTCGCAGGGGACGCCCACCTGGCACAACCCGCAGCCGTACCCCTCGAACCGGTGCGCCTTCTTCACATACTCCCGCGATCGGACCAGATGCTCACGACACTTCTGTTTGTTGTGGCCGGCCTTCGTGATCGCACCGGCCGGGCAGCGCTCCATGCATTTCCCGCAGGTGCCTTCGGCAAAGAAGAGACAGTAGGCCCGGTGGTCGGCGTAGGGGCGCGGGGTCGGTTGGAGGGATATCCTGGCGACGACCGATCCCGTGCGCATGGCTTTGCCTCTGGCGGTGATGAGACCGTCGCACAGCCCGAAGGTCCCGAGGCCGGCGGCATGGGCGGCATGGCGCTCAGACCACGAGGAGGCGTAAGAGAAGCGCTGCGACATGACGATGGTCCAGTTGGGGGCCAGCATCGGGGCGATGGCCGCGTGTCCGGCGTCGGTCAGACTCCGGGCCACGTGACGTCGCAAGGCGGCGTTGAACTCCTCCCCGTAGACCCTGATCCGGGCCCATTCCTCGGAGGGGAACCTCTTGGACCGCCGGTTGGCCTTTCGGACCATCTCTCGCTGGGGCAGGACCCACGAGATGACGGTCAACTCCCCGGGGACGGCCGGCTCCTTGGGGAAGTGCTGGCTGTAGACTTCCCAAGGCGTCCAGTGGAACGGGCCGACATACTCCTTGTACTGCTGCCAGATGGGGTCGGCGCCGGACGCGAAACCCACCAGCGCATCCTCCCAGGCATTGTCCCCTGCCTCGTTCCGCATGCTGTTCAAGGGGGAGCCGTCGATGAAGTCCCCGATCACCCCTTCGATCCATGACTTCGGATCACGCAAGACGTTCCGCTTTTTCATTCCCGACTCCATCCGTCATCCCGATGATTTAAGAACCTCTTGGACATCGCTCTCTCTAATATCATCCAGTCTCATACGTCGCTTGGCCTGCCTTTGAAAAGCGGATTCTCATGATCTCCCCGCGGGATCGTGCTGCGCCTGCGTCGTCCGGTACGATTCCCATGATACCACAGAATTTTCCTGAATGGCGCAATTCATTTGAAAAGGGGGGACACCGAAACTGCCGTTTCTATCCGCCTCTTGCGCGCGCGAAACAGCCCTGCTTACGGCGGAGGGGGTGATCCCCAACTCCTTTGAGATATGTGCCACGGTGAATATCTCCCGATCCTTGTCGTCTTTCCTTCGATCCCCCGGATCATCACATGGTGGAACGCCCCTGGGGCATCTATGCGAGCTCGACGGGGCATGTACCCTCTGTAGCGGAAGACACGAGAATGTCAATAAGTCGAGAATGTCCCTATTACACGCTTGAGAGATCGACCTCCATGCCGTCGTAAGCCACGCTGACCGCAAGCGGTCGGTCGCCGGCATAGATCCTGCTGTAGGACGCACTCTTCTCCTTCAGCTCCTCCAGGCGGAAGTCATCGAGGTTGGGCTCCGTATGGAAGAGCACGAGATGCTTGACCCCCGCAAGCGCCGCCAGTTCGACCCCCATCATGTTGGAGGAATGGCCCCAGTCCCTCTTGTTGAGCTCGGCCTCGGCCAGGGAGTATTGGGCGTCAAAGATCAGGAGGTCGGCGGTCCTGAAAAACTCGACAAATGGGGAACTTTCGGGATTGACGCGGTGTTCCGAGTCCGTTGAATAGACGATCTTCCTGCCGCACCCCGTAAAGCTGTAACCAAAGGATTTGCCCGGGTGGTCCTGTTCGATGACCTTGATGCGGAAGCCCGCGATGTCGTACTCCCCTTCCGCCGAGAGCGTGTGGAAGCGGATGGTGGACCGGAGCTCTGAAAGGGGAAGAGGGAAAAAGGGGGGGGCCTGCTGGAGCCTGAACGCCTCGTCCATGCCCGGGTGGCATCCGTAGATGTCGATGCTGGTGCCGGGGACGTATGCGGGTGCGAAAAAGGGGAAACCCTGGATGTGATCCCAGTGGAGGTGTGACAGAAATATGTGAAAACGGGAAGGGCCGATCTTCCCCCTTTTCATCAGATCCTTCCCGAAGTCCCGGAGGCCGGTCCCCGCATCGCAGAGGATATGCTCCTCGGAGCCTTCGATCTGGACGCAGGATGTGTTGCCCCCGAACCCGGCGCGCGATGCAAACGGGAGCGCGGTATCGATGAAGCGGTCCCTGGCCCGGGCATCCGGAAGAACGTGACCCTGGGCCATTTCCAGGGCCTTGGCGATCTTCGTTCGGACTTCGCTGCCGGTCGTTGGACGTGGGAGGGAGCCGCGCGTACCCCAGAATCGAACCTTCATGCACATCCCCCGAACAATGATGCCGCAACATACCCGTCTTGCCGGGATTTCGCCCTTCGGGTGACCTCCGGCTCCCCCTCCGTCTCGCAGTGGGACTGAGTCATCAGAGAGGACCTCTCCCAGGCAAACCTCGGGGGTCGCATGATCGATCCTCCGAGGGCCTTCACTCTCGGGGACATTTCCATCGTATGCGCCTCAATTCAGATCTTGTACTCCGCATCCAGCGTCTCCGGCGCAAACAGGTCCTTGATCTCCATCTTCTTCTCCGAGAGTCCCTGCTCTTTATGATATCGAAGGAAGGTCTCCAGGGTCTTACGGTTCTTCTCGATTCCGTAGGGCCACCAGTCCTCCCCCATGATCTCTCTTGTCCGTTCGTACTCCGCACGGATCCATGGAAGCGTGACGTGCAGAGCGGCGCTCTCGGCGTAGCTTTTCATCGCGATCTCCTTGGCCTTACAGAATGCCTTGTAAAGACTCACGGCGATCCAGGGGTTTTGCCTGTACACGTCCGACTTCACGATGACTGTGTGCATAATGGGGAAAATGGAGGTCTTCCGGAAATAGCTCTTCTCCGTCTCCGGGTAGTCCTCGAAGAGCCTGGCCACGTTGGGGGACCGCTTCTCGTAGCAGGAGGGGATGCGGGCCGTAAACATGGCGTCCAACTCGCCGTCATCCAGCATCTGTGAAAGGGTCTTGTCGGCCGGGATGGGATCGAGCCGGATCTCGGGCGGCAGCCGGATCTTCACCTTCTCCACCCGCCCTGGGGTCTCCTCACCGCCGCTTCGCCAGTAGATGTCCTTTGCGTGGACCCCGTACTCGTCCTGGAAGATGCCGCGCAGCCAAACGGTCGCCGTGATCTGGTATTCGGGGACCCCCACGGTCTTTCCCTTCAGATCCTCAGGGCGGGATATCCCTTTATGCGTGTTGATGAAGACGCAGGAGTGCCTGAAAGATCTGGAAGTGAAGACCGGTATGGCCACAAACCGCTGATCCCCCCTGGAGCGCAGCAGCACGTAAGACGAAAGAGAGGATTCGGAGAGGTCGAATTCCTGATTCCTGAGCTGGCGCCAGAAGACCTCCTCCACCTCCAGGGGGAGATAGGTCAGGTCAATCCCCTCCGGCTGTACGATCCCCCGCGCCAGGGGCAGGATGCGGTCATAGGGCGGGCATGCAAAGGATAGAGATCGGTTCATGGGTTCAATCCTCCTTTTGGCATACTCCAGCCGCCAGGACACGAGGGCACGAAGGAAGGCATGAAGGAACCATATTCTTCTTTGCCGGGGCCTGTACTTATGCCCTTGCGCAAAAACAAGCCCACATTCTCCCGGCCGGATCCGTTCATGCTGAGGTCATGAAGCATGAACGAGGTGTAGGTGAATCAGCTCGATTTAGGCTTGTGGTTCCCCCTCTGGCCGGCCTGGGTGGGAATCGTCATTTTCCCGTCCACGTCTTCCAGGTCCAGCCACCACTTGTTCTCGAGCTTCGGCTGGCCGTAGCCCAGCAGGTCGTCCCCCCAGACGGCGAATCTGCGCGCCGCAGGGATGTTCCTCATCGTCCACTGCACGAAGCGGTGGAACGGGGTGTACGGTTTGTTCCAGGGGCAGACCGCCACGCATACGCCGCACCCCGATCCCTTGGTGTTCCCGACGCGACCTCTCGTGCACTTCTCCACGTCATTGGGCCACTTCTCGTAACCGTGGATGATCGCCTTCTCGCCGAAGCTGATCGATCCGGTGGGGCAGTACCGGGCGCACTTCGCGCACTTGGAGCAGAAATCCTGCAGGCCGAAGTCGATGGGCTTGTCCACCGCAAGGGGGAGATCGGTCGTCACCACCGCCGCCTTGAAGCGAGGACCGAGGAAGGGGCTGAGGACGATGTCGCCGATCCTGCACATCTCCCCGATCCCGGCTTTCAGAAGGATGGGAGGGAGGAGCACCTGGTAGTTCCTGGCGTGGTGGGCCCGGGCAGGATAGCCCAGCCGCCGGATGTAGTCCGCCAGGATGCAGGCGATGAAGCCGGAGGTGGAATAGGCGAGGAAGCTCATCGAGTTGCTGATCCAGTCGTTGCCGACCGTGGCCTGCGCCGTCTTCCAGTCCTGGTCCACGACGATCGAGATCGCGTACTTGTGGTTCAGCTCGATCGGCTCCCCCGTGGCCATGCTGTGGCTGTAGACCGCATAGGGGGGCAGTTCCGAGATGGCCACGATGTCGGAGCGCAGGAAGTAGGCGGTCTCCTTGATATGGCGGGCCATGACCGACGGGTCTTCCGGGAGCGGCGCCTTCTCCTGGGCCATGATGCCGTCGACGATCTGGGCCAGGGTGAACTGCATGTTGACCAGGGCCCCGGAAAGGGGGTGCTTGGCCACAAACCGGTGTCTCTCCTTCGTGAGGTGGGGACCGAAGTCTCCCCGGAGGGCACGGTTGAAGCCGCTCTCCCTCTCGTCCACCCTCGGGATCTCGCTCTCCCGGACCACCGTGGTCGGCCGATCCACCCGCTTCAGGATCTCCACCGGGTACGGATCCAGCCTGCTCGTGTCGAATGCCCGCAGATAGGTGCTCACCATGCCCATTGCTCACTCCATGCGCTTGGAATCGTCGATCTTGCGGTTGAATTGTTATCGATGGGACGCAGCGATGTCAAGCACTGCCTCGCACCGGCCCGCATGGGAGAAAGGCATGTGAAGCGGTTCGGGTCTGGACGGGGTGGGTCAAACGAGGCTGGCGGTCACCTTGGCCGTGCGGTCCGCCACTTCCAAACCATTCCAGATCGTTCTTCAGGGCGGTTCCCAGAAATCTCTTGACAAGAAGGAATTTGGCATAGTATCGCTTTTAGTACCATCATATGAAAATACGTATCACATTATGAAACCATTCGTGAGGTGTGCCCTTTGGACAGGACGTCCCTCTCCACATTCCTTCCTTCTCCCGAAACGCTCCGCACCATCGGAATCCGCAGAGTCCAGTTCACCTTCAAGACGGCTGCCGTGGCCATTGTCCAATGCAAAAACTTGACCCAAGGCCCTGAACCAGGCATCACGAACTAAGTCGGTCCGCCTTCAACCGGCGGGGACTTCACCTTCCGTCGAATTCGAGCGTCCATACGTAAACTTTTAAAACCCAGGAGGTGCTTGCATGAGAAAGTTAAGATGCGTTGCTTTGGCCGGGATAGTCTGCTTGGGGTTCATCCTGTCGCTCCCCTTCGATACTGCACAGGCCCAGGAAAAGGAGATCCAGCTCAAGGTCGCCAACTTCTTCCCCCCCCCTTCCAGGCAGTCCAAGATCATGGAGGATTTCGTCGCGGACCTGGAGCAGAGGGCGGGAGGAAAGATCAAGGCGCGTTATTTTGCCGGCGGCTCCCTCCTGAAGGCCACCACGATGATGGACGGCATCGAGAAGGGGATCGCGGACATCGGGGTCTCCCACATCGAGTACACGCCGGGAAGAATGCCCGTCATGGAAGCGGCCGAGCTGCCGCTCGCGTATCCCACCGGCTGGGTCGCAAACCAGATCATGACGGACTTCTACCTGAAGTTCAAACCCAAGGAGATGGATACGGTGCACGTCATGTGGTGGCATGCCAACTCGCCCAGCACGCTGCATACAACCAAGCCCGTCCGCACCTTGGAGGATATGAAGGGGCTGACCATCCGAGCCCCCGGGATCATCGGCGATGTGATCAAGGCCCTCGGAGGCACCCCCGCACCCATGCCCGCACCGGAAACCTATGACGCCATGTCCAAGGGTGTCATTCAGGGCGCCTTCATGGCGACCGAGGCGCAGAAGAACTTCAGGCTCGCAGAGGTGAGCAAGTTCCTCACAAACTCATGGGTCGTGGGACCGTCCTACCCCATGTACGTGATCATCAACAAGAATACCTACAAGAAGTTTTCCCCGGAGCTCCGGTCGATCTTTGATCAGCTCTGCGGGGAGTACAGGGAACGGTTTGCCCTGATGTGGAACGCCATTGATTTTGAGGGCATCGAGGCGGCGAAGGCGAACAAGGTCGAGTACATCGATCTTTCCAAGGAAGAAGCCCAGAAGTGGGAAAAAGCGGTGCAGCCGGTCATTGACGACTATACGAAGAGAATGGTCTCCAGAGGGTTCAAGGAGGCCGAGGTTCAGGGCTGGATCAAATACCTCAGGGAAAGAACCGCCTATCTGACTCAGAAGCAGTTGGATCTCCACATCCCGTCCGTAACCGGTCCGCCTGAAATGAGACCGTAGCTGCAGCCTTTCTACGTCCGGTCGCCCGCCCTCCGGCGGCGGCCGGGCGACCCGGAAGAGAGGTCCGGATGTCCGCCCTGGAAAAATTCGACCGTTGGAACAAGAAAATCGCATTGGCGCTCGAAGGCGTGGGACTGGCCGCCATGATCATCATGGTGTTCATCACCACCCTTGACGTGATGGGGGCCAAGCTCATCCTGCGGCCCATCTTCGGGGCACTGGATGCGGTCATGGTCCTGCAGCTGGTTGCAATCTCTTTTGCCGCGACCATCACGCTTCTCATGGGAAGACATATCGAGGTGGAGTTCCTCGCCGTGCTCTTTCCCGAGCGCGTTCAGGCGGTCATCGATTTCTTGGTCAGACTCGCCTGCCTTGCGCTGTTCGTGGTCCTGTTCTGGTACATGGTTGTGTACGCCCACCATCTTCAGATCAGAATGGAGACAACGCCGACGGCGCGGGTGCCGCTCTACCCGTTTGCCTACGGCGCGGCCGTCGCCTTCATCCCGGTTTGCCTTGCCTATGTCTCCATCGTGATCAGATGCTTTATGAGGATCATCGGAAAATGACACCAGAGACCACCGGTCTTGTCGGCATCGGCCTGCTCGTCGTACTCTTTCTCCTCAGGATGCCTGTGGCTTTTTCCATGACCGTCGTCGGGTTTCTCGGTTTTACCTACCTGAACGGCCTGGAATCGGCTCTGCTGCTCCTGCCCCAGGACTTTTTCGACACGTTCAGCTCCTATCCGCTTTCGGTGATTCCCACATTCATCCTGATGGGCTCCTTCGCCTTTGCCTCAGGGATCAGCCAGCGTCTGTATGCTGCAAGTTATACGTGGGTCGGTCATCTCCGGGGCGGTCTGACCATCGCCACGGTGCTTGCCTGCTCCGGATTTGCCGCGATCTGCGGCTCCACGGCGGCGACAGCGGCGACCATGGGAAAAATCGCCCTGCCCGAGATGATGAAGTACAAGTACAACCCCTCGTTTGCCACGGGCACCGTCGCATCCGCAGGGACCCTCGGCATCCTCATCCCTCCCAGCACGGTCTTCATCGTCTACGGCATCCTTACCGAAGAGTCCATCGGGAAGCTCTTCCTTTCCGGTCTCGTGCCCGGCGCACTTCTGACACTGTTCTTCGTCGCCACGGTGGTCGTGCTGTGTCTCCGCAACCCGGAGCTGGGTCCTGCAGGACCCGCCACCACATGGAGGGAGAAGCTCGTGGCATTCTCGGGCATCATAGAGGCCGTTGTTCTTTTCGCCCTTGCCGTGGGGGGGCTCTTTCTCGGATGGTTCAGCCCGACGCAGGCCGGCGGCATCGGTGCCTTCGGCGCCCTGGTCATCGGACTGTTCCGCCAGAGATTCAACTTCAGGCTCACCCTCGATGCGACCCGGGACGGCCTCCGAACCGCCTGCATGGTTCTCTTCATCATCGCCGGCGCCACGGTATTCGGACACTTCATGGCGATCACCAACATTCCTTTCGAACTCGCCGACTGGGTGGGGAGCCTCCCTATCCCGCCGATGGCCATTATGGGCGTCGTCATCCTGATCTACTTCGTCGGCGGGTTCTTCATGGACTCGATGGCCCTGATCGTGGTCACGGTTCCCATTTTCTTTCCCATCGTCAGTCAGCTCGGGTTCGACCCGATCTGGTTCGGGGTCATCATCGTGCTGATCGGGGAGATGGGGGTCATTACGCCGCCGGTCGGAGTAAACGTGTTCGTCATCAAGGGGATCGCCCCGGAAATCCCGCTTCACCAGATCTTCAAGGGCATTCTCCCTTTCCTGGTGGCTCTGCTCATCCTGGCCGTTCTTCTGATGGTTTTTCCTCAGCTCGCCACCTACCTGCCGAGTCTGATGTAAAGTTCGGGGCCATGAAACAGACCAAAGCCAATGCCATCGACAAGGCCCTCCTGATCCTGACCTCCTTCCTGCCGTACAACAAGGAGATGGGGACGGTGGAGATCAGCCAGAGGCTGGGACTCAACAAGGCGACCGCCTCCAGGATCCTCCAGACCCTGACCAGACACGATTTTCTGAGCCAGAACAGGGAGACGAAAAAATTCGGCCTCGGGAACACGGTGGTGCAGCTCGCCCGGGCGGCCAATCAATCCGTGAAGGCCGACCTCATCCCCATCGCCAAACCCTTCATCGATGCACTCCGGGAGGAGCTGAAGGAGACCGTCACCCTGGAGGTCCGTTCCGGCAAGAGCATCTTCATGGGCTATGTCGCCGAAGGGCCGCAGCTGCTCGCCCTGGCGGGGAACATCGGCGAACGGGTCCCCGCCCATGCGGCCGCCGGGGCCAAGGCCATTGTGGCCTTCTGCTCGCCGCAGCTGAGGCGAGAACTCCTGGGAGAGGAGTTGAAGCGCTTCACCAAGAACACGCTGACGGATCATGAGACGTTCGCCAGGGAGGTGGAAAAGATCAGGAAGGAGGGCATCGCGTTCGACCGCGAAGAGGTGGTCGAAGGGACCTACGCCATCGGCGCACCGGTGTTCAATCATGAAGCCGAGCCCGTGGCGGCGGTCATCGTGGCCGCGCCCAGGCAAAGAATCGCCCGGGGGGGACATTCCAGGATGGCCGAGGCGTTGAGAGAGACCGCCCGGAAGATCTCGGTGTGCCTCCACTATCCGCAACCCCCGAAGGGAACAAGGGGAATGGCCTAGATGGGCGGGGTGCAGCTGTTTGTTGGCCGTACCCGTTCAGTCGTCGTATACAGCAGTACACCTGGTTCAAGCTGTCTTTGAGTGAGTCAACGATCGGACGAAGGAGGAGAGTCCAATGGGAAATGTAGAGAGACTGACAAGCGGGACAACCGGCGGCCCGGTATTTGTGTACGTGCAGGACGGCCGGATTGTCCGTGTCACACCCATGGAGCTGGATGAGACCGACGGTGCGTCGTGGGAGATCCAGGCCCGGGGGAAAACCTTCAAACCGCCGAGAAAGACGACGGCTGCGCCCTACACGCTTTCCTATCGTTCCATGGTCTATTCTCCGAAGAGGAATCTCTACCCCATGAAGAGGGTGGACTTTGACCCGAACGGCAATCGGAACACCGCCAAGCGAGGGATCTCGGGCTACGAGCGGATCAGCTGGGACGAGGCCGCGGAGATCGTGACCAACGAGGTGATCAGGATCAAGAGGGAGTACGGCGCAGGCGCCATCCTCAGCACCGCCGGTTCCCACCACCTCTGGGGGAACGTCGGCTACCGGCACAGCGCCTATTTCCGTTTCGCCAACCTCATGGGGTTCTGCTATGCGGACCACAACCCGGACAGCTGGGAAGGCTGGCACTGGGGCGGCATGCACACCTGGGGGTTCAGCGGCAGGCTCGGCATCCCGGAGCAGTACGACCTCCTCGAAGATGCGCTGAAGCACACGGAGATGATCGTCTTCTGGTCCTCCGACCCGGAGGTCAACAACGGGATCTACTCCGCCTACGAAAGCACGCCGAGACGGCAGTGGCTGAAGGATCTCGGGGTGAAGATGGTCTTTATCGATCCCTACTACAACCACACCGCAGGCATGTACGCGGACAAGTGGTTCGCCCCTCGTCCGGAGACCGGCAACGCCATGGCCTGCGCCATCGCGTTCGTCTGGATCACGGAAGGCCTCTATGACAAGGAGTACGTCGAGACCCACAGCGTCGGGTTCGATCCCTGGAAAGACTACATCCTCGGGAAGGGCGACGGCGTGCCCAAGACCCCCG
>JAGVAP010000097.1 GCA_020060215.1 Deltaproteobacteria bacterium | reverse complement strand
TGATTGTAGAAAAAGCTGAGGTCCCCAGGGAGAAAGGGTGGCGAACCACGGTTTCAGGACTTGAGGATCCGAGTCTTTATCCAGGACATGGGTAGCTATATCGTAGCAGGCGGAATCATAGCACTCTGAGCAGGTTGTTCAAGAGAAAACCATCGGGAAACCGCACCCCGGCCGTCAGTCGGCCGGCTTGAGCCGGAGCCCGGATGCGGTACGGCGCGCCTTGACCCCAAGCCCCTTTTTCTTCTATACTTCGGTCCGTCCGGCAACGGTTGCCCACCCCGATTCGCCTGGGACGGAGAGGAGATCAACAGCATGTTGAAGGCCAAGGACATCATGGTGCAGGATTACTCCATCATTCGGCCCACCACGCGGGTCAGAGAAGCCGCATGTCTCATCTTCCAGGGCAAGGCCAGGAAGGAGACCGGATACAAGCCCTACGGCATCATGGTCGTAGACGAGAAGGGGCGGCTGGCCGGCATGATCTCCATGACCGACATCCTCTACCATGTGCGGCCCCCCTTCATGAAGCACCAGGTTGGCGGGGGGTCCCTCTGGGAGGAGGAGATGGATTTTCACCTCGAGGAGTTCAATGACCTGCTGGTACAGGACATCATGAGCACCCCGGTCCTGACCGCACATCCGGATGAGCCCATCATGGTTCTGGTGAACAAGATGGTCAAGAACCGGGTTCGCCGGCTCCCGGTCGAGGACGGGGACACACTCCTCGGAATCGTGTACCTCTCGGATCTCTACTATCACACCTACAAGATCTGGCTGGAGGAGGGGACCACCTGCGACCTCGGGAGATAAAGGGCGACCGGGCCGCCCCGTTCCATGGCCGGGGCGCCAGGGAATCGAAGCCCCCTGCTCCTCCACTCCACACAAGGACCTGACGCCCTTTACGGGCAAAGAAAGGGAGAAGACATGTCCGGTGACGATGACTGCAGATCTCTGAACCAGAGGGTGGAAGAATGGAGCCGTTCCGTGGAACGGAAACTGGAGAAGAACCCGGAGAGACGGAAGGATTTCCGGAACAACTCGGGCATCCCGCTCAAGAGGCTCTACACACCCCCGGATCTGGCCGGGTCGGATTACCTCGAGGACCTGGGTTTCCCCGGCTCGTTCCCTTTCACCCGGGGCGTCCAGCCGACCATGTATCGAGGACGGTACTGGACCATGAGGCAGTACGCCGGCTTTGCGACCGCGGAGGAATCGAACAGGCGGTACCGCTTTCTCCTGGAGCAGGGGCAGACCGGCCTGTCCGTGGCCTTCGATCTGCCGACCCAGATCGGGTATGACTCCGACCATGAGATGGCCATGGGCGAGGTCGGGAAGGTCGGGGTCGCGATCGATTCCCTGCAGGACATGGAGATCCTCTTCAAGGAGATCCCCCTGGATCAGGTCAGCACCTCCATGACCATCAACGCGCCGGCCGCCGTGCTCCTCGCCATGTATATCGCGGTGGCCGAGCAGCAGGGGGTCCCTTCGGAGAAGCTGCGAGGAACCATACAGAACGACATCCTGAAGGAGTACTCGTCCCGCGGGACCTACATCTATCCGCCCAAACCTTCCATGCGCATCATCACGGACATCTTCGGGTACTGTGCGGAGAAGGTCCCCCAGTGGAACACCATCAGCATCAGCGGCTACCATATCCGGGAGGCGGGCTCCACGGCGGTCCAGGAGGTGGCCTTCACGCTCGCCAACGGCATCGCCTATGTGCAGGCGGCCCTTCAGGCCGGGATGGATGTGGACAGTTTTGGTCCGCGGCTCTCGTTCTTCTTCAACGCCCACCTGGATTTCCTGGAGGAGATCGCCAAGTACCGGGCGGCGCGAAGACTCTGGGCCAGGATCATGAAGGAGCGGTTCAAAGCAAAGGATCCTCGATCCATGATGATCCGATTCCACACCCAGACCGCGGGGTGTACGCTCACGGCCCAGCAGCCCATGAACAACATCGTCCGGGTCGCCTTTCAGGCCATGGCCGCGGTCCTCGGAGGCACCCAGTCCCTGCACACGAACTCCATGGACGAGGCCCTTGCCCTCCCCTCCGAGCAGGCGGTCCAGATCGCCCTCCGGACCCAGCAATTGATCGCCTATGAGAGCGGGGTGTGCGATACGGTCGACCCCCTCGGCGGGTCCTACTACGTGGAATCCCTGACCCGGGAGATCGAGGAGAGGGCCGAAGATTACATCCGGAGGATCGATGACTTGGGCGGGGCTCCGGCAGCCATCGAGCGAGGGTTTATCCAGCGTGAGATCCAGGATAGCGCCTACACCTTCCAGAAAGAGATCGAGAAGAAAGAGCGGATCGTGGTCGGGGTGAACCGGTTCCAGGTCCAGGAAGACAGACCCCGAAACCTGCTGCGTGTGGATCCTGCCGTGAGACTGTCCCAGGTGGAAAAACTCCGGAGACTGAGGGCCGAACGGGACGGCGGGGCCGTGTCGAAGCGTCTTGCAGCGGTCAAGGACGCGGCGGAAGGGAACGACAACCTGATGGTCCCCATCCTGGAAGCGGTCAAGGTCTACGCCACCCTGGGGGAGATCTGCGATGTCCTGCGGGGGGTCTTCGGGGAGTATAAACAAGTGAACACGTTTGCACGATAGTGCACATCGGGAAGCCTGACGAAGCGACGGATCTCGTTGAGAGGGTGAGCCATGAAACAGGGAAAAAGGATTCGGGTCCTTGCAGCAAAGCCGGGGTTGGACGGGCATGACAGGGGCATCAAGGTGGTGGCGAGCGCCCTGATGGATGCGGGGATGGAGGTGATCTATACGGGTCTTCGACAGACGCCGCGGCAGATCGTGGAGTCGGCGATCCAGGAGGACGTGGATGTGATCGCCATGAGCATCCTCTCCGGCGCCCACGACTACCTATTTCCAAAGGTGATGGAACTCCTCAGGGAGAAGGGGGCGGACGACATCCTGGTGCTGGGCGGCGGTATCATCCCGGAGGAGGATGTCCCCGCCCTGAAGTCCGCCGGGATCGCAGAGGTCTTCGGCCCGGGGACCAGCACCCAGGACATTGTCCAGTACATCAAGGAGCGCGTGGAGGCTCAAAGCCCCTGATCCCTCGGATCTGGTAAGGGGTGCCCTGGAGGACACCCGGTTGTCCGTGCCTGCGCATCAGGATTCCGGGCCCGTTCGTGCTTCACCTTTTCCCACGGGCGGCCCCGCTGACCTCTGGCTTCACTCGTCCCTCGCCCTGGCGAAGCGGGCGTCCCTCGGTTCTTTCCGGCCCCCGGCTTCTACGCCTTTTTCGGCTCCGCCTTTCCTGTGTACCTCGAGATCAGGGCTCCGGACAGGGACATGAACAGATAGAGGATCAGGAGGACTACGAAGACCCCGATGAACCGCAGGATGAGGGTCCCGATGATCCAGCTCCAGTTGTCCTTCATGATGACGATGCTCGTCCCCCGGTCCGTCTTCTCTTTGCTTATGGTGATCGAGTGCCATTTGAGGGCCCCGTCGTCCTCGATGTAGGTCGAATCGGACCAGTCCCGGAACTTGATATCCTGGGTAGAGTGAAAGGCCTCTTTGTAGAAGGCCACCACCTCATCATGAGACCGGGGTGAAAACATCTCGACCCTCTCCTTGGACTTGGTGGTGATCTTTGCATCGGGGACCAGGGGGGCGCCCAGGAAGCTCTCTGCGGAGACGGCACCGGCCAGGCCGAACACGAAAACCGGCAACACCCAAACGCTCCAGATTTTCTTCATGATGTCCCTCTCAAACAGCGCGATCAATCGAACATGGCGATGAACATTCCCGCCGCAGCAGCGGAACCGATGACCCCGGCGAGGTTCGGCCCCATGGCATGCATGAGGAGGTAGTTGCTTCGATCGTACTTCTGACCCACCATCTGCGAGACCCTTGCAGCCATGGGAACGGCGGAGACGCCGGCCGATCCAATGAGGGGATTGATCTTCTCCTGGAGGAAGAGGTTCATGATCTTCACCGTCCATATGCCGCCCATGGTGCAGACGGCGAAATCGACCAGGCCCAGGCCGAAGATGAAGAGGGGCTTGTAGCTGAGAAAGCTGTCGGCGTGCATGGTGGCGCCCACCGAGATCCCCAGGAAGATGGTCACGATGTTCATCAGGGCGTTCTGGGCGGTGTCCGTCAGCCTCGCGACCACCCCGCTCTCCTTCATGAGGTTGCCGAGCATGAACATCCCCATCAGGGGAATGACCGAAGGCACCAGGATGGCGATGATCGTCACCGAGACCAGCGGGTAGAAGATCTTCTCGGTCTTGGACACGGGCCTCAGCTGCCTCATCCTGATCTTCCTCTCCTTGTCGTTGGTCAACAGGCGCATGATGGGAGGCTGGATGAGCGGGACCATCGCCATGTAGGAGTACGCAGCCAGGGCGTTCGCCCCCAGGAGTTGAGGCGCCAGGTGCTGGGTGAGGTAGATGGTCGTCGGCCCGTCGGCCCCTCCGATGATGCCGACGGAAGCGGCTTCCTTGAGGGTGAATCCGGCAAGGATGGTCCCGGTGAAGGTGACGAAGACCCCGAGCTGTGCGCCGGCGCCCACCAGGAGGGTCTTCGGGTTGGCGATGAGCGGTCCGAAATCCGTCATGGCCCCGAGGCCGAGGAATATGACGCAGGGGATCACCTCCCACTCCAGCCCGTAGTGGTAGAAGATGCGAAGGAGTTGACCATGACCTTCGTCGGTCATCCCCATGAGCGGGACCAGGGGGAAATTTACGATGAAGATGCCGAACCCGATGGGAAGGAGCAGCAGGGGCTCGAAATTCTTCTTGATGGCCAGGTACATGAACAGGGCCCCGACGGCCCACATGATCACGTACTTGAAGTGCAGATTCCAGAGACCTGTCGTAAAAAAGATCCCCCTCAGCAGATCGAGGATTTCATTCGCAGTCATGACCGGCGCTCCACGTAAATCGATGGAATGACAGAAGCCCCTTCATCACCATAGGCAGGAGGGGCGCGTCGAGAAGTTACATTGCAGCGATAATTTGGCTGCTTTCTCTTGTCAAGGCCAAAGTGGGCCGCGGCTGAGCCTCCCCACTCTTCGCATGGTTCGTTTCAGAGGCGATATACGCCGGCCGACCGCCGAGTTCCTCTTCTGAGTCACCGGGCAACCCCCTCATCACCGCGTCATCAGCGCGAACACACCCCAGCCCAGGTATTCACGCGTGTAAGCGGCGTAGCGCCCGGGTTCCGAGGTCAGTTTGGCTCGAACATCTTTCGCGAACTCGTCGCCGGGATGGGCTTCAAGCCACCGGCGCATGGTGAGCCATTTGGCCGCCTCGTATCTGTCCCAGCCGTCTTGGTCAGCCAGAACCATTTCCACCACGTCGTAACCAAGACGGCCGAAAGACGCGAGAAGTTCTGGAAGCATGAGAAAGTCGGAGATCGAGTCGGCAAGACACCCCTTGGCCACATCTTCCGTAGGCGGTAGCTGCCGCCAGTAGGGCTCGCCGATGAGGATGATCCCTCCGGTGCGGAGGCTCTGCGCCAGAAGCTCGATGGTGCCGACGACTC
>JAGVAP010000086.1 GCA_020060215.1 Deltaproteobacteria bacterium | reverse complement strand
GAAGCCAAAGGTGCCGGTGATCTTACGGACCCGGTCAGGACGAACGATGATTTTCTCCATCATGGGCTGCGACCTCCTTGGTGGCGCAGCCTAGACCGGGAAAGGGGCGGCAATCTATCGAGTCCTTTTTTGCAAGAAACGGGTAGCCATTTGGAACCACAAAATATTTGTTCGATATCGCGTCCATCTTTGCAAGCCCCCTTTTGGCAGGAATCAGGTGGTAAATACCTGGAGTTAAAGGATAAGGAGAGTCTGACTCGTCCATCTTTGCAAGATTTCCCCGGCGTCTTTGGTCCCGGCCTCTCTGCAAGAGCCGATTACGCTGTACATACTCAGGATGACTTGCCCGGTATCTCCGAGAATAGTTCCGGTTCTGCTCCCTCCAGCACTGACGGCTTTCCCTCTGGTTCAAGCGGTAGTCCCGGTCCGTCTCCATTTTCTCCCGCTGCCAGCGTCGCTTCCTCAATCGCTGGCATTCTCTCCTGCTGCAATAGCGTTGACTCTTTACCCGGGGGTCGGGAAGAAAAAGTCTGCGGCATCTCGGGTTGGCACACCGGGTCTTCGTGGTCATGGTCCTCTCTCCAGGGGAAAACCACGACCTTAAACCGACACTCAACTTGGGGGAAGAACAAGAATCAGATCCAGAAAAGACGGATTCTCAACTCTGCAGGGAAGAAGAAGAGGGAAGAACATCCAGGTGGGTATTTTCTGGCCGACCGAGCATGGGTACTTTCTCACCGGCCAAAACTGAGGACTTTTTCACCGCCGTTAATAGACCGAACCCGCATTGGTTCAGGAGCTGTGAAAAGCAAGGGGAATTCGAGTTGAGGGACTTTTCCCACGTTGTTCCCCTCGGGGGCCACCTGAGGCCACCCACTCTGGGGTGGAGTCTCACTCGAAAAAACCTTTTTTTCTTGACAACGCGCAAACTGGTTGCTAAAGGACTAATGTCCAACATTAGAAATGAATTGCAGCGTTTCTTCTTTCAACGAGAAACTGGCTACTGATAATCCATCCTTCCATCATTATAACGCACCGTTAACTAAATCCCTTGTACCGCGTTGCCTGAGTATTGCTTGCAAGATCCAAAAAGTGAAGTATTGTTGCGTCTAATGTATGATATTAGTCATTTGATGAGGGGTAGATGTTTGTAAAGCTGAAGAAAGAAAAGCGATTGTTTGAGATGATTGTCGATCAAATCAAGGACGATGTCCTCTCTGGCAATCTAAAGGTGGGAGATAAGCTTCCGTCTGAACATGAAATGGCCACCATTTTCGGAGTGAGCAGGACTGCCGTGAGAGAGGCTCTGAGAATCCTGGAGCTGTCAGGACTGGTGGTCATTAAGAAGGGAAACCAGGGGGGGTGCTTTATCCAGCATGCCAGCACCGGTCAACGGCTTATCGATTACCTTTCCGATCACTGGAGGGTGGGAAATATCACCCTTGACCAACTTACGGAGGCGCGGTGTTGGATCGAATCGATCATCATCGACATTGTCGGCAAGAAAGCAACGAAGAAGGATTTCGAAAGTCTTCGCAAGTCGACCGACAAGGCCGAGCGTTACTACAGGGAAGGTAAGGAACGTGACAAGATATTTCAGAATTTTCACTTCCATATTCAGCTTGCACAGTTAACGGGGAACCCCCTGCTCACCGATGCACTCTCCGCCATTTTTGAACTACTTGCATATATGTTGATCAAGATAAAACCCAACCTGCGAATCACCCAAACGACCTTTGATGCTCACCGGAAGATCATTGAACTGCTTGATGCCGGACGGGTGGATCTCGCAAAAGACGTAAACATACATCATATGAGGGAAGTCGGGGCAAGACTAACTAAGAAATATGCGAAAGAAAAAACGGCACTGCTTGCATCACACGCCAAATCATGAAGGAGAGGGGTGAAGCATATGTATTCAGATTTGAGAGAGTACTTGGCCGATTTGGAAAGTAGGGGGGAGTTGGTCCGAGTCAAAGAAGAGATTACGGACGGGCATGAGATATTTTCGTTGATCTGGGAACTGAACAGAAGATCCGGGCCTGCGGTTATCCTGGAGAACGTGAAGGGATTCGATGTCCCCGTCGTCACCAACATATTCGGCACTATGGATCGGTTTGCCTCGTCCTGCGGTTTTCCACGAGGCCTCAGCATCAACGAATACAGGGATCTGTTTGTAGACCGGCTTGACAAAACAAAGTGGTCCGAGCCGAGGCTGGTCAAATCCGGTCCGTGCAAGGAGGTCATCCTGTCCGGAAAGAAAGTTGATCTCGGCAAATTCCCCATCATGCAGTGGCATCCTGACGATGGGGGCCCGTATATCACGCTCCCCATCGTCATTGCCAACGACAAGAAATTCGGGAGAAATGCCGGCATCTACCGCATGATGGTGCATGACAAGAGAAGCACCGGCGTCATGTGCAATATTTTTCAGGACCAGGGGATCTATCTGGGAAAGGCCAAGAAAGGGGGCAAGGCGGCCATGCCCTGCGCCGTGGCCATCGGTGCTGATCCGGCTCTCTACATCGCGGCGGTGACAAAGCTTCGTTTCAATGAGGACGAGTTTGCCTTCGCTTCCGCATTTCGAAACGGCGAGCCTGTCGATATGGTCAAATGCGAAACCATCGACATGGAGGTGCCGGCCACAGCGGAGATCGTTCTCGAAGGGGAAATCGCATTCAACAAGGGAAAGATGGAGGGCCCCTTCGGCGAGTGGATGGGATATTTTGAGGAGGGCATGATGCTTCCCGTTTTTGAGGTGAAGTGCATAACCCATAGGAGAAACCCGCTCTTTCTGACCACGATCGAAGGGCCTTCTATGGGAGACGCAGAGATGCTGCGGATGATCCCTCAGATCGCCACCTTTACCATACAGGCAAAGGAGAGAATCACCGGCTTCGTCGACGGATGGCTGCCGCCGTCAGGCCGGAATTACAGCGCGTTCATTTCCATCAAGAAACGTTATCCCGGATGGGGAAAGACGGCAATATATCAGGCCTTCTCCATGCCCTACATTGCCTCTTCAGCCAACCTGGTGATTATCACGGATGACGACATCGATATCACCAACCCCGACGATATCATCTGGGCCTTATCAACACGAGTCGATCCCCATCAGGATGTCATCATCACGCCCCCCATAGGCGGATACCCCTTAAACCCGGCCGGAAGTGTCAGACCCGTTGAGTTCCCCCATACCGGGCTCACCGATATCACTTTCGCTTCAAAGATCGGGATTGACGCCACGCTCAAGTGGCAAGGAGAAGGCAGAGCCCGCCCTACTGCCCAACCTGTCAAACCAAGAGAAGAGGTATTGCAGAAAGTCATTGCCAAATGGAAGAAGTATGGACTTCCGGAGTAGCGATATCATCCGTAAGCCACTGAATGCCGGCTCTTGAATAAGAGAGAAAGGCGGAGAGAAATCCTATGGAAAAAGAAGAGCATTTCCGGACCAAGGAGATTGAATTTTTCTTTGAAAGATACCCTGACGTACCCAGGGAAGTAATCGTAAAAGAAGACGTGCTTCGCTTCGGCATAAGGTTTTCCCCGCCTGCGTTGGAGCGTGCCAGCGAAGGAAGACGCAGGTCCTACTACATCTTCTCGTATGACAAGACCGAGTCCACGGAATTGCAGCAAGGCGAAAGCCTGAAGGCGCCAGACGAATTCAGGGTGGAGGGCGGGCCGTATGCACTCAGAAAAACGAACGTGCGCGGGACTATTTCCTATGACTCCCCGTACATCATCGACGTTCTGGATGGTGACGTTTGGCTCACCGCTGACGGAGGGGAGAAAATCGGCAAGGTCAGTTTCCCTCCGGTTCCGGAGTACTATTCCAGGACCTTCGAAGACGGGACTCACTACGCGGAAATCGTCCCTGTTGTTGGGTGGGGGACCAGGGCGTTCTGTACCATTCTCAGAAAATGCGCCTTGTGGAACTTTGATTTACAGTGCAAATTCTGCGACCTGAATGCCAACTATGATGCCCTGAAGAAACAAGGCCGTTCCTACACGCTGAAGAAGAGTGTGGACAAGGTGGTAGAGGTCATGAAGACCATATTTCTCGAACAGCCGGTGGACGAACCCCGCAGGTACACCTTTATTTTGTCGGGCGGTTCGGTGATGTCGGGAAAAGGGGAGTATGCCGATGTCAAGTTCTATACCGACTACGTGCAGGCGATAAAGGAGGCTATCGGCAACAGGTGGATTTGTCACCTCCAGACGGCGGCTCTGGACAGCGAGGGGCTGAAACGCATGAAGGACGCGGGGGTGGATTGCTACCACCCGAATTTCGAGGTTTGGGACGAACGGTTGTTCAAACTCCTTTGCCCAGGCAAAGAGAAATTCATAGGCAGAGAGACCTGGATCAAGCGAACGATCGATGCGGTCAAAGTCTTCGGGGAGGGCTGGGTTACCCCCGCTTTTGTAGCGGGGGTGGAGATGTGTAAGCCTTACGGATTCGAGAACGTGGACGATGCGATCAAATCCACAACCGAAGGTCTGGACTTTCTGATGTCCCAGGGGGTTCTGCCGAGGGCCGACCATTGGTGCATCGAGCCGCTTTCCGGCCTGAAGGGCAATCCGATGTTGCCTCTCCGATACTTCGTTGAGCTGGACCGGGCATGGTATCGGCTTTGGGAGAAACACAAGATGCCTCAAATCCCCGGATATAGAGATATGGGTCCCGGAAAATCGGTCTACCAGCAAAGCGGTATTCTGGATATGGGGTGCTGAAGCGCATTGAGGATGAAATTGCAGTCAACTGTTTTCAGACCTTTGTATTGCGAGAATTATTGGTTGTGACAACCCTCTAGAAGATCCTTGCCCTGGGAATACACAGGGGCATTCCAAATAGATCGATTCACGCAGAAAAGGGCGGCTCCGGATCCGCAAGACACTCGGTCCGGGGCGACATATCAGCAGGAGCCGGAGAGTGCCAATGCCGCTCTTTGCCGCCGCTTTACGCGCCATCACCTATGAGGAGAGGATACGTGGACCTAGGAGAACTTCCCCGCAGGAACGCAAGGCGGTACCCTGAGAAACTTTGTCTGATAGAAGGCAACACAAGGCACACCTTTCGGGCATTCAACCAGCGATTGAACCGGCTTGCCAATGGGCTGCTGGGGCTGGGAGTCGTTCGCGGGGACAGGGTGGCGGTCCTGCTCTCCAACTGTAGCGAGTATGTTGAGATCTATTTCGGCCTTGCCAAAATTGGAGCACTCATCGTCCCTTTGAACACCCGTCTCAACCCCAAAGAATATACCCGATATCTTAAGACAACCTCTCCCGCGGCCCTGATCATTGGTGAGCAGTTTCAGCATTCGGCATCCGAATTCATTCCGGCACTCGACACGTTGCCACAGGTTGTCGCTGTCGGAGAAAACCCGCTTGAAGGACAAATACCGTATGAGGCCCTCATCTCAGGTTCACCCTCGTCGGAGCCTTCTGTTGAAGTGAACGAAAATGATGTGGCAGCCATCTTTTTCACGAGCGGAACGACCGGCTTTCCAAAGGGGGCCATGTGGACCCACAGGAACATTCTTGAGCAGATGGTGAATCTCCAGACAGATTTGCCGTTTTCCAGGGAAGACAGAGGTCTGATTGTTCTTCCCATGTTTCACGGCCCTGTCACCATTCCCCTCCTCCATCAGCTTCTCTATATCGGGGGATGCATGATTATCTCGCCGCACGGTCATTTCGATGCCGGGCAGTTTCTGGAGACTATCGGGCAGGAAAAGGTCACGTGCACCTTTATCGTGCCCACAATGCTGGTGCAACTCGTCAATTATCCGGGGATAGAGCGCTATCGCGAAACGATCAAGCATCTGAAACAGATCAAATATGCAGCTTCACCCGCTTCCGCACGTGTGCTGAAGAAGGCTATCGCGCTATTCGGCCCCATTCTCACTCAGGGATACGGGTCGACCGAAACCGTCGGAGGCGTGAGCTTCCTGTCCAAAGAGGATCACGTTGAACCTCAAGGACGCGACAAGCTCAGATCGTGCGGCAAGGAGTACATCAATGTCCATATCAAGATAGCCGACGAAAACGGCAGGGAAGTTCCGCCGGGAACCGTGGGGGAGATCCTGGTCAAGAGCGACAAGAATTTCGCCGGGTATTGGGAATTGCCCAGGGAGACGGAGGAGGTTCTGAAAGGGGGTTGGCTTCACACCTCGGACCTGGGGATGTTTGATGAGGAGAGATACCTTTACCTGGTGGACAGGAAAAAGGACATGATCATAAGCGGTGGTGAAAACATCTATCCCGCTGAAATCGAGGAGGTCATCAACAGCCATGCAAAGGTCAGAGAGTGCGCAGTGGTCGGGGTGACCGATCCCCTGTGGGGAGAATCGGTCAAGGCGTTTGTGGTCTTGAAGGAGGGCGAACGCGCGACGGAAGAGGAGATAGTCGGATTTTGCCTGGAGAACCTTGCGAGTTACAAGAAACCGAAATTTGTCGAGTTCGTGGGGGAGTTGCCGAAAAACAGCATGGGGAAAATCGTCAAGCATCTGCTGAGAAAAAGAGGAGGAGAAAATGCCGTTTCAGGATCTTAGGTCATTCATCAGGCGGTTGGAAGAAGAGGGGGAATTGCACCGCGTGAAGTCCGAGGTCGATTGGAACCTCGAGCTCTCGCATATCGCTAAAATTAACGAGCAGAAGCAGGGGCCCGCCCTTCTTTTCGAGAACGTGAAGGGGTACAACTCGCCCGTTTTCACGAGCGCCCTGGCAACGGCCAAGAGGCTTGCCCTTGCGCTCGATCTCCCCGGTGAAATGAGCCTCATGGAGATCGCGCAGCAGTGGGCCAATAGAGTCAGAAGCAAGATCCCGCCAAGGGAAGTTCGAACGGGGCCGTGCAAGGAAAACATTGATCTCGGCGACGAAGTGAATATCCTCAAATTCCCCGTGCCTAAATACTATGAAAATGACGGGGGACGCTATATAGGCACGACTCACTGCATCATCTCGAAAAGCCCCGAGACCGGCTGGATCAACGTCGGCACCCACAGGATGCAGGTGCTCGACCAGAGGAGTGCAGGCATCTGGATGATCCCCGGCAAACACATTCAGCTCCATCTGAAGGAGTATGAGCGGTTGGGGAAACCAATGCCTGTTGCGGTGGCCATAGGCGTCGACCCTATTGCGTTTCTGGTATCGAGCGCTCCTTTTCCCCCCGGCGAATGTGAGTATGACTTCATGGGCGCGCTGAGAGGAGAACCGGTTGATGTCGTCAAGGCGGAGACAGTGGATCTCCCGGTCCCGGCTGGAGCGGAGGTGATTTTGGAAGGGGAGGTAGACCCCGTTGAGCTGAAGCCGGAGGGTCCCTACGGCGAGTATTCAGGGTACTATCAGGCTTCCTGGCCCAAGCCCTACATGAAGATCAAGTGTGTGACGTACAGGAACAACCCGATCCACTGGGGGTGTACGACCGGCAGGCCTATCACGGACATTCACATGTTGATGTCCATGAACCGCACGGCTCAGCTCTGGGCCGACCTGAACTCGATCGGCATTCCCGGTTTGAAAGGCGTCTACTGCCCTCCTGAAACAGGGGGCTACTTCACGGCTATTGTATCCATTCGACAACTCTATGCAGGCCATGCGAGACAGGTTGGTACGGCCGTCCTTTCATGCCCTTCCGGCACCTACTCGACCAAACTGGTGGTTGTAGTGGATGAGGACGTGGACCCTACCGATCTCAGCCAGGTATGGTGGGCTATCGGCATGCGGTTTCAGCCAAATCGCGGCACGGAAATCCTGAACAGGGGCCTTTCTTCGCATATCGACCCATCCCTTCATATAAACCAGAAGACTTATACCTCGCGCATGATCATCGACGCGACGATTCCCTTTGAATGGCCTGAAGAGGAGAGGCCCCAGCTTATCCACCTGACGGAGGATGTGGTGGAGAGGGTAAAGAGGCGGTGGAACGAGTATTTTCCGACTAAAGCCACCTAGACAATTTTAATCAAAAAGGGGGGCAGCTATGAAGCGAGGCAGGTTATTCGGGTTACTGTTTTGTGCATTGGCATTTGTTCTGTGTGTGGGCATTTCCTCTTCTGCCGCACAGGAAAAGAGCGTCAAGATCACCTTTTCCCACTTCTGGCCTGTGGGGCACCCGGTCACCAATCTCCTCGATGAATGGGCCAGGGAGGTCGAGAAACGTACCAATGGAGCCGTCAACATTGCCATCTTTACAGCAGGGACCCTTACTCCCGCCGCCAAGTGTTATGACGGCGTAGTGAAAGGGATATCCGGGATGGGTTCTTCCGCCATGGGGTATACCAAAGGCCGCTTCCCGCTCATGGAAGTACTTGATCTTCCCCTGGGCTGTGAAACAGGCCTTGTAGCCACACGTATGGCCAACGCATTCTACAAGAAGTTTCAGCCTCAGGAGCTTAGCGACACAAAGGTAATGTTCTTCCAGGCCCACGGCCCCGGCATCATGCACACGAAACAGCCGGTGAGAAAACTGGAGGACATGAAAGGGCTGAAGATCAGGTCCACCGGGACCTCTGCAAAGGTCGTGTCAGCCCTGGGTGCGACTCCCGTTGCCATGCCCATGGGTGAGACCTACGATGCCCTCTCCAAAGGCGTTGTGGACGGATCTGCGGCGCCAATTTCAGCGCTCGCAGGCTTTAAGTGGGGCGAGGTGGTCAAGTTTACAACACTGAACTTCGGCGCAGCTTACGCTCAGGTCTTCTTTGTGGTGATGAACAAGAATGTCTGGAACAGCCTGCCGGACGGCGTCAAGAAAACCATAGAAAAGGTGAACGAGGAATGGATCGATAAAACCGGAAAGGTATGGGATGACTACGACGGCATGGGGCGCGACTTTATCGCGAAGCTAGGCAATGAGACCATCTCCCTTTCCAAGGAAGAAAACAAACGCTGGGCCGAAGCGTGCCGGGGCCTTAAGGATGAATACCTGAAATATGTAAACGAGCGCGGGCTGCCCGGAAACCAGGCCCTGCAATTTTGCGACGATTTTCTGAAAAGCCAGTAGAACGATCGAGGAAGTCCTTTGTCTGCAGCGCAAACACCGGAAGCAACTCGTCGCGTGGGGTCGATGATGGAACATGTCCTGAAAATCGCTCTCAAAATCAGCCGATTCCTTTATACCCTTTCCGGTGTCGCACTGGTGGGGATGATGCTCCTTACCGTTGCAGACGTGATCTTGAGACAGTTTGGCAGGCCGATCCTGGGCACATACGAATTAGTCGGCTTTTGCGGAGCGGTCGTCATCGGTTTCGGCCTGCCATACACCTCGTGGACCAAGGGCCACGTCTATATGGAATTCCTCATCGAAAAAATGCCGGAAAGAGTCCGGAACATGGCCAATATGGTTACACGGCTCCTCGGCATTGCCCTGTTTTCCGTGGCCGCATACAATCTTTTCATTGTGGGCAGGGATCTTTTTAACTCCGGCGAGGTGTCGCCCACCCTCAACTTTCCTTTTTACCCGGTAGCTTATGGGGTCGGCATATGCTGTATCATCATTTGTCTGATGCTCTTATGCGATATTTTAAAGATTTACGGAGACCGTGATGAGTGAAATTGCGGTAGGAATAATCGGCATAGCAGTACTGTTGCTCCTTTTTTGCACGGGCATCGAGATAGGATTCGGCATGGCCATCGTAGGCCTTATCGGTTTTGGATATCTCGTGTCGTTTCCCGCTGCGTGCAATCTCCTGGCACAGGACTTCTTCGAGGTTTTCTCTTCATACGGCCTTACCGTCTTGCCCCTGTTTATCTTAATGGGCCAGATCGCTTTCAGTTCGGGGATCGCAAAAAGGCTTTACACAAGCGCATATACGTTCACGGCGCATATCCCGGGGGGCCTGGCCATGGCAACCGTGGCCGGTGCTACCGCCTTCGGCGCTGTTTGCGGCTCCATGCCTGCCACTGCCGCGACATTTTCGACTGTGGCCGTGCCCCAGATGGATCGCTACGGTTACAATAAGAGCCTCTCAACAGGGGTAGTTGCGACGGTGGGAATTCTGGGCGTTTTAATTCCGCCGAGCAGTATGCTCATCATACTCGGCATCATTACGGAACAGTCGATCGGCCAGCTCTTCATGGCGGGAGTGATACCGGGCCTCCTCCTCGCGGTAGCGTTCATCATTCTCATTTATTTCTGGTGCAAGATCAATCCCTCCTTGGGCCCTGTCAGTGAGAAATACACCTGGCGGGTGAGGCTGATATCTCTGAAAGAGTTCATTTGGCCCCTGACAGTTTTTGTCATCGTGATCGGAGGGCTTATGAAGGGGTTCTTCACACCAACCGAGGCCGGCAGCATAGGCACTTTTGCCATTCTCATGCTGACATTCGCCACCCGAACTCTCGACCTCAAGGGTTTTGTGAAGGGGGTTGCGGATACGATTCGACCCTCATGCATGATTTTTGCCCTTATCGCCGGATCAACCGTCCTGGGCCATTTTATCGCCATGTCACAGATTCCGGCACTCGCGGCCGAAGGGATCATGACCCTTAACCTGCCCCCATGGCTTATCATGACACTGATCATGTTTGTATACCTCCTCGGCGGCTCCTTTGTGGATGACCTCGCATTCATGATCCTCACCACGCCCATTCTCTTTCCAGTCGTTCCAAAGCTGGGTTATGATCCATTGTGGTTCTGCATCATTCTCACCATTACGCTCGGCATCGGTGTGATCATTCCGCCCGTGGCCGTCTCCGTCTTCATCGTGAAGAATTTCACCAACGTGCCGTACAGCACGATCTACAGAGGGGTCTATCCATTCCTGCTGGCGCTTGTTGCCTGCGTGATTCTGCTTTTCATTTTCCCGGGGCTGGTGACCTGGCTTCCTTCCCTGTTTTATAAGTGAACTGAACCCTTTTACCCCTTGAAGCGCGGGTTTCTGCGTAGGTTCGAGGGTTGGAGGAATCACATGATTGACGGATACTACGTTATCGACATGCAACACCATTTCATTCCCTCGGAGTCGCTTGCGTTCGCCGGGAAAACACCGGAGTACGATTTCACGACCAGCCTCCACAGGTTTCATAAGGCCTATGAGGTGATGCAGAATATCGACCTCGACATGGCGTACATGGATGCCAGCGGGATCGATTTCGCCATTCTGAGTTCGGGTTCTTTCACCCCAAACGGCTACAGTTTCTGCAAGGCGTGCAATGACGGCTACGCCAAGGTCATAAAAAACCATCCGGACCGCTTTCGTGGGATGATTCACGTCTATCCTCGGGACCCCACACAAACAAATGTAAACGAGATCAAGAGAGGCGTAGAGGAACTCGGATTGTGGGGGCTGGCTCTCCTCTCCTCCTATGCCGAAATCACCGCAGACTCGCCTGTTATGGACCACCTTTACGAAATGGCCGTCCGCTATGACATGCCGGTATTCATCCATCCTACGATAAGAGTGAACCTGTGGGGCGGCGAACGATACGACCTCTATACGACTATGGCCCGGGAATACGACATCGTCAAATCGTTCGTAGAGATCGTGCACGGCGTTCTACCCCGCTTCCCGACTCTCAAGGTTATCATGGCCCATTTCGGGGGGGGGCTGCCTGCGCTCAAAGGAAGATTGCTGGCCTGGCACCAGCCGCAAGGTTTTCCCATTCCCGAAGAAGAGCGGGGTCACGGCAGGTCGATCGAAGAAGCAAAGGAACTGAAGCTTTTTGACGATTTCGAGTCCCGCACCGAGCACGTGATATTCGATTCCGCCGGATACGGCGGCTGGTTGCCTGTAATCAAGAGCGCCTTCGAGACTCTTGGCGCCGACCATATCTGCTTTGCAACGGATTATCCTTACGAGCTGAAAAAGCCTCACTACACCGCAAAGGTCCTCGCCGATATCCGTGCGCTTGGCATCACCCGACAAGAAAAAGAGAAATTTCTGTCGGGGAACGTTAAGAGGTTATTTCGTATACAAAGCTGATGATGAGTAGGACGGAGTTTAACTTGTCGGAACTCTGCGGTTACGGAAAAATGCTGGATGTAGACCTGTTGACAGGGAGGATCGTGAAGAAGAGAATCGATCCCGAATTTGTCCGGTCGTACATCGGCGGTATGGGGTTCAGCGCCAGGATTCTTTACGACGAGGTCGGCCCGGAGGTCGACCCCCTTGGCCCAGGCAACATCCTGGTCTTCGCAAATGGTCCTTTGACCGGGACACGGGCGCCCTGTTCCGGCAGAACAGAGATAAGCACCAAGTCTCCTCTTACCGGGAGTATCGCCACAGGCAACACCGGCGGAATGTGGGGCGCCCGCTTAAAGCACGCGGGTTTTGATCTCATCGTTGTCAGGGGCAGGGCCGAAGGGCCGGTGTATCTCTGGATAGATGACGATCGAGTGGAACTGCGTAAAGCTCACCATCTTTGGGGAAAGGATACGCATGCGGCATCCGATAGCATCTCCGGCGAGTTGGGAGGAGCTAAGATTTCAGTTATGGCTATCGGTCCCGCAGGTGAAAATCTTGTCAAATATGCATGCCCGGTCAATGAATATCACCATGTAGCTGCGCGCGGCGGCGCCGGCGCCGTAATGGGAAGTATGCGGCTGAAAGCGATCGCCGTGCGAGGAAGCGGGACTTTCAAGCCTGCCAGGAAGGAAGAATTTGAGGAAGCGGCAAAACAAACTGCAGAGCGCATACGGGCGAGTGTTGAACGGGCGGGGGGTGGGAAGGGCGGTGTCTTACCGGATGTCAACCAGCGATACCAGGCAATCGGCTGCCTGCCGTACAAGAATTACCAGAAAGGCACCATGCCCCACTGGCAAAACGTCTCCCGGAGCGTAGCACAGCAATATTATACCAGGAACGAAGGAACGTGCTGGGCCTGCCCCATATCGTGCTTCAAATTGGTCGAGGTGAAAGAGGGGAGATGGCGTGGAGTGAGGGTCAGTAGAGGCCTTCATCCCGGCGTAGTCCAAGAGTGGGGCGCACGGTGCGCCATCGACAATCTGCCCGCCATCTGGAAGTGCAAAGAGCTGTGTCAATGTCTTGGGATGGATTATGTTTCGGCGGCAGGGGTTCTGGCGTTTGCGATGGAGCTATTCCAAAGGGGGATCATAACGACAAAGGATACCGACGGCCTTGATCTCCTGTGGGGGAACGAAGAAGCTGTCGTGCAGATGCTCCAAAATATCAGTGTCCGAAAGGGGTTCGGCGACATTCTGGCCGAAGGGAGCGCGAAAGCGGCAGCGCGCATCGGCAAAGGCGCGAAAGCATTTGCAATGACCATCAAGGGTATGGAGACCATGTCGACGGATCCCAGGTCTGCCAGGAAGGGCTGGCACTTTGGCGCCCTCACCAACCCTAGGGGAGGCGATAACGTTAAAAATACGCACTTCCTGGCTGATGTCTACAACCCTCACTGGTGGGTCGATGAGTTCGACATGTTTGAAGATGTAAAGGAAAGGATATACGGAGGCGTCTCCCCGGATCAGATATCCTCCACGTGGGAACGTAAAGCCCTGATGACCAAGTGGTTTGAGGATCTGTATTCTGCGTTGAACTCCGTAGGTATCTGTTTTATGCCGGCGGGGTTCAACCTTGCCGTGGGACCGACCCATCTTTCCAGGCTTCTCTCGGCGATGACCGGCTGGGAAACCACTCCAGAGGAAATCATGAAGAGCGGAGAAAAGGTTTTCACCCTGATCAAGATGTACACGGTCAGACAGGGGCTGAACAGGCGGGATGATGCTTTTCCCGAAAGGTTTTACAGCGAACCTTTGCCTGAAGGGCCTTCGAAAGGAGCGGTGGTTCCTCGGGAGACGATTGACGCGCTTCTCGATGAGTACTACGGGCTGAGGGGCTGGGACAAGGGACTCGGTGTTCCGACGAAGCAGAAGTTGGAAGAATTAGGACTCGGGGATATGGCAGATGCCTTGGCGATGCCGGGAAAGTCGCTTCAGGAATGATGAGATCACCGGTACCCTCGTGATTTCTGAAGAGGAGTGCCGGAGCGTTTTGGGTAAGGTGTGACATGGAAGCCGAAAGAGAACTGGCCAGGTATGCGGCAGATGTGGAGTACAGGGAGCTTCCTCGAGAATCCGTCGATATGATCAAGAAGGTGATTCTCACCGTGCTCGGCACAACGATTGCGGGCGCCAGGGCCGAAGGCTGTGAGGCGATTGTCGCCCAGGTTAGAGAGTGGGGCGGAAAGGAGGAAGCTACCATCCTGCTTCATGGGGGCAAAGTGCCGGCACACAACGCGGTGCTGGCCAACAGTGTGATGGCCCGTGCCCTCGATTTTTGCGACGCCATGAGTCCAGGGATCCACATCGGTTCATCGTCGGTGCCGACCGCCCTGGCAACCGCCGAGCTGATGGGCGGCTGCAGCGGAAAGGATTTCCTCGCCGCCATCGCAGCAGGCACGGAGATTGCGGCACGGGTAAATGCCGTTTCCAATTACGAAGGTTTCGACCCGACGGGGGTCTGCGCCGTGTTTGCCGCTACTGCCGTCGCAGGGAGGATACTCCGCCTCGATTCCCACCAGATGTTGCACGCTTTAGCCCTCGCATTCAACCGGTCCGGGGGCAGTTTCCAGAGCAACATAGACGGGTCGTTGGCGGTAAGAGCGATTCAGGGCTTCGTTTCCCAATCCGGGATTATCTGTGCTCAGCTTGCGCGCAGGGGGATTACGGGCCCGCGAAACTTTCTGGGGGGCATTTATGGGTACCTTCATCTGTACGCCAAGGACAGGCGCGATCCGCAGGTGATTGTGGGAGACCTCGGGAAGAGGTTCGAGCTGAATCAGACCATATTCAAGAAATACCCGAGTTGCGGGTGCACGCTGGCATCCACGGACGCCGTTCTCGATCTGATGAAGGAGAAGAACCTGAGCGCAGACAATGTGGCGCGTGTCGAAATCAGGGTCTCCCCTTATGCGTACAAGCTCGCAGGACACCCGTTCGAGATGGGTGACAGCCCAAAAGTGAACGCTCAGTTCAGCATCCAGTATTGCGCGGGGAACGCCCTGCTGAGGGGGAAATCCAAGCTTGAACATTTCGATGAAACCTCTATCAAGGACGAGAAAGTACTGGAGCTTGTCAAGAGGATTCATGTGTTCGCCGATCCCGCTCTGGGTGTCCCTTGCGAGGAGGGGCCATCCGCTTCGACCCACCTCTCCGTTCGTTTGGAGGTGGCTACGACGAAAGGGGCCGTTTATCATCATTCGGTCGATATACCACGAGGCAATCCCAAACAGCCATTGACTAGCGACGAACACATGGAACGGTTTCGCGACTGTGTGAAATATGCCGAAGAAGACTTGCCGAATTTGAACACAGAAAGACTTCTTGCAGAGATTGCAGATCTCGAGCACACAAAGGATGTTCGAGATCTGATCCCCTTACTTCTCCCAACACAAGAAAAATCAAGCAGCATGGAGGAAACATGAGCATTCTTTTTACCCCAGCCAAGATTGGAAATTTGGAGATCCCCAACCGCTTTGTACGTTCTGCCACCTATGACGCCGGAGCTGAAAACGGTTTTGTCTCCGACTGGGAGGTCGAACTCTATAGCGTTCTGGCCAAAGGCAAAGTCGGGCTCGTCGTCAGCGCGGTGTTTAACAGCCGGGTCGGGAAGGTCGTGCCGACACTCAACTCCCTAACGGATGACAAGTTCGTCCCGGGCATCAAGAGACTCGCGGACGCGGTCCACGCCAACGGTTCCAGGCTGGCGGTGCAGGTCTATCACGCCGGGCGCGATGCCTACCGGGTGCTGCAGCCCTTAGGCATGGAAGCGGCGGGACCTTCGCAGACAAAGGCGGGGGAGGACCCCCATTTCCCGGGTACTTGCCGGGAGATGACCGAGGAGGAGATTTGGGCCGTGGTCGAGGGTTTCGGCCATGCGGCACGCAGAGTGCAGGAGGCGGGCTGTGACGCTATTCAGTTTCACGGCGCCCACGCTTATCTGCTCTCACAATTTCTTTCGCCCCACAGCAATCGCCGGAGAGACGGTTGGGGCGGGAGTCTCGAAAACCGGCTGAGAGTTTACAAGGAGATCTACCGGGCCGCACGCAAGCATGTAGGCTCAACGTTCCCGATCATGATCAAACTGGGGGTGGAGGATGGCTTTCCGGGCGGCCTGCAATTCGAAGAGGGATTGAAAGCTGCCATGCAGTTGGCGGAGATCGGCTATGATTGCATTGAGGTGAGCCAGGGTCTGCGCGGTCTCGATTACAGGCAAACCGAATTCCGCCCCGGGATTGTCAAGAGGGACAGGGAGGCCTATTTCCGGGATTGGACAAGGCGGGTGAAGCAGGCTGTCGATGTGCCTGTCATGATGGTGGGAGGGCTGCGCAGCTTTGACCTCATGGAGGAGGTGGTGGCCGCCGGTGAAGCGGACTTCATCTCCCTGAGCAGGCCTCTGATCCGGGAGCCCGACCTGGTGGCCGCCTGGCAGGCCGGCGAACCGCGGCAGCCTAAATGCGTCTCCTGCAACAAGTGCTTCGAGAACGTGATTGCCGGTTCAAGGTTGCGGTGCATGGCCCTGCAGAGGGGCAAGGAGGGTTAGGGGATCGATGACGGAGATTCAGCACTCACACGCAACATACATGGGGCTTCAGCCATGAACGAGTCAATTCTGGATGGATTAAAAATCCTGGCGGTCGACGATGAGCCGGATGTACTGGACACCTTGGAAACGGTGATCAAAACCGCCTGCCCCAGGTGTCAGTTCGATAAAGCGGCCACTTTCGATGAGGCCGCCGATCTGCTGAAGGCAAGCCATTTTGACATCGTCATTCTGGACATCATGGGGGTCAGGGGGTTCGAGCTTCTGGAGATTGCGGTAAAGCGGGAATTCAAGGTGGTAATGCTGACTGCACATGCCTTCAGCCCTGAGGCATTGAGGAAGTCCCACGACATGGGGGCGAGAGCTTATGTGCCGAAAGAGAAGATGGGAGAAATCATTCCCTTCCTCGAAGATGTACTCAAGTACGATCACTCGAGCGGATGGAAGAGGCTTCTCTATAAATTGGAGAACTATTTCGACGACCGATTCGATTCAGGATGGAAGAAAAAAGCGGATCCCGGTTACTGGTGGTAGATCGCCAGGCAGACATGCACTATGTGAGATACCTGATTTGTCCATCAGGGGACATTTGTGAAAGGAGGAGCAGATGATTAACGGCTACTATGTAATGGAGATGCAGCATCATTTCATCCCTTCAGAGGCGATAAAGTTCATGGGCAAGACAAGGGAGCATGACTACGGCTTCGGCCTGAACAGGTACCGGGCGGCTTACGACCGTATGGGCGATCTCGACACCCATGTGCAGTTCATGGACGAAACGGGAATCGACATGGCGGTGCTGAGCACAGGGGCCTTCACTCCGAATGGATATGAGTTTTGCAGGGCCTGCAACAGTGGCTATGGAGCGGCAGTGAGGAAGCACCCCGACCGCTTTAAAGGGATGATTCACGTTTATCCCTTCGACAAAGACAAGAACAAGGACGAAGTGAAGCGGGCGGTGGAAGAACTTGGCCTCTGGGGTCTCGCCCTGGCCTCCTCCTACGGCTTCGATGAAGAGACAACCATGGATTCCGGAATCATGGACCGGATCTATGAGACGGCGGTAAGGCACGGTATGCCCGTCTATGTTCACCCTCCCATGCGCAAGGACCTGTGGGGCGGACAGCGGTATGATCTGTTTACAACCATGTCGAGGGAATACGATACCGTCAAGGCCATAGTGGAAATCCTGTACGGAGTTCTCCCGAGATTCCCGGAACTCAAGGTGATAGCCGCTCACCTCGGCGGCGGATTGCCCGTACTGAAAGGACGACTGCTTGCCTGGCACCAGCCTGAGAGTGTCGTCATAAAAGATCGGGGCTTCGGTAGGGCCATCGATGAGGCGAAAGAGCTTGGGCTGGTGGATCATTTTGAAAAACTCTGCGCAAACATGCTTTTTGACTCGGCAGGCTACGGCGGCTGGCTGCCTGCTATCCGCTTCGCGTTCGAGGCGCTCGGTCCTGGACACATCTGCTTCGGCACTGATTATCCATACGAGCTGAACAAGCCCGCATATACAAGGAAGGTAATAGAAGATCTGACCCGAATCGATGTCGCCGAAGAAGACAAGAGGGCATTCTTCAGCGAGAACCTGAAGGCTTTCTTCAGCAAATGACCAGGACTCGGACTGCCGCTCTTGAGCAAATCCGGCTTCGGAGAATATTTTTCTGCAGGTGACTGGATACCGTTTCAGCGTTCAGCAAAATACTTTGGTGATACGGTCAAAAGACTTTGTACAAGTGGTGCATAGTTCTAATCGGGTTGGCTGTTTTGAGCGTATCTTACGGGGTAAGATGGTCATTCGGGATTTTTTGCAATCCTGTAAGCGCTGACCTTGGATGGAGCAGGACGAGTTTTACTCTCGCAATGTCAATTCACATGTTGATGTTCGCTTTTCTATCGCCTGTAGCAGGCAGTGCGACAGATAGGTTTGGGTACAAACCGGTTTTACTCTGGGGATCCATACTCCTTGGATCAGGATTTCTTGTTCTTCGGTTTGTACAGGACTTATGGAGCCTCTACCTCGTATATGGTGTCTTTATGGCCGTCGGCAGTTGCGGACTTGGACTCGTGCCAAATAATCTCATGGTCGGGAGCTTTTTCGAAAAGAAAGGCATCGCAATCGGTATTACGACTACGGGCACAAGTATTGGGCCCTTTTTCATTGCCCCTTTGGCTACGTACTTAATTCTGGGAACTGGTTGGAGAGATGCATTCACGATCCTCGGGGCTATGATTCTTATATTACTAGGACCTTTGATACAGATTGCTGTAAAGAAGAATCCGGTGGATAAAACTGCCTTCCCGAGTGAGCTGCGGAGTGCGAGCAGGGAAGAGGAACGTCCGACAGGCAAATTCCATAGGAGGATTGCTAATTATTACTTTGGCAGCGTGCAAACGAGAAGCGGTCATTTTCATCAGATGCTTTTCGGTTACTTTGCATGCTGTTTCGCGTATTATCTGATCTGCTTCCATCTCCCGGGGGTTTTTGCAGAAAAAAATGTGCCGGATATGATTACTGCAACAGTGCTTGGAATAACAACGACCAGTGGGGTGTTTGGGAAGCTGGTCTCAGGCGTAGCAGCGGACAGAGCTGGTACCGCATACCCGATGATTTTGTGTCTACTAATGGAAGCCTTTGGCATGCTTGGTATGATGATTTCTGGAGGTTTGCCGGGATTTTATTGCTCGGGGGTCGTGCTCGGATTCTCCTTCGGAGGCATTATATCCCTCGTCCCGATAAACATTCTAAATTCGTTTGACAAGCAAGTTCAAGGAAGAGCGTTGGGTTCAGTGACGTTCAGCGGGGCAGTAGGGGCCTCAATCGGACCGCTCACGGGTGGAGTATCCTATGATTTAATGGACAGTTTTGTGCCTGGCTTTACCGTTGGTGCGGTTTTGCTGATTTGCGCGGCAGGCTGGTTGGCGGTGAATCGGCCGCCGATCAGGAACAAATAATAAGCGGAGCCCGCTGTATCTAAAGATGAGAGGGAGGTGCTTGGGAAATGTATGACTTTCGAGAATTTATTAGAATCCTTGAAGAGAATAACGAACTCGTAAAGATAAGTGAAGAAGTCGATCCTAGATTTGAAGTTGGGGGAATCAACAGACTGGCTGTTCTAAAAAGGGGGCCTGCTTTACTTTTCGAAAACATTAAAGGATCACCTGCAAATGTGGCAACCTTCGCATTCGGTTCGCAGCGACGCATTGACCTGGCTTTTGGCACTAAAAGCCATCAGGAGACAGTAGAAAAATACCTTGAGGCTTTAGCGCGTGACCGCGTGCCCCCCGTCCTGGTTAATTCGGGGCCGTGTAAGGAGAACATATTGCGAAACCCGGACCTGACTCGAGATATTCCTAATATCATCTGGGGTGAATTAGATGGCGGCCCTTATATCACCTTGCCCCTAATTGTGACAAAAGATCGCGCTAAACAAAAACGGAACATGGGCATTTATCGAGTGATGATTAGAAATGCAAAGGAGGCCGGGATCCTCATTGTGCCTACTCAGCACATCGGGATGATGTACTCAGAATACGAGAGGCATGATGAGGCAATGGAGGTCGCAATAGTAGTGGGAGGGGATCCTCTCCTGACAATCCTTGCCGCTTCTCCTTTGCAGTATGGAGATGACGAATTGGGTGTTGTCGGAGGCATTCGGCGGGAGCCAATTGAAGTAGTAAAATGTGAGACGGTGGACCTGGAGGTGCCGGCTTCAGCAGAGCTTGTCATCGAAGGGGTAGTGCTTCCAAAAGTCAGAAAAATGGAAGGGCCTTTTGGGGAATACACCGGGTACTACGGGAAAAAAGGAGAAAGACCGGTACTGCAAGTTAAATGTATAACCCATCGGAACGAATACCTTTGGCCGGCGGCATATGTTACCAAACCACATCCGCCTAATGAAGACACGCTCGTTCGGTCGGTGGGTATTGATGGAGGAATCCTTGACCAAGCACGAAAAGTCCTTCCGGAGATAAAGAATTTCCATATGCTCAGAAGCAGTGGAGATTCATACATGGGAGTCGTCCAGATTGCTGAAAAACCTTATCCCCATTTTGCCAAACAGGTTATGGATGCGATATGGGCTACCCATAAGGGATGCTGGATCAAAGTTCTCATCGTAGTCGATAAGGACATTAATATCTATGACCTAGAAGACGTAATCTGGGCGATTTCCATGCGCGTACAGCCGCATAGTGATACCCACATAGTAAATGATCATATAGGGTTTCCCCTCGATCCGTCTGCTAAAATTCCTGGAATTTCTTCGCACATGGGGATTGATGCAACAATAAAAGTTCCGGAGAGGTTTACCAGCTATCCACCGCTTTCCGTTCCCTCGGACGGTCTCCTCGCGGGGATAGAAAAAAAATTCGGGCGCGCCCCGTTCTACAGCAGATTATTTGGAAAAATGTGAGAAAATGGACAAGCTCTATGGGTAATTTTTGTGGAAATACAGGGTAAATGGGCATCTGATGAGCTATCGAGATTGGTATAATCAATTTGGTGATATTCTTCTTATGTTGTGCTGGAACCTGATAGTCATGAAGGGTTCAATAAATCACCGTGTGGAGGTGACTGATGCCTAAAATTGTTGTTGGGATTTCAGGGGCAAGCGGCATCATATATGGAATAAAAACTCTTGAGGCGCTTGCGAAAGCGGGTGTGGAAACGCATCTCGTATACACACAATCAGCCATAAAGAACCTGTTGATTGAGACAAAGTACAGTGTAGACGATTTAAGCGCGATGGCTTCCACTGTTTATGATGTGGATGATGTAGGAGGCGCCATCGCCAGCGGTTCGTTTAGGGTTGATGGAATGATTGTTGTGCCGTGCTCAATCAAGACTCTTTCTAGCATAGCCAATTCCTTCGATTACAATCTTCTTGTGCGTGCGGCCGATGTGACCATGAAGGAAAGGCGGAAACTCGTCTTGGTGGTTCGGGAGACCCCGCTCCATGAGGGGCACCTTGAGCTGATGCTTAAAGTAACGCGGATGGGAGGAGTGATCCTTCCTCCGGTACCTGCTTTCTACCACATCCCGAAGCAAGTCGACGACATCATCAGTCAAACTGTGGGAAAAATCCTGGACCAATTCTCCATTGAGGCGCACCTGTTTAAGAGGTGGGGAACAAAGGGGGAGTCGAGTTGGGATTCGGAAAAAGGGTCGCACTAATTAAGAATGGATGTAGAGAGAAGGTGCCCGGTTCAAGTATAAAGTGCAGCGGGAATAGCGAGATGCGAAATTTGTTGAGATCCATGAGGGGTGCAAAGGAGGTGGAGAAAGGCATTGTAGCAAGATTGGTTTTGTGGGTAGATAAATTGGCCCGGATTTGACAGGGGAATCCCATTATCATGTGAGGGAGCTTGATGGCGGAACGTACATAATATGCCCTGCACACCATCAGAACCTTTAATGAAAAAAAGGTTTGAAAGGAGCCGTTATGAAAGTAAAACTCACTTTGTCGGCGTTTGTTGTCTTCATTGTAATTATCAGTGCTGCCCTATCGTTCTCCCAGGGAACCTTTCCGGTTAAGCCAATCCAGATACTAATTGGATACGCCCCCGGAGGCAGCACCGATGTTCTTATCCGTGCGCTGGCTCACGAATCGAAAAAATACCTTGGACAAGAAGTCGTTGTCGTTAACAAGCCGGGTTCGGCTGGCTCTGTAGCAGCTGCCCAAGTTGCTTCTTCGAACCCCGACGGTTATACCCTTGGGGCTTCTCCGAGTTCTACCTTTACTGTGAACCCCTTCCTGCAAGATCTTCAAGTAGATTTTGTCAAAGAGACCACCTCCCTTCTCTCCGTCGCTAAATTCAATGTTGCAGTTTTTGTTAAGGCCGACAGTCCTTTCAAAAGCCTCAAAGATCTGGTGGAATTTGCAAAACAAAATCCAGGCAAAGTCACTTATGGAAATCCCGGTGTGGGGACGAGGCCTCACCTCGTTATGGCTATGGTTGCCGCTCAAGAGCAAATTAAAATGAATCTCATCCCTTTCCCCGGCGATGGCCCGACAGTCACTGCCCTCCTAGGTGGCCATTTGATGGCTGCGGGCTGCTCTGCCGGTGGATGGGTTCCTCAGGTGCAGGCAGGTTCGTTACGTCTACTTGCAGTGGCTGAAGAGGAAAGAATTGACGAATACGGAAACATTCCCACGCTTATCGAACTTGGTTATCCGCACTCTCTTCCACTGGTTGTCGCGCTCTATGGGCCGAAGAACCTCCCCGAACCGACTGTAAAAAGGCTTGTCGAAGCTTTTGACAAAGCGAGCCAATCACCTGTGTTCGTCGATGTTGCCACTAAGAACTCTCTGCGTGCAAAGAAAAATATTTTCCGCGAGGACCTCACGAGATTCTTGCTGAAGGAGAGAACGGGAACAGGCGAGATCATTCAGAAACTGGGGTTAAAGAAATGAAATCTAGTGTAGTGCGTCGAGTGCCTTTTAACTTATTTTGACGGGATTCCATCGAAGGTGGGAATCCAAAGTGCTCAAGAAGAACTGCATGCGTGTTAAGCCTGAATGACGAAATAAATTTTAATGCACAAAAACCCAAAGCGGTGTACTTAGCCCCTTGGGGGGGCTGCTGTATGACGAAAGATGACTTCCTTTCCGGATTGTTTTTTCTTATCTTGGCCGCGGGGGCTTGTGTTATTGCCTATCGCCTAAAACTTGGGACAGTTCGTGAACCCGGAGCGGGTTTGGTTCCTTTTGGGGTAGCAGGTCTTCTCGGGCTCATGTCCCTAGGTCTCTCGCTCAGAAATATCTTTCAAACGACGCATGCAAACAGCGAAAAGAAGCCGAACTTTAAAGATGTTGCCTGGCATCGTGTGGTCTTAGTGCTATGCACGCTTCTGGGTTACGGGTTGGTTTTTGAAATCCTTGGGTTTCATATCTGTACCTTCTTTCTGATCACTATTCTACTACGTACAACCGGTGGTCAAAAATGGTGGCTGACGGGAATAATCTCCCTTATTACAGTCCTTGGTGCATACGCAATCTTTGAGGTATGGCTTGGTTGTGCATTCCCAAGAGGACCTTTCGGACTATGAACAGAGGGAGGTAACATGGATGTAGTAGATCATTTAATTTTGGGATTCCAAATCGTATTACAACCCGAAAACCTCATTTACTGCTTTGTCGGTGTTTTCATCGGTACGCTTATCGGGGTTTTGCCCGGGATTGGGCCTGTAGGTGCAATGTCATTGCTGATGCCTGCCACTTTTCGCAGTTCGCCTGTCGCTGCTGTGATCATGCTGGCGGGCATTTATTATGGTGCTCAATACGGTGGGTCTACAACCTCCATCCTGGTAAACATCCCGGGGGAGGCAACCTCAGTCATGACGTGCCTTGACGGCTACCAGATGGCAAAAAAGGGTAGAGCGGGACCGGCACTTGGAATGGCAGCTATTGCATCGTTCATTGCGGGAACCATTTCTATTTTGGGCCTAATGTTTCTCTCTGTGCCGCTCGCGAAGGCAGCCCTTGCCTTTGGACCTCCGGAGTATTTTGCTCTTATGTGTCTTGGTCTACTGGTCGTGACCTTTCTGGGTCACGGGTCCATGTACAAGGCACTAATGATGGCACTCGTTGGGTTGCTCATCGGATTTGTGGGAATGGACCTTTTTACTGCATCCTTTCGATTTACGTTTGGTCTCAAGGAGATCGAGGACGGAATCGGCATAGTACCCGTGATCATGGGCCTTTTCGGCCTAGCGGAGATCCTAACAAACATTGAGCGCCCCTTAAAAAGGGAAATCTACGAGGCAAAAATCAAAGGCCTTCTTCCAAACGTTCAGGACTGGATGGCAGCGAAAGGGGCTATTCTTCGGGGAACGGCCATAGGATTCTTTTCGGGGATCCTTCCGGGGAGCGGGGCTATAGTGGGCTCCTTTGCATCTTATGCGGTCGAAAAGAAAATTTCCAAATACCCCGAGAAGTTCGGCTCTGGCGTAATCGAGGGACTTGCTGCCCCGGAGGCTGCAAATAATGCAGCTGCTCAATCATCTTTCATCCCACTGCTTTCATTGGGTATTCCACCGAACGTTGTCATGGCCGTGCTTTTTGGCGGGCTGCTCATTCACGGTATACAACCAGGGCCACTCCTCATCGTAAAACACCCAGATATTTTTTGGGGTGTACTGGCGAGCATGTATATAGGGAACATCATGCTTCTGGCGCTTAACCTCCCGCTTATCGGCCTCTGGATAAGAATACTGAAGGTGCCCTATGCCATCCTCTTCCCATTAATTCTGTTCTTCTGCGTCATTGGTGCCTACAGCGTTCGGAATTCTGTGGCCGACATCTATCTGATGGTGATTTTCGGTTTGTTTGGTTACCTCCTGCGAAAGTTTGACTTTGAACCAGCCCCCTTGGTGCTGGCATACGTCCTAAGCCCCTTGTTTGAGACTGCTCTGCGACAGTCCCTTTTGATGTCGGGAGGTAACTTTTCGATATTGTTTTCGAGCTGCATTGCGCTGGTCTGCTTTGCACTATTTGCAGCGCTGCTGCTATTTCAACTAGTTTCACGATGCTGGCCACAGAAAAGCACAACAGGATGATTCACTCAGGACTTGCCTTTCGCCTTCCTGACCACTGGGGAAACGATCAGTGCTGGGAGCAATCGGTGATTTGCCGATAAGAGTAGCGGGGCCATCACTGCAACTTCTGAGAGATGGAGGACCTCCTTATGGAACACCTGGGCTTTTTGAAGGGGAAGAGGATACTCGTAGTAGACGATGAAATTGATGTTCTTGAAACGATCGCACAGTTGCTGGATATGTGCGAGGTTTTGAAGGCCCAGAGTTTTGAGCAGGCAAAAGCGCTCCTTGAAAAGGAAAGGCTTGATATTGCTATTCTTGACATTATGGGGGTCGATGGATTTTCACTATTAAAAATCGCTACGCAGTATAATGTTACGCCGGTCATGCTTACGGCAAACGCTCTTAAGCCAGCGAATATTGTGAAGTCATACAAGGAGGGTGCCGCATCCTTTCTCCCCAAAGAGAAAATGGAAGAAATTGCCATTTTCCTTAATGACATTTTAGAGGCTAGACAAAAAGGAAAGGATCCTTGGTGGCGGTGGCTGGGCAGACTTGCGGCTTACTGGAGAAAAGAATTCGGGAAAGACTGGGAACGACAGGATGAAGACTTCTGGAAAAAGTTGAAGAAGTTATAGATTCATTGGTCGATATGCCGAGACTATTTGGCTTTTATAAGTAAAAACATTCCTATGTATATCCCAATGGGACTAAGATGCTCTCTCGGTATATTTTGGAATCCCGTGTCTTCAAAAGTGGAATTATTCTCAGTAAACGGATGAGAAACAGTTCATTTCAAGTTAAGGAGAGCAAATGAAGATCGATATATTCAGTCATGTTCTGACTAAGAAAGTTGAAGCAGAAATGCATAAGCGATCCTTGAAGGACGCTATCGTTGATGCAGTGGGTACTAAACGGAAAATAACAGATTTTCAACAGGGTCTATGGGACATGGACTTTCGATTGAGAATGATGGATAAATATGAAGACTTGGTGCATGTTCTGACTCCTACTAATTTTCCTATAGAACTAATCCCAGATCCTGAAAATGCACGCGAGACGAGCTCATTTTTTGTTAGGCCCTCTACTCTCATGGATGAGTCCTGACCATGGGTAAGTGCTCTGGTTCGGCGTAAATTGTGGTGAATCCTCGGTTTGGATTAAACTCTGTTTTGAACAACGATCCTTTCAATAAGGATGCAGAGGGAATCACCTCTGCAACTGCTTTTTGACAATCTGCGCTGGGCTCGAGCCACCTTTTGGTTTCTTCTCTCTCGGGTCTCGTGAAACGCCTTTTGTCACGGCCCCTGCCCGAATCCCTGAGAGATCTATCCCTGTGGATGCCCGAGAATGGCGAGAAGGGCGAGCAGGAAGGAATACAGCTTTATATGGGAGCGGAGCCTGAACGAAGCACAAAAGATTCACGGCAGCCACTTTCCAAGTCTACGGGCGGTTTCATCCAACTCAATCGGTCGAAGCGCGGGCTTTCTCCTGCCAATGAAGCGACTCCGATCAACAAGCTTGGGATCCCCCTTTGTCAGTTCGTGAATGAAAAGCTGGCAGATTGCAGTGCCGGGCTTAACTGTGATCGGTATTTCGCCAACGTTGGACAGTTTCCTCGCGAACAGCGGCAATACGGTTGCGGGCGTATGCGATAATTCGTTCCACGATGTCATCTTCTGAAAGGATGTTGTGGCCGCAAATCAAGGATTGATTTGCGGTAGATCGTAGCAGCTCTCGAAAGGGCTACGCAAAAGTCTCTGGCTTGTTCAAGTCCCTTCCGGTTCTTTGCGGGATCGTCGCTTAACAGGTGTTCAGCCATGACTGCGGCCAGGGCAAGCAGGTTTTCTATTTTAGAATCCCGCTTTTCCTCTACAACCTGCAGCATAGCGTCACCAACGATAGTCAGTGTCGCCGGATCCATCAATGCCCGAGGCTGCGATGGCATGCTCAACGATATTGAATTCTTCAGCTGCTCAGCGAGTTGACGAATGGCTGTCAACTCCCTGGACCTGTCCGAAAGCAGGTTGTCCAAGTCCACCGCTGCTTCGGAGGCCAGAAATGGAAGGTCAGGATCCAGAGCATGAAGTCCCTTGACCCTTTCAGGTAATGCCGACGCATTTCCCATGATATCCCCCCTCCTTTTTTTATCTTTCTAAGTCTTTACTAGCACTTATTGGACTGACAGTCAATCAGTTCTGATGCTATACATGCCTCAAAGCCCGGGCGGTATTTGCTATGCCCCGGGCAATGGCGCACGCTCCTGACATGTCCAACTCCCTGGAGGCGAAGGTCTTGTTGAGCAAAGGTTCAGTTAGAAGGTGGTCCCACTTCTCTCGAAGCTTGTTCCTGACGGTTTCGGCGAGGGCCTCCGCTGAAGGCGGCGGCTCATCTGCGATCGAGCGCAACGCATTGAAGACCGTCTTGACGTCGGTCTGCAAGGCGGTCACCGCGATGCCTTCGTTCAGGGCGCGCATGTTTTTGCGGGAGAGCAGGAGCGAGAGCGTGTCGTTCACCCAGTCTCCCTTCCAGGTGAAAACGTGGACGTCCGCCCCGGATTGAATCAGTGATCGGTCCGAGAGTCCGAGCTCGGCATAGTTCCGTCTCCCCTCCTCCAGCTGTTTTGAGGCCGTCACATCCAGGAAGGGGATGGGCGCAAGGCTCGTGAGGACTGCTCGCATTTCCTCGCGCACCTGATCGTGGACCTTCCCCACCATACCGTCAAAGAGGGGCGGTTTACCCCCTTTTGCAGGCTCGACCTCGATATATTTTTCTGCCGGGTTGCAGGACAACACCTTCCAGCGGCGTCCGGCAAAGATCACGTAACTGCCGGGTTCCACAGGGCGCGACAGAGGAAGCGATCCGAGTGTCTTCCCCCGGACAAAGACCCTGAATTCCTCATCAGCCGCGAATGCCGCCAGGAAGCTGTAATGATTCACTATCCTTTCGCCTGTTGGGCCATGCAACAGGAGTCCCGTCGCATCCTGCATCAGGATCTCGTTCGAACCAAGTCCCCGCAACAGTTCAGCGAAGTCCTGCTTTGAAAGCCCCCGGAAGACGCCGCTTGCGCAGAGAACGGTCCATGCCTTTGCGGCGTCAACGCCCCCATACTGTGCGATTAGAGAAAGCACCTGCTGGATGAGTGTCGAAAGATGCAAACCTGAAATCCGCGGTGGTTCGTACCAGCCTCTAACAAGGAGTCTGATCTGCGCAATGGTTTGGACAAGACTCTCTCTCAGCCTATCTGAAATGGGCGTGTCAGGCTTGAGCTCCGCCTCAAGACAATAGCATCGCAAAACGGCTGGTTCCCCTTTTCGCCGTCCGGATCGACCGAGTCGTTGTCTCAAGCCGGCCACCGAGGGGGCCGGGCCTATCTGCGCGATGCTCTTTACCGCGCCGATGTCTATCCCCAACTCCAGTGTCGTAGTGGCGATCGCGGTGACTGGTCTGTCTCCTGCCTTCAGAGCCCGCTCTGTTTCCTCTCGGATCTCCTTTGACAGGCTCCCATGGTGCGGCCAGAACTCGTTGGGGAGCCCTTCCCCTTCGCATCGGCGGCGCAGGAGATCGGAATAGATCTCGACCTTGCGTCGGCTATTGGGAAAGACCAGGTTATTCGTCCCCCGGAGAGTCCTGAAGAGATCGATACTGACGGCAATCTCACCCGTCGCCCTGTTTTCATCAGCCCCAGGGGAAGTCATGATGGGTGTAGTCCCTTCTCTCGGAGACTCAGGCGCCAGGTCGCAATAGCCTTTCACGATGACCTTGAGCTCCTGAAAACCCTCCTCGCTTTCGATGACCTGCACATCGCAACCGGCGCCGGGGCGAAGAAACTCGGCGGCAAGGCTCATATTGCCGAGAGTGGCTGAAAGGCCAATGCGGGGAAGTTTACGCGAAAGGGCCAACTCAATTCGTTGCATCAGGGACTGCAGTTGTTTACCGCGTTCGGTATCGATGAAGGCATGGAGCTCATCCACCACGATGAAAGCCAGTTCGCCAAATAGGCTTCCCAGCGCATGGCCATGTCGTATGAGGATCCCTTCCAGGGATTCCGGGGTAATGAGGAGGCACCCCCCCGGTCTTTTCAGAAACCTCTTCTTGGCAGTCTCGGACGCATCGCCGTGCCAGGGGATAACGGGAATATCGAGGAGGTCGCAAAGCTGATCGAGCCGTCTCCACTGATCGTTGATGAGCGCCTTCAGGGGGCTTATATAAAGGACGCAGGCCCGCTCCCCTGCGCCGAGGAGATAAGTCAGAATGGGAAAAAATGCGGCCTCCGTCTTCCCTGAGGCCGTGGCAGCGGATATGATGACGTCCCGGTCGACGGCCAGGATCGCCGGTATCGCGATCTCCTGGGTGTCTCTCAGCTCGGTCCAGCCCGCCTGCAAGATCCAGCGCTGAATCCGCTCATCGAGCAGATCGAAGCTCTTGGACCTCTTTTCAGAGTCTGAATGTGGTGAGCGCATCCCGGCTCTCCGCTGTCTCACTCATCTCTCGTTCGACCTGGAGGTCCCTAGCGCCGCCGGTATCCCTCTCGATCTCCACATGGCAGAGGATCTCCTGCCATCTCGCTCCGGGGTTCTGCTCCAGGACTGAAAGGAGATTGATGAAGGACGTGATCGTCGTCCGCGGTGTTCGAAAGTACGCTTCCCCGATCCTCTTGAGACAGTGGCTCATGAACGATTGCAGCCCCTCGTCGGGAATCGTGTATCCGGCGCTGTCGCCGGATGCGTAGACGTGGCGGATCTTCTGGAGGAGGACGTAGAAGTCTTCCGGGGAAAGGCTCGCGAGCCGGATGACCGGCCCGCTGAAGTCCACCAGCCCGCCCTTTGCAAAGGTGTTTTCGGCCAGCCGCGACTGCAGCGCCTGATAGCTGTAAAGTCCGCGCCTGGTATCCAGGAGAAACTCCGGCGTGCCCCCCAGGACGAAACCGATTCCTTCGACCGGGCCTTGGAGGGAGTCGTTCAGGATGCGGAGGATCTCCTCGAAGTTGGAGTTGCGGGCCTGGGTATTCGAGAGCTTGTAGAGGTTCACCATTTCATCGAGACAGACCAGAAGGCCCGAGAACCCCGCCAGGCGAACGAACCTGGCGATCAGCTTCAACTGGTCGTAGAAGGAGGCATCGTCGATGATGGTGCGCACCCCCAGCGCTTCACGCGCGTCGGTCTTCGTGCTGAACTCCCCGCGCAGCCACCTTACGCTATCCGCCTTCAGCTTCTCATTCCCCTCATCGAACCCCTTCCAGTAGGCTGCAACGACTGCGGCAAAGTCATAGCCGTTGACCAGTTCCGTGAGCTTCTCGAGCTTTCGATAAATGGCCGCCTCGGGCTCGGTCTTCGATGCCTTTGCCTCCGTGATGACACCCGAGATGAACTTCTCGATGATCCCGGGAAGCGCCCCGCCTTCGGGCTTTGTGCGGGTGGAGGCGTTCTTCATCAACTCCGAGTAGAGCGATTTGGCCTGCCCTCCTTTACCATGAAGCCTTCGGTCGGGGCTCAAATCCGCGGAGAGGGAGACCAGCTTCTTTTCAAAGGCCACTGCGCGAACCAGGTTGAGGAAGAATGTCTTTCCTGATCCATACTCCCCGATCACCAACCGGAAGGTTGAACCGCCACCTGCTATCCGATCGACATCCTTTATGAGACTCTCGAGTTCCCTGGACCGCCCGACCTGGATAAGATGCTGCCCTACTCTGGGCACCACTCCCGCGCGAAGGGACTGGATAATGGCGTCACGTTCACGAGCTCTAATCCGATTCAATTCAATACCTCCCTCACTACTTCCGGATCGAGCTCTATCGGATCCTCACCCTCGAATAGAGGTTTACCATAGAGCTCGCAGGCGGCATCGTTCATTCGCTCCATTGCGCCATCCAGCATGAGACCCCTGTCCTGGGACAGCTCTTCGAGGTCCACTCGTGACCAGGCGGTGCTCCCGAGAAGCACGCGCAGAAAGGCCGAGTGTTCCGGATCCAGTCCCATGATGGGCGGCTCGCCTAATTCTTCAACAGGCTCGGGTTCAGGAAAAGGCGCAGTCGGCTCCGCCTGGCCGGAATCCTCATTGAAGATCGAGGACAGAATGGACGCAACCCGTTCCGAATCCGCCTTCAAGGCGGCCACCTTGGCAGGATCAAGAGATACCCTTGTCTCGACCCGCGCCGGTTTTGGAATTGGAAAACCCGCAGGGGCGTCTTGCCCCGGTCTTACGGTTACCGGCTCTGTGGCCGCGATGTGGACCTTGGGGTAGGCGGCCTTCTTATCAAGTCCGAGTAGCCCGAAGACCTTCTCGATCGTCTTCATCTCCGCAGTGTTTACCACCGCATCTGCCTGCGCGATATGAACGAGGAAATCGGCAAGGCTATCGCGAGAGACCGGATCCAGGTCCTGAAGGCGCTTCCTGTACCCGGTCAGCTTGGGCGGGACTGCGATCAGCAGTCTCATACAGGCCCGGAGCCTTCTCCGTTCTGATTCGGACAAATCCAACCAGTCCTGGAGCTTTTGGGTGAGGTGACCCTCTTCCCCTTCGCTGACCGCGCCGTCCGCTGCTGCAACGGCCACAGCCAGCTGCATAGTGAGCGCCGCGGCCGAGTAACCCGCAGATGCCGACTGAATAGCGCTTTTCCTGTCATCGTGGAAAAGCATCACGGTCGATTGGGCCGTCGGCATCTTGCCCCCAAACCGTATGTCAGGCTCGACCCCAACGCCGGCCTCGGACAAGGCTCGATTGAAGCCTTGGAGCTTCTGACGAGTCACTGTATCCCATCCCGGAAAAAGGGACTGAAGCTTTTCGAAGGTGACCGGAAGGGGCGCATTCCCGTTCCGAACGCGCTCTCCGATCTTTTCGATCTTCTGCCGATATCCTTCAGGCCAAAGGAAAAGCGGCAGCTCCAACACCGCCCCGAAAGAACCGGATCGGCTCCCGTCCTTTCCGATGCAACGACTGTAGGCCTCCACCTCGGGGTAACTCTCATCAGCGATCTTCTGCAACTTCTTAACCGGAGCAGAGAGAACGCTCACATCCGGCAAATCGAATTTCAGGGAAAAGTCCTTGCCGGAGGTGAAAGAAGGGCTTGCCGGACGATGCTCCAATTTCAGGCGTGTCCGATTCTGAGGGAGTATCAAACCATCCTTGTACTCTTCCCGGTAATGGAGGAAAAAGGCCTGCTTGAACTCCTCGGGACAGCGAACCGCCGGTGTGCGCAGCCTGGTCGTCGGGTCGCCCCTGACCCAGCAATATGCCCAGGCAGCAGGGAGCGGTTTTCCATCGGCTGCGCATTGCGCAAGTCCAAGTCTATGCAGGAGAGTAATATATCTTCCGCTAAGGAGTGGCGGCGGCTCCTTCTCGTAAAGCTTCTCGGTGAGATTCTGTGCATGAAGCAGGTCCAGGAATGACCCGGCATAACCCTGAAACGAGCCGCTGTTCCTGTAAATCGAAAGAAGTCGCTCGGTTTCCCTCAAGATCTCCGGGATCTCCGCCTTGGCCCGACTGCTGGTTTTGGCGTCATGCAGGGCCCTGCGCTCAAGGCCATAAAAGTAGAGGAAAACGTAACCGATGTCGGCATTCGGATCATTCCGACCGGTTGAAAGCCATCGGAGATACGCGGCGCGCGCCTCGGGGGAAGCGCCACTATAAGAGGGCCAATAGCTCAGCCGACGAACCGAGCATTCCTCTATACCGGAGGCTACTCTCAGCTTGGGGTCAATGAGGGCGGGCTCGGGCGCCCCCTGTGCTATCGAGCTTAGACCCCTTCCCACATACAGCATTCCTCCAATCTCAAGACCGGCGACTCTGGAACCTTGTGCGGCAGGCTTCCAGAAATCGTCGCCGTTGTTGCCCCGGATAGGGGGGGTTGAGTCTGTTGGAAGAGCGATCTTTATGGTTGCAACCGGCTTTTCCTCAGCTCGGGGAAGTCGTGACTCCGGGGATTTGGGGGAGGAAATGATCTTGCAGATGATCCAGATTGCGGCAATGACTCCTGCTATAACAAGGATTGCCGTGCCGTAGTTGACAAGGAGGTAGACAACGAATCCGGTACCCGCCAGGAAAAGGACACCACCGGTCGAGTTCTTCCTCTTACCCATAGCTCGTCTTCCTGCGTCCGCGGTTATGCATGCGGTACATGCCGCGGCTGATCGGGCGGCATCCCCCCCTCAGAAGCACGAAAACCCCATCTCCTTTAATAAGGACGGGGTCTCGCCTTCATGTTCGCATTTTCTTGGGGTTCTGCCAGTGGAACAGTCTGCATTTCTCCCAAAAACCCTCTTGGCCGGTTCATAGATGGGCAATCTATACCTAACCTGGTTGAAGATCAATAAGTTTTGGCAGGTTCAAGGTTTGGAGGATAAAGGGGGGGGGTAGCCGGGTCGGCACCGGAAGGGCGCGGGAGGAAATGATGCTCTTCTCGCGCCTGATCGATATCGTCAACAAGAGTTCGGGACTGATTTCAAGCAGGCGGACCAGCTTTTTTTCATCAAAGCCTCAAGAAAGCGGCAGGACGTGAACCGGAGAGGACAAGTTCGAGCTGATGTTCAGGAACCTGCTCGAATCGTTCTTCATCGAGTGAATGGATCAGAACGAAAAAATCTTCGCCCGGTTCATGAATCCCCGCCCTTTCAGAAGCTGGCCAGGCCTGGCTCGCTTCCGAGGCCTGCCAGAGACTCCCGGACGGCGCCCGGCTGATGGAAGAAGCATGGGAAAGTGCGGAGGAGGTAGAAAGCGGAGGATCTCCCCCCCACCCCAACTTGTGTTAAACTCTTCACATCCGAACCTTGGCGGGTCCTGGGATCTACGAACGGACCTCGAAGGCGTAAAACACGCCGCCGTGCACCGCGCGCAACACGCCATTGCGCGGCTATCCAGTCCTGAGGCGACCTCCCGGTCAAGAGCGACCGTTCGTCTGCTCATTCAAGAGTCTGCGCCATACCCCGGGATCCTCCTGGTACACGACGCGGCGTTTGGCATAAATCACGCTCGCGAGCTCTATATCCCACGGTGTAAGAGGGACCTCTGTATCCCCCCACTCAGGTGCACGAACCAGGTCGGCAGCGAGATACAGGGCCTTGGTCATGACAACGTGCGCCTGGTAGCGCATCGACATGAAGCTGGCGATCGCCAGACCAACCGAATCGTAATCCCCGGCATAATACAGATCTATTCCCTGTGCTCGTGCGATGGCGAGCAGTCGCTGCGTGTCCATCGATGGCCATCCCGATGTGCAGACGAGTGGACCGGCGTAGTCGGTTAGAATCCCCGATTCCACGACCGACGGGTTTTCGACACAGAGCCAGCTGCGCTGCTGAAATCTGGGAGCGGCGCCATCGAGCATGGCCCCCGAAATGCTAACCGGTGTCTTCACTGCGGCGCCGGCCTCAAGCAGGCGTCCGACGGGGGAGTCGGGTTGTGCCCGAAGGCCGTAGGTGATCGTCGTGGAGGAAAGCCGGTCGACAAAGACCCCAAGAGCTTGCAACGCATGGCGGACCGCAATGCCGTCCGGCTCGGCAGCAGGGCTTCCCGCAAGCTCCACGGCCGCCAACTGCAGGTAGTGACCGCACGTCGTGTTTCCATCAAGCGCGTGCGGGTCACCACTGACCTGCCACGCCAGCATTGGCAAGGGAACTGGCGACGCCGACGGAAGACAATCGAGGCAGTTCGCGAGAAGATCGAGGGTTCGCGCGTGTGCGTCTATATCGCCGGCGGGAACACCCGCAGCCCGAAGACGCGCGAATGTGGCAGGTACGCGTTTTCCGATTCGCTGGTGCGTGAGCGACCACAGGGAGGCTCGTGCCTCCGACGTCGCGGCGCGAAGGGCGGCACGGTTATCAATGGGACCTCGAACACGTTCAACGAGGCGACGCAGCTGAAAATCGTCGCCGAGGCCAAGGGCGGTACCGAGCTTGCTGGTATCGAGGGTCACTACCGCATCTTCAGGCACCCGTTGGAATCTGAGCAGTGATGCGAGCGTTCGTCGCCCCCGCTCATCAAGGCCTGCTACCGCGATCCTCTTTACGGGACGATCGGACGCGCCCATTCGACGCGCAAGCTCTTGCCACACCGGACCAAGAGACCCGAGGCCATCCCATTCCATCGCGATGTCGACCGGGTCGCGGTTCACCAGCCTAGTCCTTGACCTGCGTAAGACCGCTGCTTCGCCGAGTCTCCTCGGATCCTGCCGCACACACTCGCGTCTCTACGCCGTTCCATACGAGTCGGGTCGTGGTCGTCTTATCATTGCCGAGTTTCTGACACACGTGGATAGCGATGCCGTCGAGAGTGTCGTACTCGCAACGGTCCTTGTCCGACGTGAACACCGCATCGAGGTGCAGCTTCGGTAACAATCCCATGAGTTTTCGCTTGTTCGGAAAATCGAGCTTGGGGAACAGCTCGTCCATCAGAAGCAGGCGTGGCGACATGCAGGGTCGTTCCCCCGGCGCCGGCTCGTAGTGGGCCGTCACCGCCGCGATCAACGGGAGCACCATCACGAACGTTTTTTCGCCCGCTGAGAGGCTCACCTTCTTGCTGTCCAGCGCACGCGGCTTATCACCGAACCTATTGTGGTGCACGAGGATGCGGAACCGATGCCAGGACCGATAGTCCAGCATCCGCGCAAGGCGATCTCGCCATTCTCCGGTGTCGTCTTCCGCGGCGCGGACGCGCTCGATCCGCCCTCTGAGAAAGGCGTCGAGTTGCGATCGTCCTTGGGCGATCGGCGAATCATGCAAAAGCAGCTCCTTGGCTTGCCGAAGCTCTGCTGCCTCACTCAGGTCCGGGTTGATCTCCCATTTCAGGCTAACCCGGACGCCTCCGGACTCAGTGCGAACATCCTCGAGAAGACCGTTGATACGATCGACGAGGGCTTGTGCTGACCACAGACGACCCTTGAGGTGTTCGCGAACGGATCCGGAGAGTATCTGCTCGAACAGCTCCTGCTGTTTCTGGGTCAACTCCGACCTCGCGGCTTCGAGATCTTCGCGCAGCCCCTCCAGCAATGCCGCTGACGACGCCATGATCCCTTCCCTACGTCCCCACAGGACCGACCAGAACTGGTCGCCCGCTTCGAAATTGAGATCCGCACGCCCCGCGAGTTGTCGCGAGGCATCGCCGACTCTGGCCATTACGTTGTTGGACATTCGCGCCAGGTCGGCATCGCTCGGACTCGGCGGCAACATTCCGGAGGCTCGAATCCGACGGGCGGCATCGAGAATTGCGGTGGTGGTGGTCAATGCCTGGACAACGGGCGGATCTGGGAGTGCGGCATCCGAGAGCATGCCGTCGCGGCATAGGGCTACAAAGGTCTCGCCGGCACGTGTGCGCTGCGCTTCGGCCGTCGCGCGTTTCACCTCGGCTTGAGCAACAGCGTTGGACACCGAGCCCCTCTCTTCGACTGCTTTGTTGTGCTTGGCCCGCAGGTCCCTCTTTTCGGACTGAATCTCGGATCGCCGGGCCGTTACGGCACGAATCTCGCCCATTACCTCCCTGTAGTCGGTGCCTAGCGCTTTCTCGACCGCCGCGAAACGACTGGCGGCCACCTCGAACTCACCACGGCGCGTTCGCGCCATCGCTATGCGCTGTCCGGCTTCACGTTCTGCTTCCACAGCGAAGTCCTCGGCGAAGTTTGCATCACTCTTAGCCGATTGGGCTCGTTCGTGGCGCTGCTGAAATGCGAACACCCCATTTCGAAGGCCGCTCAGGCCTGCCTCGAATTTGGTGAGTGCTGCATCGTCGGTAGGCAGGCTGTGCCCCATCGCAACGGTATGAAGCACTCGCTGGTGTCCCTTCACCTCGTCGTTTGCTTTAGAGAGAGCGGTGTTTGCCTGGACGAGATGGTCCTTTGCCCACTCCATCTGTACCCGCTTTCGATCGGCCTCCTGATCGGCATCTTGGATCTCCTTGATTGGTGGAAAGGACTGCATCTCGTCCTTGCAGCGCCGAATCTGAGCCGTGAGCGCCTCGCGCTCAGCTTGAAGAGTGCGTTGTTCCTCTTCGCGGTCCGCGATGTCATGGTCGAGGATTGCAATGCGCTCGCGCCGCGTTGCTTCGCGTGAGCTGGCGCCGATGTATCGCGCTGGACCGACAGCCGCACGACCTGCTAGTCGAGGTGTTCGCCAGCTCCCATCCCTGCCGATGACCACCCCGCGCTCCGGAACGGGTGCCATGTGCGCATCGCGCTCAACGAGGGTGATGGATCCGAGAAGTGCCTCAAGAGTTTCACGGCGCAGCACGTCTGCTGCGGGCTCCGGCTCGAGCAGAGATGTAAGCGTTTGCTGATGCTCCGTCGCCGCTAAGGGAGAAGGAGCGAGCAGCAGCTGGAGGTCCGGTTCGCCCTCCGCGATCGAAACCTCTCCGTCGGGTGTGATCCATGCGTCGAGGAGACGAGTGTCCGCTAACGCCGACTCGATGTTTCCGCGGACGTCCTCGGTGACATGGTCCCGGAACTGAACGACCCTCCAAAGCGGGGCACCGGCCAACCCTCTTCGATCGCGACGACCGGCCGGGACCTCCGGTTCCGGGTCCTTCCCTGCGAGCCACGCGTCGCGCTCCGTTCGGCGTTCCTGCAGTTCCTCAGCGAGAGCGGTATTCCGTTGCTCAATCTGTGATCTACGATCGAACAGCGGCTCTTGGGCGATGTTCCACGCCTCGGTCACCAGTCCCGGCGCCGTCTCTGGTTCATCGAGTATGCCCAAATAAGGCCCCAGCTCGCGTGCCTCGCTCCGCCAGTCGACGACCGTGCGTCGCCACCGGCTTCGGACTTCGCCCGCCGCTTGAGTAGCGATGTGCAACCTCTCCTCGGCACTGCTGAGCTTCTCCTCGCACCCCGTCCGGTGCTTCTGCGCACTCTTGCGTCGCTCAATCGCAAGATCGAGAGCATGCAGTTGAATGCGAACCTCCTGGATCGCTTTCTGACGCCCCTCGATCCACGTGTTGGCGGCCGATGCCAGAGAGTCGGCTGCGATCTCCTCGAGCATGTCGCCGCCCAGACGCTTCGCCGCGGCCTCAAGGTCTTGGCGGGCGTGGGCCACCTGCTGCTGCGCGAGCACGTGGTTCCCCTGAGCCTCTTCGGCCTTCCGTCTGCGTCTGTCAGCGCGCTCGCGCGCATCGCTCGCCTCGCGCTCAGCTTCTTGTGCACGCCTATCGGCACCCTGCGCCGCTTGCTGGAGGTTCTCGAGTTCGGCCCCATGCTTGTAGGCCTCCGAGCTCTTCAAACCATCCAGCTTTCCGCCGAGCCGTTGGTCCTCAGTGTCGAGGGTGGCTTCTTGTTCCTCCAACTCCCGGACCCGTCCCTTCCAGCTCTCCAGCTCGTCTGACAAACGTCGAACCTCCCGGGCGACGTTATCGAATGCCGTCGTTGCAGCAACGACCTCTCCTACAGCGCGGGCGGTCACGGAGCGAGCGTACGCGCGGTTGGCCTCGGTGAGCCGTTTGGCCTCGGTTACATCCTTCTCGATCTGTGCGATGTGATCACGTCGCCGATCGAGGTCGGCAAAGCCATCGGCGACTCGGCCGAGTTCAAGATCGTCGAGCGGCGGAAGAGACTCCGAGAGGAGGTCGGAGAGCTTCGAGGGCGACAAGCCGTCGGTGACGTCTTGCTTGCGCACTACCAGGAGCGTGCGGATGAGCGCGTCCAGTCGGTCATCAGACCAACCAGGGAAAAGCGTCGTTCGTACGGCTTGTCGGTAGCCACTGGTATCCGATCCCCAGACCCTTCCATCGTTGCCGACCGCTTGGGTCAACTGCTCAACGGAAATCGGGCGCCGATGTTCGTCGAGCAGAGAAAAGTCGCTCCCGACCCGCCGTGGGGTAGTGAACCAATTCTTCTCCCCGCCACCCGACGGTTTCACTCTCAGCCGTACGCCGGCCGTGAACGTCCTTTCGACGCTTCGAGCGAATTCAAGCCAGAGATAACCGGTACGCGGCTCTCCTTCGTCGTACCCGCTCACACGGTCCCAGAGGCCGCCGCGATCTGCACCTGAAGTCGACAGGCGTCCGGGCAGGCCCTTGGCGTCAAACAGGTGCGGCAGAAGCAGCTCAAGGGCCATCGTCTTGCCCGAGCCGTTCGGGCCGAACAGGACGAGGCGCCCCCGTTCGAACTCCAGGACCTCTTCGGTGTATTGCCACACGTTCACAAGTCCTGCTCGAGTTGGATGCCACCGGTAGTCGTCGACGGACACGGGCGACGGGGGGGCGGGATCGCGGGCAAATACCGTGGTCATGGACCGGTCTCCACTTCGTCGTTCGTGGGGGATGAACCCGTCACGATGCGAACCGCGAACCGTCCCGCGGCCGGACGTGGCACGATGTCCTCCCCATCTCGCCGTATGAGCCCAAACTCCTCGAGTAGCTCGATTGACTCCGACAGCAATGCATCAAGGCCTGGGCCGTTGCGGAAGGCACAGGCCCATCCCGGACTCGTGGTCAGATGTTCCTCTAGGACCCGACGGAGTGATAGCACCGACCTTCGGAGCAGTTGTCGCTGCCCATCGACATCGACATTTACCAAGACCGCCAGGACGATCGCTGCCGCTTGCTCAGCAGTGGACGACCGGCCGACCGACGTGAATGTCGCAGTTGTCGACTCCCGCGTCGGGTCAATAGCCAACCACACGTCCGCGTGCCGTTCGACGGTAAGACCAGCCTCTTCGGCCGCAGAGATCGCCTTGTCTCGACCCGCCGGGGTAAACAGGTAACTTCTTACGCCCGGGTGAAGCTCATCGAGATCAACCGACGGGTCGTCAAGCAATTGCCGGATGGCCTGATGTCTGGACCAGCGCGCCCGTTGATCTCGGTCCGTATTCTCGGGGTCTGTCGCGGCGGTTCCGTACCTCGGTTCATTGAGGAGTTGCTCGATCCACTGCACAGGCGTGTCAGCCTGAACGCGCGAGGGTGCCGTATCCGAGGACAGGAGCAGCGGGATTAGACTTGTATCTGCGGCGAGGACAGCGTCGACCTCCGGTGAGCTTCCGAAACCGTCGACCTCACCCGCAGTAACATCGGCGGCACCGGCCTCGATCAACCACAGCAGGACATCGACGAAAGCCACACGATCCGAGTGACGGCTGATGTCGAGGGAGCGAAGGGAGTCGTCAGCGGCGCAAATCCGGGTGATCGCGTCACCCAGGTCACCCAGCGTTGTATGCGGCCGTCGAAGCAACTCCGCGCAAGTCAGCGCGAGGAGCTGATAACGGAAAGCGTCGAAGGGCCGTTTGCTAGATCGTGCACGACGAAGACCACGACGCGGGTCGGGGTTCTGGGTCCGCTTGTGCAGCCTGGCGATTCCGGCACGAACATCGACTTGAAGTTGCCAACCGACGTTCTCCTCAAACCACGACTCGAGGAATGCTCGCTGCGTTGCCACGCTACGAAACAGCTCTTCGTTCCGGCTGCGCAGGAGCAGCGGAGATGCCAGAAGCGCCCGAATCGCTGCTGCCCGTGATTCAGTGTCGTGGCTTCCTGTTTTCATAATTGCGATCCTTAGTGCGTGCTGCCTGCGAACGATCTTCGCGTCACGAGGCCGGTTGCGATGTCGATGCCGCGTAGGCGCACCGACAAGCGGAAATCGGGTGCTGTCAACACGCCGGCGTCCGTTTCGAGACAGCAAGTACGGGGCGTGGCGAGCGGATGGACGATCACTTCCACTTGGCCATCATTCGAGAAGCACTGTCGGCTTCCATCCGGCGACGGCAAAGCCGTGAGCGCGGCACAGAGGAGGTCTACGAGATCACGAAACTGCTCGTATTCCAGCCGCCCGTAGCTCGACAAGTGTATGGTGCCATCCGTGACGATCGCTGTGCGCATGGCGGCTGTGCGCTGCAAGGTCTCCGCCTGCGCGGCTGCAGCCCGGGCGCGTTGTTCTCGGGGATCGGCGACGGGTCGCTCTCGTGCGCGCTGCCGCGTGATGACCTGCACCCGCAACGTCGAAGTCAACTCGATCATCGGATTGTTGGCAGCCGGCGTCGCCGGATCCAACGTCTCGATGTCATCATAGGCGATCGTATGATGCCTGGCTCCGTGCAGATGGAAAGCGGCCGTAAACAATCGTGCAGCCTCATCGTCGTCCGTGCAGGCAGCAAACGCGCGTGCGATCGTGGTGAAATCATCGATGATGCTGGCGGAGCGGCGTCGGTGTGCCCGGCGAAGCTCCATCACGCGAAGGAAGTGGAGCACCCAGTCACGGCCGCGGGATCGTAGCCGGGCCATGCGAGGCAGGGAGCCGTCCGCGGTGCGAAGGAACCACTCATCGAGCGCTGCCAACCGGCGAGTTCGCTCCTCGAGCCATCGTGGCCCCGGGTCGCCAAGGACTGGATCCGGGGCTAGGTTCGCGCCGCTGAGAGCGCGCTCGAGCACAAACGCGTCACCGAGTTCATGGAGCTGTCGAAGTGCTTCGGCCGCTCGCGCAGCGGGCTGTTCCGCATCGTGGATGTACCGGGTCAGATACTCAATGATCGCGTCGCGGGCCTGCGCCATCACGGCGTCGTCAAGGGTCGGATCACTCAGGAGATGCGAGAGCTGGCTCTGGAAGCGCCGGACGTTGTCCACGAGAGATTGATGATGATGTTCCGCCTGCTGCAGCTCGACGTGGATGATCGCATTGTCCGAGGCCGGGTCGCTGGATAAACGAACGACCCGTGCTATCGACTGCGCGAGTGAATCTATGGCTGCCGGCTGGAGGCTTGCCACAGCAGCCAGGAACCGCGCCGCTTCGTCCAGAAGAGCCACGGAAGTCTGACCATGGGCCGTCAGCGACCATTGCAGGTTCCGCCGCTGGAATTCCTCTGGCGTTCGGTATGTGGCCGCTTCGTTTCGGGACTCGTCCAGAAGCCCCCACTCCACCAATTGATCGAGGCTCCGGCGGATGCCAGCCTCATCGACTTGGAGGTCGGATGCCTGGTGCGGGAGCGCTGCCAGGATATCCTCAAGGGTAAGCGCAGGGTCCGTCAGCTCGCGCTCGGCGAAGAGCGACAGCACTGCCAGATGCAGATCGCGGTTTTCCGCGGTCGCCACCTGGAAGACTGACTTTGGCGTCGCGCGCCATCGTTCTTGACGAACCATATCGAAAAAGAAAGAAAGATAGGAATTTGCTTTTTTCGGAAGTGAGTATGCCAAAATGATAATTGTGTGTCAATGGACCACGTTCGAAGTCTCCATGGGGCTGGAGGCGGATGGCAAAAGGGAAACTGGTCCTGAGATGGGAGTCTTGCCCTGGAGCGCCGAAAAAGGTTGACACCGTTCGCGATCTGCATAATAGTCAGACCGGTCGGTATATTTTGAAAGGACGGTGTTTTGCGGTGTCCAAGGGAACCCACACCCGCAGGAAGATCATCGAGAAGTCCCTTCAACTCTTTTCCGTAAAGGGGTACTTCAATACCTCGATCGGCGATATTATCGAAGCGACTAACCTCACCAAGGGAGGTCTCTACGGGCATTTCCAGTGCAAGGAAGACATCTGGTACGCCGTGTACGAGGAGGCGACGCGGATCTGGAGGGGGATCGTGTTCGCCGATGCCCGGGAGATATCGAACCCCATCGAGCGGCTCAACCGGACCATCGAGCGCGACCTGCGCGACTACCTCGGAGGAGACGTATTCGAAGGGGGTTGTTTTTTCCTTAACAGCCTCGTCGAGCTCTCGGGTCAATCCGCAACCATGAGCCGGCACATCCTCAAGGGATTTGTGGGGTTTTCGAGGCTCATCTCCTCCTGGCTTCGGGAGGCGGAGGAGAAGGGGCTGCTGAAGGAGGGACTGAACTTCAAAGAGCTCTCCAATTTCATCGTGATCTCCCTGAACGGGGCCGCCACCCTGTATGCCGCCAGCAGAGACCCCTCCATTTGGAAACAAACCATCAGCCAGCTCCATTCATTAGTCGAGCACCTAAAAAAGTAGATCGCCGAAGTATCGGAGAGGGGGATTTTTCGGAGGCCATAAATATACCAATTATCGCACCGGGTTTCTTGCGCGCCCGATTCACGAGGAGCCGTTAATGGAACAGAATGCGGATCTCTGCAGCCGTTACAGCCGTTCCGATCCCGCGGGTCGTCTCAACCTCTGGATCAGGTACCCGGGACTACGGCAGACATTCGACCTCATGGAGTCCGGCGTCCTGCCGAACGGAAGGGGCCGGGCCGATGCCAGGGAGAGCGCGGGACCTGACCGGGGTGACGCCTTGACCGAGGAGGTCCTGGAAGGCTTCTTCTTCATCCAACGGGGGTTCCTCAACGGGAACCACTTCCTCTTCAGGGGGGATAGGCCCGTGCTGGTGGACAGCGGTTATATCGGTGATTTCAACCGCACCCGTGAATTGCTGGAGGAACTGGGAACGGACCTCTCGTCTGTTCGGCTCATCGTCAATACCCATACGCACTGCGATCATATCGGGGGGAATGCGCTTGTCCAGGAGATGTCGGGTTGTGAGGTGGCGCTCCACACGATCGGGAGACACTTCATCGAAACAGGGGATGACTGGTCCACTTGGTGGCGCTACTACGCCCAGGAGGCGCGCTTTTTCAAATGCACCCATTCCATCCGGGACGGGGATGCGGTCGCCATCGGTCCCTATGAGTTCAGGGCCATCCACACGCCCGGACACGCCGCGGACGGGATCGTCCTCTATCACTCCCCGTCCGGAACCCTCCTCTCTTCCGACACCCTCTGGGAGAAGGACATGGCGGTCATGACCTTGCGGATCGAGGGAAGCGCAGCCCTCTTCGCGCACCAGGAATCCCTCGAGAAGATCTCCGGCCTGAATGTCCGGAGGGTCTATCCCGGCCACGGCAGGCCTTTCTCAGACTTCAGGGCGGCCGTGGAGGAAGCGCAAAAAAGGCTGAAGACCTATTTTGTGGAAAGGGAGCGGATCGGGCAGGATCTGATCAAGAGGATCATCATCTATACCCTGCTGATGCGCCGCGAGGTCGAGGAGGAAGGCTTCCATGATCACCTCATGGCCGCACGGTGGTTCAGGGAAACCGTGGATCTTTACTTTCACTCCGAATACGAGCTGAAATACCGCGAAATCCTCGAACACCTTACCAGGAAAGGGCTGATCGTCCGTCGGGGGCCGACCCTCCGCACCACCGTGATGCCTTAGCAGGTTGCTGAAAAACGCCCATCTGCGGCGTTGCCCTTATCCTTCGTCGCTGCGACGTACTGATATGTACGCCTCACTCCTCAGGATTTCGGGCGCCTTGCATCTGGACGTTTTTGAGCAACCTGCAAAACAGGAGTTTTTCAGCACCTGTTAGGGGTTTGCAGTCCGGGTATTCTTTGCCACGCTTCCTCTCCCGAAACGCTCGCCCCTTCCATTCAATACCCTTCAGGTTCTCCGATACTGGATCTCCCGATCCATTCTTCCCCTGATGGATGCTACCAACGTCTCGAGTTCGGGTTTCTCGAGCTTCAGGAGGAAGCTGAGGTCGTTCTCGGTAGAAAGTATCTTCTTAATGGTTTCGATGAGCTGATCCTTGGTCATGGGGTTCATTGATATCTAAAATGGGTGCCCCCGTCAACAAACCCGACCGGCGTCTGGAGGCACGGAGCCCCGGAAGCACCCTTGCCACAGCTGATCACCCTCAATTTGAACATGCCCAGGATCAGCGGCTGCGAGGCCCTGTTGAAAATCCATCGGGATCTCATCCTCAAAGAGGTCCCCGTCATCGTCTGGACCACCTCCTCCATGCCGCTGCCCAGCATCGCCTCGGGCATCAAGGCATTGAAAAGAGAGGTTTTCCACGTTGAGCGGATTTGCCAGATCTGAGATCGGCCAGATTGAGTCTTCACAAGCCCGCGTATCGTGTTAAGATTTGCAGGAAGATCCGGCAACGCCCCCAAATCGAGCTCTGTGAAATTGATGCAGAGGTCGTCCCCATACGGCCCCATCGTCTGATGCTTCCTTACTCCATTGGTCAGACATGGGGCACCTGCCTCTTCACCGGCGCTTGCCGCATGCAAGATCGATCCCACGACATCGGCGTCATGTCGGGCGCGACCCGTCTGAACCTGACCGTATTTGACGGAGTCCCCCGCAAAATACAGGATATCCAGTATTGTTCCGCTAAGGTACGCACTGTATATATTCCGGACACTTCTGCAAGTTCCCGGAACCGGAACAAGGTTTCTGATGAGGGTGCTTACTGTAGGCCCTTGCGAAAGAGCAGGGTTCCCTGGCGAACCGGCACACCCGGTTGTGATCTTGCAACCATGAAGTGCGCTCTTCGGCCTTGGACCTTCCGGGTTTACCGCCCCGGAAAAACTTATACCGCTCGGAGGGATCTTACGCCTTTCCGCCGGTCCCTCCGGGGAGAGCGGGATGTCCGATAATACCTAGCGCCACAAAGCAGGGATCGTGAACGGTGCGGGAAATATGACGGCCGCCGCGAGAGCTGCTCGGTGCGTTCGGCGGTTTGAGGAGCTTTACAGGATCTTGCCTCCTCTGACGGTTATCGGACCCCGCCACAAGAGACCTCGTCATGACGAACATCTCGCCGGCAGCTCGGCCGGCTCCTTTCGGCAGCCTTGCGTTCGGGGTAAGCTTCGGGGTGTTAAAGCGATTTTCCCTGCTTCCCCTGGCCGTGCTCGCGACCCTGACAGCGGTGTTTGCGGTTCTCGATATCCGGGCGAGCCTCTTTCCGCCTCTCCTCTTCCCGATCCTGCAGACGCTCATCGTATTCGTGGTTTACGCCGCCATATCGTACTTGGCGGGGGTTGGTTTTAAACGAACGGGCTCGCGGGAAATCCTGCTCTTCGGCGCCACCCTGCTGCTCTATGGCACCGCCCTCATGCTCGCCGCCTGGTTTTCGTTCGTCGGCGGTTTGAATGCGAATACGACGATCCATAATACGAGCGCCCTCCTGGGTTCCATGGTTCTGCTCGTTTTCATGTTCGTTTCTACCGGGAGCTCCCCACCGGTAAGGAAAACATCGCGGGTGCCCCTGATGATCGCCATCTATGGAGGGGCAATCGGTTTCATGGCGGCGGTGACCATCCTGACGCTGGCGGGTCTCACTCCGGCCTTCTTCACCCCCTCAGGCCCCACGTTGCTGAGACAGGTCCTGTACGGAGCAGCCTCCATTTTGCTCGGGACCTCCGCCGCCTGGATGTTGCTTATCTATCACAGGTCGGGGGCGGCTTTCCTCTACTGGGCCGGGCTCGGTTTCGGGCTGATCCTCATCGGATTCGCCAGCGGGCTTTTCGTCGGCGTTTTAAGCGATGCGGTGAGCTGGTTTTGCCGTCTCTCCTGGTATTTCAGCAGCATTTACTTATCGGTTGCCGCACTGTTGATGCACGGGGAAGCTCGAAAGAGAGGAATGGGAGCACCCGAGCTCTTGGCTCGATTCATGAGACAGAGCAAAGGGAACTACGAGCTTCTCGTCGAAACGGCCTCCGATGCGATTGTCTCGATAGACGAGCGTCACCGGATTTTCATGTGGACGAGGTCTGCCGAAAGGCTGTTCGGATATTCCAAAGAAGAGGCCGTCGGGTTCGATATCTTCGATCTCATCGTGTCTCCCCGAGACGTTGTCTCCCTTGAAGAGACGCTGAAAGGGTTGTCTCTCCTCCCGGACGACCGATCGTGGGCGCCGATGGTCGTCGAGGCGGAGGCCAGGAAGAGTAGCGGTGAAACGTTCCCCGCCGAAATGTCTTTGTCTGCCCGACGACTGGTCGTGGGGCGCTTGACCAGGACTGAAGAGATCATTACGACTATATCTATAAGGGATATCTCCCGGAGAAAGGAGGCCGAGGAGTTATTGCGCGAGAATGAGGCGCAGCTTGCGAAGGTCAACCGGATCATGTCGGAGATTTTGGAGCATACCCACATCCTGGCCGCACTCCTCGATTCCCGGTTCAACTTTGACGAGTTCGTAAAAAGTCGAAAATGCGCTTCTTCAGTCATCCCGGTGAAAACCGGGATCCAGTGTTTTCAAGGCTTTCTGGATGCCCGATCAAGTCCGGCATGACGGCTACAGGACTTTTTACGGGATTGTCAACTTTGTCTGGGTTAATGGGGCCTATGCCGCCGCGGGCCGACATGATCCCTCTTTCTTCCCGGGCAAGAATCACTTTGACCTCTACCCGCACGAAGAGAACAAGTTGATCTTTCAGAGAGTCGTGGAGGCGGGTGAGCCCTTTTTCATAACTGCAAAACCATTCGAATATTCCAGCCAGCCCGAGCGCGGCATGACTTACTGGGATTGGAGCCTGATCCCCGTGAAGGACGCCGCCGGGAGAGTGTCTGATCTGGTTTTAACGTTGGCGGAATGCACCGAGCGGATCAGAGCCGAGGAGGCGCTTCGGAAGGCCCACGATCAACTGGAATTGAGGGTTAAAGAGCGCACCGCCGAGCTGGAGCGCAAGAACCGGGAGCTTCAGGAGTTTGCCTATGTGGCCTCCCATGACCTGAGCGAGCCCTTGAGAAAGATTCAGACCTTCGGAGATCTCCTGAAGACAAAAAGCGAACACCGCCTCAGTGAACAGGAGAGAGATTATGTTTCACGGATGACGGGTTCGGCAAGCCGGATGCAGGAGCTTCTCGATGCATTGCTCAAGTATTCGCGCGTGGAGACGCAGGCGCATGATTTTGTGCCGGTGAAGCTTGAAGACATTGCCCGGACAGTCGTCACGGACCTGGAGGTCTCGATCAAGAATACGGGGGCGGTGGTGGAAATCGGCTCCTTGCCGATCATCCATGGCGACCCATACCAATGGCGGCAAGTGTTCCAGAATCTTCTTGGCAACGCACTCAAGTACCACCGATCGGAGGTCAAAACGGCTGTCAAGGTGTATGGTGTGGAGAAGGACGGAGGATATCATATCTTTGTGAAGGACAACGGGATCGGCTTTGACGAGAAGTACCTGGATAAGATCTTCGAGCCCTTCCAGCGCCTCCACGGGAAGCACGAATATCCGGGAACGGGCATCGGCCTTGCCATCTGCAGGAAGATCGTGGAGCGTCACGGAGGGAAGATTACCGCCACGAGCACCCTGGGAAAGGGCTCCGTTTTCATCATCACCATGCCGCAGCAACAGGGAAAAGATCACGAATCTCCGGCCTTGATCGATGCTCAACGACCATTCTGATAGCCCAAGGACGACCAGGATTGTCAACCCTATTGTTGTATTACCTTGTAGTATTTTGGTCCGTCATTCCCGCAGGCCCTAAGCGGGAATCCAGAATACAAAAGACCTGGATGCCCGACAAAAAACTTCGGGCATGACGGAAGACACTCTGATCAGGAGTCCATTCCCTGTGAACTCCTGAAACGGAGTCATGAGGACTGGATGCGCTTCTGTACTGCGTTTGGGCGCCTTTTACTCGAAAATTTTGCAACTGTAAGGTCAAGTCCTGCTGAAGGAGGGTGTGAACAGGGAGGGCAAGAGGAACCCTGTCCGCCTCTATTCAGCCTGATGCGGCACATCCAAACGTTCCGGGAAATACTGTATTGTCGGGTACGGTAGGTAAATGGTATTGGTATAATTTGGGAAATATACCGGTGACTCGATGAGTTCAAGAACATACCCCCCTCTTTGTCTGGATTACTCCAATGAGGAGGAAGACCAGAGTCTTCTGTGCCGTTATGGGGGTGTCCGGCCTTGTCACCAAACCCGGCGATTTCCCCGAAATGGATGCTGGCTTTCCGCGCGAGATCTCCCTTGGGGGTTCCGGCAATGCAGTCATGAAAGACCTATTGAACGAGATAGGAACTTCTGACAATATCTTGGAGGAAGTGTATGAATGAATCTTTCAGGCGTTTGACGACGGGTATCAGAGGACTTGACGAGGTGCTTGACGGTGGGCTTGTTTCTGAAAGGGCTTATCTCGTACGCGGAGGTCCGGGCAGCGGCAAAACGACCTTCGGGCTGCACTTTCTCACCGAAGGGACAACGCAGGGCGAGAAGGTCCTCTTCATCAGCCTCGGTGAACCTGAGTCTCTGGTGCGGGAAAACGCCCGACGACTCGGCTTTGATCTTTCCAACGTCTCTTTTCTCGATCTGAGCCCCGGCCCGGAATTTTTCGCCAAGGTGGAGTCCTACGACATTTTTTCCCCTGCCGAGGTGGAACGGGAGCCCACTACCAAGAAAATCGTCGAGGTCATTGAAGAGCTGAGACCGAGCCGCGTCTTCATCGATTCCATGACCCAGTTTCGCTATTTGTCGAGCGATGCATTCCAGTTCCGCAAGCAGGTTCTCTCCTTTTTGCGCTTCATCACGTCTCAAGGCGCCACGGTGGTGACCACGTCGGAGGGGAGCCGGGAAGCCCCGGACGACGACCTCCAGTTCCTCTCGGACGGAGTCGTAAACCTTCAGGGCGGACAGAGAGGCATGGGGCTCAGCGTCACCAAATTCCGTGGCTCGTCCTATTGCCAGGGAGAGCATTCAATGGTCCTTACCGGAAGGGGAATGGAGGTGTTCCCGAGACTCGTTCCGGGTGCGCATCGCGCGGAGTTCAACCCCGAAACCATCTCGTCCGGAGTCCCGGACATCGACGAACTCTTGCACGGGGGCATTGAGCGGGGGACGGCCACCATGATTACAGGACCGAGCGGCGTGGGCAAGAGCACCCTCGGGCTCCAATTTATGAAAGAGGCTGCGGGCAGGGGAGAGAGATCGGTCGTCTATATTTTCGAGGAAAGCCTCGAGACACTCCTGCACCGCTGCGAATCCATAAGAATCCCGGCCCTCACCATGGTGAAGAACGGTACCCTTTTTGTAGAAAAGGTCGTTCCCCTTCTGCTCACACCCGATGAGTTTGCGGACATGGTCCGGCGGGAAGTCGAGGAGAAGAAGACGCGCATCGTTATGATCGACAGCGTCTCCGGCTACAAGCTAGCGATGAAAGGAGAGGACCTGGAAAGCCGCCTCTACGCCTTGACCAAGTACCTGGTGAACATGGGAGTGACGGTCCTCCTCACCAATGAGGTGGAGTCCATAACGGGCGGGGAGTTCAGGGTGTCGGACATAGGCATCAGTTATATCGCCGATAATATCGTTTTCCTGCACTACCTTGAGATGCACGGCGAGATTCACAAGACGATCGGCGTGCTGAAAAAGAGACTTACCGACTTTGAGAAGGCTTTGCGTGAATTCGCAATCACCCAGTATGGAATCAAGGTTGGAAAACCCTTGAGGAACTTGCGAGGCATTCTGACCGGAACGCCTGAGTGGACGAGCATCAGGGATGGGGGTCGAGATGGAGAGTAGAAAGCGCATGATCCTGGTGGTAGAGCGCAACCGGCGAAACAGGGAGCTGCTCGTCGATTTTCTGGAAAGACAAGGCTATGGGGCCACCGGCGTGGATGGCGCGGAGGAGATCGACCGGATCCTTGACGCCGGACCGGCGCCGGACCTTGCGCTGATCGACCTTGCCGGTTTCGACCGCTCCATCTGGGAAAGCTGTGAGAGAATGCGAAGGTCGGCGGTTCCTTTCCTCATCATCTCCCCTCAGCAGAGCACCGCCATCCGGCAGGACAGCATCAGCCGCGGCGCAAGCGGCGTTCTCGTCAAACCCCTTGCCACCAGGGAGCTCGCGGGGCTGATCCGACATCTTCTGGAGGCCTAGGGCAGTGAAACGAGTGCTCATCCTGATGGACCAGAAGGAGAACAGCAGGCTCTTGGGGGAATGGCTTGGGAAAAGGTACCATGTCGCATTTGCCGAAGGCGAGGAGTCGCTGGAGGTCGGCTTCGATCTGTGCATTGTCGACGGACCGGCGCTCGACCGCTCCTGCCGACTTATACAGGACAGGAAGAAAAAGGAAGACCCCGCTTTTCTTCCCATCCTGCTCGTAACACCGCGACAGGACGTCGGCGTGGCCACCCGCCACCTTTGGAAGACCGTGGACGACCTCATACTTATCCCAATCGAAAAGATCGAGCTTCACGCACGTGTGGAGATCCTCCTGCGGGCGAGAAGGTATTCGGTCGAGTCGGAGGAGAGGTACTATGCCCTTGCGGAACAAAGCCCCCTTGGCATCTTCATCCTTCACAACGACCGCATAGTCTACGCCAACCGCTCGCTCCGGCGCATTCTGGACATGTCGGACCAGGAGCTGGAGTCGGCCGCGTTTCTGGATCGTTTCAATCCGGAAAGCCGTGAAGATGTCAGGGCGTATTGCAGCAAGGTGATGAACGAAGAAGGCATTCTCGGTCCGTGCGAGTTGTCCATACGAGGCAAAGGAGAAAGGATATGGCTCGAGCTTCATATGAGTGTCATCTCCTGGTGCGGAGAACGCGCGCTCCTGGGAGTGATGCAGGACATATCCCGGAGAAAACACGACGCCCAAGAGCGGGAGAGGCTTTTCAAAGAGAAAGAAAGCTATGCCGCCGATCTCTCTGCGGCCAATGAACGGCTGCGCTCACAGACCGCAGAACTCATCGAGCAGCGCAAAGCGCTGGCAAAGGCGCATGACGAGCTGGAAGCAAAGGTGCGGGAGAGGACCAAAGCGCTCCAGGAGAGCAACCAGGCCCTGCAGGACTTTGCCTCCATCGCCTCTCACGACCTTCAGGAGCCCCTGCGAAAAGTAAGCGTGTTCGGGAGCGTCCTTCAGAGCAAGTATGGGGATGCGCTTGGAGGAAACGGGAGAGAATACGTCGAACGGATGCTGTCGGCTACCGGACGAATGCAATCCCTCATCACCTCCCTTCTGGATTATTCCCGGCTCGACACAAAGGCGCAGTCTTTTGTGGAAGTAAAGCTCAACGACGTCGTTAAGGAGGTCCTCGCCGACTTGGAGGTGAGAATTCACCAGAGTGGAGGACGTGTCGAAACGGAAGACCTTCCCATCGTTCAAGCCGACCCTACCCAGATGCATATGTTATTCCAGAACCTCATCGCAAACGGTCTTAAGTTCCATAAAGAAAATGAAAAGCCGTTCGTCAAAGTTACAGCGCGTTGCCAAAAGGAGAATTGCCTCATCTGCGTGGAAGACAACGGCATCGGTTTCGATGAGCAATATCTCGAGAAGATATTCGCTCCCTTCCAGAGGCTCCACGGCAACGGCAGTCCCTACGAGGGGACCGGCATCGGCCTTGCCATCTGCAGGAAGATCGTGGAGCGTCACGGAGGGAAGATTACCGCCAGGAGCACGCCCGGAAAGGGATCAACATTCATTGTGACCTTGCCGGCGAGGCAGTGATTATGGCAGTTGCTCCAGGTCGTTCAGGTCCTTGTTGTTTCGAATTCGATCCTTCGGGTCCGGGTGACACGCTTGGATGCATCGAGTATCTCCAGAGAAACAAGATTGCCTTCCCGGTCGTAGTCGAGAATCGTGCCGGGCTTGTCCTCGTCGCTCTCAGAAATCTGCGCATCCTCCCTGAAGATAACGGTCAGGGTATCTGTCCGCGGATCATAAGACACTCTCATCCGTGAGACCTCCAGTACTTCTCGACTGCTCGTCTTGTAGGCTGTGACCACCTCGGGGGGCTTCCGCCATACATTCACGAGAACTCTACCTCCACTCCTCTGCGTTCTTGCAAGGTGTTTGGCCAGAAAAGCGATTCTCACCGGAAAAGGTTCTACCCTTTCATCGCGACGCTGCCGGTAAACAGAAGAAAAGACGAATATAGCGCGAAAGACGCCGATCCGGCATGGAGCCCAAGGCCGTGCGGGGAAGGATCTCAACTTACTCCTTATGGGGGGGGGGGGGGGGGG
>JAGVAP010000076.1 GCA_020060215.1 Deltaproteobacteria bacterium | reverse complement strand
GGACCAATGGTACTCCAACTAGATGGCTGCTGATCGAGAGACTTGCATGGCTTTGTCCTCCTTGAAACTGTAAATGGGAGAGAACGTCTACCATGCAAGCCAGATATATCCTGGATATGACAGTGAAATGGGCTTCAGATATCTACGGGACCTGGCAAGTTGGATCCACACTCAGATCCTCAAGGGCATATGAACTCAATGATTCTTCTGGCAGGCGCCACTCTGGAGATGAGTCCCGAAGTTCAGCCTACGATATAAAACCCTCACCGCGGATTATTCACTGCCTTGATGCCGTTCACTGGCAAAGTGACGATAAAGGTCGAACCTTTTCCTGGGGTGCTCTTCGCCGTGATCGTGCCCTTGTGCCGCTCGACGATTTTCCTGCAGATGGCCAGCCCCATTCCTATTCCGGAATATTCGTTTCTCCCGTGCAGACGCTGAAAAGGCTGGAAGATCTTGTCCACATACTTCTCATCAAAACCGATGCCATTGTCTTCCACGAAAATGCGGCCAGTCCCGTCGTCTGTCTCTCCGTAGATCTTGACGAAGGGCTTGACCTCGGAACGGTGGTACTTGAGTGCATTGGAAATGAGGTTCTGGAGGAGCTGCCTCAACTGCTGCGGGTCGCCTTCAACGGTCGGCAGCGGGTCAATTTCCACCTGAGCCTCGACATCCCGAATCGCCATTTCCAGATCGTCGGTCGCACCCCTCACCACCTCATGCAGCTTCACAGGACTGAAGTCCTGCCCTTTCGTGTCCACGCGCGAATACCTGAGAAGGGCGTCAAGAAGCTCCTGCATCCGGTTTGCCGCCCCTGTCATTCGTGAGACATAGTCTCTCTCCTGCTCACTTAGACGATTAGCGCTCTTTGCCTTCAAGAGATCCCCGAAGGTTTGGATCTTCCGCAACGGCTCACTAAGATCGTGTGAGGCAATGAAGGCGAACTCCTGAAGCTCCTGATTTTTGTGCTCCAGCTGGGCGTAAGTGGCGCTTAGTTTCGCGGCCATGTCGTTAAAGGCGATGGACAATCTGCTGATCTCATCCGCACCGGCAACCGCTACGCGGTACTCGAGATCGCCGGCGGCAATCCGTTGGGTCCCTCGCCCCAGTTCGCGGATCGAGTTTCCTATGCCCCTCATGAGCAGGAAGGCGGTCCCTGCGGCTGACAGCACGAGGGTAATCGCTGAAGCAAGCACGAGGATGAGGGATGTGCGCCGAACGGCATCCATTCTGCGGGTGCTCTCACGGCCGAGCAGCGCGGCATCAGCCGAAGTCATTTCGGCGCGTGCCATGAACTGTGCCGTGACGCCTTCGTTCAGCTCGTCGTATGGGGAGGAACCGTTTTCAGCGACAGGGCGGCTTCCCTCGACTCCTGCGCGCACGGCATCGAACAGGGTTTTCATCTGATGGTGGTTGGAACGCAGCCTGTCGAGCAGCACCAGCTCCTCAGGTCTCCGCGCGACGTATTCTGAAAGGGTTTTCCCAAGAGAAGTGTGTTTGATCTGCCACTGCACTCTTGGACGTTCGTCTTTGAGCAGAAGATAAGCGTAGGTAAGGGAATTGAGATCGGAAACGTCCTTGATCACACCAAAGGCAAACCGCTCCGTCCTTGCGGCTTGCCCCACGTTCTTGAACTGCAAAGAGACGGTGAGTGCGACGACCAGTGCAAGTCCGGTGGTGATTGCGGCACTCAGACTGAGCTTCGTCCTGATCGACATCTTCGCGAGGGGGCCAAATGGGAACACCTTAATGGACAATGCTCACCGCCTCCGGCTTCATCTTGTCAAGGGCGTCAAGGTAGAGAAGATCGAGATAGTTTGGCATCTCCTTCTTTTCTACGATATTCTTGCGGATCGCCCACTTCGCCTCTCGTTCCATAAGGACGAGAAGGTCCTGGGTCAACTGAATCTTCACACTAGAGCGGGACCACGCTTCAAGGAAAGAATCGAGATCGGCCTTTAGTCTCCGGCGTACAATTGTGCTGGCCTTGTCAGGATTCGCGGCGAGAAAACTCTCCGCCTCCACAAGGGCGGCGAGAAATCGCTCAGCCACTTTCGGCTGCTTCTTCAGAAGGCGATCTCTCGCGTAGAGTGCCATGTAGGAGTGCTGGCCGCTCTGGGCGGGCCACCGTACGCCGTTCGCGCCCAGTTGCTTCATCATCTCTGCCGGGTAAGGCGCCCACGAGATGGCTGCGTCTATGGTTCCGTCGGCGATCGCTTTGACCGTTTCCAAAGGTGTCTGGTGGACGACCTGGACGCTCTCGGCAGGGATGCGGTTGAAAATGAGGTAGTTGTAGAGAAAGAACTCCGCCGAAGTGCCGCGGGCAATGGCGATGCGCTTGCCCTTCAGGTCCTGGGGCTCAGCGATCCCGCGGTCTTTTCGGACAACAATGTCGTGGTTCGAAACCAGGCAGATGGTGCTCAGCATCTTGATATCCGGTTTTTGAAAACTCTGGAGAACGAAGACAAACTCTGCGGCAGTCGCAAAATCGAGATGGCCCGACAGGAGATCGCCGACAGCGTCCGGACCCAGCTCGTACTCCTTAACGACGACATCGATGGACTGCTTCTTGAAAAACCCTTCGCTCTCGGCCAGGTAGATGAGGGCACTGTGAACATTGGGAGTAGCACCGACCCGCAGCGGCTGTGCGGAGGCCCCTTTCCCCGGCGCCGTCACCAAGAGCAGCGCTCCGGCCCAGGCGGCGATCACGACAAATCGGATTCGCATTGCTTCCCTCTCTATTGTCCTTCAGAGTTGCTAGCCCCTGTCGGTTCTCGGAAAGAGCGGTCTCTGGTCGCTCTTCCCGGACACACGTTCTCAATGAATGATCCCGACCGCATCCGGTTTCACGGCTTTCAGCGCCTTCAGATAAATCATATCGAGATAGTTCGGCATCTCCTTCTTTATAGTCAGGCTGTTTCGGATCATCCAGTGCGCCTCTGCTTCCATGAGGGTGATGAGGGATTGATCGAGACGCACATGAAAGGCGGTTCTCTGCAAGATAGGCCGAATGTCGCTCTCCAGATTCTTGACGCGCTCCTGGATCGACCGCTGGACCTCCTCCGGATGCTTCCTCGCGAATTCCTCCGCATCGAGCAGGGCTCGAACCATCTTCTTTGCCGCGTCAGGTGACCGATCGAGGAATTGGTCTTTGGTCATGATCAGGAAGTAGTAATCGTCGCGGCCCTGGACCGGCCAGCTCGTCACGCTCTCTCCAAACCGTTCTTTGATCCTAGTTACATGCGGCTCCCAGGCTACGATCGCATCGACCGAACCGTCAGAGAACGCTTTCTCCATAGAATAGGGCTCCAGATTGACCATCTCCAGGCTTGAAAGGGGGATGTCGCTCCGCTTGAGAAAGCCGCCAAGGAAAAACTCAGAGCTGCTTCCACGCGACAATCCCACTCTCTTGCCCCTCAGATCGGAGACTGTCTCAATGCTGCGATCCTTCCTCGCGATCATCTCGATAGGGCTGGTATTGGCGATCTGCGCGAAGGCCCGGAGGTCGCCATGATCAAACCCCTTTCGCACCATGACGAATTCGGCGCCGGTAGCAACGTCCACTGCATCGGCAACGAGCGCATTGACGGCGGAAACACCCGTTTCGTAGGTTTTCATGGCAACCTTGACACCGCGTTTACTGAAAAACCCCTGCTCATGAGCGATGAAGATCAAGCCGTTCACTGCGCTGGAAGAAACGCCAAGCCTCACGGTTGGAAGCGAATCTAGCTTCCCCTCGTTGTTTCTGAGCAGAAGCGCAGCCGCCGCTGCGAGAACAACAATGATCGCGGCTGATAGAAATAAACCCTTGTGTTGCATCTATGAGCCTCCGGAATGGGGAATTCCTGATTCTAACCTTCCTATTCGTTGCTATGCCTGCTCTCGTTTCGGGTTGGCGCTTCCGTGTTTGACAGCGCCCCAGGTTTCATGTCTGGCAGTCAATTCCGGTGCATTGATCAGGCATCTACCCAAAAGAGGGTAGTCAATGAGAAACAAAAAGGGAAGCTTTGTTCAGTTGCTCTACTAAGGACTGTGCAGGAGTCCGGGGGAATACCCGCTCTGTTTAGCAAGGACTGGGCTATTCACAAACGAAGTAAGGGGGTCACACCTTGACCTTGGACATCCCTGCTGTGATTTCCCTTGATTGTCATCGAGAAATATCTCTTCCGCTCACTTCCCCGGGAGGTAATAGGACATCGACAACGCAGCGCCATCATGTTCACACACCCTTGGGCCGAGTCGCTACACAGGAGCCGAAATGTCCAATGTCAAGGTTTGACCCCCTTACTCTGATCAAGGGCATTCATCTTGCTTCTCCACCGGCAGTGTGATGATGAAGGTCGATCCCTTACCAGGGGTGCTCTTGGCCGTGATCGTGCCGCCGTGCCGTTCCACGATCTTCCTGCAGATGGCAAGGCCGATACCTGTCCCCGGATACTCATTCTTCCCATGGAGGCGCTGAAAGGGCTGGAATATCTTATCCAGGTACTTCTCGTCGAACCCGAGCCCGTTGTCTTCCACAAAGATGCGGGCTGTGCCCTCGTTTCTCTTTGTGTAAATCCTGACAAGGGTGTTGACGTCAGGGCGGTGGTACTTGAGTGCATTGGCAACGAGGTTCTGGAAGAGCTGCCTCAACTGCTGCGGGTCCCCATTCACCTGCGGCAATTTGCCTATTTCCACGCGAGCCTTGGTATTCTGAATCGGCACTTCCAGATCCGCGATTGCATCCTTTACGATATCATTCAGCCTCGTGGGCCCGGGGTCCTGACCTTTGGTCCCGACCCGCGAATATCGGAGCAGTGCGTCGAGAAGTCCCTGCATGCGATTGGCCGCTCCGGACATGCGGGAGATATAATCCATTTCCATTTCAGTCAGATGGTTCGAGCCCTTTGACTTCAGGAGGTCCCCAAAAGTCTGGATCTTTCTAAGCGGCTCACTCAGGTCGTGCGAGGCGATGAAGGCAAATTCCAGAAGCTCCTGGTTCTTAAGCTCAAGCTCGGAGGTGCGCTTCTTAACGCGTAACTCCAATTCGTCACGAGCCCTGCGGATCTCCTGTTCCATCCGCTTGGGCTCCGTGACATCGCTCAGCGTAACGCGGCATATGGGTGCGCCGCTCTCAGCATCCTTGGCAACATGAGCCTCTACTCTCGTCCAGAATCGAGTGCCATTCAACCGAATCATCCTGATCTCGAACACCTGCGGCTCGCCCGTTTCAAAGAGCCGCTTGCGGTGCAGGTAATAGATATCCTGATCCTCAGGGAGGATGTATCGGGTCAAAGGAGTCTTGCTCAGTACGCTTTTTGGCGACCCCAACAGGGTAGCGGCGGTGAGATTCGCCTCCAGGATCGAACCATGCTCGCTGAGGGTGAAATAGCCCACAGGCGCGAGGTCGTAGAGCTCAAAGTATCGCGCCCGCGACGCTTCCAATGCCTCCTGGGTGCGGCGAAGTTCCTCATTTTGCATCTCCAACTCAATCTGGTGCACCCGCAGTTCGTGAAGCAGACGCGCGCTCTCCTCAGGCGAGAGCGACTCCGGATCCTGAGCTTTTGTTGCCTGGGCTCTTTCCTCCGCTCGAGTGCGCAGAGCCGACTCATTCACGAGAGGATCATCCCTCTTATTCATACAAGACCTCCTGGAGGGTGAGGATGCCCTGCCTCGCTACATGCGCTGGGTAATGTCCTCCATGGCGAGGAGGATATACTGGATCTCCTCATCCTCATCGCTGGAGATACGTCGGGCGTTGAGCAAGATGGTTCGTCGGCCGATCTTTTCGAACTCGTGTGTCACTTCAAAGTCGTCGAAAGCGGCATCCCGCGGAAGAATTTCTCCCAACAGCTGGCGCAATTTCGGAATGTTCCATTGGTGGTTCCCCAGATCGTAAACCATGTGACCCAGGGTTTCGCCCGGCTCCACCTGAAATTTACCGAAGAAGGCGCGGTTGGCGAAGACCACATACAAGTCTTTGTCGAGTACAAGCAACGGCTCGCGGACAGTGGCTACGATGTTTTGGGTAAACCGGGCTCGCGCCTTCCGCAATTCCGCCTCCCGCAAACGAGCCTCTTCCACTTCGGCCTCCATTCGCTTCCGATCGGTGATGTCTACGAACACGACCACTGTGCCCTCGATCACGTTTTCAAGGGTGCGATAGGGGCGGATGCGCATCATGTACCACTCGCCCGCCTTGGTCTGCACTTCGACTTCACGGGAAGCCAGGCTCTCCAATACCTCCTTCATGTCTTCCACCAGTCGGTCGTAACCCATCATGTTGGAGACAATATGGCCAATGGGTCGGCCGATGTCGGTCTCGATCAGGTTGATCACCCTGGTGGCGCCGGGAGTGAACCGGATGACTCTCAACTGATGGTCCACGAAGATGGTGCCCACCCCGGTTCCCGATATCAAGTTGTTCATGTCGTCGTTGGCCCGCGCCAGGTCAGCAACCTTGTTCTGCAACTCTGTGTTGACAGTGGCCAACTCCTCATTGATCGACTGCAACTCCTCCTTGGAGGTCTCCAGTTCCTCGTTGGTGGATTGCAGTTCCTCGTTGACCGACTGCATCTCCTCGTTGGTGGATTTGAGCTCTTCGTTGGCGGTCTCCATCTCCTCGATGGTTGACTGGAGGAATTCCTCCTTGGCTCGAAGCTCCTGCTCGAGTGCGGCGATGCGTCTTTCGGTATCCAGGTCGGATGTCCCCGCGTCCTCGGCAGCGGACTTCCCGGACAAGGCTGCACTTGGAGGTGTGGCCTCCTCCAGGATGACCAGGAATAAGTCGGGAACGGCGGCTCCACCGTCGCCTGTATCCGCCGGTTTCACGGCCAGGTTGACGGTGATGACATCGCCATTGGTCCTGACCCGGAGCCCCGGGTAGCTTACAGGCTCTTTGCGGCTGACCACTTTGTGCAGGGCGGTGGTCAGTTCCCGCCGCAACCCTTCCCGGCCCATGCGCAGGATGTTCGTTCCGGCATCCCCGGGGGCAAGCTCGAGGTATTTCCCGGTACGGCCGTAAACGTACCGAATGTCGCCCTGTGCATCCACGAGCACCCCGGTCTGCGCATAATGTTGCAGCAAGGACTGTTCGGTCATTCGGCGGAGAACACCCTTTTTCTCGACAGGGCTTTCTCTCTTGGCCCCCCTGACGTGCGCCCCTCCTTCCGCAGGAGGCTGGGCAAGAGCCTCCTGCATCAGCAGGGGCAGGCCGGAGACGCATTCCCCGCGACGATAGAGCTTCCATTTGCGGTCCAATGGGGTAAAGAGCGTGGCGAATTCACCTACGGTCTCTGAGTTGCCGAGAAAGAGCACTCCCTCCGGGTTCAAGGCGTAATGGAAGAGAGGGATGATTTTCTTTTGCAGTTCCCCCCCCATGTAGATCAGCAGGTTTCGGCAAGAGATCAGGTCCAGTTTGGAAAAGGGCGGGTCTCTGACCACGTCCTGCTCGGAGAAGATCAGCAGATCTCGTATAGCTTTCTTGACTCGATAGGCTCCGCCATCCTGGTCAAGAGAGAAAAACCGCGAGATCCGGTCGGGCGGGATATCGGCTGCGATGCTGCTTGGAAAGACGCCGCTGCGGGCCTGTTCGATCGCCTGTTTGTCTATGTCGGTGGCAAAGATCTGTACCTGGTAGTCCTTTTGCAGGCTCTCCATCTGCTCCCGGATCAGGATGGCGATGGAATAAGCCTCCTCGCCGGTCGAGCAGCCGCACACCCAGATTCGAACCGGACCGCATGCTGCCTTCCCGGCGAAAAGGCCGGGGAGAACCTGCGTTTGCAGGGCCGAGAATGCCCCTGGATCGCGGAAGAAGCTGGTGACCCCGATCAGGAGGTCGCGAAAGAGGGCCTCGCCCTCTGACGAGTTTTTCTGCAGAAATCGGAGGTACTCTTCGGGCCTTTCGATCTGGTGGAGGGCCATTCGCCGCTCCACCCGGCGCATGACGGTGTTCTGCTTGTACTGGGAGAAATCGTGGCCGGTTTGAGCCCGCAGCAGGACACAGATCTTCCTCATCGTGTCTTCGTTCTTCGGGCTCGGGACGGAAACCGGAAGGACTCTTTTTCGAAAGGAGTGATTCACATAGGCAATGAGCTGGGCGGGCATCTTTGCAGGCGGCAGCACATAGTCCACCAGGCCGGTAGAGATGGCGCTATTCGGCATGCCGTCGTGCTCCGTTGAATCGGGGGCCTGCACTATGACCATACCCCCCTCGCCTTTGATCGCTCTCACGCCCAGCGTACCGTCGCTGCCCGTGCCGGAGAGAACGATGCAGATAGCTCGCTCGCGCTGCTCTTTGGCCAGGGAGCGAAAGAAGAAATCGACGGGAAGCCGCAAGCCCCTCGGCGCAGCCGGCTCCAGCAGCTGCAGGGTGCCGTTCAGTAAGGCCATGTCGCGGTTGGGTGGGATGATGTAGGCGCAGTTGGGCTTGACCTCCATCCCATCCGTAACCTCGAAGACCTGCATTCGCGTGTATCGTTTGACGAGATCGCTCAGGATGCTTTTGTGGTCCGGGGCGAGGTGCTGTACGAGGACGAAAGCCATGCCGCTCTCTGTCTCTGCCGGCATGGCGGAAAAGAAGGCTTCCAAGGCCGCCAGTCCCCCGGCGGAGGCGCCTATACCCACAATAGGAAAACCCTTGTCAGGCACTGTTGCCGCTCCCGCTGCCGCTATCGGCTCTTGCAGCGCACTCTCCTGAATACGTTCCGGGGGGGGGGGGGGGGGG
>JAGVAP010000039.1 GCA_020060215.1 Deltaproteobacteria bacterium | reverse complement strand
TCTCATCGTCAAATTCGTAAAAGGTGAGATCATAAGCCGGGTGCAACATATTCTTTCCTCCTTTCGAATGACGGAACGGGTGGCTCAGCAACTCCTTCGAACAGGGGCGAGATCCGGCTCTGTTGCGGAACCGGTGATCCCGGATCCCGACCCTGAAGATTCGACGGGCAATGCACGTTCGGAGAATGACCTAGTCGATGCACGGTTGCAGGTGAACGGGACAATGGACCGGGAAGGCTGCCATGGGGCCATCATTGCCCCGATGTTTCCTTTTTGTCAACAGAAAAGTCGACCGGTGATTGCGTGACTCGGAGAGGGGAGAGCCGACGGATCATCCTTTGGACCCGGTACACGGGAGCAGAGGAAAAGAGCCCGCCCATGATCTGAAGGTTGCCACATTGGAAACCAGGCAGCTACCTCCGGATCAGGGCGGCCACGGCCGAGACGGCCGCCACCTTCTTCCTGGCATCCGACAGGGAGGACAACCGGCTCCCCAGCCAGGAGGCTTCTTCCATCGCCTTTTTCGTGTCCTCCAGCAGGGTCTTTTCCCTCTCGATGAAAGAGGTATCCAGTCTCCCCTCCACGAATCGGGGGTTTTCCATCAGGGCCTTGTGGAATGCGAGGTTGTTCCGGGTCCCCAGGATGACGTATTCATACAGGGCGCGACGCATCCGGCCGACGGCCTCGGGCCGATCCCTTCCCCAGGCGATCACCTTGGCAATCATGGAATCGTAGTAGGGCGGTATGGTGTAGCTCCTGTACACCCCGTCATCCACCCGGATGCCGGCGCCGCCGGGGGGGCGGTATTCCACGATCTTGCCGGGGGAGGGCGCAAACTCGTTCAGGGGATCCTCGGCATTGACCCGGCACTCGACGGCCCATCCGTTCATCCGGACGTCCTCCTGCCTGAGGCCGAGGGGGAGCCCCGAGGCGATGCGGATCTGTTCCTTCACGATGTCCACGCCGGTGACCATCTCGGTCACGGGGTGTTCCACCTGCACCCGTGCGTTCACCTCGAGGAAGTAGAACTTGCCCTCGGAGAAGAGAAACTCCATGGTCCCGGCGCCCTCGTAGCCGACCAGGGCGGCGGCCCTGGCCGCAATCGCGCCCATCTCGGCGCGCATGGCAGGCGCGACGGCGGGGGAGGGGGATTCCTCGACCAGCTTCTGGTGCCGCCGCTGGATGGAGCACTCCCTTTCTCCCAGGTGGATGGCGTTCCCCCTCGAATCCCCCAGCAATTGGAACTCGATGTGGCGGGGGTTGGGGAGGTACTTCTCGATGTACACATCGCAAAGCCCGAAGGTGTTCGTCGCAACGGCCTGGGAGGACTTCAGCGCGGCGGCCAGCTCGTCCTCCCCGGAAACGACGGTCATCCCGATCCCGCCGCCCCCCCCGGAAGGCTTGATGATCACGGGATAACCGATCTCCCGGGCGATCTCCCGGGCCGGGCCGAACTCCACGACGCATTCATTCGTGCCGGGGACCACGGGGACGCCCGCCTTCATCATTTCACGGCGCGCGGTCACCTTGTCGCCCATGAGCTTGAGCACCCTGCTCGAAGGGCCGATGAACTTGATCCCCTCCTCTTCACAGGCGCTCGCGAATTCCGGGTTCTCCGCAAGAAACCCGTACCCCGGATGGACGGCCTCGGCGCCCTTCTCGCGTGCGACCTCCATGATCCCGGGGATGTTCAGGTAACTGGCCCGGGCAGGAGGAGGGCCGATGCAGACGGCCTCATCCGCATACCTGACGAAAAGGGCGTCCCTGTCCGCTTCGGAATAGACCGCGATGCAGGGGATGGACATCTCCCGGCAGGCGCGCATGACACGAACGGCGATCTCACCGCGATTGGCAACCAGAATCTTCCGGAACATCATTCCACCACCATCAGGATATCCTCTGCCGCGACCATCTGCCCTTCCTGGACCAGGATGGCCTTGATCAGCCCGCTTCGCGGCGAGTGGATGTGCCTCCTCATCTTCATGGCCTCGATGATGACCACCAGGTCCCCTTCCTTGACCGGAGATCCCTCCCTGGCCTCGATCGAAAGCACCAGGCCGGCCATGCCGCAGGGCACTCCCCCTTGGGGCAACTCCGTCGGCTTCCCGGCCGCACGCACCTCGACACCGCCCATGCCCGCCGGGTCTTCTCCGCTCTCGCCCGTCACCTCGGAGACCCTGACATGGAATGTCTCCCCATCCACATCCACCACGAATTCCCGGGAGCCGCCTCCGGACCCTTCCCGGGCCGGCGGGCTCTTCGGTTTGGGAGAGGGCCCGGTCTTCGGCTTGTCGTTTTTCCTGACCGGTTTCCCCGGGATCAGGATCTTGAGCAGCAGATCGTCGTCGGAAAGCTCCGGCCCGAGCTCGCGCCGGAACTCCTCGATCGGTTTCTCGTACCCCTCGGGCTTCCAGTGGAGGAACTGCTTTGCCCTGGGCGAGCTCCTGACCTGCTCGATCACGTATTGATCGACGGGGCCGTCCGGGCCCCCATAGTTACCCAGGATGTATTTGACGGCCTCGTCGGTCATCTGACTGTAGCGCTCCCCGGATATGACATTCTCCACGGCCTGGGCCCCGACGATCTGCGAGTAGGGGGTTGCCATGACCGGATAGCCGAAATCCTTCCGTACACGGACGACCTCCTCCAGGATCTCGTTCAGCCGGTGTTCCATCCCCACCTCCTTGAGCTGCCGGGTGAGGTTGGTCATCATGCCGCCCGGCACCTGGTGCTGGAAGTGGAAGAGGTCGAACTCCATGGGAATGCCGGTCGGCAACCCCTCCTCCTGCGCGACTCTTCGAAAATGGGCGGAGACGGCGCCAAGCGCTTCCTCGTCCAGGTCTGCGGAATAGCCCATTCGGCGGAGGTTTTTCAGGATGTTCTCCACGGCAGGGAGGGAGGTCCCGTTGGCAAGGGGGGCCACCGCGGTATGGAGCGTTCGGACCCCCGCCTTGACGGCCTCCAGGTAGCAGAGGGGGGCGAGGCCGCTGTTGCAGTGGGAGTGGAACTCCAGGGGAAGTCCTTCAGAGTTCTCCCGGACGGTCTGGACCATCTCGACGGTCGCCTCCGGTGTGATGACCCCCGAGGCATCTTCGATCATGATCCGGTCGATATACGCTCCGGCCTCCATCAAGGCGCGGGTCTTCCTGGCCCAGTAATCCCTCGTATGCACGGGGCTCGAGGTATACATCAGGGCAGGGACCAGTTCGGCCCCTTCACTCCTGGCGATCCGCGCAAAATAGATGAATTTTTCCATCTCGTACTGGTAATCGCAGATCCAGAAGCTCCTGATCCCGTTGGCCACGGAGCGCTTGATCCAAAGGGTGATGATCTCGCGAGGGGTGCTCAGGTCGAAGGAGGAAAGACTCCCGATCTGATACGAGCCTCTCAGCGGGGTTTTCGTGATCCGCCCGGAAAGGATTCGGATCCTCTCCCACGGATCTTCGTTGAGGTTGCGCACCTGGACGGTGAAGGCCTGGCTGCCGACGGTCGCAATAGCGGTGTAGCCCACCTTGTCCATCATCTCCGCGATGGGCTCCATGTGATCGGTCCTCATGGTGAAGCCCCACAGACTCTGCTGGGCATCCCTCAAGGTTTGATCCACGAAATGGATTTGGTTGTCCATAGATCCCGGTCGTCCTTTCGAGTAGTCCCGTAAGCGGCTCATGCGGTTCCTGAGCGCGATGAAACAGGAGGTGATGCCAATTTGACCTGATGTTTCCTTTTTGTCAACGGAAAACGAAAGGGCAGGGGCAAAGGGCCGCCCTGGGCGGTCTCCCTTCCCCCTGGACCATCCCGCCGCCTCCGGTTACACCTTCTCCCATCGTGGAGACCGCGGCGCACGCGCAGAAGCAAGGCGGGGTTTGGGGCCGGTTTTCACGCTCCTTTCCCGCCCGCCAGGTCGGGCTCCGGCACAAGGCGCGGACCGGTTCGACCGATCCGAAAGGCTCAAGCCGGGTTTCTCTTTTAATGTTGACAGATAGGAAACAATCGCCTATAGGTGGCAAAGGAACGCTGCCGTTTCCTTCTTTCCTAAAATTGCCCTGATTTCTTCGATGAGGTCCGTCTCCTATGGTTGGAATCACGTCCTTTCAAGCCTACATACCCCCTTACCGGTTGAGTCGATCCGAGATCGCCAGGGTCTGGTCCACCAGGAGCTTTGGAGGGAACAGGGCCGTAGCCAAGTACGACGAGGACAGCTTGACCATGGCCCTCGAAGCGGTGACCGGTTGCAGCAGGTTTGCCCCGGACCGGCCGGAGGGACTTTTTTTCGCCACCACCACATCTCCCTACAGGGAGAAACAGGCCGCCAGCCTCTTGGCGGCGGCCGCGGACCTTCCACGGGAGATCCGAGCGGCCGATTTCTCGGGTTCCCTCAGGTCCGGTTCTGCGGCGATCCATGCGGCGGCGGATGCGGTCCGCAGCCATTCGGCCAGGAGCATCCTGGTGGTATGCGCCGACTGCCGGGCAGGTCAGGCGAAAAGCCCTTTCGAGCAGATCTTCGGGGAAGCGGCCGCGGCCTTTTCCATCGGCCGGGAAAACGTGGTCGCCGCCATCGAGGGGAGCTGCTCCATGACCAGCGAGTTGCTGGATGTGTGGAGGGCGGAAGGGGACCCCTATGTCCGCTCATGGGAAGAGCGGTTCGCGATCGGCGAAGGGTATCGGAAGACCATGGAAAGGACGATCTCCCGCATGATGGGCCAAATGGGCATTGGGCCCAAAGATATCGCCAGGGCGGTCTTCTACGGACCGGACGGGAGGAGCCACGCTCAGGTGGCCAAGCGGCTGGGGTTCGATAGGGCCTCTCAGGTGCAGGACCCGCTCTTCAGCGAAATCGGAAACACGGGTACGGCCGCCGTTCCCCTGATGATGGTTGCCGCGCTGGAGGAGGCCAGACCGGGCGACCTGATCCTCGCGGCCAATTACGGGGACGGAGGGGATGCCATGGTGCTCAGGGTCACCGAAAACATCGCCGATCTCAAGAAGGGCGGCGAGACCAGGCGGCTCATCGACAGGAAGATCCCCATCCCTTACGAACGGTACATGAGCTGGAAAGGGATGGTGCCGGTTCATGAGATCTCGAGGCCTCCTTCCCCGCCCCATTCCCTGACCTGCCTGTGGCGAGAGAGCAGGGCCGTCATGGCCCTTTACGGGACGAGGTGCCTCCGTTGCGGACTCCCCCAGTACCCGGGTCAGAGGGTCTGCGCCGGCTGTCGGGCCAAGGATCAGTTCGAGGACTACAGGTTCTCCGACAAGAAGGGTCGCATCTCCGCGTTTACACTTGATCACCTCACCACCAATCTGGAATCTCCGGCGATCGTAGGTGTGGTGGATTTCGACGGCGGCGGAAGGATCATGTGCGAGGTGACCGAGTGCGAACCCGACCAGGTCCGGGTGGGTATGGAGGTGGAGATGTGCTTCCGAAGGATCGGCCTGCGTGGAGGCGTCCACCGCTATTTCTGGAAAGCCCGGCCGACTCTCCAAGAAGAAGATGCGCCACAAAGACACTGAGTCACGAAGGTAATGTTCTTTGTGTCTTTGTGTCTTCGTGGCAAGGTCCTCCTGTGTAAAGGGATGAGGGAGACGAGAGGAATGGGAACGATCAAGGACAAGGTCGCTATCATCGGGATGGGCTGCACGAGATTCGGAGAGCTCTGGGACAAGGGCGTGGACGATCTGATCGTCGACGCCGCCTATGAGGCGTGCGAGGACGCCGGGGTGGATCTCAAGGATATCGAGGCGGCCTGGCTGGGGACCGTGTTCTCCGGGCAGACCGCCCTCAGCCTCTCTTCGCCCCTGAAGCTCCAGTACATCCCCGTGACCAGGGTGGAGAACATGTGCGCCACGGGCACGGAGGCCCTTCGGGGTGCGGCCTACGCGGTGGCGGCGGGGGTCTGCGACATCGCCCTGGCGGTGGGGGCCGAAAAGCTCAAAGATACCGGGTGGACCGGGGTTCAGCCGGCGAACGTGGTCGGCCGGACCGCCATGGGGACTGCGGGTACCGAGCTCGAGCTCTCGCCCCCCGGGCTTTTTGCGCTCCTGGCCTCGGGCTATTTCCACAAGAACAACATCGACCCTGATGAGGGAAAAAGGCTCCTTGCCAAGATCGCCGTGAAAAACCACCGCCATGGGAGCCTGAACCCGAAGGCCCACTTTCAGAACGAGATCACGGTCGAACAGGTCCTCAAGGCCCCCATTGTCGCCGCCCCTCTGGGGGTCCTGGATTGCTGCGGTGTGAGCGACGGGGCCGCGGCCGCGATCGTGGTGCGGGCGGACATGGCCAAGAAATTCCGAAAAGATCCCGTCTACATCAAGTCCATGGCGATTGCCGCCGGACCCGGCCGCGAACCCCTCACCGTCGACTATGATTTTGCACACGTGGAAGAGAACGTCAGGGCAGCCGCCTTGGCTTACAGGGAGGCGGGAATCCAGGATCCGCGCCGGGAACTGAGCATGGCGGAGGTGCACGACTGCTTCACCATCCACGAGATGTCCGTCTACGAAGATCTCGGTTGGAGCCGGAGAGGGGGGGCGAAGGAGGATATCGAGGCGGGCGCATTCGAGCTCCGCGGCGAACTGCCCGTAAACACCGACGGCGGATTGAAGTGCTTCGGACACCCCCTCGGCGCGAGCGGCCTGAGGATGCAGTACGAGGTGTACAAGCAGCTGCAGGAGAAGGCGGGGCCGCGCCAGGTGAAGAATCCGCGCCTGGGGCTGACCCATAACCTCGGCGGGACCGTCTGGGGAGGCGTGGCCTGCGTTTGCGTTACGGGGAATGATTTGGGTTAGCGATCAGCACTGAGCGGTCGGCTGTCGAGAGCAGACTTCCCGTGTTCTTCTGGGCTTACTGTAGGAGCAAGCTCCTGCTTGCGTTCTTGTAGGGATGGGTGGAGCGCCAGCGAAACCCATCGATTCTGCGCATCGGCTGTTCTGATGGGTTTCACTTCGCTCCACCCATCCTACAAGGGCCGTGTGTTCAGAGAGGCTGAGAGCTGACCGCTGAACGCTTTCATTCAGGAGGGTTGAACATGGCACGAATCACTTACAGGGACTGGCCCCCGTATTCACCTACGGATCAGAACAGGCGGGAGAACACGGTGGTCGCGGCCAAGTTGATGCTCAACGCGGCGCTCACTGCGCCCAATGTCGGCGGCCTGCCCATGACCGAGGGCGAGATCGTCTACGGGGAAGAGGAGCAGGAGGAGATCGCCCGGAAGATGGAGGAGCTGGCCTACGAAAGGGAGGCCTGGAGACACATCTTCCTTTACGAGGCGGTGATGGCCCGGCAGGCGGATTCTCTCCTCTTTGTCGGAAACACCCGCGCATACTCCAGCCCGTGGAACGGGGAATGCGGCCTGTGCGCAGGCAGACCCGACTGCAGCTTCGTCTATGAACACCGGAACCAGAAGGCGGGGATCATCGACGTGACGGACCGCCGGTGCGATACCCTGGTCCAGGGTCCTCTGTGTGCGGTCTACGCGCATCAGCTCGGCTACAACGTGGGCAGCGCCCTGGCCGTGGCCGTGAACCTCTACATCGATGCGCGGCCGTTCATCAGCATCGGCCTCGCGGCCCAGAAGCTCGGGTACTGCCGCAACAGTGCCGTCGTGATCGGGATCGCCGTGAATGCCAGGGCGAAGTGCGAGCCTTCGGACCCCGCCATCGACTATCACCTGGTGAACCTGGATAACGCCATCGACGCCATTCGAAGCAACGTGAACCAACTGGGGGTCAGGCCGGCCACGGGCAAGGAGTACAGGACCGGGGATCCGGCGCTGAAGAAGTAAGCTGTGGGAAGTACCCCCTTGTGGGATGAATCGCAAGCAGGAGCTTGCTCCTACAGGCAGGGAGATGAATCGCCGCCGGGAGCCTTGCCGCTGATAGGGATCACGAATCATCGCTCCAGAGGAGGAAGAGACATGCCTCTATATGATGGAAAAAAGCTGGCCCAAGAAGGTCTGATGCAGGTGGCGCAGCACTGTGCCCAGGCCGCGCTGCATGCACCTCAACTGATCGGGAAGACCGAGATCAAGATGGAAGTGGTCGCGGGCGAAGAACTGAAGGACTATTTCAGGGTGCAGGACGCAGCCAACAAGCTGGGCGCCAGGTTCTCCGGGGAGACCTACAAGGCCGCCTACCAGATGGGCGAGCCGCCGGTGCTGCTGCTGATCGGCGCCGATGTCACGCCTATTGTCCAGGCGCCATGCAGGGCCGCCTGCCCTGCGGGGATCGACGTGCCGCGCTATATCCGCCTCATCGGGGACGGCCGATACGACGAGGCTGTGGCCGTGGTCCGCGAGAGCGTGCCCCTGCCTTCCATATGCGCCTACGTCTGCCATGCCCCCTGTGAAGCCAAGTGCAGGAGGGGCACGGTCAGGGACCGCTCCATCGCCATCGAGGCGCTCAAGCGTTTCGCCGTCGACCACGCCCGGCCCTGGAAAGAGGATGGAACGGCGGTCAAGGAATCCGGGAAGCGGGTGGCCGTGATCGGGTCCGGCCCCGCCGGGCTGACGGCCGCCTATTACCTCCGGAAGTGCTGCGGTCACCAGGTGACGGTGATCGAGTCTCTTCCCCAGGCCGGCGGCATGCTGCGGGTGGGGATTCCGGGTTACAGGTTGCCGAGGGAGATCCTGGACAGGGAGATCGCCGCCGTCGAGGCCGTCGGGGTGGAGATCCAGGTCAACCGCAGGCAGGATTCCCTGGAAGCGCTCTTCCAGGAAGGCTTCGAGGCCGTCCTGGTGGCCACAGGCGCCCATCGGGAAATGGGCCTGAATGCGCCGGGCCAAGACCTCCCCGGGGTCGTGGACTGTTTGGGGTTTCTGAGGGAAGTGAACCTCGGGAAAAAGGTCAGGGTGGGGAAAAGGGTGGCCGTGATCGGCGGCGGCAACGGCGCCATGGACGCAGCCCGCGCCGCGCTGCGGCTGGGGGCCGAGGAGGTCTCGGTCCTGTATCGCCGCAACCGGGCCGACATGCCCGCTTTTGCAGACAATGTCGAACAGGCCCTTCACGAGGGGGTGAAGATGCAGTTCGAATTCGCCGTCTCGGGGATCCACTCCGTGAAGAATGGGCTCGAGGTCGAATGCATCCGCACGGAGTGCGGGCCGATCGGTCCGGACGGACGGCCCCTCCTGAAACCGATCGAGGGAAGCGAGTGCGGCGTGCAGGCCGACACGGTGATCGTGGCGACCGGCGAGATGCCGGAACCGCCCGCCGGGTTCGCTCTGCAGTTGAAGGATGAAAAGGTCCAGGTGGAGCCGGGGACCTTTTCCACGGCGAGAGCAGGGGTCTTTGCAGCCGGCGATGTGGTGAAAGGCCCGGGGTCTGTGATCGAGGCGATTGCAGCGGGCAGGAAGGCCGCATCATGGATCGACCAGTACCTGGGCGGCCTCGGGATCCTCAACGAGGTGATTGCGCCGCCCGAGCAGGTCCCGGATGTTTCCCCGGCCTCGCTGGCGCTGGCTCGGGCCGGCCGCGAGCCTTCAAGGCCCGGGGTCCGAAGACTGCCCGCGGCAGCCGCGTTATCGGGGTTTGTCAAGGATGACGAGGGGCTCACGGAAGAGGAGGCGTTGCTGGAGACGACCCGCTGTCTCAGGTGCGACCAGGTCGGGTTCGACTGCGGGGGATGCGGTTTCAAGACCTGCCGCGAGGCGGTCGTGAATTGCCGGAACAGGCTCAACGAAACCGGGGGCGAGCCGTGGGGATGGCTTATGAAGGGGCCTTCGTGCGTGTGGAGGGCCATGGAACTGGGCATCAGCATCGACTGGGCAGCGGCAGCGGCGCACAAGCTCAACGTGGAGAGCAGGGTGGGAATGATCCCCGCCACCGCATTCATGCGCATGGGTTACATGGAGGGGTGCACGCTCGTCACGGTGATCCCCCTGGGACCTTGCAGAGAACGGTGGTACTTCTCACCGGGCACCGGCAGGGAGGAGTATCGTCCTGCGGAGATGGAGCGAAGGGGGCAGATCCTGCAGTACCCGCCCCTGTACATGCGTTTCACCGGGCCCGGCCGCGACCTCGGCAAGAGGGGTATCAACGTCAAGGACAGGTGGTGGGATCCTCCCTACACGCGGCTGGAGATTGTCGATGACGACAAGTGGGGAAACTCGGTGCTGGACCGGGATTATGCCATCTTCGCGGCTGCGGACCAGATCCGGAAGGAGAGGAAGCGGCCGCGACTCAACCTCCCCAGGATCAAGGAGACGCTCGACGGGAAGAAAGCCAAATAGATGGCAGGATGCTGGCATCGAGCATCGAGCATCGGGCATCCAGACCACATGACACACAAGGAGGACATTCAGATGACGAGCCTCTTGGATATGGAAAAGGCGATGTCCCTGTACATTAGGCATCAGACCCATCCCCTCGCCGTCAAGATGCTTACGGGCGAGGAGGGAGTCCCTTCTGCGGCGAAGCGGCCGTTGAAGGACTTCGGCGTGCCGTTCACCCTCTGTCAGGCGATCGCCTTGAGCCGCCGGGAAGGCCTCTGCATCCTCCTGGACAGGGAGAGCCTGTCCTGTCCCATTGCGCTCGCGGGACTCGGGTTTGTCCACGCGGAGCCGTTCCTGACCGGGAAGTACCCCTTGGCTCCGACCAACCAGTCCCCTGAGGCGAGAAGGAGGATCGCGGGATCGCTGCCGAGATTTCCTGAGGGCAGGTACCGCAGCATCCTGATCTCGCCGATCGGGACGGCGGAGTTCGAGCCGGATGTCGTCGTGTTCTACGGGGACACTGCTCAGGTGATGCGGCTGATCCAGGCGGCGGTTTTTCGTTCGGGGGAGGGGTTGACCTCTACGGCAATGGGGACGGGCGGGTGCCTTCTGCCGGTCGTCTCACCCGTCCTCGAGGGGAGATGCAAGTACGCGGTGCCGGGGAATGGCGACCGGCGCCTGGGGCTGGTTGGAGACGGCGAGATGGTCTTTGCCATGCCGGCGAGCCGGTTCGAGGAGGTGATCGAGGGGTTGAGGCTTTCCCACGAAGGCAAGCAGTCCTACCCCGTCAGTCCGGGTTACCTGAAGCTCGAGTACCGGATGCCGCCGCCCTACGTGGAGCTCAGAGAAGTCCTCGTAGAGGGTTCACGACAAGCGGCAGAATCCCCCCTTGTTCCCCCTTCGTAGGAAAGGGGGGGGAGACCTGCAGCAGTCCTTAGTCGCAACCGGGAGGTTGCTCCTACAGAAGCTTAACGGAGTGATGCCGGCAATTTCGGCGCAAAGGCAGTGAAACCGGAGGAGGGATTCCATGTCAGGCGATGAAATCAGGGTGGTAGGGAAGTTGATCCAGGAAAAGGCGCGCATCCATAAAGACCGGCCCTTCCTGTACTTCAAGGACGACGTGTACACCTATGAGCAGTTGGACAGGGAGTCCAACCAGTTTGCCCATGGGTTTCGGGAGTTGGGACTCAAGAAGGACGACAAGGTCTCCATCATGATGATGAACCATCCCCACTACCTGCACGCCTGGTTCGGCGCGGCCAAGCTCGGGATCGTTGAGGTCCCCATCAATACCGCCTACAAGGGGGATCTGCTCCGCCACCTCATCACCAACTCGGATTCGAAGCTGTTGATCATCGACGCCGGATTCCTGGACAGGCTCGTCCTCATCCGGGAGCACCTGGGCAACCTCCGGCGGATCATCTGCCGGGGAGAGATCGACCAGGCGATCGCCAGGGAACTTCCGGTCCCCATCCGACCGATCGAGGAGTTCTTCAAGTACCCTGCGGATCCCGTGGAGGAGGATGTCAGGCCATCCGATCCTGCCGCGATCATCTACACCTCCGGCACCACCGGACTCTCCAAAGGCTGCGTCTGCCCCCACAACTACTATGTCCACACAGGAAGGCTGGTGGCGAAACTTCGCGACGCCAACTCCAAAGACATCTTCTACACCTTCCTGCCCCTTTTTCACATCAACGCCCAGCTCATGACCGTACTGTGCGCGCAGGTCTCCGATGCCAGGATGGCCCTGGCCGAAAGGTTCAGCGCCTCGACCTTCTGGGACGACATCCACAAATACGGAGCCACGCAGTTCAACTATCTCGGCGCCGTCATGACCATCCTTTCCAAGCAGCCGCCGCGCCCGGACGATGCACAGTGCGGCGTGAGGTACGCCTTCGGTGCGGCCTGCCCGCCGGACGTCATGCAACAGCTGGAGAAGCGCTACGGGTTCGAGTGCCTGGAGGGCTTCGGCATGAGCGAGATCGGGCTCGCGGTCCACGATGCGATCGGAAAGAGGAGGACCGGGTCGTGCGGGAAGATCCTCGACGAACTCTTCGACGTGAAGCTGTTCGACGATGACGACGAGGAAGTGGGGGTCGGGGAAATCGGAGAGATCGTCGTCCGTCCCAAGAAGTCCTACATCATGATGACCGGTTACTACAACATGCCGGACAAGACCCTCGAGACCTATCGAAACCTGTGGTTCCACACCGGCGACTTTGCGAAGAAGGACAAGGACGGGTATTTCTACTTCGTGGACAGGAAAAAGGATGCCATGCGCAGGCGGGGCGAGAACATCTCCTCGTTCGAGGTTGAGAAGGTGATCAACACCCACCCCAGCGTGCTCGAATCGGCGGTGTTCGCCGTCCCTTCGGATCTGGGCGAGGATGAGGTGATGGCCGCCGTCGTGCTGAAGCCCGGGGAAAAGGCGAAACCCGAGGAACTGATCGCTTTCTGCAACGAGAGGATGGCCTATTTTGCCGTTCCCCGCTACCTGGACTTTATCCCGGAGCTTCCCAAGACGCCGACCAACAGGATCGAAAAGTACCGGTTGAGGCAGCAGGGGGTCACGGCAGACACCTGGGATCGTGAGAAAGCGGGGATCAAGATAAAGAGATGAAAACCGCCACCGGTCATCCGTCGCTGGTCATTGGCCCTTTGTGGCGTTTCGTCCGATTTGGACGTGCATCTTCGTTTTAAGGTTTCAGGTTTCAGTGTTCAGGTGTCAGCAAATGGATGGACTACCGGGCTGACACCCGAAACCTGACACCCCGCAAGGTTTCCTGTTCGATCCATCTTGTCGCCTCAGCGGCCTGACTACTGATCTCTGGTCTTATCAATTCGACGTTCGATGTTGGACGTTGGATGTTCGAGTTCGTCATTTATCTCTTTCGTCCCTCGTCCCTCGTTTTCTTTCTCCCTCGATGAACCCCACCATGGCCCTCACCAGCGCCTCGGCGGTGGCCGGATCCTCGAGGTTGCAGTCCACTTCTTCGATCGGCAGGGGAACGGTCAGCCGCTTCTTCAACTCCTCTATGAAGACGCGGTCCTCCTCGGGATCGTAGAGGACGCTCCCCTCCCGGTCCAGGGAGGACCAGCCCCTCAGGGGGACCACGAGCTTGATGGGACCCTTGGCCTTGTTGATTTTTGCCGCGTACAGATCGGCGCCGACGATCATCTCGTCCAGCGGGAAGCGGGCCATGGCCCTCATCGCGTCGATCCCGAGCACCCTGCCGGACGCGACATACCTCTCGCGGTTGTGTCTGGTCGGTCCTGCACCGGTGATGTTCAGGCAGCAGGGCGCCCAGACCTGGGGGATCCCCCGTTCCCCTGCGGCATCGAGCCTCGCCATGCCTGCGGGCCGATTCCCCTTGAACTGCTCTTCGATGAGCCCGGCCGGTACGATCTCGATGACGCCGTCGAAGAATCCCTGTGCGATCAGCCTGTCCATGGCCTGATCGCTGATGCCCTGCGCATGGAAGGTGTAGACGTGATACCCCTTCCCGGTCAGCAGCCGCTCGACGTTCCTGGCGCATTGGTCCGAAAAGCCCAGCTCCGTGACGGCGATCGAGGGGAAGGGGAGCCTGAGGGCGGAATAGTCCCCGGCTTCTTCAACCATCCCGGAGATGGCCCCCGCCACCTGCGCGATGGCATTCCGGAGGAGGTCGTTCATCCCGGCGATCTCCATGATCAGCTGCATCACCACCGCGTCGTTGGATCCGAACCATTTCCCGATATAGACGTGCTGGGCCGCAGGAACGCCGATCACCTTGGGAATGCCGAAAGGGAGCCGCGTCATGACCTGGGCCCCGATCAATGCGATGGTCGCGCCCCCGAGCGATACCACCCCGTCCAGCTCTTTCCTCGAAAGGAGTTCGAGGGCCTTGGCCTCGGCCCCCCTGGTCATGGCGCCGGTGATGTCGAACCGATCCCTGGAGTGGATGATCTCGCTGATCTCTTTCCCGCCCAACCGGGCGATCTCCTCGGCCGGGAACTCCGCCCGGACGGGTGCCCGGCCCCCCATGCTCACGTCCAGGAGCATGGCCTTGTGCCCACGGGCTTCGATCTTTTCCTTCAGATAACTCAGCTGATCCCCTTTGGTGTCGAGCGACCCAATGACCAGAATCCTCTTTCCCATACCCTTAACCCCCCCCCGTGGGAATGTCCAATGTCCAATGTCCAATGTCCAAGGGGTCTATGAAGAATGCCCAGCCCCGTGGGAATGTCCCAATGTCCAAGGGTGTATGGAGAATGCCTAAACCATCCCGGTCCAAGGATCGAGAAGAGGAATTCACTTGGATATTGGAAATGCTACATTGGAAATTCTTCAGATTCGCCTGTAGTTGTACATCACGGCGAGGAGCTTGGCCTTGCTCTTGCCCAGGCTTCTGCCCGTATGCGGCACGGCCGCGTCGAAGTAGACGCAGTCGCCTTTGCGCATGATGTAGCGCTCGCCCCCATAGATCAGTTCATGTTTGCCTTCAAGCACGTACATGAACTCCTCGCCTTCATGCTGGAAAGTGGCCTCGTCGTCGAAGGCCGGCTCGATGATGAACGGCTCCATGTTCTTGCCCGGTTTGTCAAAGGCGAGGGCCTCGTACCCGTAGCCGTACAGTGAGCCTTCGGCCAGCGACCCCACGCTCTTGATGCCCTTGCCCTTTGCCCTTCGGGTAAAGGAGATCTTGACGCCCTTGGTGTCCCGGGGGTTCTCGTCCAGGAGAAAGGGGGCGTCCACGCCCAGCGCGTGGGCGATCTTGTTGAGGGTGGAGTATGGGGGGGCCTTGTTCGACCGCTCGATCTTCGAGAGATAGCCCTTGGTCAGGCCCGTCAGTCCTGCGAGCTTGTCGAGGGTGATCTTCCTCTTCTTCCTCAGCTTCTTGATGTTGTTGGCAATGATTTCTTCTCCCATCCCTCTGTCTCCGATGCGCCCGGTCTATCCCATCCTGCTCATCATCAGGTCGAGGATTCGATCGACCGGCTTTTTCTGCTCTGCAATGACCGCATTCCGGGTCTGGAGCAGGATCACGCTCTCCGGACACGGCCGATCACGGTCCACGGCCCATTCCACGTCCTGGGGTGCGCCGAAGTGCTCTTCCAGGACCTTTCCCACTCTTCCGATCTCCATGACCTCTTCGTCGCTCAGGCAGAAGGCGCTGCACTCGTCCGGGTTCGTCTCCATCTCCTCCACCCCGACATCCCTGAAGACCACGCACCGCTTCTTGGTGCCCAGTCTCCTGTCCACGATCCCCAGGCTCTCCTTGTTCAGGATATACATGTCCGGCATGGCCTCGCCCCCCACCACGCTCTCTCCCAGCCCCCAGTTCGCCTCGATCATCATCTTGGAGCGGTCGCCCGTGGTGGGTTCTGCCGTGAACAGGACCCCGGCCGAGCGCGCATTGACCATCTTGATCACGGCCACCCCGATCGGGTCCGACTCCAGCGGCAGTCCTGCACGCCTGCGAGCGGCGAGGGACCGCGCGTTGAAGGTGCTGGACCAGACCTTGACGATCTTCTCCAGTAAATCGGATTCGCCGACCACATTCAAGTACGTTTCAAACTGTCCGGGGTGACTGGCCGCCCCTGCAGACCTGGTCGAGACCGGCAACCAGTCGGCATTGCACTTCCTGCAGACCTCCCTGTAACAGGTCAGGATCTCTTCCTTCAGATCCGCGGGCATTTCTTTGGTCTCGACGATTCTACGCAGCGCCACGCTGGCCTCGTCGAAGTGGCTGATCTCTTCAAACTGATGGGGGAGGCCGTCGAGGTACGCCGCAATCTCCCTGGCTGCGCCGGTCTCCGACAGGAATCGTCTGTACGCTTCGAGGGAGAGGGAAAACCCCGGGGGGACACGCAACCCGATCTTGGCCATTTCGCCGAGGTTCGCGCATTTCTTGCCCACCCGGTCGTTGAATTCCCGTCCCAGCTCCTCGATCCTGAAAACGCACTCCGCAGGCATTGCTTACCTCCTTCTTCGATTTGCCGAAACCTGCATGCGTGATGCAGAGAAAATCGAATATCGACAACCGCCACGAAGACACGAAGACCCAAAGAACATCACAGCAGCCTTCCCGGCGTCTCCGCATCCGGGGGGCGGGGTCCCAGTCCCCTGACCAAATCCTCCGTGGTCGTGACCCACCCGAAGTGGGTCTGTACATTCAGGATGGTCGCCTGCTGCGTGAGGGGGGATCCGGCCTGGCACACGGCATCGGAAACGAGCAGGCAGAAGAAGTCCAGGAAGAAGGCGTGGCGAAGGGTCGATTCCACACATACGTTGGTGGCGGTCCCGATGAAAACCAGGGTTCTGATCGCAGAGGTCCTTAGGATGAGCTCCAGGTTCGTCCCGATGAAGCCGTCGTATCTCTGCTTCCGGACGACGAGGTCTCCCGGCCGTGGTGCGAGCTCTTCGATGATCTCGGCTCCCCAGGTGTCATAAAAATAGAACCGGTCCTTGTGCTCTGGGTGCTTGCTGATGAAGCTGAACCCTCTTGCCTTCGCGGCCAGGGGTGAATCGGGGGGACCCTTGTCGGACAGATCCTGACTGAACCCCATCTGGAAGTAGATGATCTGCATTTCCGCCTGTCGAGCGGCCGCGATCACCTTCCGGCAGGGTTCGACGATCCCCTGCGTTCCGGAGAGATCATAGCCCGCCAGGTCGAAATAGCCGCCTTTCTTCACGAAGGCGTTCTGCATGTCCACCACGATCACTGCGCTCCTCAAAGGGTCGATCGCAAGGGGCACGGGTTCGGCCTTGATGGTGAGCGGACGGATCGTTTTCTCTTCCGCCATGTGTCCTCCATTTGCACGAAGCGCTTTGATGCGAAAAGGCCCGGGCAATCAGTAGACGAAAACAATTCCGACGGCCAGGGCCCTCGGCACTTCCGCGGGATCGACGCTGCGATAGATCGGATAGATCTCCCATCCGACCCTGGCGGCCAGGCCATAGACGTCCATACCGACCGCCTCCATGGAGGGCCGGGCCTTGAGCGGATAAGCGCAGAGGCCCCCCTCCAGCGCCAGGCACTTGTCCAGCCCGCACAACGCCTTTCGGCAACTCGCCTGGGCAAACCCCATGGCGAGATAGTAACCATGCCCGAAGGCAAGGGTCTCCAGCCTCCCCACGATCTCAAAGACCTTTTTGGACCACCCCTTGACGGCCTCGCGCTGGATCGACCGGTCCGAGAACTGCTCTGCGGGAATCACGTCGAGGCGGAACAGGATGGCGCGGGTGTATCGGGAGAGGGCGCTTCTCACCAGATCCGGAGACGGGCTGTGGGGCGGGCAGAAGAGGCTGCGGTTGTAGTTGGGGCAGAGCGGTATGGCGCACTTGAGCCTGACCCTCTCGTCGATGTGCACCCAATCCGCCGGGATGATCTCCGCCTTCGAGGCCCCCCACTCCTGGGCCCGGAGCCTGAACCGCTCGAGGTCCTCCCGGCGTTGAGCATCGGAAGCGCTGAGGGATATTCGTCTGGCAGGACCTCTCTGATCCTTCGGCATGACTTCCTCCGGCCTTGCATGAACACTACAGCGCTCCGAAAAAACCGGGGTCGACGCTGGACGATCTTTCTTCCATGGAGACGGAGCGTTCGAGTGCAGCGGGTTCTGTAATGACGTAATAGACCGCTTGTTTCCAAATTGTCAACAGAAAACTACCCCTGCCCCGCCGGGCGGGTGAACCCTTACGGTCATCTCGACAGGAAATCTGGACCGATCCGTGTCCGTGGCGGTACGCGTAGACTCTGCTGAAGGATCCGGCGGTTTCTTTTTTGTTGACAAAAAGGAAACCGGGTTCTAGAAAGGAAACAACCGTCGAAAGTACAGACCGCAGGCCGAAGTCGCAGATCGAGCCCGCTCTGAAAACCAGGAAACAAGGTCTTTTCAATTCATCATCGCCCGAGAAATCTGCAGGATACGACAACCCTAATATGAACGCCCAAGGCCAAAGGAGGTGAGTGGGAGGCCGCGAATCGACAGGAGGGGGGAGGACCTGTGTGAAGGGGTCCGCAAAGGTCATTTTAACCGGTGGAAGGAGGGCAAAATGAGGAAAGAACGGAGTATTCGGTCTACACGTAAAGATTATGCGGCCGCGGCCCTGGCGTGTGCCCTGGTGCTGCTCGCGGTGCTCTGGGCCGTACCGGCGGAGGTGCTGGCGGCGTCGGGGAAGGTCCCGGAGAAGATCCGCATCGGCAACGCCATCTCCCTCTCGGGTCCATACGCTCCCGGTGCAATCACCACGCAGTCTACGCCCTATGACATGTGGGCGAAGGAGGTCAACGCGCAGGGGGGAATCTACCTCAAGGAATACGGCAAGAAGTTGCCCGTGGAGATCATCCGCTACGACGACAAGAGCGACATGGGAACCGTGGTCAAGCTGGTGGAGAAGCTCATCCTGGATGACAAGGTGGATCTCATCCTCCCTCCCTGGAGCACGGCCATGAATTTCGCCATCGCCCCCATTGTCACCAAGCACAAATACCCGGTCCTGGGGGTCACCGTGGATTCCATGAAGCTGAAGGAGATGGCCCCCAAGTTCCCCTACATGTTCATCGTCCTGAACCAGCCTCCCGTGAAGGCCGAGGCCATTGTGCCGCTCTTCAAAGAGCTGGGTGTGAAGACAGCGGCTGTCGTGCATCACACGGATTTGCACGGCATTGAATTTGCCGGCTATGTCACGCCCCAACTGAGTGTGAACGGGATCGATGTGGCGGTCTACAAGAGTTATCCCCTGGGAGCAAAGGACCTCTCCCCCCTGCTGAAGCAGATCAAGGCTGCAAACGTAGACGCGTTCCTGGCTTTCTCCTACCCGCCGGAGACCTTCCTGCTGACCCAGCAGGCCAAGGCGGTGGAGTTCAACCCCAAACTCTTCTACACCAGTATCGGCACCGCCTTTGCGGCCTACAGGGAAGCCATGGGTGCGAAGATGGTCGAGGGTGTCATGGGAACCGGCGCCTGGAACCCGAAGGTCCCCTATAAAGGTGCCAAGGAATTCTGGGACAGGATGGTGCAGTTTGCAGGCGCAGGGAAGGTGGATTGGTATGGGAATGCCTTCGCCTATTCCTCGGTCCAGGTCCTCCAGCAGGCGGTAGAGAAAGTCGGCAGCCTTGACAGGAAGAAGATCAGGGATGTGATCGCCAAGGGGACCTTCGATACGGTGATCGGCCCGGTCAGGTTCGAGAGCCAGATCAACGTGCAGTCCCCCGGTGAGGTGGGGCAGTGGCAAAATGGGGCGTTCGAGATCGTCGCGGCCAAGGAGAAGCGGACCGCAAAGCCGATCTACCCCAAGCCCGCATGGCCGTAAGGGAGCTTCTGAGCCGCCCGAGGTTCCAGCCGCCCCGGACACCTCCCCCCCGGAGGGGGGAAGTGCCGGGGCAGTCTGCCCATTCCCGGGTATGCCGTCGAACCGTCACCTTCGGTCGACAACGCGGATAGGTTCCGGGCTGAAAGGGACTTCATAAATCCAAATGACCGACCTCCAATGACCGATCAAGCCCAAAGGACGAAGGCCGAAACAAGAGCGGAGGCCATACATCAGCCCGGGACTTCTCTTCGTCCGGTGGCCGTGGGTCTTTTTGGGCATTGGGCTTCTGGCCTTCATCCGGCATCGGTGATTTCGGCTTTACGTTCAGTCCAACCCCTTAAGTGGGTAACCCGACGCCACCCGCGGGTGAGTGTCACTTGAGGTCCAAGCTTGTTTGGGACGATTCTGGATGTGGTCATCGGCGGTCTGATCATGGGAGGCATTTACGCCCTCATCGCCGTGGGGCTCAGCCTTCAATACGGCGTGGGACGTGTTCTGAACATCTCTCACGGAGAGTTCATCATGGTAGGGGCATTTGCCACGTGGACCCTCTACACCTTCGTGGGGATCAGTCCCCTCCTCTCCCTGATCATCTGCGGGCCTGTCCTGTTCTTCATCGGTTTTCTCGTCCACACGACCCTCTTCCGGTATCTGAGGAAGAAGTCGAAGTCCGCAGGGGCCTTCGCAGACAGCTCCCTCCTCGCCTCGTTCGGTCTCCTGTTCATCATTCAGAATATCGCGCTGATCATTTGGAAGGCCGACATCCGGGGATATTCCTACCTGGATCACCCGGTGAACATCTTCGGCGCCCTCTTCGCGGCAAACCGGATCGTGGCGCTCCTCTTCGCCGTGAGCATCAGCCTGGCCTTCTACCTCTTCCTGACCCGTTCGCGCCTGGGAAAGGCGATCAGGGCCGCCGCAGAAGATCCCACGACCGCCCAGATCATGGGGGTCAATATCCACCGGGTCCTGGCGATCTGTTTCGGGCTGGGGGCGCTCATGGCCGGTTTTGCAGGCCCGCTGATCAGCATGATCTATGAGATACAGCCTGCCATGGGCCTGGAGTACACCATCATCGCCATTGTGGTGGTCGTGCTGGGAGGGCTGGGGAGCATCACAGGCAGTCTCATCGGAGGGTTTATCCTCGGGTTGATCGGGAACATCGTCACGTATCTCGACGCCGGCCTGTCCCTGATCGCCTACTATGTGATCTTTATCCTTCTGATCCTGATCAAGCCTACGGGTCTTCTGGGGAAATAGAGAAAGATGGATCGTGTCCGAGCGCTGCCCGCACCCCTGTACTCATATGGGATCCCCTGCCTCCTGTTTCTCGTGCTGGCCACCATGCCGCTCTACATCGACCCCTACCTTGTCATACTGCTCACCACCGTATTCATGTACATCGTCCTGACCCTGAGCTGGGCCATCTTCTCCGGGCCGACCCGCTACATCTCCCTCGCCTCATCCGCATTCTTCGGCGTGGGCGTTTACACATCGGCTATCCTGGGGGAGCTGTTACCCATTCCCGGCGTCATTTTCCTCGGAGGGGCCGCCGGCTTTGTCCTGGCCTTCTGCATCGGCATACTGACCCTGAGACTTCGGGGCATGTACTTCATCATCTTCACCTTCGGGATCAGCGAGCTGATGAGGCACTTTCTCCTCTGGTGGGAGACGAACGTGAAAGGGACGGTGGGCAGGTTCGTGGTCATGATGGAGCCCGAAACGGTCTACTATATCATGCTCGCGATCTTCGCGCTCTCTTTGGCAACCGCTTACGTGCTCAAGGGGACCCGGGCCGGAATGGCGTTGAGGAGCATCGGGGAGCAGGAAGAGGCGGCCCTCCACATCGGCATCAACGTGACCCTTCTGAAGACGCTCACCTTTGCGTTGAGCGCCTTCTTCATGAGCGCTGCCGGGTCCATCATGGCCACGAAGTGGACCTACATCGACCCATCCATCGCCTTCAACCCGCTCTTTTCCTTCATGCCGGTGCTGATGGCCATCTTCGGCGGGGTCAGCAGGCTTGCGGGCCCGGTCCTGGGAGCGGCCGTCTTCGCCATTCTGGAAGAGGTGCTGATCACCAGATTCCCCTACTACTATATGCTGATTTTCGGGGTCATCCTGATCCTCGTGATCCTCTTTCTGCCTCAGGGGATGGTCGGGCTGATCAGGAAGAAGGGAAGGTAAGGGGAACCCATGCGATTGCTTGAGGGCAAAAAGGTGACGAAGTCCTTCGGGGGACTGGCCGCGGTCTTCAATGTGGACCTTCGGATCGATCAGGGCGAGATCGTGGGCCTGATCGGTCCGAACGGGGCAGGGAAGACCACCCTGTTCAACCTGCTGTCAGGGGCCTACCCCATGACTTCGGGCGGCGCCTGGTTCAAGGGCGAAGAGATCACCGGCCTCAAGCCCAATCAGATCTGCAGGCGAGGGGTGGCCAGGACCTTTCAGCTGATCAAGCTCTTTCCGGACATGAGCGTTTTTGAGAACGTCCTGCTCGCGTGTTTCTATGGAAGGTTCAGGGGGGACAGCCGATCGGAGGCCGCGGCACGATCCGAGGAGCTGCTGCAGTTCGTGGGGCTGTCCGCGGTGTCGACGACCCCGGCCGGAGAATTGACCCTCGCCAACCAGAAGCGCCTCGAGGTGGCCAGGGGGCTGGCCACCGGGCCGGAGCTGATCCTGCTGGACGAGCTCATGGCGGGTCTCAATCTCTCGGAAGTCGGGCAATCGATGGAACTCGTGAAAAGGATACGGGACCGGGGGGTCACGGTCTTCATGATCGAGCATGTCATGAAGGCGATCATGACGGTCTGCGACCGGATCATGGTCCTCGACCACGGCGTGAAGATCGCGGAAGGACCGCCTGCGGAGATTTCCACCGACAAGAAGGTCATCGAGGTCTATCTTGGGGATCGGTTCCATGTTGAAGGTCGATAGGCTGAATGTCTTTTACGGCAAGACCCAGGCCCTCTGGGACATCTCCCTGAGGGTGGACGAGCGGAAGATCGTCTCCATGATCGGCGCAAACACCGCCGGCAAGACCACGCTGCTGAACACCCTCTGCGGGCTGTTGAGGCCCGCCTCGGGGACCGTGGAGTTCCTGGAACGGCGCATCGATGGGCTGTCGCCGGACCGGATCGTCCAGATGGGGATTGCCTATGTCCCGGAGAGCGGAAAGCCTTTCATCGACATGACGGTCCTGGAGAACCTCGAGATGGGTGCTTATCCCCATATGTCATGGAAGCGCAGGAAGGAGATGCTGGAGCAGGTGTATCACCTCTTTCCACTCCTTCGGGGCAGGGCGAGACAGCTTGCGAGGAGCTTGAGCGGCGGCGAAAGGCAGATGCTCGCCATGGGCAGGTCCCTGATGTCCACACCCAAGCTATGCATGCTCGACGAGCCTTCCTATGGACTGGCGCCCATCATGGTGAAGCAGTTGTTCAAGTTCATCCTGATGCTGAACGAGATGGGCATCTCCATCCTGCTCGTGGAGCAGAATATCTACCATGCCCTGGAGATCGCCGACCGCGCCTATCTGCTGGAAAACGGCAGGATCGTGCTCGAGGGGCAGCGGGAGCTGTTCCTCGACAACGACCACGTCCGGAAGGCCTACCTCGGGCTGTAAGGTTGCAGGGTTCATTGATGGGAGGGGAAAGGGGAGGGTGATTCAGGCCACGAACCGCCAACCACGGACCACGATCTTCCTGGACGCTGAACCCTTCATTTCATGCAATGGATCTCCCCGATGTCCATGATCAGGAACCGCGATGGATCCAGCCCCTTCTCCCGGATCGCCCTCTTGAGATCCAGGGCAGGGTACCCGGGGGGCTCGTCGCCCAGATGGAAGGTCCCCCACTGGGTTGGGACGAAGAATCTTGCCCGAAGGGCTTGGAAACCGTCCAGGCTCTCCTGGATGTCCATGTGGGCGTAGTGCATGAACCAGCGGGGGTGATATGCGGTGGTGGGTATGAGCGCGTACTCGATGTCGGGGAATCGTCTTCCAAACTCCCGGTAGCCTACGAAATAGCCGCTGTCTCCGCCGAAGTAGATGGATCTTGAGGGGGTAGCCAGCAGGAAACTCGCCCACAACGTCGTGTTGGTCCCTTGCCCCAGACGTTTCGACCAGTGCTGTGCGGGCAGGCAGAAGATGGTCGTCCCGCTCCCGGCATCCACCTTGTCCCACCAGTCCATCTCCGTGATATCCCCGTCGTGAAGGGTCCGGACGTAATCCTTGAGGCCGAGGGGCACGAAGAATCTTGTCTTCCGGGGCAGGGAGCGAATGGTTTCGGCATCGAGATGATCGTAGTGGTTGTGGGAGATGATCACGTTCAGCGGTCCGTTTAGATCGTGCAGGTCCTCCCCGGTGACGGCCGGCGGCGTCACCCTTTTGGGGAGGAACGCCCTGTCCGAAAACATGGGATCGGTGAGCCAGTAGGTTCCCCCAAGCCGCATGAGGAAGGCCCCATGCCCGGCCCATGCAATGAAATCGGTTGCCGGCAGGGAAAGGATCCGGTCCTTCAAGCCGGGGAGGAATTGAGGCCTGTAGGCCTTCTCCTCGTCCGTGTACTCCTGCCGCGCCGAGAACAGCTTCCACTTCAGCAAGCGCAGGAACCCCCCATGCTCCAGCGGCATCCAGGGGTTGAAGAATCTTCCCTCCCTGCTGTGGGGGGCGAAGAGTTTTTCGGTTTCCTGGGTCTCCACCGCCTTCCGCCAATCGGACTCGTCGAAGCCGAAGGAGTCATGGCCGGCGAGTAGAACGATCATCAATGCGATCCCTGTCAGAAAAGAGGTTTGGCTCATGGGTTAATGGAACGAAAGACCCCCGTCATGGACGATCATCTGGCCCGTGATGAAAGCGCTGTCGTCGGTCGCGAGGAACAGGGCGGTACCGACCAGGTCTTCCGGTATGCCGGCCCTCTTGATGCAGCGGTGCTGCAGCTGGAGTTCCTCCAGGGGGGGGAGGGGAAGGGCCTTGTTGCGATCGAACTTGTCTCCCCCCTCGGAATGGGTGAAGCCAGGGGCGATCGTATTCACGTTGATCCTGTAATCTCCAAGCTCCCGGGCCAGGGACCGGGTCATGGCCATGACCGCCCCCTTGGAAGCCACATAGTGGGGCATGCCCGGCACCCCCTCCAGGATCGAAGCGGAAGAGATGTTGATGATCTTCCCCCCCTTGGCCTTCATGTAGGGGAACACCGCCTTGGTGCAGTGAAAGACGCCGCTGGTGTTGATCTCCACGATCCGTTTGAATTCCTCGCTCGAGATCTCCGTGAACGGCCTCAGGACCAGGTCCGCGAAGACGGCCGCATTGTTGATGAGGATGTCGATCCCTCCAAAGCGGCTGAAAGCCTTCTCGGCCATGGCCATGCAATCCTGTTCCTTGCTGACGTCCGTCCTGACGAACAACGCCTCGCCGGCCGCCTTCTCGACCTGCCTCACCGTGTCGGTTCCATCCGCGACATCGCCGATGACGATCTTCGCACCCTCCTTCGCGAACCCCAGTGCGAACGCGGCGCCGATCCCGCGGGCGGCCCCGGTGATGACGGCTACCTTATTCCTGAGTCTCATATCTCCCTCCTTCAATGAAACGATGCAGGGTACAGGGCACAGGATTCATGATAAAAGATCTTGCTTCCCCCCCCCCCGAGTCTTGCCTCTTCCTTCATCCTGCATCTTGGATCCCGGGTCCACCGCCGTCCGGCCGCGGGGCCGGACGGCGGAGATCGCGTGGTTGTTTGCCGTTCCCACGCTCCCGCGTGGGTACGCGCCACCGGACGCTCCGGCGTCCCATGGTTGCGTTCCAGCGTCACGTGCCTTGGCCAGTCTTGGCACCCCTCCATCTCTCCATTCCGCCACTCCGGCCGGTGATCCCTTTTATCGTTTATCCCACGGCGGCGCCAGCCTCAATTTCCATGAGCCTTCCACCGCCGGGTAGACCAGTTTCTGTCTTCCATCCCACCACTGGTTTCCGGTGCTTTCGAAGAGCGCGATGCCGTCCTGGTCGTACTTCACGTCCCCCATCACGGTCCCCTTGAACTCCCCTCCGGCCACCGCATTCCTCACCTTGGCCGAATCCAGGCTGCCGGCCCGCTCTATGGCCTGCCAGAGGATCTGGGCCAGTCCGTAGTACAACCCCGTGCTCACCGACTGCTTGTTGAACTTCTTCGTATACCTCTCTCCCAGTTCCTTGGCGCCCGGGAAGGGATAGTCCTCGGACCAGAACCCGTCGAGCATGACATACTGGGCGTCTTTGCCGAGGGCCTTCCAGAACTCGGAGGTCCATGTCCCTTTCCATCCATGGAGGTACTTCACGCTGAGGCCGGACTCCTTCATCTGTCTGACGAGGGTGATGCTGTCCTGGGGAGAACCGAAGATCAGCATGGCGTCCACGTTCTTGGCCTTGGCCTTCAGGATCTGGGACGAGTAATCCTTGGCCCCCACCGCCCAGGGTTCATCCAGGACAAAGGTATACCCGTAATTCTTGGCCGAGTCCCGGAAACAACCGCCGAACGCCTGTCCGTCGATGGAGTCTTCCATCAGCAGGGCCACGTTCCTGGGCCTGTCCGCTTCAGGGAGGCTCTTCCAGATCAGGAACGGGACCTCGCTTCCCTGCATGGGGGTGAAGAACAGGACGCTGGACCATTTGAACTTCTGTTCTTTCCACAGGGGGGGCCATATCGTGGTGGCATGATAATACTTCTTGTATTTTTCGGCCGTGACGCAGGTGGGCAGGATCAGGGGTGTGGAATGGGTCGAGAGGAGCAGATCCACCTTGTCGATCTTGATGAGTTTCTCCACCGCGGCCGCCGCCTTGCCGGAAGTGGATTCGTCATCGGCCACGATGAGCCTTACCGGTAGTTTCTTGCCGTACTCCTTCACGAAAATCCCGCCGCTCTTGTTGACATCGCTCACGGCCTGCTCATAGGCCCAGCCCTGCTCCTCCCCGTCCATGGCCAGGATGCCGGTCAGGGAAAGGGGCGCGCCGATGAGGATCTCCTTCTTCTCCGCCGCCCAGGCCCCTGAGAGAAGAAACATGCAGGCCGCAAAGGCCGTGAGGAACAATCCGCACCGCTGGAACGCCTTCTTCTCCGCCATTGTAAAACCTCCTCTCTTCTGTTCGGGTTGATGATCTTTGGAGACGGGGATTTGCATCCGCCATCCTCCGGGTCAGCCTTGTTGCGGGCCGGGGGGTCTTCAGCGAAGGTCACGACTCCTCGGTCTCCCGCGTCATAGCGTTACAGGAGTTCCCGTCTTACCTCCTTTCCTCCTCAGTCTGAAAATCCCGTTGGGCAGGAACAGCATCACACCGATGATCAGCGCTCCCGAGAAGATGGGGTGTACCTCGGGCAGATAGATGTTGGCGAGGGAGAAGACCCCGGTCAGGAACACGGCCCCGAGCACAGGCCCGAGGATGGTGCCGCTGCCGCCCAGCACGCACATGAGGATCGGATAAAGGGTCCAGTTCAGGTTCAGGAAGCCCTCGGGATGGATGTGGAAGAGATAGTAGGCCTGGAGACTCCCGCAGAGACCTGCAAAGAAACCGCTCACGGCAAAGGCCAGGACCTTGTAGAGGAGAACATGGACGCCGCTCGCGGCAGCGGCCATTTCGTCCTCCCTGATCGCACCCAGCGCCAGGCCGATCCGGGATCGGACGATCCCGTAGACGACCCCCGTGCTGAGCAGCGCCAGGATGAGGCCGGTGAAATAGTAGGGCTTCATGGAGGTGTAGGCGCCCGCGGGGAGCATGAGACCGGTGGCCCCGCCGGTAAAGGCCCCGCCCTTGATGAGGAGTACGCGGAGGATCTCGCCCAGGCCGAGGGTGCCCAGCGCGAAGTAGTCTCCCCTGAGTTTGGACAGGAGCGGGAGACCGATAGCCGCTGCAAGGAGCGCCGAGGCCAGCCCGCTCAGCAACATGGTCACCGGATCGAAATAATAACCGGTTCCGGTCAGGTCATGGATCCACACGACACCGGTTGCATAGGCGCCGACCGCGAAAAAGGCATGGTGGCCCAAGGAAATCTGGCCCGTGTAGCCGGCGATGAGATTCCAGGCCTGGGTAAGGGCGATGTAGGTGAACGCAAGGAAGAGAAAATAGATGGTATAGGAAGACTCCGTGTCCAGCACAAAAGGCAATCCCGCGGCCGCCGCCATGACGACCGCCGCCCACAGGAGGAGTCTCCGATGCATCGAGAGCTTCATCTCCTTACGCCTTCTTGAAGGAGCGGACGAACAGCCCCTCGGGTTTGAACAGCAGAAAGGCGAGGAAAACCCCGTAGGATATCGCATCCGACCATCCCCCGCTGATGAGAAAGGAGGCGAGGCTCTCGATCACGCCGAGGAGGACGCCTCCCAGAAATGCGCCGCCCACGCTGCCCAGACCTCCGAGGGCAAGGGCGATCATGGCCTTGAGGCTGAAGATGAAACCGAAGTAGGGATCAAAGGGGTAGGTGGTGGCGATCGCGACCCCGGCGACCGCCGCGAGCGCGATGCCTATGGCAAAGGTCATGCCGTTGACCCGATGGGGGCTGATGCCCATCAGGGTCGCCGCCTCCATGTCCTCCGATGCCGCGCGAACGGCCTTCCCGAGGAGGGTCCTCTTCAGAAAGAGATTCACCCCGCCGACGGCCAGGAGGGCGAGCACAAAGGCGATCAGGCGGGTCAGGGAGATCTTCAGGTTGAAGATCGTGATCCCGTAGGCCGTATAATCCGTCCTGATCGCCCTGGTGTTGGCCGTCCACAGCACGGACATGAGGTGCTCCAGGAGCGCCATCAGCCCGAAGGCGATCAGCAGGGAAGTGATCTTGGAGCCCGCCACCTTTTTGAAAAGCACCACATAGAAGCCGCGCCCCAGGAGCAGGGAGGCGGGAAGGATGATCAGCAGGGAGAGATAGGGATCGATCCCGTAGAGGGTAAAAAGCCAGAAACAGAAATAGGAGGCCAGGATGATCATCGTCCCCTGTGCAATGAAGATGATCTGCATGGTCCCGAAAATGAGGCTGAGGCCGATGGCGGCGATGCCGTACATCGTTCCGAAGAGGACGCCGTTCACCAGGAGCTGAGACAAAAGCCCGAAGGTCACGTATTCCAGCATGGAATCCTACTCCAGCGCTCCCATGTAGGCCTTCTTGAAATCCGGATCCCCGAGGAGTTCCTCTCCCCTGCCGTGGAGGGTCACCCTCCCGTTTTTCAGCACGTACGCAAAGTCCGAGATTTTCAAGGCCTGGTAGATATTCTGCTCCACGAGCAGGACGGCGATCTTCTGATCCTTGAGACCCCTGATGAGGTCGAACATCGTCTTGACCACAATCGGACTCAGACCAAGAGAGGGTTCGTCCAGCATCAGTGCGCTCGGCAGGGCCATCAGGCCCCTGGCGATGGCGAGCATCTGCTGCTCCCCGCCGCTGAGGGAGCCGGCGACCTGATCGACCCTTGTGCGCAGCAGGGGAAAGAGCGCGAACGCCCGCTCCAGGGAAGCCGCGAACCCCGCCCGTGCCCTCGGGGAATACGCCCCCAGCTCGAGGTTCTCCATGACGGTCAGCCTTGCAAACAACCGGCGCCCTTCGGGGACCAGCGATATCCCGGAGTCGACCACCTTCTCCGGCCGGAGACGGGAGGTGCTCTTTCCGGAGAAGAGGATCCGACCGCTCCGGGGTTGGATGAGACCGGAGATCGTCTTCAGGAGGGTGGTCTTGCCAGCGCCGTTGGCCCCCACGAGGGCTACGATGCGCTCCCGCTCCGCCTGGATCGACACGGACCAGAGGGCCTGCATGTCGTCGTAGAAGACATCGAGGTCCCTCACTTCAAGCAGGGGATTCTCCAAGATACGCCTCGATCACCTTGGGGTTCTTCGCAATCTCCGCCGGTTTCCCGTCCGCGATCTTGATGCCGTAGTCCAGGACCACGATGCGGTCACAGATCGAGAACACGGCATCTACCTTGTGCTCGACCCACAGGAGGGAGAGGTTTCTTTCATCCCTGGCGGTCCTGATCACCTCCAGCATCCTGGCAACCTCGGTGTCGTTCAGGCCGGCCATGGGCTCGTCGAGAAGGGTGATCTGGGGCATGGAGGCGAAAGCCCTGGCCACCTCCAGCAGACGGCGGTCCGAAAGGGTCATGTGGGCCGCGATCATGTCCTTTTTGTCGGAAAGCCCCACCAGTTCCAGGACCTCCTGCGCCCTCGTTCGGGCCTCCCTGCTCCCGTGCCCGGACCCGTAGGCGGCGCCCACCATCACGTTCTCCAATCCGGTCATGGAGAGAAAGGTCCTGACAAGCTGGAACGTCCTCGAGATCCCCATGCGGCAGAGTCGATGGGGAGGCTTGCCGGTGATCTTCTCTCCGCACAGATACACATCGCCCCGGTCCGGCGTGTAGATGGAGGTAATCACATTGAAGAGCGTCGATTTGCCCGCCCCGTTGGGGCCGATGAGGCCTACCAGCTCTCCCCTCTCCACGGTCATGTCGATGTGGTTCAGGACGGTCAGGCCGCCGAATCCCTTGGCAATCCTTTCCACTCGCAGCACCGTTTCGTCGATCATCATGAAAGGACCCAACTCAACTTGGACAGGATAGACAGGATGAACGGGATGCTGGTTTACAGAGACAAAGCACCAAGGACCAATGACAAGGGACAGGTGACCGGGGACAAATGAACACCGATCCACCACCCACAACCCGCCACCGGCTGCATCGTCCGTCTACTTCGCCAACACCCCGCCGTCGGTCACGAGCATCTGTCCGCACATGTAATCGGACGCGGAGGAGGCCAGAAAGATGGCCGCTCCCTTCAACTCTTCGGGCTCCGCCTGTCGGCCCATAGGCGTGAATGCACAGACCCCCTTGACGAACTCCGGGTCATCGCAGCCGCCTCCGAGGTTGGTCCGGTAAAAACCCGGGCAGAGCGCGTTTACATTGATCCCCAGAGGGGCATACTCGAGGCCGAGTTCGCGCGTGAGGTTCACGACCGCGCCCTTGGCGGCGTTGTAGGCCGGCACGGGGAACAACCCGGAGGAGCCGGCCAGCCCCCAGATGGAAGCGACATTGATGATCTTGCCGCTTCGCTGTTTTACCATGACCTTCAGGGCTTCCCTGGCGCAATAGAAGACACCCTGCAGATCCACGGCCAGGATGCGGTTCCACTCCGGGGTCGTGTATTCATGCAAGGGCTTGGGCGCTTCCTCTGCGATCCCTGCGTTGTTGAAGAGGATGTCCAGCCGGCCGAATGCGTCCATGGTCGAATGGAACAGGGCCGCCACGTCTTCCTCCTTGGACACGTCGCAGACCACGGCCAGACCCTTCCTCCCGAGGGCGCGGATCTTTCCGACGGTCCCATGCGTATCGGCCATGTCGGCACACACCACGTCCGCTCCGGCCTCGGCCATGGCCTCGGCAAAGACGGCACCGAGCCCGCCTGCCGCCCCGGTGACCAGGGCGATCTTTCCATCCAGATTGAACGGTTGGGGAAAAGACATACATCCTCCTGGATTCCGGCCCGATGCAGGCCTTTCGGACGCGACCCCCGAAAATACGTGACACGCTCTACGTGGCCCCCGACACGATGCTGTCTTGTGGCCTTCGGGTCGGATCATCCTTGAAGGTCGCAGAGAAGTTTCCATCCAAAGGACCTGACGACCGGAGAAGATTTCATTGCTCCTTGGAATGGACCCGAACGACGAGAAGTGCGCGCGTCTCCGCTCTCCTGCAGGAAACGCTAGCCCCTTGTTTCCTATTTGTCAACTTTTATCTCCAGCCGGAGGACGGCCCTCTCCGGCGTCCGATCATCATTGACGGAAGCGGGTCCCATCTGCTAGAAGAATAGGATATCTCGTCGTGGTGGTACCGTCTTGAAGGGTGACCTTCGCATGTGAAAAAACCAGTTTTCTGTAGGTGCCGAGGAGGCTGCATATGTCGGAACAGGCTCTCTTGAGAGGCAAAAAGATCCTGGTGGTGGACGATGAACCCGACATCCTGGAGATCCTGGAGGATCTGCTCAGGATGTGCAAGGTCGTCAAGGCGTCCAATTTCGAGGATGCCAAAGAGCTTCTGGAAACCCAGCGTTTTGACCTGGCCGTACTGGATATCATGGGTGTCGACGGATACGGGCTTCTGAAGATTGCGAATGAGAGAAAGGTGCCTGCCGTGATGTTGACGGCCCACGCATTCAATCCTCCCAATCTTGTGCGATCCATCCGGGAAGGGGCGGCGTTTTACATCCCCAAGGAGGAGATCGAGAGGATCGCCGATCTCCTGAACGAGGTGCTCGTGGCAAGGGCCACGGGGAAGGACCCCTGGTCCACCTGGCAGGACCGGTTCCCCTCCTCCTATTTTGAAAAGCGGTGGGGTGCCGCCTGGCGTGACGCGGACAAGGAGTTCTGGACCCGGTTCAAGGAAAGCCTCAGGTCCCGCGGCGGCAGTTGAGGAACTTCAGCATTGCGCCACGAAGACGCCAGCACACGAAGCCGCTCTGCTTTGTGCCTTGGTGTCTTTGTGGCAGGATTCTCCCACCCTCTCTCAACCTCTCTCCTCCCTGAGGATCTCCACCTCGATGAGGTCGCCTTCCCTTGCGCCCAGGGTCTTTCTCACGTGGACAGGCGCGATCAGCTCCATCTTGTTGTCCGGGTAGCTTCCAACGCAGGGATAGACGATGGCGGCTCTGATGGTGCCTGCGATCAGTGCCGGATAGCATTTTGCACTGCAGAAGCACTCCTGCTCCGGGGTGATCTCGACTCCCTGTTCTTCCTTGAGGGACGCGAAGGCGCGGAGGTCATCGGGGTCCGAGATCTCGAGGTTGAGCGTGCCCGGAAAGGGTTCGATCGCGAGCTTGGAGCGGAACTGGTCCTTCACCCAGGGCACCTGGGTGAAGTCCGCCGCAACCCGCAACCCGTCGACGATTTTTCCCCGGATCTTAATTGGCCCCTCGCTTCTTTCTCAGCGCGTTCTTCAGTTTTTGGCTGCCCCAGCGATTGAAAAGCTGATGGTCGATCTCGAAGACGTCGAGAACCCTGCCCACGGAGTGGTTGATCAGGTCGTCTATGGTCTGCGGCAGGAAATAGAAGGCGGGGATCGGAGGGAGGATCACGCCTCCGGCGTCGGCCACGTCCATCATGAGCTTCAGGTGACCGCGGTGAAAGGGGGTCTCCCTCACCATGAGCACCAGTTTTCGCCGCTCTTTCAGCGTTACGTCCGCCGCCCGGATCAACAGGTTCTCGTTGTAGGAGTTGGCGATCGCCGAAAGGCTCTTGATGGAACAGGGGATCACAACCATGCCTTCGGTCTGGAAGGAACCGCTGGAGATATCCGCCCCGATGTCTTCCATGTGGTAGGTGACCGCGGCAAGGCCCTTCACCTGCTCCACGGTCCAGGTCGTTTCCATCTCGATCGTCTTCTCCGCCGACCTGGAGACCACCAGGTGCGTCTCCACCTCGGACTTGGAAAGGAGCTGGAGGAGCCTGATCCCGTAAACCGCGCCTGTGGCGCCGGTAATCCCCACGACCAATCTCTTCATCTCTTTTTCCCCTTGAGTTCCTTCAGGACTGAAGACAAACGTTCTTTCACATCTTCCGGGACATCCACCTTCTCGAATCCCTCCTTCCTGGGCCGCGTGGCATCCAGGCCCATCTTGGCGGTGAGGAAGCCCTCTCCGGTCCACCGGGAGGAGGGATCGATAGGCTGCCCCCGGAGATCGGGCACCACGATCAGGTCCCGGTCCGGCTGGAAACGGGTGGCAAGGGCCCACTCCACCTCCTGGAGGTCCTCCGGATCCACATCCGCATCAACCATGACCGCCTTCTTGATGCTGGTGAAGGAGAGGGCCAGAGTCAGTGCCCTTCGGATTTCCCCCTTGTTGTCCGTGTCGATGCTCATGACCGCGTGGGCGCCGAAGGTCATGGGCACCAGGTGGATGCCCCGGAGGGACGGGATCTCCCGCTTCATCTTGGGGATGAAGTCGAGGCCGTGGACCAGGTACAGGAGGCTGTCCACTTCGCGCGCCCAGGGAACGACGGCATGGTACAAGGCCCCTTTCCGGTATCTGAGGCCCGTCACATGGACCGTGGGGCTCTTGCCGAAAGCCATGTAGTACCCGCTGGATTCTCCGAGCGTCCCGTCCTCCTCTTTGTCCCTGGGGTCGATGGTCCCTTCGATCACGATTTCCCCATGGGCCGGGATATCCACGTCCACGGTGTCGGCCATGGCCGTCTCCACGGGCTCGCCCTTGAGGGCCCCTGCAACCGACAGTTTGTCGGTCCCCCGGGGGACCTTGAAGATGGCACCGATGAATACGGCCGGTGGAACGCCGATCACCGTGGCGATCTCCATCTTGCTCCCCTCCCTCTTGTGCAGGGAATAGACGTCGGCGAGAGGCGGGTTGAGAAGAGAGATGCCGAGGGTGTTCTTCCCTCTGACCTCCATCCGATGAAGCCCCCGTGCGGTCACGCCGGTCTCGGGGTCTCTGGCCGAAGAGATGCCGGAGGTGATATAGGGGCCGGAGTCCTTGGCATAGTAAGTGAGGGCGGGCAGGGTCCGGAGGAGGTCGATTTCGGTCCCGGATACCCTGATCTCCTGTGAAGGGTCTTCGGAGCGCTGCACGGGGGGCCGCTTGTTCTCCAGCCTGGAAACCACCTCTTCCAGGAGGCGATCCTCCTCGATCCCCAGGGCCAGGGAGAGCCGCCCCGGGTTTCCAAAGAGGTTCCCAATCACCGGGATTGCGAATCCCCTGGGATTCTGAAAGAGGACTGCCGGCGAACGGCCTTTCCCCAACTGCGAAAGGACCGCGGACATCTCGTACTTCGGGTCGAAGGGGTCCGAGAGGGAAAGCAGTTCCCCCTGATCCCTCAGCAGGTCGACGAACTCCCTGAGCGTACGGTGCGTCTTCAAGATCTCCTCCACGCCTATTGGACCTTGTTCACCTCTTTCACGATCTTCACGGACCAGGGTTTTGCCTGGAGCTGCCCCCTCCCCAGCCGAACCCACAAACGGTCCGGGTATTTCGCTTCGTCTTTGCTTACCACGACCGAAGCGAAAAAGCTTCGATATTTGTAACGCCGATCGGAGGGGGTCAGCTCGCGAAGGATCATCTCCCTTTCCACATCTTCAGGCACCGCCGCGAGGTCGGTGAGAACATAGGTATCGTATTCTTTCCTTTCCATGGTTTCGCTCCTTAGTCTTTGAATCCGTAGCTCTTCCAGTTGCCGAGAACCTTCTCCTGGATCTCCCTCGGATAGACATTGTTGAAGGAGACCTTGATGGGCACGTCCGACTTGGGCCAATGGAGAGGGAAGGTGCAATCGAAGAGCACCTTGGCTCCCCGGCTCCATTTCCGATCCTCGGGGCCGACGTACGGGTTCAGGGGGGTGCCGGGCGCGTTGTCGTATTTGTGGATCCCTGTGATCGGATGGCACTTGGTGGAGAGGGCGTGGATCACCTCATCCTTGTTGTAGATGTCGGTCTCCTCGTCCACCACGATCACCATGTGGAACCATGGGCTCAGCTTGCTCCCGTAGATCAGGTTCGCGATCTGGGAGGCAATCCCGGTGTAGGCCGGCTTCACACCCACGACCACGAGATGGTGGGTGGATTCCGGGAGCATATACACCCCGGTGATCGGGATCCCCTGGCTCTCCAGGAGCTTCCGCATCTCCAGCCCCAGCGAGAAGGAGCGAAGCAGCTGCCCCTCGTCGGTGGGGACACCCATGTTGGAGATCGCCATGATCGGCTGGTTTCGATAGGTGATCGCCTTGACCCGGTACACGGTACGGGGCTCTCTGGGTGATGTGCGGTATCCGGTGTACTCCCCGAAAGGGGCCTCTTCGATCATCAGGTGGGGGAGCACCTCCCCCTCGATGATGATCTCCGCATGGGCCGGGACCTCCAGGTCGCAGGTCTCGCACTTCACCACCTCGATCGGCTTTCCCATCAGCATGCCCGTGAACTGGTCCTCGGGGATGGGGGAGGGGGCGCAGGCGGCCACCCCCGCCAGGGGATCGCAGCTGATCACCGCGGCGAAAGGCATCGGCTTGTTCCTGGGGACGTACTTCCCGTAGAACATCTTCCCCATGTCGGAGAAGGGGAGCACCGGGCCGACCATGGTCTTCTCGTCGAACACCATCTGGCGATACATCCCCCAGTTGATCATCCCGTTGTCGGGATCCTTGGCCACGACGAAATGCCACGTGCAGAGGTATCTTCCACCGTCACCATCGTGCACCATGGGGCCGGGGAGCCTGAAGAGGTCCGCATCCTTCCCCATGAGGATGTTCTCTTTGCAGGGGGCGTCCTTCCTGTCCACCACGACGGGCGGAATCGGGGTGCCGGAGGTCCGGCGGACGTACTCGTCGGAGATCTGCGGGACCGTGGAGGCCGGGTCCATGCCCAGGGCGATGGCCAGCCGCCTGTACGTGGCAAGGGGCGCGCCCAGGGCCTCGAACCCTGGATAGTCCCGGATCTTCTTGAAGTAGGGGGAGGCTAGCTTCTTCTCGCACACCCTCCTCACGATGGCCCCCATCTCGAGATCCCAGTCCACCTCCTGCCGGACGGTCACGAGTTCGCCGTGCTCCTCGAGCCCCTTGATGTATTCCCTGTTGTCTTTGTAGATCGGGTATCCTGCCAATTGAGCCTCCTTATCTTTTCGCCTGGGCCCCGAAATCGGGGCATGGCATTAGGGTTCCCGTTAGCGGTACGCGTTTGTAGGATGGGTGGAGCGGAGCGCGACCCATCTGCCTTGAAGCTGGCATGTTCGGAATCGATGGGTTTCGCTCCGCTCCACCCATCCTACGAGGCTACGGGGTTTTTCCCCACGGGAGAGGGCGAACGGTGGTCGGTCCGCCCGGCGCCGATCACGGCTGCCTGCTCAGTCTCTCCTTCACCTGAGGCCATTTTCCCTGGGCGGTCAGGATGAACTGGGCCAGTTCGCGCACCACCCCTTTGCCGCCGCCTCTGCGGGTGACGTAGTCGGCGTCTTCCCTGGCCTGCAGCGAACCGTCTGCGGGGGCAACCGAGAAACCGGCCCTCCGCATGACGCCCAGATCGATCATCTCGTCACCCACGTAGCAGATCTCTTCGTCCGTCAGGCCCGATTCCTTCTCGAACTCGTCGAGTTTTCCGATCTTCGCGGATGTTCCCCAGAGCTTGTCCTGCGGCACCCCGTAGATGCTCCCCACCTGCTCGTCCGTCCTGGTGATCTTGCTGGTCAGGAAGGCCACCCCGATGCCGCCCTCGGCCAGGGCCTTGCATCCGAGGCGATCGTGGAGGGAAAACACCTCCGACTTCTTTCCGTCTTCGGCATAGTAGAGGACGCAGTCCGTCAACACGCCGTGGATATCGAGGATGACAAACTTCACCTTCTTGGCCTTTTCAATGGCTTCCTGTTCGTTCTTCATCTTGTCCTCCTGTCGTCCGCCGCCCCGGCAAAGCTATGTCTTGGTGGAACACGTTAGCTCTTCAAAAGGGCGCAGGGGCGTCAACTCCGGCTTTCAACAACAATATGGGATCTACTTGTACCCCATCCTGGTCACCTTCTCCACCCACTCATCCCACTTGCCCATGGACCGGAGGATGAATTCACAGACCTCACGGATGGGTCCCCGTCCCCCGGGGGCCGCTGTGACGTAATCCGCAACGGCCTTGACCTCGTCGGCGGCGTCGGCCGTCGCCACTGCGAAGCCGGCCTTATTCATCACATCGAGGTCCGTGATCTCGCATCCGACATAGGCGACGTTTTGGTCCCCGATCCCGAGCTCCTGCTTGAGCTCCTCGATCTTGGCCCACCGGTCGGTGATCTTGTAGTAGTTTTTGTCGAGCTTCAGCTCCCGGGCGCGGAACATTCCCTCTTCGTCGATGGAAGAGGTGTCCAGAAACGCCACCTTGATCCCGTTTGCATGGAGCGAAAGGTCGCCGAACCCGTCCATGTGCCAGAAGGTGTACCTGCGCTTTCCCTCCACATCCACCATGAAGGTGTTGGGCGTCAGCACCCCGTGGATGTCGTGGGCGAACAGCTTCACCTGCTTTGCCTTCTCCCTTGCCTTTTCAAGATCCTTTTCACCGGCCATTCCTGCCCTCCCTCCTAGTCCAGCCCGTACTCGTTCCATCTGGCCTTCACCTTGGCCATGACGCTCTCGGTCAGCTTGATCTCCGTGGGTTTCACCTTCCAGTCAAAGGGGATGGTGGCGTCCAGGACGATCCGAGAGGTGATGAACTTGTTTTCGTCCGGCCCGATCGCCGGATCGAGCGGCGTGGACCTGCCCCGGTTGATGATCTGCGTCCCGCGGCCCGGGTTGTAGCGGGTGCCCAGGGCCCACCAGACCCTGGGAAGGTCGTCCGCATCGATGTCGTCGTCCACGATGATGATCCCCTTGATCCCGTAGGTCCCCGTGTTGCTGGCCATGATCGCAGCCGCCACCTGGTCGGCGTGCCCCGGGTACATCTGCTGCACCGAGACCACCACCCAGAACCGTCCCGCGGCCTCGGGCAGCGTGTACACCGTCTTGACCCCGGGGATCTGCATCTTGGTCAGCTCCGTCCACAGGCTGGCATTCCGCACAAAGGCATAGAGCATGTGCTGGTCGCCCACCGGCCTGCCCACGCTCGTCTCCCACAGGATGGGCCTGTTCCTGAAATAGACGCGCTGCACTTCCAGGGCGGGTTTGGGGATGGGCTTGATGAGCTCTTCCGTGTAATAGCCCGTGTACTCGCCGAAGGGGCCTTCTTCCCTCAGTTTCACGGGGTCGATCTCCCCCTCCAGCACGATCTCCGCCGAGGCCGGGAAGGGCAGGCCGCTGAGGTGCCCCTTCACCACCTCCACGGGAGAGCCGCGCAGGGTCCCCACCACGTCATAGCCGCTCTTGGCGCCGGGCACGGTCGCGGCCCCGGCAAAGATATGGAGCGGATCGCCGCCGATGATGGCGCAGGCGGGCATCTTCTTGCCCTTCTTCCCGTACTTCTTCAGGATCCTGTCCCCCTTCTTCCCCTTGAGGAGCTGGACCCCGACGGTCTTGCTGTCGAGGACGCCCATCCGGTAGGTGCCGAGGTTCACATCCCCCGTCTCCGGGTCCTGGATGGTCATGAACACGGCGGTCCCGAAGTAGCGCCCGCCGTCCAGTTCGTAAAACTTGGGTGAAGGGAAGGCAAAGGTATCGACCTTGTTGCCTTCCACGATGTTTTCGAAGATCGGCCCGTCCTTGACCTCCCTGGCGGGGACGACCTCCTTGGTGGCGACATTCACCCACTCCTTGGTGAGGTCGACCATGGAAAGGTCCTCGCTCTTCCCCAGGATGATGGCCAGCCTTTTGGTGGTCGCGAATGCCCCTGTCAGGACCGGGCTCGCATAGCCCTTCACGTTCTCGAAGAGCAATGCAGGTCCGGACTTCTCCTCCACGACCTTGCAGATATGGGAAAGCTCAAGATCCCAGTCGACCTCCGCCTTCACCCTGCGGAGCTCGCCCTCTTTCTCGCACTTGTCAATGAAGTCCCTCAGATCTTTCATCGCATCAACCTCCTCTCTTCCATCATTTCCCCCTCAGGGCGTCAGCTTGACCGGAGTCGTCGCCTTCTGGAGGAGCAGGTCCCACCCGCTCTTCCCCCCCAGCACCGATCCCTTCTTCTTTTTCGCCCAGACGCTCTCGGGCCGGGCCTGTACCAGGAAGATGCTCTCCGGGAACGGGAGGCTCATGGAGATGGAGTACTCGATGTCCTGGGGGCAGCCGAAGTGCTCCTCCACCTCCTTGGCGATCTTCGTCAGCTGGATGACCTCCCGGTCTTCCAGGCAAGGGACCTTTCTCTTATCCGGCGGCAACTCCTTGTAGACCATCTCCCTGGTCTCGGGGTTGTAGGCGAACTCGCATCCCTTGTCGGACACGACCCGCTCGTCCATCTCCAGCGTGACCTTGTCCACCAGGTAACGATCGGGGGTCACGTTCCCGGACACCACGGCCTCGCCGAACCCGAAACTCGCCTCGATGGCCACCTTCGATTCATCGCCGTTCACCGGGTTCACCGTGAACATCACGCCCGCGGCCTTGGCGTCCACCATGGTCAGCACCGCGACGCCGATCGGATCATAGTGCAGGGGCAGACCCAGCCTGGCCCTTGCGATGACGGAGCGGGTGTTGAAGGTGCTCGACCAGACCCGGATGACGTTCCGGACCACGTCATCCGAACCGCATACATTGAGGTAGGTCTCGTACTGGCCCGGGTGGCTCACAGGACCTGCGGAGCGGGTGGCCACATAGAGATCCTGCCGGCCGGCAATCCTGCACAGGTCCCCATAGCAGGCCCGTATGCTCTCCTCCATGTCGGCGGGCATCCGGACGGCCTCCACGATCCTCCTCATCTCGCAGGAGGCGGCATCGAACTTGTTGGTGTCGGCCACATCCTCGGGATTGGCCCTGAAATCTGCAAGGAACTCCAGCAGCCGGGGGGTGACCTCCGTCTCCGTCATGAAGCGGTCGTAGGCCTTGACGCTCAGGGCGAAACCGGGCGGCACGTGAAAGCCCGCCCTGGTCAGCTCACCCAGGTTGGCGCACTTCTTCCCGACGAGATCGTTGTGCTCGGCGCCCAGCTCCTTCAGCCAATAGATCCATTTCTCCGGCATTTTCCTCCCTCCGTTTTTCCATCGGACCGGGGGGTGCAGAGCCGCATCCCCCCGGTGCCATACGGTCTGAGATCATGCCCGCTTGACGATGGTCACAATTCCGGTGCTTCCGTCGAGTCTGACGATGTCGCCGGTCTTGATCACGGAAGTGGCCACGCCGGTGCCCGTCACGGCAGGGAGGCCGTACTCCCGCGACACGATGGCCGCGTGGGAGGTGAGCCCTCCGATGTCCGTGACCGCACCCTTGATGTTGGTGAACACAGGCGCCCAGGAAGGGTTGGTGCAGGGGGCGACGAGGATCTCGCCGGGCTGCAGCTTGACGATGTCCTCGAGCAGCTTGAGGACCCTTGCGGGTCCTTCCGCGACGCCTGCGGACGAGGCGAACCCCTTCAGCTCGTTGAGGTCCTTGGTCTGGACCTCGCCGGTGCCCTTCAGCCACTCCCCGACCGTCTCGGTGGTGACGCCCCATAACATGATCGTGAACGGTTCGGATACCTCCGCAGGGGGAACACCCAGGGCGGGGATGGGGTTCCATTTGGCCGCGGCCTCCAGGATCTTCTTGCGTTTTCCAGCCTTCTCCTGCCAGAACCTGCCCCTGGTCGGCGCGCCTACGCCCAAGGCCCAGCTCGTGGCCATGTCCTCGATCAGCATGGGCACCTCGAACCGGTTGAACAGGTAGATGTCGTCCGGCTTGGCCAGCACGCCGTACTTCGTGAGGACCTTTCCGAAGTCGTCGATCTTCCGGAACCAGATCGTGTGCAGCCAGTGTTCCACCCAAAAGAGGTGGTCTTCGGCAAACACGTAAATGGCCCGCACCGTGTTATACGCATCCTCGAACGATTTCCGGTCTTCGTCGGACTTGATGAGCTTCTTGTACTCCTGGACGATCCGGTCCCTTTCCTCCGAGATCTCCGTGAGGGACCTTTCAATCTTGTCGCCCTTTTCGAGCCTCTCGACATAGCTCTTGAGATAGCTGAACGGCACATCCATCTTGTTCATCCAGCTGCCTTCGTAGTGGTACCATCCGCTGCCGCAGGAGACGTAAAACCAGGGGTTCTTGATGCGCTCGAGCTCTTCGAGCCACTTCCTTCCCGCATCGATCTCCCTCATGCTCTTGAGCTTGTCCTCGGCCGGGGCATTCTTTTTCAGGATCTCCAGGACCGGTCTCTGGCCCATGGCCAGCCTGCTCAACCGGCAGAGCTCTTCCTCGGGTCGGAACATGGAGACGTCGGCCCCCGCAACCATCTTGCCGATGGTGCTCTCCTTGATGCCGGGGAAGAGCTTCTTCGCGGTGTCTACGAACATGAGATAGGCGAGGTAGGAGAGGTTCAGATACTGAAAGTGATATTGCCAGGCCCTGAAGATGAGGCTGATCATGGAATTGAACCCTTCGATCAGCAGGTGGGCGTCGGTATATCCCCTGGGGATGGGCATGACCTGGCTGTCGGGCACATACTTGCCGAGGTCCTGGGGGATCGGGATGGACTCCATCTCCTCGCCGAGCTTCTTGAAGGTCTTCAGCCATTCCTCCCATAACATGTGGTAGTTCTGGAACACGTAGGGAACCCTTTTCCCGAACAACTCGGCCTTTTCCTGGATCACCTCCGGTGGGGGAGGCTCCACCGGAGTGATGTACATGTAGCAGCCGAGGATTCTCTGGGCGATTCCCTGGGCCGGAGGGATGCAGAAGACCCGCGTGGTGTACCCGGAGAGGGCGATTTGCCATGCCTCCTGGAAGATGTCGTCGAGCGGATACAGGGGCTCGGGCGCGTGAATCTTGTCCTGGTACCAGAAGTGTCTCTTTTCCCATTCCTCACGGTCTTGGCTGAACAACCGTTGAGGCGGATACATCTCTTCCCACCCTTCAAGCTCCTTGGGCACCTGAAACTCGTGTGGAAACGGAAACCTTGAAACCTTTTCTCCTGCCATTTCTATCCCTCCTCATCGCTAAGGTTGATCATGTGTTCAATGAACCAACGGAGGTTGGTTCATAGGGCGAAGCGAAGTGATCTGCCGGGAAGATGACAAAGCAAAGAGATCAACGTGATGAAATGTGGTTAACAGTATCCGCGTGATGTTAAACGTTTCAGGTCGGAAAAGACCCATCCATGAGCAGTGTGAAAGGTGTGTACGCGTCAACTATCTGACCATCGGGCGTGCCTTGTCAAATTGATTTAATTTATGGGATTCATAAACTGTGCTTATTAAGAACATTCTATGATAAGAAATGTTTTGAGATCCCCGCATCACCCCAGGCCGGCTTTGGTGCACCAAACAGTCCGGCAGGAATGACGGGAATGAGGGGTTTCAACGCAAGAGGAGCGATCTTGCGGCACCATACCCAGGCTTTTGGTTTTTGATTCTTTCCCGACATTCCACTATTCCGGCATTGCACCTTTCCGGTTCGCAGCGCCGTTATCAGAGCATTTTTTTTCAGGAACATTGTTTTCCGGTCTTCTGGAGGAGTCCGACAATCCCCTGCGGGGCCGCCAGCATGACGGCGACCAGGATGAACCCCTGGATGATGAGGCTGATACCGGCATACTGGGCCAGCAGGAAATACAGGAAGACGACCACGACGGTCCCGACCGTCGGCCCCTCCTCAGTCCCCTCTCCGCCGATCACGGTGGCGAGCATCAGCGTGATGAGCCACTGGATGCCGAAGGCGCTGCCGGGCTCAATATAGCCCTGATAGACGTAGAAGATCGTCCCGGTGATCCCGGTGAAAAAGGCGGCGATGACGAAGGAGAAGAGCTTGAGCTTGAAGACGTTGATCCCGCAGCTCGCAGCGGTGCGATCGTTGTCGCGGATGGCGGCGAGACCCGACCCGAGCCTTGAACGCAGAACGCATCGGACCAGGAGGAAGGACCCGATGCAGGCGGCCAGGGCCAGCCAGTAGATCTGCGAATGGGAGATCCCGGCCACCCCCTTCACGGTGTACCCCGCGCCCCTGCCATGTATGGCTCCCCCCACCGGTTTCCAGAGCAGGAAGACGAATCGCAGGATCTCGGGAACGACCAGGGTCCCGATGGCGAAGTAGATGCCCTTCAGCCTGAAGACCGGGAAGGATATGAGGAGCGCAAACAAGGCCGAGACAATGCCCCCGGAGACGATGCCGACGTAGTAGGGGATCTCCAGCCACGTGAATACCGCCAGGGTGTATCCCGCGAGACCGACGAATGCGGCGGGACACAAGGACACGAGCCCGCTGTAGCCGGCGAGGAGGTTCCACATGTTGGCCATGGCCGAGTATACAAAGAACAGAAAGAGGTAAAGGAGCCATACGCGAGGCACGCCGATCGCGGGAAAGAGTCCAAGGAGCAGGACGAGCGCCGCAAACAGGAGCCGCTTCCATTCGCGTCTGGAGCTCCGTAGGATGGTTTCAGTCCTAACGGCCAAAGATCCCCCTTGGTATCAGGGCCAGCACGACCAGCACCATGGTGTAGGCCACCAGCATCTGTGCGGCCAGACCGAAAAAATGCCCTCCCATCGTCTGGGCCAGTCCGAAGGCAATGCCTCCGACAAAGGTCCCGATGATGCTGCCCAGACCGCCCAGGACCACCACGCCCAGCGCAATGATCAGGAAGGACATGCCCGAGACCGGCGTGAATGGGAAGGTGAGTCCCAGCAGCACTCCGGCAAGGGCTGCAAGGGCGGCCGAGAGGGCAAAGGTGAGGGCATACACCTGTTCGGTATTGATCCCCATCAGGCTGGCCGCCTTCCGGTCCTGGGCCGCGGCCCTGATCGCCTTTCCGAGATAGGTCTTCTTGAGGAACACGTGCAGCACGACCATCACGAGGACCGCAGCGATGAAGTCCAGCAGGTACACGAAGGGGAAGCGGATGTTTCCCGCCCCCAGGCTCATCAGCGAATAGTCGGTAGTCAAACCCCTGGACATGGGGGTCCAGACCAGTTGAAAGGTATTCTGCAGGATGATGGAGATGCCGAAGGTCATGATCAGTGCGGAATCCATGGAGATGGAGAACGCCCGATTCAGGAGGAGCTTCTGCACCGCGAACCCGAAACCGAACAGGAGGGGCATTCCGATGAGCAGGCTCAGCAGGGGGTCGATGCCCATACCGGTCATCATGGCATAGCCGAGATAGCTGCCCAGGATCACCATGTCTCCGTGGGCGACATTGATCTCCTTCACCACCCCGAAGACCAGTGAGAGGCCCAATGCAATCACCGCATACAATCCGCCCAGGAGAATACCCATCACCAGGGGCGTGAAGACATCCGCCAACTCCATCCTGCGCTCCGCTTCCGCCGGGGTTCAGGCCCCGAAGTATGCCTTCTTCACCTTTTCCTCTTCCTGCAGTTCTTTCGTCGGCCCGTTCAGCGCGACCCGCCCCCCTTCCAGGATATAGGCCCTGTCCGCCTCACTGAGGCTTCTCCGGACGTTCTGCTCAACAAACAAGATGGTGATGCCCCTTTTCCGGATCTCCTTCATCGCAAGGTAGAGTTCATTGACCACCAGCGGGGCCAGTCCGAGAGAGATCTCGTCGAGGAGGAGAAGTCGGGGGTTTGACATCAGACCCCGGCCTACCGCCAGCATCTGCTGCATACCGCCGCTCAGCATCTTGGCGAGCTGAGCGCTCTTTCCCTTCAGGAGCGGGAAAAGGTGAAAGACCCTCTGGAGATTCAGATCCTTTTCGGATCTTGCCCCGCGGTTGTACGAGCCGATCTCCAGGTTCTCCAACACCGTGAGCTCCGGAAAGACCCGCCTTCCTTCCGGGACTTGGGAGATGCCGAGACCGACGATCTGGAACGGCTTCATGCGCGAGATGTCCCTCCCCTCGTACTCGATCGTGCCCCCGGCCGGGTGGAGCAGCCCGGAGATGGTATCCAGCAGGGTGGACTTGCCCGAGCCGTTCGCCCCGATCATGGCCACGATTTCCAGTGGAGCCACGGAAAGGGAGACATCCCACAGGGCCTGAAAACTCCCGTGGAGTGCATCGATGTGGCTGACCTCCAACAACGGTTCTAAACGAGTCTCCATCGTGCTCTCGTTTGTCTTACCGTAAAGCGGGGTGATACTGGATGGTGGTTTCTGGATGCTCGATCTCTTGAATCTCACGATTGGTGAAATTCACGCGCATCAAGTACGAGCATCAAGCATCTGCACAAAAGCGCGACCGTCATGTCGTACCGCCTTCCCCCTCCTGCGAGCCCGTCCCGATCTCACCCCTGCCCAGGTAGGCCTCGATCACCCGCTCGTCCTCCATGACCTCCCCGGGGGGGCCCATGGCGATCTTCGTCCCCTTTTCCATAACCATGATCGTGTCCACGGCCCTGGTCATGACCCGCATGATGTGTTCGATCCATATGATGCTGGTGCCGAACTCGCGGACTCTCTGCAGGATTTCCAGCATCCGCGGGATCTCTTCTTCGGTCAGACCTGCGGCCACCTCGTCGAGCAGGAGCAGCCTCGGCCCGGAGGCCAATGCGCGGGCCAACTCGAGCCGCTTCAACGTGATGGCCGCCATGTCCCGGGCGTACATCTCCTCCTTGTCTCCAAGGTCCACCATTTCCAGGATCCTGATCGCCTCACGTTCTGCAGCGGCCTTGCCGAGGTCTCTTCCGTATTCGGCAGCGACCTTCACGTTCTCCAGGGCGGTCATATTCACGAAGGGCTGCGGGATCTGGTAGGTCCGCGCGATCCCAAGCCTGCAGATCTTGTGGGGGGGGAGACCGGTGATGTCGCGGCCCTCGAATCTGATCTCACCCGCGGCGGGCCTGTACTCGCCGCAGATCACGTTGAGCAGGGTCGATTTGCCCGCCCCGTTCGGCCCCATCACCCCAAGCGCCTCATCCGTCTGCACGTCGAAGCTGAGGTTGAATATGGCCGCCAGCCCTCCGAAATTCATGCTGAGCCTGGTGACCGAGAGGATCGGTGCTTCCACCTCCCAGACCTCCCATGTTCCTGGATCGTCCCTCTACATCGAAGGGGACGTAGTCGGTTCTTAATACCTATTTATAGGGCATGGGGAATATCAGCTTGTCCGTGGCAGGGATGTTCTCGTTGAAGGAGAATACCACGGGCGCCTCCCACTTCCAGGGTTTGTCGGTCTTGCGCCACTGCCCGAACTGCACGTTAAAACGGTGAAACTGGGTTTTCTTGTCGAACACGATACGCCCGTACATGGAGTTCATGTCGGTCTCGCCGAGGGCCTTGTTGACCGTGGGCCCGTCCAGGGTGCCGGCCTTCTCGACCGCGGAAAAGAGGACCTGGGCCGCCATGTAGGAGTACCCTATGCCCTGATTCATGGGTTCCTTGGTTTCCTTGTACCAGCGATCGGCGAGGGATTGGGGTGTGGTGTCGCCGATCCCCTTCGCCCCTTGGATGGAAGGATCCCAGAACAGCTCCATCCCTACCCCGTGGGGCAGGTCGCCTCCCCAGGACTGGATGTCCCGGTAGAAGAGGGAGGCCCTGGTGGCGAAAACGATCTTCGGCTTCCAACCCAGGGTGCGGGCCTGTCTCCACAGGATCCCGTAGTCGGGGGCCGGGCAATTGCCCCAGAGGATTTCACAGCCGTACTTCTTCCATTCCTGGATCAGGGATGTGAAATCCGTGGTCCCCGGCGGGAAGATGCCGAACTGATCCTGCGCGCGGCAGCAGTCATAACCCGCCTCCTTGGCGAGCCCCGTAAAGGCCATGTACCAGCTTCGGCCGTCGGGATCATCCGCGCCGAAGGCGGCCACCTTCTTGTTCGTCTGCCCGGCATACTCACCCAGGGCCCCGAACCAGGTAGGCACCATCAGGTACCCCTTCTTCCCCTCCCGGAAGTCTCCAGGCTCAGGAGGGGTTCCGATGGCGAAACCATAAGCCCAAGTGTAGGTCCAGGGCGGGGTAACCGCTCCCCGTATTCCCATCCAGGATTCAAAGGGTCCGACACCGGTGACGTAGGGGATTTTGTATTTCTCGGCCACGTTGGCCGCACCGGCCCTCATGTGGGGAGGCTCCAGATGCTCTACCAGGAAATTGATCTTCTCCCTCAGGATCAGATCTTCGGCCAGGGGCGCATCCTTCAGCATGTCGCTCTGCGTGTCCCGGGTGATCAGCCGGACAGGCAGCTTCTTGCCGTACGCCTTGACGTACAGGCCTCCCTGTTTGTTGATGTCCTCCACGGCCGCCTTCACCCCGAATGCGCCCTGGGCAAAGGCCGCGTAGGGGCCTGTGAAGGAGCCCACATCGCCGATCAGGATTTCTTTGGGGGCCTGGTCGGTACCCTGGGCCTGAACCGGGTTCGAGCCGATCCCGAGAAAGAGTGGAACGATCAGGACAACGGATACAGCGATCAGAAGCACGTTCTCTTTCCTCTTCTCCCTCATGGCGTACATTCTCCTTTCATGTCGAAAGAGGGTGATGTAGGACAATTTGGAGGTTTCCGGAAAAAAGTTCGGATGATCGGTGATTCGGACAAATATGCCGCCGCCGGCGTTATTCGGAACGTGCCGGGATCAAATCCAGGAAAGAACGAACGCGTTGTTTTCAGGTTAACGGAAAGAGATTCCGAGTGAGGTGAGATGATTCCATCATTCGCAAGGAAATGAATATGTCAATTCTTATTTTTTTATGATACAAATAACCATTGCTTATAGATCATCCTCTCCCATAAGGGCGTCGCCTTTGGGCGACAGTGGAGTGTTGGAAAAGCCGGGTCCTCCGGGCCCTGAACCCAGTTGAGAGGTCAGGGGATACGTCCGCTTCTCTTTCCATGAGCAAGAGGAGAATGCGATGCTCAATCTCAATCAACTCCGGGTGTTTTATGAGGCTGCCCGATGCGACAGCTTTACGGCAGCTGCCGGAAAACTCTTTATCACCCAACCCGCCGTCACCGCGCAGGTGAGACAGCTGGAGCAGAAGTGCAATCTGAAGCTCTTCAAGAAAAAGGGAAGAAACGTCTATCTCACGGACGAAGGTAAGACGCTTTTCGAATACGTCAGGAGGATGTTCGAGATCGAGAAGGAGGTGGAGCAGACCATCGAGGAGATGAGAGAACTGAAGCGCGGCGTTCTTCGGTTGGGGACCTCCAAGACCTACGCCCGCTATTTCATGCCTTTCCTGATCACGAGCTTCCGGAATGCATATCCCAATGTCATGATCCATCTGGATGAGGGGAGTTCCCTGGACGTCATCCATAGCCTGCTCGACTTCCGGAACGAGGTGGCGGTGATCGCGAAGCTGGAAGACGACCCGAACATCAACTTTATTCCCTTCAAGCAGGATCGGCTCGTGCTCATCCTGGCCCGGAATCACCGCCTGGCCAAAAGGGAGAGCGTCTCCGTGGAGGAACTCGCGGACGATCCCATGATCATGAAGGAGGTGGGCTCAGGGACCAGGAACCGGGTGAACGAGCTGTTCCGTCAGAACGGCATCATCCCGAATGTCCTGATGGAGACGAGCAATACGGAGTTCATCAAGCAGCTCGTGCAGCGTGGGGAAGGCATCTCGTTCCTGGTGGAGGAGGCGGTGGCTGCGGAGATTCGAGACCACCGATTAGCCAACGTCCCGGTGAATGGACAGAACCTGTTCCTCGACGTAAGCATCGCCTATCTGAAGGCTCAGCCCCTCTCCCATGCGGCCAGGGGCTTCGTGGAGATGCTGAGGAAAACGGCAGGTCGGGAGTCCCGAGATCAAGGGATAGACACGATCATGGCCAAGAGGTCGTGAGGATGGAATAACCCGGTTGCCCCTAGAGGATTCTGGTTGCCGGAATGACGAAATCGGGTCGCTGCGGATCCACATAATCCTTGTATGCGTCCAGAGTCGTGTGCGCATCTCTATCTTAATCACATCGGTTGCATTGAACGGTAGTCTTGCCGAATAGCACGTTTCCGCAGGAGGGCGCTGTCATGAAAGCCGATAAGGTGATGGCAGGCAAAAGGGTTCTGGTGGTGGATGATGAAAAAGATGTCCTTGTAACGCTCGTGAACCTGCTGGATATCTGCAAGGTGGATGCAGCCTCCTCTTTTGAGGAGGGAAAGAAGATGATGGAGGAGAACAAGTACGACATTGCCGTGCTCGATATCATGGGTGTGAACGGTTACGAGCTGCTGAAGATCGCCAGAGAGAAAAGGATACCGGCCCTCATGCTGACGGCCCATGCGCTTTCCGGCAACGACCTGAAGCGCTCCGCCGATGAGGGGGCTGCCTATTTCGCCCCTAAAGAGAGGATCGGGGACATACGGGCTTTCGTCGCTGACGTCCTGGAGTCGATCCAGACGGGCAAGAGCCCCTGGCATAAGGTGTTTGATCGATTGGGCACCTTTTACGACAAGAGATTTCAGGGCCCTCATTGGCGGGAGAAGGAAAAGGAATTCTGGGAAAAGAAGGTGAATGAAGTCTTCCCTGCCTTTTGATCCCTCGGGTCCTCCCATCCGATCTGCTGTTTGCGCACTGGCCGAGTACATTCGGCCGTGACCACGTCCAGCCGCAATCCTCCCCTGTAATCTTCACGACTCCCGATGACCATGCAGCATCTCGATCCATGGACGGGTATGGAAGATCTGGAGAACTATCTGGTAGTTGTAGAAAACATGCATCGGGGTGATCGCAATTACCGGAATTAAAATGTTTGACAAGGGATTGTTTATCAATAAATCTATCCTTGCATACCTCACAAAGTCAGGAAGACACATTACAGAAAACCTAAGCGCCAGATCGGTCGTCTTTGCGGTCGACGTCTCTAAGGCAACTTCTTAGCCCTCAGCGAGACAGCCAAGGTCATCCCTGACACTTATCCCTTTTCGGTAGCATTGTCCGAGTCCAAAACCCAGTCTTTCTAAGGAACCAATTTTACAGCCCACAGAGTAGTTGAGCGCACTCCGATGCGCTCACGAGCGGCCATTCTGCGATGGATGGAGCGGTCAGCCATTGGGCGTCACTCTCGGTGGGAACAACGATGTGCGGTTTGCGCACTCGAATGTAAGCAGGAATCGAGAGAAGTCTTGGTCCAACCCAAATGATGAGAGCAGAGAAAGGGAGGAAAAACATGACCATCAAAGTTGAAGCGCAACAACCCAATCTGGAGATCTACCGCGGTGACGATATCCGGGTGAGGGTCAAGGGGACCAAGGTTTTCGGGCAGCGCCTCCCCCACGACGCCGACGTCAAGGGGGTCCTCTTCGACGGCTACCCCCAGCTCATCAAGGAAGAGGAGTCCAAGCCGGTCTATTCCGTCAAGGTGGAAAAGGATGTGATGGTTCGGATGCGCGACGGTGCGCTTCTGGCCACCGATGTCTACCGGCCCGATGTGGAGGGGAAGAAGTTTCCGGCCCTTCTTTCCTTTTTCGGTTGGGGGAAGGAGTTGCAGGAGACCACGCGCTGGTTGAAGGACATCCCCCTGCAGGAGTACTACGACTCCCCCTTCTGGGACGGGTCGATCGAGGCCGGGGACATCGATTATCTCGTGTCGCGAGGGTATGTGCACATCATCCCCGAGGCCAGGAAC
>JAGVAP010000075.1 GCA_020060215.1 Deltaproteobacteria bacterium | reverse complement strand
TGCTGGAGGACAGCAGGCTGACCATGGATGCGGCCGAGAAGATCGAGGTCAAGGACATCACGGAAGTGATCAGTGAAGTGATCTAGGGACGAGGGTCCAAGGGGTCCAGGGTCCAGGTTGAGGCAGGACCTCGGGGCCTTGGACGGGGGACCTCTTGAACGGTGAACCTCCAAGTCTCAAGGATGGAAAAAGGGATGAGGTGACACGAAGATGGGAAAGGAACAAAGGCTGAAAGAGAAGATCCGGCGACTCTGCAAGAGCGGTGAAGAGAGCCGCTTTGGAGATGTCATGGTGGTGGGGGGAGGCATCAGCGGTATCCAGGCCTCCCTGGACCTGGCCACGGCCGGGTTCAAGGTGTACCTGGTGGAAAAGGCGCCGAGCATCGGGGGCCATATGGCCCAGCTCGACAAGACCTTCCCGACCAACGACTGCTCCATGTGAATCCTCGCGCCCAAACTGGTCGAGGTCGGCCGGCATCCGAATATCGAGGTCCTCACCTACACGGAAGTGAACACCGTGGAGGGAGAGGCGGGAGACTTCCGGGTCACCCTGACCAGGAAGCCCAGGTACATCCTGGAAGACAAGTGCACGGGCTGCACCACGTGCGTGGAGTACTGCCCGGCCAAGTACCCGGATCAGTACAACCAGGAGATCTCGAAGAACAAGGCGGTCCACATCTACTTTGCCCAGGCCATCCCCCTGATCGCGTACATCGACGAGAGCTGCCTCTACCTGAAAGAGGGGAAGTGCCGCATCTGCGAAGGGGTGTGCAAGAACAACGCCATCGACCTGAAGCAGACCGCGGAGAAGAAGGAGATCCGGGTGGGGGCGATCATCCTCTCCCCCGGTCTTGAGCCGTTCGACCCCAAGGTGAAGAAGGAGTATCACTACGGGGAGTTTGCAAACGTCGTCACCAGCATGGACTACGAGCGGCTGCTCTGCTCCACGGGACCCTACCAGGGGGAGATCCTCCGCGGCTCCGACCTGAAGCACCCCCACAAGATCGCCTGGATCCAGTGTGTGGGATCGAGACGGGTGACCCCAGGGGAGAACAGCTACTGCTCGGCCGTGTGCTGCACCTATACCCAGAAGCAGGCGATCCTGACCAAGGACCATGACCCCAGCGCCGAGTGCACCATCTTCCACAACGACATCCGCTCCTACGGGAAGGACTTCGAGCGCTTCTTCGAGCGGACGGAAAAGCTCCCCGGGGTGCGCTTTATCCGGAGCTACACGTCGATCGTGGGGGAGGACCCGCAGACGAAGAACGTGCGGGTGCGATACGCCACCGCGGAGGAAGGGGTCAGGGAGGAAGAGTTCGAGATGGTGGTGCTCTCGGTGGGGCTGAACCCTCCCGTGGGGGCGGAGTCCCTGGCGGAGAAGTTCGGGATCGAGCTCGAGCCGCACCACTTCTGCCGCCTCGACCCCGCCAACCCCATGGCGACCAACCGGCCGGGGATCTTCGTCAGCGGCGGGTTCCAGGGGCCGGTCGATATCCCGGAGTCGGTCTTCAGCGCGAGCGGGGCCGGCTCCCAGGTGGGGGAGCTGCTCGATTACCGGCGGGGGAACCTCTCCAGGGAGAGAGAGTACCCGCCTGAAAAGGATGTTTCCGGCGAGGAGCCGAGGATCGGGGTCTTTGTCTGCCACTGCGGGGCCAACATCGGGAGGATCGTCAATGTGCCCGAGACCGTGGAGTACTGCAAGACCCTGCCGAATGTGCTCCACGCCCAGGAGCAGCTCTTCTCCTGCGCCACCAACTCCGCCAAGGAGATCACGGATATGACCAGGGAGAAGGGGTTGAACCGGGTGATCGTGGCCGCCTGCAGCCCCAGGACCCTGGAGCCGCTGTTCCGGGACACCCTCCGGGAGGCGGGGATCAACCAGTACTATTTCGAGATGGCCAACATCCGGGAGCACAACTCCTGGGTCCACTCCAAGGAGAAGGAGGAGGCCACCCAGAAGGCCAAGGACATCATCCGGATGTCGGTGGCCAGGGCCTGCCGGCTGGAGCCGCTGCAGGAGTTCGACCTGCCGGTGGACAAGGCGGCCCTCGTGGTCGGCGGGGGCATTGCCGGCATGAACTGCGCCCTCTCCATCGCCGGCCAGGGACACGAGGTCCACCTGGTGGAAAAGGAGGCGGAGCTCGGCGGCATGGCGCGGAGGATCCATTCCACCCTGGAGGGGATGGACGTCCAGGCGTACCTGCGCGACCTGATCGCGAAGGTGTATGAAAACCGTTCCATCCACGTCTACCACAACGCGACCATCGCCGATGCCACGGGCTATGTGGGGAACTTCGTGACCACCCTCCGGTCCGATCAGGGGGTCACCCCGATCAAACACGGTGCGGCGGTGATTGCCATCGGCGCGGATCTCTACAAGCCCACCGAATACCTCTACGGACAGGATGAAAGAGTCCTGACCCATCTCGAGCTGGAGGAGCGGATCACCGGGGGGGACGAAACGATCCTCAACGCAAAGAGCCTCGTAATGATCCAGTGCGTGGGGTGCAGGGACGAGGAGAGGAACTACTGCAGCAGGCTCTGCTGCAGCGAGTCGATCAAGAACGCGCTGAAGCTGAAAGCGCTCAACCCGGAGATGGACATCTACATCCTCTTTCGGGACATCCGGACCTACGGGTTCCGCGAGGATTACTACCGGGAGGCGTCGGAGAAGGACATCAAATTCATCCGCTACGAGCCGGAGGATCCGCCCCGGGTGGAGGCCGGGGAGTCGGACGAGGGCCGGCCGGTCCTGAAGGTGACCGTGACCGACTTCATCCTGGGCAAGAAGCTCCAGCTGGATGCGGACATCCTGGCCCTGGCCGCCGCGGTGGTCCCCTCGGCCGCGACCCAAGAGATCGCCGGGCTCTTCAAGGTCACCCTGAGCCCCGACGGCTTCTTCAAGGAGGCCCACGTGAAGCTCAGGCCCGTCGAGTTCGGGACGGACGGCGTCTATCTCTGCGGCCTGGCCCACTACCCGAAGTTCATCCAGGAGACGATCAACCAGTCCTACGGCGCTGCGGGACGGGCCTTGACGCTCCTCTCCCATGACATTGTCGTGGCCTCCGGCTCCGTCTGCCGGATCGACGAGAAGAGGTGCATGGGATGCGGGGCGTGCGTTGCGGCGTGTGCATACGGCGCCCTGGAGCTTCGGGAGACCAAGCAGGGGAAGAAGGTCACGATCAACCCGGTCCTCTGCAAGGGAGACGGGCTCTGCAATGCCAAGTGTCCGACCGGGGCCATCCAGCTGAAGCACTACACCGACGAGGAGATCCTGTGCGAGATCGAGGCTGCGGGCCCGGAGGAGGAGCTCTGCCGAATCCTGGATGCGGCGGCGTAGGAGAATCCCGTAGGATGGGTGATCCCGCCGGGCTGTCAGCCGGGGGGGAACCCATCGATTCAGGGCAGGAGCGGACATGAAACCGATGGGTTTCGCTTCGCTGCACCCATCCTACCGACATGGACGTGGCGGTCGGGGATGCGTAGGGAGCAGTTTGTCTGGTCCATTGGTTTGTCTGGTTTGTTTGGTTTCTCTAGTCTAGAAAGAAGAACGGATGTCCTCTCAACTCCCGCGACTAGCGCGGGATAAACTCCGCGAGGGATCTTCCAAACCGGATAAACCAGACAAACCAAACAGACTGGAGAAACTTCTTAATTTATGTAGTGGGAGGTGAGGGCAAGTGAGGGCAGGAGCGAAATTTGCACCGAGGGTCTTGGGCTTCGTCTGCCACTGGTGAGCGTACGGCGCTGCCGACCTGGCTGGAGTTTCCAGACTGCAATATACGACGGAGATGAGGCTGATCCGCGTCATGTGTTCGGGCAGGGTGGACCCGGCATTCGTGCTCAAGGCCTTCTCGAGCGGGATGGACGGGGTGTTCATCGGCGGCTGCCGGTTGAACGAGTGCAACTATACCACCCACGGGAATTACCACACCCTCAACATGGTCCTCCTGTTCAAGAGGATCATGGAGCACATCGGACTGAATCCGGAGAGGCTGAGGATCGAGTTCATGTCCGGGGCCGAGGCCAACCTCTTTGTGGAGACCGTAAACGACTTCGTGAAGAAGGTGAAGAACCTGGGGCCCCTGGGCGAGGGCGAGGGGATGGATCGCGACACCCTGAGGTCCAGGCTTGCGGAGGTCACCAGGCTGGTCCCCTACATCAAGGTGGTGAATCAGGAGAAACTGGCCTCCCGCCCCAAGGGTCCTGAAGCATATGAAGGGCTGTTCACGAAAGAGGAGATCGATAAGCTCTTCCGCGAGATGGTCTCCTACTACATCGACCCGGAGAAGTGCCAGGCGTGCATGACCTGCGCGAGGAGATGCCCTGCCGAGGCGATCATCAGCGCCAAGAACCAGGTGCACGTGATCGATCAGGAGAAGTGCATCAAGTGCGGCACATGCCTGGAGGTCTGCCCACCGCGCTTTGGAGCCGTTACGAAGATCTCCGGCCAACCCGTCCCCCCTCCCCTTCCCGAGGGGAAAAGGGCGATCGTCAGGAAGGGCAAGGAAAAAGTTCAGCATACCTAGGAATCTGAACGGCGGGATTTCTTCTTTTTATAAGGCAATGGAAAAAGAGACAACCGATCGTTGACCTGTTCAAATTCAGGATCTTTGTGCACAAGAGTGGCACCCATTTGCAGGGCCGTGGCGATGATCCAGCTGTCCGCGACGGAGACCCTTTCGGTCGCCTTCACTTCAGCTGCCAAATCCAGCATCGAATCGGTCAGGTCAACTTTCGAAATGGGCAAGTTGTCGACCATTCGATGGAATTCTTGGGCGAGTTCCTTCCCCCCAAGCCGCCACAAGCGATATTTCCCCTCCATCAAGGTCATGAACGAGAAATAGACCTCCGTACGATCAGGAGCACCCCGTAAGATTTCTTCCACCTCGTCGGCCCCTTCTTCATCATTCCAGAATGCCAGCACGGCTGAGGTATCCAGCACATAACTCCTAACCTCTTTGGTCGCGTTCATCCTCCATGCTCCTTTCCCGCGCCCTGTCCTTGAGGAGATCTTGAGTGGAATAGATACCCCTCCCTTTCCCTCTGAAGGTGGATATGGGGTCTTTGGGGATAGGAATAACGCGAAGCGCGTTCCCCTCGATATGCCACTCCAGCTTGGTATCTGCTTCGATTTTCAGCTTCTTTCGAATCTCGGCCGGAATGGAAACCTGTCCTCTTGCAGTCACCTTCGTTTTCATGTTCTCCTCCGCATGGTAATACAGGAATCAAAATATCATGTAAGAGGACTGGTTACAAGTCGTTTCCCGGGAAAGGTGCCTTGGCAGATGACTCTCAAGAGACGGCCGCGGCAAGCCGCCGGTGACCGCAGTAGACGTGGATCCCCGACTCCTTGGAGGGTGAAGTCAGGGTCATGTTGAGGGAATCGGCCAGCTCGACCGCCAGGGAAGTGGGTGGGGAGGCGGCCAGGATGAAGGGGATCTTGGCTCTCGCCGCCTTCTGAACCAGTTCGTAGCTGATCCGTGAGGAGAGGATCAGGGCCTCCGCCCGGTGGAGCGTCCTATCCAGGAAAAGCTTTCCGATCGCCTTGTCCAGCGCGTTGTGACGGCCTACGTCCTCGGCCAGGGACAGGAGTTCAAACCCGGAGGCATAGATGGCCGCCGCATGGGAGGAGCGTGTCCGCCGGTACAGGTCCTGGCGCTCCTTCAGTGTCTCCAGGCAGCGGTAGGCCCTCTCCAGGGGGATGGGCGGACCGTCCGGCAGGGGGCGGACCATCTGCGAGAGGTCTTCCACCAGCTCCTTGCCGCAGATGCCGCAGCTGGTCTGGCTGACGAAACCCCGCCTCTCCAGGATGGCGGTGATGGCCTTCAGCCGCGCCGGCGTGACGGTGAGGGTCACCACGTTCGTGGCATCTCCCTCGCAAGAGGCAATGGTCCCAATATCGTCGGGGCTGTCCAGGATCCCCTCCGCCAGACCGAATCCGGCGACGTGGGCCGGCTCGTCCCCGGGCGTGCGCATGACCACGGCATAAGGATGGCCCTGAACCCGGATGGAAAGGGGCTCCTCCCGGAGCAGCTCCAGGCGGGTGGGCCTCTTTGCATCTCCCTCCTGCAGGACGACTTCCAACGGAATGGTGTGATCGCTCAAGAATGGTCCTTCAATCGGTTCGTATCGCCCTGATGAATGTATCCGGGTTCTCGGCCGAGGTGCGGGTTTTTGATGGTCCCATGCCCATCAATTGTTTTCATTTCAATACATTAAGACAAGTACTTTCCAGGATGAAAGGTGTCAAGAGAAAAAGCACGGCCCGGGCAGCGATACCCATGTGCCGCATTTCCCTTTTTTCACCGGGCAATCCGTAGTATGTAGATCGGCAAGGTCGGTATCGAGAGGGACGTGAGCATTGGAACGAAGTCATCCGAGGTTGCGGGACCGGCTTCTGCAGATATCCAGTCCACCTCATCACCTGAAAAGAGGGTCCAGAATGATTGATTCAGAATATCTCCTCCCCACCCCCATCATCGACAGCGGTCATGAGGAGATCGTGCGGTTTGCCGGGGAGACCGCAAAGGGGACGGTCGACCCGGTGGAAAAGGCGGTCAAGCTCTACTACGCTGTCCGCGACGGAATCTGGTACGACCCCTACTGCCCCTTCTACCTCCCCGAGCACTACCGCGCAAGCAATGTGCTCCACAACAGGAGAGGATACTGCGTCTGCAAGGCGTCGCTCCTCTGCGCCCTGGGGCGGGCATGCGGGATACCGACCCGCATCGGATTTGCCACGGTCCGCAATCATCTCGCCACCAGGCAGCTCATGGAGATGATGGGCACCGACCTCTTCGTCTATCACGGGTACACGGAGTTCTACCTGGAGGAACGCTGGGTAATGGCCACGCCCGCCTTCAACAGGGAGCTCTGCTTGAAGCACAAGGTGATTCCGCTCGAGTTCAACGGCCGTGAGAATTCCCTGTTCCAGCCATACAACCTCGAAAACAGGAAATTCATGGAATACGTGGAGTACCTGGGGACCTATGCGGACGTTCCGGTGCAGACCATCGTGAGGGCATGGGAAGAGGCCTACGGCAAGGAGAGAGTCGATCAATGGATCGAAGCGCTCGAACGTTCGGGGGGAAAAACCATGCGCCGTTTTGAAGAAGAGGAAGTCCTGAAGACGTGAGCAGGGAAGAGGACCGCGTTGAGGGGGGACCCTTCTCGGTGTTCTTCGCGGCAAGAACGGGCATGACCACCGCGAAGAACACCAAGAGGGGCTTATTCACTTCTCGATCTTTCCCTCGGCCTTGAGCTTCTTCTCGATGTCTTGCCTGAGAGCCCGCTTGTCCAGCTTCTGCGTGCCGGTATACGGCATGGCGTCGATAAATTCGATCCGCTCGGGCAGCTGGAGCACGGAAGCCTTCTGCTCCCTGAGAAATGCGACGACATCCTCGAACGACAGCCGGGCGCCCGGCTTGGGCTGGATGTAGGCGCAAACCCGCTCCCCCATGTACGGATCCGGCATGGCGATCACGGCCACCGCCGCGACATCCGGGTTTCGGCTGATGAGCCCCTCGATGGCGGTGGAGCTGATGCTTTCACCCCCGCGGTTGATCATCTCCTTGATCCGGCCGGTCAGGGTGACATACCCGTTTTCGCTGATCTTGGCCACGTCCCCGGTTTTGAAGAACCCGTCCTCCGTGAAGACGGTGCTGTTCTCTTCCGGGTTCCGGTAGTAGCCCGTGAAGACCCCCGGGCCTTTGATAACCAGCTCCCCGGGCGTATCCGGCGGAAGTTCTTTCCCGCCGGCGTCCACGACCTTATAGGTGTCGAAGGGGCATGTGGGCCTCCCCACGGTGGTGCATATGGTCTCCAGGTCGTCCGTCGTTCGCGTGATGGTCGTCATCCCCTCCGTGGCGCCATACCCGTTGTAGAACTTCATCTTCAGCCTCTCCGTGACATCCTTCACGAGCCCGGGATGGCTGGCCCCCCCGGCGCTGTGCATCTTCTTCAGCGTGCTCAGATCGTGCTTGTGCAGATCGGGGTACTGGAGCAGTTTTTGCGCCAGGGTGGGCACCCAGACGATGGAAGTCACCTTTTCGCGCTCGATGGTCTCGCAGATCTCCTTGTCGTTGGTCGAGTCCAGAAACACCACCTTTCCCAGCGTGAGGATGCTTCCCATAAAGCCTTTCGAGAAGGTGAGATCATGGCCGATCGGGCCTGCGAGGAGGTTCACGTCCTGGCAGTGCTGCTCCCAGGACCTGGAGCAGTAATCGATGCCGGTGATCAGGCTGTTGTGGGTCCTGGGGACGATCTTGGGCTCGCCCGTCGTCCCGCCGGTCGGCCCCATATGGGCCACCTGTCCGGGGTCGGGGCGCCTGGCGGCGAGCCTGGCCAGATTCTCGCTGGTCGGTTCGGACTTCGCGATCAGGCCTTCGAGGCCCTTGAAGGGGGTCTGATCCCCCTCCCCCCGGACGGTGATGACATGGTTGATCTCGGGATGGTCCTTCAGGACGTCGCGAATGATGGGCAGGTAATCGGTCTTGCCGTACCTGGCCGCCACGATCCAGGAAGTGGCCCCTGAGAGCCGGGCCAGCCGGTCGATCTCGAATTGCCTGTAGCGGTCGATCAGCAGCACCGGGACGGCGCCGATCTTCTGAACCGCAAAGTAGGCGAAGACAAACTCGTTCCAGTTCGGGAGCTGGATCAGGACGCGCTCCATCGGCTCAATGCCCATATCCATGAGTCCGATGGCCAGCCGGTTCGTCTTTTCCCTGGCCTCTGCATAGGTGAGCCGGGTGATCCGATCGACAAAGGCCTCCTTGTCGGGCTGGACGTCGGCAGCTCGATCGAGGATATCCCCGAATGTCAGCCCCGGCCACCATCGAAGTGCATTGTACTTCTCATCATCTTTCTTCGCGTAGGGCGTAAACCCCTCCAGGTACGTCATCATGCGTCTGCTCCCTCGTATAAGACTTCAAAATGGATGCAAGATCCAGGGTTCTGGATCCGTCGAATCGGCCTCAGCGGCGAGCGGCCCCGCCTGCCTCATTCCGAGATCTTGAGCGTCATGTAAACGGTGGCCCCCCGCCTTTTCACCAGCAGCAGTGCCGTATCCCCCTTCTCGTATTGTCCTGTTCTTTTCTCAAAGGAGTCGAGATCCTTCACGGGTTCCTGGTCGATCTCCAGGATCACGTCTCCCTGCCGGATGCCGGCTTCGTAGGCGGGGGACCCCTCTGCAACCTGCACGACCATGAGACCGGACAGTTCCGAGAGACCATGTTTCTTCGCCATCTCCGGTGTGATCTCCTCCAGGGTCATGCCGAGGCTCGGCCTCGGCTCGGGGAAGTCCTGATCCTCCTTCTGCTCCTTCAGCTCTCCGATCTTCACCTGGATGGATCTTCTCTGACCCTTCCGTATGACATCGACACTGACGTTCTTGCCGACCGGGGTCGAGGCCACCACGTAGGGCAGATCTCCCGTATCCTTGATCTCTCTTCCGTCGAACGCGACGATCACATCTCCCCGCTTGATTCCCCCCTTGTCGGCCGGGGCCCCGGGAGTCACGTCCGCCACCAGGGCGCCCTTCTCCTCCCCCAGCTTCAGCTTCTCCTTCAACTCGGGGGTGATCTTCTGGACGATGACCCCGAGCCAGCCCCTGGTCACCTTCCCCGTCTTGAGCTGGGGGAGCAGATCCTTGGCCATGTTCACCGGTATGGCAAACCCGATGCCGATGCTGCCGCCGCTCTGGGAGTAGATGGCGGAATTGATCCCCACCACTTCTCCGGCACTGTTCAACAGCGGCCCCCCGCTGTTTCCAGGATTGATGGAGGCGTCGGTCTGGATGAAGTTGTCATAGGCGCCCGCGCCGATCTGGCGGTACTTCGCACTGACGATTCCGGCCGTAACCGTATGACCCAGGCCGAATGGATTTCCGATCGCCACCACCCAGTCACCTACCTCCAACCCCTCCGAATCGCCCAGGGGGAGCGGCACGAGGGAATGGTCCGTCTCGATCTTGATGAGTGCCAGATCGGTCTTTGGATCGCGGCCGACGATCTTCGCCGCAAACTCCTTCTCGTCCGCAAACCGGACCCTGATCTCATCGGACTTCTCCACCACATGGTTGTTCGTCAGGATGAATCCGTCCCTGTCGATGACGAAGCCGCTCCCAAGGCTCTGCTGCTTGAAGTCCCTGGGCATCTGATCTCTGAAGAACCGTTCGAAAAAGTCCCGGAAAGGGTCATTGGGGCCAAACGGCATCGTCGGTGCCTGACTCCTGCCCTTGAAGAGCTTCACCGTACTGATATTCACCACCGACGGGCTGGCCTTCTTCGCGAGTTCGGAAAAAGACCGGGGTATCAGCCCCGGGCCGGGGGTGGAGGACGAGCATGCGAGTCTCGGGAACAGCATGGTCGCCGCTGCCGAAAGGATGGTCCCAAGCAGGATGACGGAGGCAAGCGTCCGGACGGTCATGAATGCGATTCTTTCCTTTCCCATAACAAAACTCCTATCCATCTCTGAGGTCATGCGGGCGCAGTTTCCACGGGCGGGCGCACGATGCGGTGTCATTTTACAAAAGTCCGGTGAATACACAAGATGCATAATGAAGAAGGACGAACATCGACCATCGACGGCTAACCGGCCGGCCGGAGGGCCGGGGGTTCCATCACCCGAAATCATGCCAGCCGCTTCAGGAATTCACGCAAGGCGTCCCGCACCCGCCGGATCAATATCTCTGCCGGACTCCTGCGTTCGTACTCCAGCAGCCGCTCCCCGCTGACCTCTTCCGGGCAGTGCCTGAGCTGCATCTTGGTGATTGCATGAAAATCATCCCGGACCAGTCGCCGGTAAAGAAGCGTGAAGGGGAAGAGGGGAAGTTCACTCCGGCAGAGCGCCGCAGACCAATCCACCACGTACGGCTTTCCATCGCGACCGAGAAGGAGGTTGGGCGCCCGCTTCAGGTCGCAGTGGGCAACGCCTCTGGCATGGGCATCCACCATGATGCGCTCCAGGGCGTCGAAGTAGGACCTGGGGAGCCTTCTCTGCTGTTCGAGGTTCTCCAGGGTTTCCCCCGGAATCCTCTCCAGGACCAGCGCCAATCCGTCGACCACCCGGTAGAGGGCCGGGATCCCTTTTAAACCCCTGAGCCTCCTGTAGGCCTTTGTTTCCCTCCAGATCAGAAACCGCCCTATGGTGTTGCGGAAGAGGACACCGTTCCGGCTGAAGTCCTTGACGACCGCCTCCAGGCCGTTCTCTTCAACCGTCCAGAGAAAGGGCCTGGTCGAAGTCCCTTCCCTGAGGACGCCGCTCGCCCGCCGGGGGAGGTCGATCACCCTGAGATCCTCGAACACGGTTTCTCACCCCGGCCTGCCCGCTTTCACACGCGCCTTTAACCAATCCTGCCATGCTTCCAGGCCTTGTCCGGTCTTGCAGGAGACCTCGAAGATCTCGATTTCCGGGTTGATCCGAAGGGAATCCTCGCGGATCTTCCCGACGCTGCAATCCACGTAGGGAAGGAGGTCGATCTTGTTGATCAGGAGCGCCTTGGATTCGCGGAACATGAGCGGGTACTTCATGGGTTTGTCGTCTCCCTCCGCCACGCTCAGGATCATCACCTTCATATCCTCGCCGACCCTGAATTCCGCGGGGCAGACGAGATTCCCGACATTTTCGACCACGAGAAGGTCCAGTTCGCTGAAGTTGAACCCGTGAAACGTCTCCCGGATCATGTTCCCATCCAGGTGACAGGCTCCCCCGGTATTGATCTGAACGACGGGAACATCTTTTCTCGCGATCCTCTCCGCATCCTGGGACGACTGGATATCCCCCTCGATCACCCCTATCCGCAAATCATTTCTCAGGCCGTCAATGGTCCTTTCGAGCAGACTGGTCTTCCCGGCACCCGGCGAGCTCATGAGGTTGATCACAAAGATCTTGTGCCTGTCGAAAATTTCCCGATTGAGATCGGCAATGCGATCGTTCGCTTCCAGGATGTCTCTGACGACGGTGACTTTCATAAAGGCCTCTCCGTAAATGATCGCTGAAGGATAAATGGATCAAGGTGCCCCAAGGGGCTCATGCTCAGCGCCATGAATAAATCCGAAATCCGAAATCCGAAATCCGAAACAATATCAAATGACCAAAACCCAAATGATCAAAAATGAAGCTCGTCACCTTGCTCTCCGGAGTTTCTTCTATTTGAGCATTCGGATTTATATTCGTTTGTTTCGAATTTCGATAAGCGATATTCGGATTTTCGAGCGATCACGTTCACTCCGGATCGCTCTCCGGCTCCTCCACCAGACGTTGAAGGGTTTAGGGTGACTAATCTACCTCTATCTCGACGATGGACAGCTCCTGCCCCGAGACCGCGTCCACCCCTGTGCCTCCGCAGGAAGGGCAGATGAAAACGAAATCCTTGACCTGGAATCTCTCCCCGCATTCACGGCACTTCCCTTCCACGGGGATGACCTCCATGATCAGCCTGGCCCCTTCCATGTTCGTTCCGGCCGTAATGACCTCAAAACAGAAAGAGAGCGAATCCGGAACGATCGCCGACATCTCGCCTACGTGGATACGCACGGATTCCAGCCTGCCTGCATGGTGCCTGGCCATCTCTTCCTGGATGATATCCACCAGGCTCTGCGCGATCGACATCTCATGCATGGCGGTCTGCAGCCCCGGTGGATAATCCCTGCGTTATCTTCCTCTCTTGGTTCACTCCGGCCTTGAATCCAATCCTTTGATTTCCTGTCATATTGAGTGAATTGAAGAATGTTGTCAACCCTGTTGGCCGTATCCCTACTTCCAAAATACAGAAACCACCCCATTTACCGAAAACACAATCTCTGTGACCTTCATCCAGAAGCGATCAGAAGTCTTTCTTGATGAAATGAGGAAGGAACAGGAGCCCATGAAGAGGATCCTGGTTGCGATTCAGGATGAGGCGATGGCCGTCTTTCTCTCCGAGGAACTCATGGAGGAAGCCTATGAGGTCTCCTTGTGCTCGGATGCCCTGACCCTCATCAAGGAGATCAGGAAGGAAAGACCGGACCTCGTACTTATGGATGAGGAATTCGGTGGGAGTCAGAAGGCCATCCTTCAAGGGAATATAAGAAGTCTTCTCAGGGATGGATCCTTTATTATCCTCTGGAGGGGAAACCGCCCTGTGTCGAATCCAAAGGAAAAGAATCTGGAGGGCTTCGTATTGAGCGGTTTCAATCTCGCCGAACTCAAGAGTAAAATTGAACGATCCCTGGAAGAAGATCCCTCTCCCCGGGTCCAGGAGACTCCATTCTCCCATGCACCTCTCATCCAGACCGAATTCCGCTGGGTGAAGGCGGACTGAACGGTCGACGGGTCCCCCTTTCCATGGCTCCATGGCGGACCTGTTTCGAATCCATGCCATTTGCCCGGGGTCAAAGGTGACCGGCCCACAACCACTGGAGCGCAGGCAGAAAAAAAGGTTCCCCGCGAAGGAGGGCTGTCTGGTCACCCTCGGCAGTGATCCGATCAGGCCATGGCAGATCCTGGACATCAGCGAAGAAGGACTGGCGTTCAGGTACGTCGGAGGCGCTGAAGAGCCGAAGGAGACCTCGCAACTGGATATCCTGACGGGCGATACGGTCTGCTGCATCGAGAAGGTTCCTTTCAGACTGATTTCAGATTCAAGAATGAGCGACCCGGTACTCCAGCGCTACCCTTTGAACCGGTGCAGCGTCCGGTTCGGTCCGCTGACACCGGAGCAGGTGGGCCAGCTGCAATCCCTGATCCGGGATTATACGGCTTCGGCCTTCGGCCCCGCGGTCTAGAAACCCTTCTCAGCAAAGCCTCGAGAGGACTTTCCCGCCCTTCCGGTCCTGCTTTCCCATGTGCTCTCCCTCTTGTTTGAGAAAAGACGCTATGACCGGCCAGAAAGAAGCTGGACACTCCACTCGGTCCTCACTGATAGTCGAACCTTGTTGACAGCTGGAATCGGAGCATATAGATATTCCCTATCAAACAGATATGGAAAACTCGGCGAGATCTTGTTGCCGAAAATGCGTCAACATCTCAAGCAGTTCTTCACTTTGGGTCAGATGCCGGTCCGGAGGACGGGGGAGGAAACAATGAAAAAAGGGATCGACTACTCGGAATGGAGAGAAAACCATCGTCCAATCCTGGAGTCCTTCAAAGAAAAAAAGGTGATGATCTTCTTCTCCGGGGGAAAGGACTCATCGGTCGCGCTTCACCTCCTCCAAAAGGCAGGAGAGGAATCAGGGTTTACTTTTGAGACCCATGCGGGCATTTTTCCCAGACACGTATTCACCGTCTCGGACCGGGATAAGATCGATGCCTATTGGAAGGACCGGGGCGTCGAGATCCAGTGGCACGAGGTCCGCGAGTCGGACGAGCGATTGGCGACCGCCCCTTCGGAAGGGACCAGTCCGTGCCTCATCTGCAACCAGGCCAAGAAAAAGGAGCTGATGGGTTATCTGAAGGGAAGGGGCATTGACCCGCAGTCCCTTGTGATCGTCATGAGCTACTCGCTCTGGGACCTCGTCAGCGCCACCGTCGAGCATATCCTCGGCTCTGTTTACGCCAGCCCGGATTCCTCCCCTTCGATTCGCCACAAGACAAGGGAGGAGCGCTATTTCGAGACCTTCCAGCGATTCTATCCCCTCCTGAAGCTCAAGGACGGCTTCTCTATTTTCAAGCCGCTGATCCGCTACAACGACCAGCAGATCCTCGATCTGCTGTCCGGGGAAGGAATACCCATCCTCACCACCAGGTGCTCCTATCGCCAATATCGTCCAAAGCGCCATTTCTCCATGTATTACGAACGAATGAACCTGCAGTTCGACTTCGAAAGACTCCTGGCCTTCGCAAGGACCGCCCTCCACCTGCCTGAGGAGGGTTTTTTCGCCCGGACGGACGAGGAAAACTATCTTAAGCAGATGATCTGAGGGAAACGTCAAAGGCTCAACGGCTGGAGGGCTGGAGTTGGGTGGGGCTCCGGTAGTCGATCGAGTAGGTAGGGACCTGCTCAGAAAAATTCCTCAGGGCAAGATTTCCCAGAAAGGTGCATGAGAATTCATCTTGAATACGCTCGAATGTGCTCCCGGCGATCAGCAACTGCCCCTTCTTCGCGAAGGAGCAAATCCTGGCCGCTACATTGGTCGTATTTCCATGCGCGGTATAAGTCCATCGCGAGCCTGTCAGGCTTTCGAACTTGGTCGCTCCCACGAACGCCGATCCGGAGCAGATCCCGATGTTGATCATGACCGGTTCCGGGTTTTCACCGGTTTCCTGGTTGATCCGGTCGGTATTCCGGTGGATCTCTACGGCAGCCCTGGTTGCCTCCAGTGCATGCACCCTGGGATCTTGATTCATGAAGAGCACGAGAAGACCGTCCCCTGCGGTCTCCACCACATCACCCTGATGGGCGTAGATCGGTTCCATGAACCCGGAGAAGAACTTCTCGATCAACCGGGTGACGGCCATGGGGCCTATCTGTTCCGTCATCCTCGTATACCCCTCGATGTCGAGGAACATGACCGAGATGTCTTCTTCGCATGCATCCCGAATCTCATTCGCGGGCGACTTCTCGATCAGTCTGGTAACCATGTTCGGGACGAACTTGCAGAGGTTTGCCTTGATGCTTTCGAGGAGTTCGACTTTTCTCAATGCCCCCCGGAGGTCCTCATTCAAGCGGCTTATCTTTTCGAATGAGTTCGCGTTTCTGAGGGCGATCACGAAATTGTTTACGAGCGTGGAAAGCAGGCTCCGGTCGTGAACGTCATAAGGTCCGTCCAAGAGCCTTTCTCCCAGGCCGATCAGTCCGCGGCAGCCGTCCCCCAAGTCAAAGGGCAGGGCATAGGACAAATGGGTGGGCAGCTCCCCGGTGTTTTCGAGGATCCCGCCGTCCCCGGCCGAGAGCCACTCCAGGCATGAGTCGATTTCATCTTCTTCAAATCCGACATTTTCAACCCGACTCATCTCGGGGGACTGTCCGTACAGCGCGATGAATCCCTTGCTCACTCCCAGACTGCCCATGGTCATCAGCAAGAAATTCCTCGTGATCGCCGGTGCATCCACCGAACTGAAGATATCCCTGCTCACATCGTACAAGGTCTTCAGGTGGTAGACCTTGCTGTCGAGATCTCCGAGGGTGCTTTCAAGTCGCTCTGTTTTCTCCCGAAGCTCTGCATTCAGCTCTGAAATGCTCTCACAATATCCTGCATTGGCCAGGGCGGCGACCATGATGTTGGCAATTGCGAGCAGGATCTCCTTCTCGTCCTCGCTATAGGGCAGATCCACGACCTTGGCGCCAAGCCCGATTACACCCCTCGATCCATCTTCCACCTCAAAGCATATGGCCAACTTGAAGAGATCGGAATCTTCCCCCCAATCTTCCAGGAGCGTTACCGGCTCTCGATCGACAGGCGAATCCTCCAGCATCCGTAACGCGGTCACCGAGGCAAGAGATTCCTCCGCATTTGTGTATCCCTTTTTTACGAAGGCACGGACCTCCCCTGATTCTACCGACTGCGTGAGGACGAAGCCTTTGTCCGCCCCTACGGAACCCATGGTCATGAGCAGCAGGCGATTGAGAATCCGGTCGGTATCACGGACACTGAAAACCTCCTTGCTCACGTCGCAGAGCGTCTTGAGGTTGTAGACCCGTCTTTCCAGCTCGTCTAAAATGGGATCCCGTTCCATCATTCCTTGGCGCAATCTTTCTCCGGAACACCTTCCCTGGGGAGTTGCTCCTCGGCCTCTTCCGTAGACCGGTAGAGATGAGAAAGCTTGGTGATCCCCACCATGCGGAATATTTTTTCGAAGTGACTGGAAATCCCGGTGATCCCCACTTTTTGCCCCTTCTTCCTGGCCTCGACGAGCAGGTCGATGATGGTCTTGATCCCTTCGCTGTTTACATAGGTATCCTTGTCAAAACGCAAGAGAATCGATCGATCCGCCTCCGGATTGAAACTGCCAAAAGCCCGCCGCATGGGAACTCCATGCGACTTGGTCACGTAGCCCCGTATATCCAGAATCGCCAGCGACCCGCTTCGACCTATTTGGACATTTTCCTGCTCCATACGGCAACCCCGCCTCTCCGTCTCATTTCGCCGGACTACGAACCGGCTCCTTTTCCATCGGTAACCGGAAAAATGACCTCAAACGTCGTCCCCCCCGAGTCCCGGCATTCCTCCGCGGATCGGCACCTCCAGCATTGATGGATTTCACCCGGACACATGTCCGGAGCGGTCGGCAGGAACCGGCAACGCGTGGAGGACATCTGGAGATCGAAACCATACCTCTCGGCAAAGATCTTCATTCTGAGAAGGTCCGCCCCTTTACCACCGGCGTTGAAATCAAAGGGGTGTTTCGTCCTGTAGTCACCCGTCTCCTGGGTATGGAAAAAACCTTCGAAGATCCGTTTCTGATGATCTTCAAGGATCCCCACTCCCGTGTCTCGTACCTGGATCATCGCGCCTCCTGCAGTGTTCCGTACGCTCACGGTTACCCGGCCGCCGTCGGGTGTGTTCTCGATACCGTTTCTGACGAGTCCCTGGACCACTTTTTCCAGCGGCTCCCTCGGGATTACCGCAAAAGGTCCAGTGTCGTTTTCAAGCAGGACCTGAACCTTCCTGTGAGAGAAGAGCGGCCGCATCCGGTCAAGTTGTTCCGCACAAAACTCCCCGATCATGATCTTTTCCGCTTCCAGCCGGCGAGGTCCGAACAGCGCATCTATGCGTTCTCTGAGCCACCTGCCGATCGAGCCGTCTCCCGTCTTTTCCTCCACCAGCACTTCGAGCTGGTCAATGCACGCGTTCAATAGCGCATTCAACATGCCGTAGGGCTTCAGGAACTTCCCCCCGATGATATCTTCCACTTCAGCCGCTATCGCATTGAGTCGACGAAGGTTGCGCTCGGCCCTTTCAAAATTCTGCCGCCATTTCTCCTCCGGTAAGTCCCCGAGCCTTTTTTCCAGCAGTGTCAGGGAACCCGACAGTACGGCGATGGGGGTCTTCATCTCGTGGGACAGATGGTTGATGACCTTGTCTTTGGCCCGGTTGAGGCTTGAGACCTCTTCGAAGGCCTTTTTCAGCGCCTCCGAATAACGTGCGCTCTTCAGGGTGATGACCAGGTTGTTTACCAGCGTCAAGAGAAGGTCCTTGTCTTCGTCGGAATAAGGCTCTCCGATGATTTTGGCTCCCAGGCCCAGCAGTCCTGATGAGACCTCGTCGATCTGGAAGGGGAGACAGCACTCCACGGAACTCGGCAATGCCCCTATTCTCGCGGCCGAAGCGTCTGCCGAACCGTCCCCCTCACAGCGAGACAGGAGAGCTTCCCCACCCCTCCGGAAAGCCCGGCTGAGACCGTCCTGGAATCCGACGGACACGAAATGGCTTGGTTTTCCACTGGAGCCCTCGCGGATCAGCACGAATCCGTCGACCGTGCCGAAATTCCCCGTGGTCATGAGCAGGAAGTTCTTGAGGATCCTGTCGACTTGGACCTCCCCAAGCATCTCACGACTCACATCGTAAAGCGTCTTCAGATAGAAGACCCGCCGCTCCAGCTGCTCTTGTATCTTTTCATTCGAACGGAGTTCGTCCGGCATTTGCAGAACTCCTTCCTGAACACGTCGACTCAGGAGTGAAGAGAGGTTCTGAACTCCAGCAGCAGGGACGTCATCGTGGTCACCGTCCTTTTCTCAGCGCCGCCGAACGAGAAAGGGAGTGAAAGCCATGCTCCCTTTCCGGGGGCCTGCGGACGAGCGTCCTGCGGATATGACGAACAAGAGAATAGCGGTCGTATGATGAATGCCGAATTCAGGGAGTCAGCCCTTGGGCAGCGCCTTCTACCGAAGGGTAAATAGTGGCGAACTTGGTTATCCCCACCATTTTGAAAATCTTCTGGAAGTGATCGGATAAGCCGGTGATCCCGATCCGCTGGTTTCGCCTCCTGCTCTCTGCCAGTACCTGTATGATCACGGCTATGCCGCCGCTGTTGATGTAACAGCCTGGTTCGAATTTGAAGACGATCTTGGAACTGCCGCTCTCCAGCGAACGATAGGTGTCGTTGACGATGTTTTCGGAAGAGCTGGTCACATCGCCCTTGATATCCAGGATGGTAATTTCCCCATGTTTTTCAACGAAGATCTGGTTCGGCTGCATTTCAGGCTCCACGGTCGGATTCCACCCGGAGCACCATCCGCACGGAATGACCATCGGGGGTCTTCCGGTTCAGCTCGACCTGGTCCATCAGATTTCTCATGAGAAACAGACCCAACCCCCTCGGCGGCTCAAGGTTTGCAATCTTCTGGTCAATATCCGGATCCTGGGGCACCTCTTTTATTCCGTCCCCTTCATCCAGCACGGTCACGGTGAATGAGTTTCCATCGAAATTGAGCGTGATCAGAACTCTTGCTTCGGGGCGGTTCCCGTTTCCGTGTTCGATGGCGTTCAGGCAGGCCTCGGCGACTGCAGTCTTGAGGTCATCGATACGGTCCTGGACAAGGCCGACGATTCTGGCAAAAGAGGCGGAACAGTCCATGGCGATCCGCTCGTATCCCAGTTTGTTCGGAAGGCTGACTTCGACCGTCTGCTCGTCCAGCATTCTCACCACTTCCCGTTCTGCATGCATCCTTAGACCTCCCGTAGGGGATATCGCACGAGGTAACCGCGAAATCGGTATTCAAGGAAAGCCGGGAGATTTTACCATCGCAGCAAGATTCTGATCAACCTTTTTTCCGCTGTTCCTCCGGGGACGATCCAGGCCCTTCGGTTGCGCAAACGCGACGGCGGCCGGACCTTCGGCGAGCGAAGAACTCCGAACACATGGTCATCCCTTGTCTTATCGCCGTTGCGGTGATATAAAAACCCCTGATCAAAACGACGGGACACGCTGCACCATCCATGAACACTTACGAAGAAATCGTCCAGGGACTCCTCTCACAAGCCGGCATACAAATCGACGGAGACCATCCATGGGATATTCATATACACGACAAGGGGTTCTATCGACGTGTCCTTGTCCAAGGAACCCTCGGTCTGGGGGAGTCCTACATGGACGGATGGTGGAGTTGCCCGGCGGTGGATCAGCTCTTTGACCGTCTGATCAGGGCCGATCTACAGCACAAGGCTCGCATCCCTTTCTATTTTCAGCTGGCCGTGCTTGGCGGGCGGATGGTCAACAGACAAAACCGTTCCCGCGCCATGAAGGTGGTCAACACCCATTATAATACCGAAAGTCAGGTCCTCCTGTCTTTCCTGGATGAGTACAAACAATATTCGTGCGCATACTTCAAGGACACGTCCGACCTCGACCTTGCACAGAGACAAAAGCTCGATCTGATCTGCAGGAAACTCGCGTTGACCTCTCGCGATCATCTGCTGGACATCGGCTGCGGTTATGGAGGATTGGCTCGATACGCGGCCGAACACTTTGGCTGCAGGGTCACCGGGATCACCCCTTCAGCTGAACAGATCCGTTTTGCCCGGGAATTCTGCAGAGGCCTGGATGTGGAATTCATCCAATGCGACTACAGAGATCTGCAGGGTTCGTTTACGAAGGTGGTCAGCGTGGGGATGTTCGAGCATGTTGGACATAAGAACTACAGGACATTCATGCGGGTCGTAAACCGCACTCTGAGCGAATCCGGTCTTTTCCTCCTCCATACGATCGGGGGCGGCACGTCGGTCCACTCGAATGATCCATGGATCGAGAAGTATATCTTTCCAAACGGAATGCTTCCTTCGATCAGTCAAATCGCCAAGGCCTCAGAGGGGCTCTTCGTCATAGAGGACGTCCACAATTTCGGTCACCATTACGACCACACACTCATGGCCTGGCATCAGCGTTTTGTACTGAATTGGCCCGGGTTCCAGGACCGTTTTGATGCAAGCACCTTTCGCATGTGGACCTATTATTTTCTTCATTTGGCGGGCGTCTTCCGCGCGCGCAAAAATCACCTCTTCCAGGTGCTTCTTTCAAAGAAAGGGATACCCGGCGGATACCGGTCGGTTCGGTAGGCCAAGTACCCGATCTCCTCGGGGGACCCTGGAAAAGGGACGGGGTTTCTTCAGATGCAGGTCTGCAATGTCTCGGATCCGGACAGCTTCCATCGCCAGGAGAGCCATCCCAGAGGCTCGCGTGCAAGGATCCTTCTGACGAACGCCTTCGGACCTTACGCACGGGATGACGAATATGGCAGCCGGATCCGGAATCCCATGGAGTGTTACCACAATCAGGTCACACGCGAGCAGGGCCCCTTTTCATTGCGCATGTTTCACCGAAGCTATGCCCTGTCGCTCATCCAAGCCAATGTTCAGGCACCCTGCACCGTCTTGGACTATCCTACCTTGGACAGGTTCGTTCAGGAACTGAGGGCCAAGCCGTACGATGTCATCGGCATCAGCGGCAAACTTCCCAACCTCCAAAAAGTCGCGAAGATGTGCAGCCTCGTTCGCGAGCATCAACCTGATTCCATGGTGGTGGTGGGCGGCCACCTTGCCGGGGTCAGCAACCCCGCCGCTCACTTCGATGCGGACGTTGTCGTACGCGGAGAAGGCGTAAGATGGTTCCGCAGATTCCTGGGCGAGAAAGTCGACCGACCGGTGAACCACCCCTGTCTTCCCTCTGCCGTGAATTCCCGGGCCATGGGAATCAGACTGGATTACGTCAACAGGAAGACCGCCGCCGCGTTCATTCCCTCGGTTGGATGCCCCATGGGATGCACCTTCTGCTCCACCTCCGCCACGTTTGGGGGAAAGGGAAACTACATCGACTTTTACCGGTCGGGAGACGAGCTTTTCGATATCCTGTGCCAGTTGGAAGAGAGGATGAAGGTATGGTCATTCATGGTCATGGATGAAAACTTTCTGCTGCACAGGAAGAGGGCGCTCCGCCTGCTCGAATTGATGCGCCGTCATGAGAAGTCCTGGGCGTTTTACGTCTTCAGTTCAGCGAACGCCGTCAATGCCTATTCCATGGAGGAACTGATCGGTCTGGGGGTATCGTGGGTATGGATCGGGCTGGAGGGTCCACACAGCGGTTATGAAAAGCTGCATGGAGTCGACACACGCGACATGGTGGAGGAACTCCAGGAGAACGGGATCAGGGTGCTCGGTTCTACGATCATCGGACTGGAGGAACACACGCCCGAAAAGGTGGAGGAGCTGATCGAGTGGGCCGTCGGTCACAAAACCGACTTTCACCAGTTTATGCTCTATATGGCGCTGGATGGGACTCCGCTGTACGAAGAACTGTGTCGAACGGGATCGATCGTACAAGAGCCGGCGATGGAAAAGGCCGACGTCCACGGACAATACCGGTTCAACTTTCGACATCCCCACATACCGCCGGGCCAGGAGACCGACTATCTGGATCGGGCGTTCCGGCGCGACTTCGAGGTCAATGGGCCCAGCGTCATACGAATGATGCGCACGCAGCTGAATGGCTGGTTGAAATACAAACACCATGCGGAAGCGAGGGTTCGAAAGCGTTTTGCCCTCGAGGCTTCCAGCTTTCCCCACGCCTATGCGGGGGGCCTCTGGGCGACTTGCCGCTGGTTCAAAACCAACCCGCGGGTCGCATCCGCCATCGCGCCCATCCTGAATGATGTCTATCGGGAGTTCGGCTGGAAGGCTCGGGTATCGGCTCCCATGGTAGGGAGATTCCTCCTGGCTTCGTTGAAGCGGGAAGCTCGCCGGTTGCAGAACGGGCACACTTATGAGCCGCCCACCTTTTACGAGACGGCCCCCGATTATGTCTCTCCCAAGCCCGCCCGACAGGGCATCCTTGGGGTGCCCGAATGAAGAGAAAACGATGGTTCACCACGCTTGATGGTCTCCCAAGCGTTGCGTTCACCCTTCGATGCCTCGGGTGGTGAGGTATCGAACCATGAGCGCGCCGGACTTCTTACGGGAACATCAGTTTTGAATCGGAGAAAACATCTCCAAACACGCCCTGTCACCCCCTTGAACCCGGAAGGGTCCTTCTCCTCGGCCGTAGAACTGCCCAACCCAAAAACCCGAAAGCCGCGAATGCACTGATGTATGCCGGGAGATCGCCGAATCGCGTGTAGAAGCTCGTCCCGGAAATGGGGACCACCCTGCCCGTCAGATACCCGCTCACGAAGATGTCCTTTCCGGCGGGACCCCGCACCCGATCGGTGACCCGGCCCCAGGGGTCGATGATGCAGGTGACCCCCGTGTTGCCGCAGCGCGCGATGTAGCGACGGTTTTCGACGGCTCGAACCACATTGTAGGTCATGAACTGGTAGGGTGACGCCGTTTGCCCGAACCAGGCCTCATTGGTGACATTGACGAGGAACTGCGCCCCTCGGCCGACCAGGTGCCTCACCAGGGGGGGAAAGCCGTTTTCCCAGCAGATGGTGGCGCTGAATCGGAATCCCGGACATTCGAAAACCTTGTACTCTTCCCCCGGCTTGTAGCTCCCGAGGTTCGGCACGCGTAGCCGCTGCCACGGGATGACCTTTTCCACGGGCAGGTACTCCCCGAATGGAAAAAGGATGATCTTGTCATATCGGTGCTTCAGCCCCATGTGGGGGCCGATCAGAAAGACCGAGTTCTGATACTTGTTTTTCGGCCCCCCGCTCCTGAATTTGATCTGGCTCGTGCTGCCCAGGAAAAGATAAGCGCCGCTGCTTCGCGCGTGCTCGTAGACTTCCGAGTAAAGAGTCGGCGACTCCACAATGGAGTACGGGGTTGCGGCTTCCGGCCAAATGATCATTGAAGGCTTCTCCTGAGCGGCCCGGCGGGTGAGTTCCGCATACTTCTCCAT
>JAGVAP010000056.1 GCA_020060215.1 Deltaproteobacteria bacterium | reverse complement strand
TCGTACGACTTGCATGTGTTAAGCACGCCGCCAGCGTTCGTTCTGAGCCAGGATCAAACTCTCCAGTTAAATATGGTTCGAGCGGTCCCGAAGGATCGCGTCGCAACCCACTGGTTCCTCGCGCACAGTAACGGCTATTTAGTTTTCAAAGATCGAAGGGTTAGACCCGAAAAATAGAAGACAAAAATCCATCCCTTTCCATGAGTCCGGAAAGGCTCTTTTTTGTCTCCCGTCCGTGACTACAAGGCTATTATAGACCTTCCCGTTTTCTTGTCAAGTCAATTTTTCTCATCGTTCATTTTTTTTTGAGGGGGGATGGCACCAGCCGATGGTAAACCTTCTTTCCCTTTCGCAGAAGGATTCCCTGCGGCCCCATGTCATCCATTCCGATCTTCTCCTCATGACTCGAAATCCTTCTTTCCCCGCAGTAAGCTCCCCCCTGGGCGATCAGTCGACGCGCCTCTCCCCGGGATCTGCAGAGGCCGACCTCAGTGAACAACTCCGCGGCGGCGATCCCTTGGCCGAGGCGTCCTTCCTCAATCTCGGATGTTGGCACCGAGCCCGCCACACCGTCCGCGACAGTGCGCCGGATCGAACTGCTGGGCAGAATTTCGGCAGCGATCTCCGTGGCCCCAAAGACACCACTGGCCGTATGCGCCTCCTCGGCTGCCGCGGTTCCGTGGGCAATGCGGGTCGCCTCGAACGCCAACACTCTCTTGGCGCAATTCAGTTCTGCACCTTCGAGACCCGCCACCTGCCCGATTTCTTCAAGGGGAAGCAGCGTGAACAGCTTCATGAACCGAACGACATCCGAGTCCTCGGTATTGATCCAGAACTGATAGTACTCGTACGGCGAGGTCCGCTTCGCGTCCAGCCAGATCGTTCCCTTCTCCGTCTTTCCCATCTTCCGACCTGAGCTCGTCTCCAAAAGGGGGAAGGTGATCCCATAGGCCGGCTTCCCCTCCATTCGACGAATCAGCTCGATCCCGGACACGATGTTTCCCCACTGGTCGCTTCCCCCCATCTGGATCAGGCACTCGTAGTGGCCATGAAGATACCAGAAATCATAGGCCTGCAGAAGCGTGTAGTTGAACTCGATGAACGAAAGCCCCCGCTCCAACCCCTTTCGCACCGAGTCCGCCGCCAGCATCCGGTTGACGCTGAAATGCCGCCCGATGTCTCGAAGAAACTCGATGTAATTGAGCGGCGTCAACCACTGGGCATTATTCAGGAGCAAGGCCCGGCCTTCGGAAAAATCCAGGAATTGGGCGGCCTGTTTGCGAATCCCCCGAGCATTGAGGTCGATCTCCTCTCGCGTGAGGATCTTCCTCATCTCGGTCTTTCCGCTGGGATCCCCGATGAGTCCCGTCCCTCCACCGACCAGCATAATGGGACGATGTCCGCATCGCTGCATGTGCACCAGAGACATGAGCGGCACAAGGCTCCCTGCGTGCAGGCTGCTGGAGGTCGGGTCGAAACCGATGTAACAGGTCACCGGTCTGCCAAGCAGGGATCGGAAGGCGTCCTTCTCCTCCGGGCTCTCAGCCGTCATTTGGTAAATGAAACCCCGTCGCTCCAGCACATCGAGCACGTTCTGCAATTCCGGTAGACCTCCGCTTCGCTTTTATGGGGGGGGCAGAGACTGAAGCTCTTCTTGAACCTTCTTGCGCATCTGGTCGTCAGGAGACATCTCCAAGGCTCTCTGATATGCCTCCCGCGCGTCCGCGGTTCTCCCGACTTTCCTCAACGACAAACCTTGATGAAAGCACAGCCCTGCGAGGGATGCCCGGTACGAGTCCCACTCGGCCTCGGAAATCCTTCCCCTCTTGGGCTCCCTTTTTTCCAGAAGCGACCGGGCCTGCTGAAACGCGTTCGCCGCCGGACCGTGTTGATCCATCTCCTGGTAAAGCAGGCCCAGTTCCCAGTATGCCACCGGGTCTTGCGGTCTCATCTCGATCGCTCGCTCATAGCTGTTGAGGGCGTTCGGATAATCCCTTTTCCCTTGGTAGGCCCTCCCCAGGTTGACGTAAGCCAGTTCGGGCGTGGGGTAGTACATGTTCTCGATCGCCTTTTTGAAAAGCGGAATGGCTTCGTCCCATCGCTGCTGTCTCAAATACACGGCGCCCAAACCGTTGTGGGCTTCCGAGTAATCCTTCTTCAGCCGGATCGATTCTTGGTAGTAGGGAATGGCCTCGTCCATCTTGTTGAAGTACATGGAGTACACCAGCGCGATCCGATACTTCAGCTCGGCGTCTTTCGGGTTCAGTCCATCAGCCTCCATGTAATTCTGCATGGCCGCCCGAAATCTCCCCTCCCGCAGGTTCGCGTCCCCCATGCTCTTTAGGCTCTCCACGCGGGTCGCGGATGCCCCACCCATATCTCCCTCGCGGCTGGCGCACCCGGCCGCGGTCAAGACCCCAAGCGCGGCGACGCACAAGACAAGGCTTCTCCAAGAATGGTGGCTCATCGTCCGGTCCCTCGAGCGGCGTCCCTGGAAAGGATGACGTCCTTGATGGAAAGGAACTGGGCTGCGGGCACTACGCAACTTCAAGCATCTTCATAGCATGCGCCTTGTTGACTGTCAACAAGGGTCCCGGCCTGGCCCCCGTTTTCGCAAGCGGGATCCAAGGAGCGGTTATCCGCCTCCTCTTCTTCGCAGAGGAGCTTCCCCGTTTCCGTCTTGTGCTTCGATTCCTCTCCTCAGAACATGAACCTGCGCATGTGCACGTTCACGAGCAGGCCGATGGCCATCATGGAGGTCACCAGCGAGGAGCCCCCGTAGCTGATGAAAGGCAGGGCGATTCCCACCACGGGCATCAAACCCAAGGTCATGCCGATGTTGATCGCGGTGGGCCAGAAGAAAAACGCCACCACTCCGAAGGCCAAGAGTCGCCCGGATGCATCCCCGGCCCGGTAGGCCACGTGAAGCCCGTACATGAGGAGCAGAAAGAACGCCGCGAGGAGAACCACGCACCCCACAAAGCCCCACTCCTCTGCCCACACGGAAAATGCGAAATCGGTGTGGTGTTCGGGCAGGAAGTGGAGTTGGCTCTGGGTCCCCTTTAGGTACCCTTTTCCGAAAAGCCCTCCCGAGCCCACGGCAATCTTGGATTGGGTCACGTGGTATCCGGCGCCGAGAGGATCCCTCTGAGGATCCAAGAAGGTCAGGATGCGATTCTTCTGGTAGGGAGCAAGCACCTGCCACCCCACTGGAAGAGCCACCAAACCCAAGAAGAACACCTTCAAGAAGGATCGCAGTCGCAAACCGGCAACCAGTATCATGGAACCTGAAATGAGCACGAGGAGAATGGTGCTGCCGAGATCGGGTTCGATGACGATCAAGGCCGCTGCCACGGCCATGGCGCCTGACGGAAGAAGCACATCCCGGAGAGTGTAGTCCCCCTGGGCGCTGGGGTGAGACTGGAAGAAACGGGCGATGGTGAGCATCATCACCCATTTGGTCAGTTCCGAGGGCTGGAAGGCAATGGGCCCCAGGTAAAGCCAACGCTGGGAGCCGGAGGTGATCCGTCCGGTCACCAGGACCGCCACGAGAAGCAGGACGCACAGCCCGAAAAAGATCCACGCGTACTCCAGCCAACGACGGTAACTCACCGCCGCCACAACGACCGCCGCGAACACTCCGATCCCCAAGAAAATAGCCTGCTTGGCGTAGATCGGCGGATTGGACACCGGGTATCCGGCGGATGCGGCGCTGTACAGACTAAGGATTCCGGCTCCTCCCAGGAAGAGGCTGATTCCGATGATGCTCCACCCCTCCCGGAGGAACCTTTGCGCTCTGGAGATCTCCACCTGTTTCTCCTTGAACCTCGCGTTGGAAGAAAGCCTGGAGGACCCGTTGGGCGATGGGAGCAGCCTCCACGCCGCCGAGGCCCCCATGCTCCACCACCACGGCCACCGCGATCTTAGGATCCTCCACCGGTGCGAAACAGACGAACCAGGCGTGGTCGCGATGCTCCTGGCTCACCGGGGCTTTTCTCTCCCTCGTCCGGTCGGTCAGTCGGACCACCTGGGCGGTGCCCGTCTTTCCCCCCACTTCCACTCCGACGACCTTAGCCCGCTGCCCGGTGCCTCGTGGCTCCTGAACCACTCCCTTGAGCGCATCTTTCAGTAGGCGAAGGGTGTTGGCGCTGGCGGGCACTTTCGCCTGCACCTGGGGTTCCAACGTGGTCAGGGTCCGGCCGTCGGGCCCGAGCACCCGCTCCACGATCTGCGGCACGATGAGTTCCCCGCCGTTGGCCACGGCACTCATCATGGCGAATTGCTGCAGGGGCGTGACCAGATTGAAGCCTTGCCCGATGGCTATGGAAAGGGTTTCTCCGGCGTGCCACGGAACGCCGAATCGTTTCTTCTTCCATGCCGAAGTGGGAATCAGGCCCGGCTTTTCCTGATCCGGGTCAAAGCCCGTGTTTTGTCCCAGCCCCAGTCCTCTGGCATATTTGGCGAGGCGATCCACCCCCAGGAGATGGCCCACGTGATAAAAATAAACATCGCAGGACTGGACCACTGCGTCCCGAAACCGGATCCATCCGTGTCCTTCCTTTTTCATGCAACCGTAATCCCGGTCTCCCAGGGTGTAGTGCCCCGGGCAGAAGACCGCGGTGTCCTTCGTGATGATCCCCTCCTCCAAGCCCGCCACGGCGGTGACGATCTTGTACGTGGAGCCGGGCGGGTACTGGGCCATGATGGCCCGATTGGTCATGGGGTGGCCCGGGTGTTCGACCAACGATTGCCAGACCTCTGTAGTGATCCCCTCGGAGAAGGCGTTCGGGTCGAAGGCCGGATGGGAGACCATCGCCAGGATGGCGCCGGTCTTCGGGTCTCCGGCCACCACGGCGCCCGCCCGGTCCCCCAGGGCTTCCTCGGCGGTCTCCTGTAGGGCCATGTCCAAGGTCAGCACCACGTCGGCGCCCGGCTCGAAGGAAACCTCCTGAAGGAGCATGAGTTGTCTGCCCTTGGCGTCCACTTCCACCTGGAGCCCCCCGTCTCTCCCGCGAAGATACGGCTCCAGGCTTCGCTCCACTCCGCACTTGCCCACACGATCTCCGACCCGATAGCCCCTCCCCCGCCAGCTGCGGAGCAGTTCCTCTGTGATTTCTCCGACGTAACCCAACACGTGGGCGGCATTTTTCCCGGCGGGATAGTGACGCCGGGGTTCCACCTCCACCCAAATTCCCGGGAGGTCCAATCGGTTCGTTTCCACCCAGGCCACCTCGTCCCACTTCCGCCCTTCTTTCAGGGTGACGGATCGAAACGGAGCCTTTTTCTTGGCGAGCAGAATGGCTGCGAGGGTTGCCTGCGCGTCCAGATGGGCACCCTGGGCCAGCGTTTGGATGATGCCTTCCGGGTCATCCATCTCAGCTGGTACGCCCTTCAGATGGAAAGCGGCCTGGTTGTCGGCCACGATTTTGCCTGCCCGATCCGTGATGATCCCGCGAGGAAAGGGAATCCTTCTCAGTCGGATCCGGTTCTTGTCCGACAACCGTTCGAACGTGTCTCCCTCCAAAATCTGAAGTTCCCATAGCCGGAAGGCCAGAATGAGGAACACCCCCGCGATGGCCAGCAGGACCATCTGAAACCTGCGCTTCCCTGGCCGACCTTTTTCTTCCTCTTCGTTCGAGCGCAGTACCTTCACGGTTTTCATCCCTGCATCGACGGATCCATCAAGTCCGCAGCCCCTGGAACCGTCTCCAGCCGGCCGTGGACCACCGATCGATGGGTTCGGCGAGCCTCACAATGAATGGACTGAGAACGGCCAGGGTCGTGGCCTGAGCCAGGAGGCGAAGAAAAGAGAAATCCTCCAGCCACCTCGCCCCCTCCAGGAGTGTCCCGGTCACCAGCCACAGGGCACCGTGCATCAACCCAAATGTAAAAGAAACCATCCCCAAAGCCAAATTCCCATCCGCGAATATTCCCCTGCGCATCCACTGGCCCGCCAGGCACAGGAGAACCATCACCATAGGGGTGATGCCCTGAACCCCTCCGGAATAGACATCCAGGGCGTACCCCAGGAGGAAGGACAGGCAAAGCCCCCGGGTCTTCTCCAGACGGAAGGACGCATACAGAATGACCGCCAGCACCAGCGGAGCGCGAAACAGGGACATCCCCAGCAGCCGAAAAGCCGTCGTTTGGAAAATGATCAGAATCAACCCCAGTCCAAACAGAGCCACCACATTCATGAAAACAGCACCCCTCTGGCCCTGCCCATAGCCCG
>JAGVAP010000031.1 GCA_020060215.1 Deltaproteobacteria bacterium | reverse complement strand
CCAAGGGGTCCTTTACCGGCGCAAACACCAAGCGGACGGGCCGATTCGAAATGGCCGACGGAGGCACCATCTTTCTCGATGAAATCGGAGAGCTCCCGCTTCCCGTCCAGGCCAAGCTCCTTCAGGTCCTCGAGCACAAGACTTTCGAAAGGGTCGGAGAGAGCACCTCGACCTCGGTCGACTTCCGGGTGATCTCCGCCACGAACCAGGACCTGGGCGTCTACCTCCGGGAGGAGAAATTCAGGAACGATCTCTTCTATCGCCTGGGCACCATGCGCATCCACATCCCTCCCCTGCGGGAGCGGATTGAAGACATACCGCTCCTCGTGAACTCCTTCACCGGCAAGTTTGCCGCAAGGATGCAGAAGCCGGCCGCCCGCTATACATCCTCGGCCCTTGACGCGTTGTGCTCCTATCCCTGGCCCGGCAATGTGAGGGAGTTGCAGAATGTGGTCGAGAGGATCATGATCCTCAGAGGCGGCCACACCATCAATCGTTCGGTGATCGAACACCTGCTTCATTCCTTCGAGGTCGGCGGCGGAAAGATGAACCCCCAAGCGTTCCCTACACGGAAGGAGATGGAAAAGACCCATATCCAGGAGGCCCTCAAGCGCTGTCGAGGGATAATCGGGGGCAAGCGGGGCGCCGCAAGGCTGTTGGGGATCCCACGGACGACCCTTCAGTACAGGATGAGAAAACTCGGGATCGTGAACGGCTGAACCTCCAGCGAACCTGTCCGCGTCCACCACCGGGGCCTTACCTTGACTTACCCTTGACCGAACGGCCCGCGGGGGAGGTTTGGAGCGAAGCGGAAGCGGCCTCCTGTGGGATGGGGCAGAAGGTGGAATCTGAGAAGCTGAGGCAGGGAATGCCGTCGGCCCAAAACTAGGCTGGTGTGCCCATTATTGGTCTCATCCGGTTACTCCAAGCCATCTGCTCCACTCGATTTTTTGCTGTTATCTTCCCGAGTTGCGTCGCTCCCCGCTACGGCACAACTATTGCTTGGACTGGGTGCAAACCCCGGTACCATGAGTTGCCGAAGAACAGGAACAGCTCCTTGTCGCATGATCCCAACAGTAAGATCGCAAGTGAGCCCCATACTACAGACCCGTTCCCCGGTTCCCACGGGATGCGCCCTGCGGTCTTGAGTGTGGTCGCTTCTCCTGAGTTTGACCGGCCATGTTCGCACCCAAACCGACACGCGGCCTGTTTCTGGCGACCTCGATAGGGAATGGGGCATCGGTGGCGAATCCGAGGTTCGCCGAGACTGACCTTCATGAACCGGTCGACCCCCGCTGCCCGTAGCGGCGGGCAAAAGGACGAAGAAAGAGCGGCGGACGCTCGGGAAAAAATGAACGTGGAGAGGACAACATGAAGAGCGGATATCCCTTGGAAGGAATCAGAGTGCTTGCGCTGGAGCAGTACATCGCAGGGCCTGACTGCACCATGTGGCTTGCGGACTCGGGCGCCGAGGTCATCAAGATCGAGCGTCCCGGTGTAGGAGACCCCAGGCGCAACTACCACCCTGCCGTCGAGGATGCAAAGAAGAACAAGGCCTACGGGGGATTCAAGATCTATAACAGGAACAAGAAGAGCTTCACCCTGAACATCCAGTCCGAAAAAGGGAAAGAGATCTACAAGGAGCTCGTCAGACACGCCGACGTCGTCGTGGAAAACATGGCGCCCCACACGGTAGAGAAACTCGGCCTCGGATATGACGTCCTGCAGAAGGTCAATCCCAGGCTCATCTACGCGGCGATCAGCGGATTCGGGAGGCTGTCGGAGTTCAAGGGAATCTATTCGGAAAGACCGGCTTTCGACCCGGTCATCCAGGCCATGGCCGGCATCATGGACCAGATCGGAGAGGAGAACGGGCCGCCGTCCTACGGGTTCCCCGGTCTCGCGGATGCCTTCACGAGCGTGGTGACGGGATATGCGATCATGCTGGCCCTGTTCATGCGCGAAAAGACCGGAGAGGGGCAGTTCATCGATTCCAGCATGTACGACAGTCTGGTCGCCCTGAATGCCATGGGGATCATGATCTACTCCTTCAGCGGGGAGATCGTGACGCGGGGACAGATCCTGAAGTACCAGGCACCCGCTGGGACATACCGGGTCAAGGACGGCGGCTATGTGGCCCTCATCGTCGCGAATGAGCTCATGTGGGAAAGGTTCTGCAGGGCCATCGGGCGGGAGGACCTGCAGAAGGATCCGAGGTTCGTGGAAGGGAGGCTGAGGGTCAAGAACAGGGAAGCCCTGGAGACCGTCGTGAGGGAATGGATGGAGAAGCGGACGCGGAGCGAGGCGGTCGAGGCCCTCCTCAAACAGGGGGTCCCCGTGGGCGAAGTCCAGAACACGGAAGACCTGTTGAAGTGCCCCCACCTCAAAGCCAGGAAGATGCTGCTGGAGATCGACGACCCGATCGCGGGAAGACGTTTCTTTGCAAAGTCACCTTTCCGGATGTCCGGGGTCAAGGAACCGCGTTCGACAACCGCGCCCGATCTGGGCCAGCACACGGAGACCCTCCTGAAGGACCTGCTCCAGTATGGCAGCGACCAGATCGCGGCGCTTCGCAAGGACAAGGTCATCTGATCCGTTCTCACGACGGAGTCAACCCATTGGAATGGAGTGGCGGTCATGTCAGACAAGAAGAAGGCGAAAGAAGAGGAGATCACCTTTTTTCATCCCGACCTGCTGGAAATCCCTGAGAAAGGGGATCCTTTCCTGAAGGGGTACAAGTGCAGGAACTGCGGAAAGATCTGGTTCCCCAAGTTCGTTCCCTGCCCGAACCCCGACTGCTGGTCCGAAGATATGGAAGTGGTCCCGCTGAGCCGCAGGGGCACACTCTACAGCGTCACGGATGTGTATATCGGCCAGCCCACTATGCGGGAATACATGCCCATGGCCATGGGGTATATCGATCTGCCGGAAGGCATCAGGGTTTTCGCCCAGATGGAGGGCGAACTGGGGACCTTCCGGTGCGGGGACACGGTGGAATTGACCACCGGTCCTGTCAGGAACAACCGGGACGGTAAGCCGATCATCAGCTACAAATTCAAGAAAGCACAGGCATAGGAGAGGATCGGAGCTATGCGCGAAGTATTCATCATCGGAGTCGGTGAAGTCCAGTTCGGGATGCTCAAGGACGACTTCCACATACTGGGCCAGAGGGCAGTTAGGGCCGCCATCAACGATGCGGGGATTCAATGGAACGAGATCGACAGCGCCTTTGTGGGGAACGGGACGAACGGGATCGTCACCGGCCAGCGGATCTTTCGCGACCTGGGGATGTGCGGCAAGCTTCCCATCTGCAATGTGGAGAGCGCCTGTTCGGCCGGTGCCCTGGCGGTCCATAATGCCTACATCAGGGTGGCCACCGGGCTCGACGAGATCTCCATCGGGGTGGGGGCCGAGAACGCATCCCTGCACAGGGAGCCCGGGTCCGCCCCTTCACCGGACATGACGGACATCGAGGGGTTCCTGGGCGCGGTCATGGTCGCAAAATACGCATTGCGGGCCCAGCGGTATATGTACGAAACCGGCGCGACCGCCGAGGACCTGGCGCAGGTGACGGTCAAGAACAGGCGGCACGCAAAGAACAACCCTTTTTCGTGGAGAAGGGGAGAGATCACGGTCGAGGAGGTCCTCGCCTCCAGACTGATCGCCGCCCCTCTCACCCTGGAGCAGTGTTGCGGGATGACGGACGGCGCGGGTGCGGTCATTGTGGCATCGAAAGATGCGGTGAAGAGGCTGGGGATCTCCAGACCGGTCAAGATCCTGGCCTCGGCCCTCGTTTCGGGGCCTTTCAGCGTCGGGCACAAGGATGAGACGGGAGACGATATTATCACCCTGGGAACACAGAAGGCTTATGAAGAGGCAGGAGTGGGGCCCGAGGACATCGACCTGGTCGAATGCCACGATGCCTTTACCATCACCGAGCTGATGTACTGCGAGGCCATGGGCTTCTGCGGGAAGGGGGAAGGGCTCAAGATGCTGCGCGACGGCGATCTCACCCACGGCGGAAAGGTGGTCTTCAGCCCAAGGGGAGGGATGCTGTCTTACGGCCATCCCATGGGCGCTTCCGGCGCCGCGCAGATCGCGGCCAATGTCAAACAGCTTCGCGGCCAGTGCAAGGGGTACCAGGTGGAGAATGCAAAGATCGCAATGTCCCAGGTGACCGGAGGAGGCCTGCAGGGGACCCAGCACGCGGCATGCACCACGCACATCCTGGCCATATGATGTCTTGGCCGGCTGGCAAGCAGCAGTGTTGATGTTCCTGTAAAGAGTCGCGTTCACCCTTCGGTACCTCAGGGTGAACGGATGAAGTACGCTCCATGAACGGAATGGTTGAGCCGGTCCTTTCCGGGAACATCGGTATTCCATGGTCCCATGATTCCGGTCTTTCCCGTGTGCCCGGCTGCAGTGCTGCAAAAAGGATGAAAAGAGATGGACGACAAGGATGCCGTAGGGAAAGAGGGGCCTGATGGAGAGGTCGATCTGACCTATACCCTAACCTACAAGGACGTGGTGGACATCCTCGAGGTCATTGACCGCTGTGAAAGCAGGGAGCTCCGGCTGGAAGTCGGAGACCTGAAGCTGACTCTGATCAAGGGATGACAAGGAAGATCCCCTGGAACAAAACGATGAACCAAGTCCGATTCGAAGACGAGACCTTCCGGACGGCGCCTCAGTCCCTCTGGGCCACCCGGATGAGGACCGAGACGATGCTGTCCATCGCCCCGACCCTGGACGAAGCCGGGTTTTCGAAGATCTGCGTCACCAGCGGCGCCGCCTTTGAGACCGCAGTCAAATACCTCTACGAAGACCCATGGGAGCGGCTGCGGCTCTTGAGGCAGGCGATGCCGAAGACACCCCTGAATTTCTTCATCCGAAGCCGGAATCTGATGGGGTGGCAGATGTTCCCGGACGATGTGGTAGAGCTCTTCCTCAAATGCGTCCAGCGGACCGGCCTCGAGTGGATCGAGGTGTTTGACGGGCTCAACGACCTGGAGATCATCGAGTTCCACTTTCGCGTGGCGAAGCGGCTGGGTCTCCGGACGACCGCACTGCTCTCTTATAATGAAAGCCCTGTGCACACGGATGCGTATTACGCGGAGAAGGCCAGGTTCCTCATCGGGCTGGGTGTGGATGTGGTCAACCTGTCCGACCCTTGCGGAGTCCTCTTGCCGGAAAGGCTGCGATCCCTGATCCTGGCGGTGCGGGAGGCGCTGGAAGGAAAAGCCCGGCTGGCCTTCTTCGCCCATTCCAACACGGGGCTGTCCCTCGATCAATATCGGGCGGCCATGGAAGTAGGCATCGACTCCCTGAAGACCGTCACCCTCCCCCTATCCTACGGCTACTCCCTTCCGGCCTCTATAGACGTTCTTCTGGCAGCCCGTGAACTGGGGATCACGGTCACTTTGGACGAGAGACGGATCAGGGAGATGGACGACTATTTCTATTGGAGCGCCTACCAGGAGAAAAAGCCCATCGGAAGACCCGTGGTGTTCGACCCCGTCAAGTACCATCGCTTCGCCGCCCACCAGATCCCCGGCGGTATGATGTCGAACCTGGAGAACCAGCTTTCGGAGCTGGGCCTCATCCACATGCTGCCGAAGGTGCTCGAGGAAGCGGCGATCGTGCGAAAGGACCTGGGATATCCGATCATGGTCACCCCGTTCTCCCAGTGGGTGGGGGTGCAGGCGGTGTTCAACGTCATGGAAGGCGAGCGTTACCGTACCGTGCCGCAGGAACTGCGGCTCTATGTGAGAGGGGCATACGGGAAGACCGCGGCCCCGATCGATCCGGATGTGATGGATCGCGTCCTGGCTGGCGCTGACCACACACCGATCCATCCCGCGGAAGGATTCCAGGATCAGTACCTGAAACGGGTGCGCGCGGAGCAGGGGCCGTTCAAGTCCGACGAGGAGATGCTGCTGCACATCTTCAACACCAGGGAGACCATGGAGAACTTCTACCGGAACAAGAAGGAGATCCCTGCGCGCCCCCTGGTGAAGAGCCCGCTGGCCGCCCTGGTGCAGGAACTGGCCGGGAGACGGGATATCAGAATGGTGGGGATGGAGCGGGGAAACCTTCGCATCAGATTTGGAGACCCCGGGCTCGGCGCATGAAACGGGATTCAGGGGAAGGGACTGAAGATCCTCCGCCCTCCTCTCGATGGAAGTGAAGCCCCCCCGCTTAGGGTAAGAGGGAGTTCCGGGGGGGGGACGATTCAAGACCGGCCAGGCTGAAGCGGTGTATTTCATGTGGAGGGACATGGTATGGGATGGATGGACAAGGAAGAGATCATCCGGCTCCTGAAGATCGTCTCGGAGTCTACACTGGATGAAGTTCACCTGGAGAGCGGTGACCTCAAGTTCATTGCGAGAAGGCACGCCCGAACCGCACCTGTCGGGGCGCAGGAGCCCGCTCCGAGGCCATCGGCCGGACCGCCGTCCCTCGAAAAGACCTTCGCGGCGACAGCGGCCCCCCCCACACCGGCCCCATCGCCCGGATCTTCGCAGAAGGAGGCGGAGGTGGTCCCAAAAGGGTTCAGGGCGATCCGCTCTCCCATGCTGGGGACCTTTTACCGTGCCCCCAAACCGGATGCCCCTCCTTTCGTGGAGGTGGGGGAATGGGTGACGGAGGAGGATTTGGTCTGCATTGTCGAGGTGATGAAGCTCTTCAATACGGTCAAGGCCGGGGTGCGCGGGCGCATTGCCAGGATTTGTGTGGAGAATGCCCAGATGGTCGAATACAAGCAGGTGCTGTTTCTGATCGAGGAAGAGACGGGAGAAGAGAGGGAGCAGGCCGCATGAACCGTATCTCCCGCGTCCTGATCTGCAACCGAAGCGAGATTGCCGTCCGCATCATTCGCGCCTGCCGGGCACTGGGGATCGAATCGGTCGTCACCGTCTCCGAGGCGGACCGGGAGAGCATGCCGGCGCAGATGGCGGACCGGGCCGTATGCATCGGCCCTCCCAGATCCATCGACAGCTATCTCAGCGTGGGGACCATCATCACGGCGGCCGTGGGGACCGGCGCAGATGCCGTTCACCCGGGTTACGGCTTTCTCGCGGAACAGACGGCGCTCCCCGAGGCCTGCGCCCGCTATGGGATCAGGTTCATCGGGCCCACGGCGGAGAATATCCGGACCATGGGCGACAAGATCGTGGCCCGAAAGATGGCCGGCGAACTGGGGATCCCGGTGATCCCCGGCTCGGAGATGGTGCTGGATCATCAGGGGGCGATGAAGGCGGCCGACCAGGTGGGGTACCCCGTCCTTCTGAAGGCGGCTGCCGGGGGCGGCGGAAAAGGGATGAAGGTCGTCAGGGGGCCCGAAGAGATGAAGTCGACCTTGGACGAGGCCTCGGGGGAGGCGCAGGCCGCCTTCGGCGACAGCCGCCTCTACCTCGAGCACTTCATCCCGAATGCGCGCCACGTCGAGATCCAGATCCTCGGGGACCGGCACGGGAATGCGGTCCACCTGTTCGAACGGGACTGCTCCCTGCAGCGGCGCCACCAGAAGATGGTGGAGGAGGCCCCCTGCCCCGTGCTCTCGCCCGGGCTCAGAGAGGAGATCTGTGAATCCGCCCTGAAGATCGCGCGCCATATCCGTTATGAGAACGCGGGGACCGTGGAATTCATCCTGGATCAGGACCAGGGGAAGTTCTACTTCCTGGAGATGAATACGCGGATCCAGGTGGAGCATCCCGTGACCGAGATGATCACGGGGATCGACCTCGTCCAGGAGCAGATCCGTATCGCCTCCGGATTGTCCATCGGCTTCTCCCAGGAAGAGGTGCGCCTGGACGGGCATGCGATCGAGTGCAGGATCAACGCCGAGTCCGCAGGAGACGGTTTCAGGCCGTGCCCCGGGAGGATCACGGAGTGGACCCCGCCCGAAGGTCCCGACATTCGCCTGGACACCCACTGTTATGCAGGCTACATGGTTCCGCCCTTCTATGACTCCCTCCTCGCAAAGCTGATCGCCAGGGGAAAGAGCCGCGACGAAGCGACCGCCAGGATGAAACGGGCGCTCTCCAACTTCATCGTTCGAGGGATCGAAACGGTCATCCCCTTTCACGAGACGATCCTGGAACACCCGGACTACAGGGCGGGCAAGGTGCATACGAGGTGGGTGGAAGAAGTCCTTCTTCGGGATGTTTCCAAAGGGGAGGTTTGAAGTGCAAGCCCGCACCGGTGGCAATTCAATTGCCTGTCCATGCGTTTCGAGGAGTAAAATCAAGGAGGGAGGATTCATCGATGCGGAAGGAAGCACTGCTCGTACTCATGGCGACGTTCCTGTTGGGAACCACTTCTATTCATCCCGCCAATGGCAAAGAATATCCGGTCCGGACGATCGAGCTGATCTGCCCCTATTCGGCCGGCGGGAATTTTGATCTCTACAGCAGGCTGATTGCGGAGAAGTTGGAGAAGATTCTGGGACAGCCCGCGGTCGTGATCAATAAACCGGGGGGGGGAGGGAGCACCGTCGTTGCCGATTTAATCAGCTCCAAGCCAGATGGATATAAACTCGGCGTGCTGGGAAATGTCTACTTTTACACTACCGTAAAGACCCAAAAGGTCCCGTTCGATCCCAGTGACCTCGTTCCGATTGCCAACCTGGTTGAATTGAAGATCGGTTTGCAGGTGAAGGGCGACTCCCCCTACAAGACCCTGGACCAGCTGTTGGAGTACGGAAAGAACAATCCGGGGAAATTGAAGTGGGGCCATGCGAGTCGCGGGGTGACGACCTATTTGAACACACGACTCCTTTTTGAAAAGGCGGGCATCAAGACCATCGATATTCCGTACAAGGGCGCTCCCGAGGCAATCGCGGCGTTGATGGGCGGGCATCTGGATGCCATCAGCTATCCCCATGGGGCTGTGGCTGGTCAGATCAAGGCTGGAACACTCAGACATGTAGTCGTCTTTGGCGAAGAAAGGTATCGTGATATGCCGGATGTCCCCTGTTCAAAGGAGTTAGGGTTTGCCGAGACGGCGAAGATGAGAACCCTGCTTGGGATATATGCTCACAGAGAAACGCCTGAAGAGATCAAGAAGACCCTATTTGCCGCCTGCAAGATGGCGTACGAGGATGCGGAATTCAGAAAAGGGGTAGAAAAAATCGGCGACGAACCAAGATTCTACGGGCCGGGTGTGATTGTCGAGTCGATCAGTATGGGTGCGGAAGTCGGCGTCCCCATTTTAAAGGAGCTAGGGATCTTTAGGGGGGATTAGCCCACATGATGGTGGTGGTTCCCCCTATCACTGGCGTAACCGGAAAACCCTTTGGCACTCTTCATCAAGGACCCTATGGATCGACGCGATCTGCTGGGCGGCTTGTTCTGGCTGGCAATTTCCATGGTGGTTTGCCTTCTGGCCATGCGGGATGAATTCGGCAGTTTTTCCTATCCCGGCCCCGGATTTTTTCCGTTCCTTTCCGCAGTTCTTCTTGGCTTCTTGGCGTTCCTCCTTCTGATTCCCGTCCTTTTGAAAAGAACGGACCAAAGGAAGATCGCTGACCTCTGGAAAGGGTTGGAATGGCCGAAGGCCGCCCTGGTCCTGTCTTCTCTCTTTGTATACGTTCTACTACTACCGCGCCTCGGATACCTCCTCACGACCTTTGGGTTGTTGACCCTATTGTTCGGTACTGCCGGAGGGACGAGGATTTGGGTCCGGGGAGTGAACGCCCTGATCGTCACATCGGCGAGCTACCTCTTTTTTCAGATGTTGCTCGACATGAGACTGCCGAAGGGGGTCCTTGGTTTCTAAGAGTAGAAATGCATTGCGTGTTCAGGAAAGAAGTAGTCCATCCAGAGCAGTGAAAACCGATGTGCCTTTGGTCTGGGTCGATCATACCTTAATCTTCATCCTCTCTGAGGGGTGAAGGTTTATCCGCATCCAAAGATCACCCCGAAAAGGAATCATGAATGGAGATTTTCCACAGCCTCGCCCAAGGCTTTTCCGTGGCCCTGCAGCCCATCAATCTGGTGTTTTGCTTTCTGGGGGCCTTGGCAGGCACGCTCATCGGGGTGCTTCCGGGGATCGGACCGATCGGCGCTATCGCCATCCTGCTACCCGTGTCTTTCCATATGCCTCCGACGGCTGCGATCATCATGCTCGCCGGCATCTATTACGGCGCCATGTACGGCGGATCCACCACCTCCATTCTGGTCAACATCCCGGGAGAGGCGGCATCCGTGGTGACCTGTCTGGACGGTCACGAAATGGCCAAGCGGGGACGGGCCGGTCCTGCGCTGGGGATGGCTGCCTTCGGCTCCTTTATTGCCGGGACATTCGGGGTACTCGGGGTAACTCTCCTCGCTGTGCCTCTCGCCCGTTTCGCATTGCGGTTCGGCTCTCCGGAATATTTTGGATTGTGCGTTCTCGGCTTAAGCCTGGTCACCTTTCTTTCGGCGGGCTCTGCCCTCAAGGCGATGATCATGGCCGCTTTCGGCCTGATTCTCAGCTGCATCGGCCTGGACGTTATCCACGGATCCGCCCGGATGACCTTCGATAGGATGGAACTCTGGGAGGGGATCAGCATCATCCCTATCGCCATGGGCCTGTTTGGCATCCCTGAAGTTCTGGAAAATATTGAAAAGACGGAGGTTCGAAAAACGCTCAAAGCAAAGATCAAGAGCTTTTTCCCGACGCTCACGGACTGGATCCAGGCCAAATGGCCCATTTTGAGGGGCTCGGTCCTCGGATTCTTCATCGGCATTCTTCCGGGGGGACACCCCGTCATTGCCTCCTTCCTCTCCTACGGTGTCGAGAAGAGGGTCTCCAAGACGCCAGAGAGGTTCGGGAGGGGGGCTATCGAAGGAGTTGCGGGCCCGGAAGCGGCAAACAATTCGGCGACGGCGGGGGGATTTATTCCGCTCTTCATTCTTGGAATCCCCGCTAATTCCATTATGGCATTGATGTTCGGGGCACTCATGATCCATGGCATGCGGCCGGGACCCCAGCTCCTGGCCGAGCAGCCGGATTTCTTCTGGGGAATCATCACCTCCATGTACATCGGAAATGTGATGTTGTTGGTTCTCAATCTTCCCCTCATTCCAATCTGGGTGCAGATCTTGAGGATTCCCTACACGGTCCTCTTTCCGCTCATCCTGCTCTTCTGCATCATCGGCACCTACAGCCTTAGAAACAATACATTTGACCTGATGATCCTGATGGTTTTTGGATTGCTGGGATACCTCTTCAAGAAATTTGAATATGGACCCGCGCCATTGATCCTTGCCTTTGTCCTGGGTCCAATGGTGGAGACGAACCTTCGGCAATCCCTTCTCATGTCACAAGGAAATTTCCTGATCTTCCTTTCCCGGCCTATTTCGGCGAGCCTGCTGATCATTGCGCTACTGATGATCATCTCTTCCCTCGTGCCGTATCTCACGAAGCCCAAGAGGAAAGAACGCGCCAGCGGGAAGTTTCGCGCGACGGGGGAGGATGTGCTGTAAGCGAAAGCCCTTTGGAGGAAGGCCCCGTAAGGATACGCAATCTCTGCCCGTGAGAAAAAAAAGAGAAAAGGTGGATAGGTATGCAGGATCTTAGACAGTTCATCAACGAGTGCGAGAAGAAGTTGCCTAAGGAGTTTGTGAGGATATCGAAGGAGGTCGACCCCCGGTTTGAAATGACAGTGATCGTGAAGAAATTCGATCTGATGGGGAAGCATCCTCTCATCTACTTCGAAAGGGTCAAAGGCTATGACTCGGCCGTCGTGTGCAACACGGACGACTCGTGGGGGAAATTCGGCCTTGCGCTAGGTATCCCGCCCAAACCCGTCGAAGTGCAGGAGTACTACGACCGGTGCGAAGAGGAGACCCTTAGGCGCAATCCATATTCCATGAAGGAAGTGGACAAGGCCCACGCCCCCTGCAAGGATGTGATCAAAATCGGCAAGGAAGCCAGCCTGTATGACTTTCCTTTCCTTACGCATCACGAAAACGAGGTTCCTTATCTGACGCGGGCCATCGGTGTGGCCTCGTTCGGAGCGGCCGAATGCCCCCATGCGGCCCATTACCGTCTTATGATCAAGGAATCCGACCTGGGGGTGACTCATCTGACACCGGGCAAGCATCTTTGGGACCTCTGGAATAAAAAGTGTGCCGAGAATAGGCCCCTGGAGATAGCCTTTGTCCTGGGAATCCATCCCGCCCTGGCCATGGCGTCGCAGAGCAGGATTGCCCACCCGCCTTCGGAACTCGACATTGCCGGCACCCTGCTCAAGGAACCTGTGGAAATGGTGCGCTGTGAAACCATCGATGTGCTGGTACCGGCCTGGGCCGAGATCATCATCGAGGGAGAGATCCCTCCCAATATCATGGAGAAGGAAGGACCGTGGGGCGACTTCAGCCGCTACCACCAGGCGGCCCAGAGAAACCCCGTCCGGATCAAGGCGATCACCCACCGCAACAATCCCGTTGTCCACGACATGGGTGCTTGGCCGGGCACGGGGTTCAACATCATGAACCGAATACCCCAGGCGGGCTGGATGGCCAGGCAGATCAAAGAAGTGGTCCCGGATGTTAAGTCCTTCCGATTCGGACCAATGATGGTAGGCTATATCACGCTCGACAAAAAGCATATAGGCCAGCCCAAACAGGCGATCCTGGCCGCCTTCGCCCATGACCTTTATCTGAAATATGTCATATGTTTCGACACGGACATTGACTTGGATAGAGGCGGTGAGATCGCATGGGCTCTCACGACAAGGGTTCAAGCCGAACGCGACATCATGATCTTCCCTGGCGTACTGGGATCGGACCTCGATATATCGGCGCCGCAAGAATCGGTTCTAACGAAGGTAGGGATCGATGCAACGGCAAAACCTTTCAGAAAGGACCTTCCTCCCGAGAGGAGGATTCCTGAAGATGTGATGAACCGGATCGATCTAAAGGATTATGTCCCCAACCCCGAGGATTACCAATGAAGCGGATTCAGCTCAAAACCATCCGGTCGGTCGCGGAAAAGATCGGCATCTCTGCAAAAGGGGTCCAATCTCATGAGTAAGCGTGAAGGGTCGGAGCCGATTTACAGCACCAGGGTCGAAGGCAGAAACAGGATGGTTCCCATGCGGGACGGGGTCAGGGTGGCCGTCGATATCTTCCGGCCGGACGGCCAAGGCCGCTTCCCGGCCCTGCTCGCGTTGGCCTACCACAACAAGTTTCTGCAGAGCCCGGAGGTCGCCGAGGCCTGCAGCAACCAGCCGGCCTGGGCCCCCCTCTGGTGCGGTCCTGCCGAGGGAGGGGACACCACCTTCTTCACCTCGAGGGGGTACGTGCACATCACCGCCAACCCCAGGGGGTTCGGGAACTCCGAGCCCGGGGACCCGTGGACCCAGGGGGTTACCGACGGCTATGACCTTATTGAATGGATCGCGAGACAGCCCTGGTGCAACGGTCATGTCGGGATGATCGGGATATCCGCCTTCGGCCAGAACCAGATGATTGCAGCCAGGACACGGCCGCCCCATCTGAAGGCCATCTTCCCCTATGATCCGTCCCTGATCTCCTACCGCGATCTCTGCCCCGGCGGGGTCACTCACACCTTTCGCTTGCACCTGCTGAAGTTCAGCGCGGAAAACCCGCAGGAGCGCACGCTCTCCCCTGAGGAGGAGACTTGGTGGAAGAAGGCTTACGAGAGCCCGGATTACAGGATGTACCCGCACATCTTCAATGTCCTGGAGAGAAGGGGAAAGCTGGCTCGTGCCTTTTTCAGCGAACTGATCAACCCTTACGAGCCGGAAGACGATGAGGCGGTGGAAGCCGAGCTCGACAAGATCGACATCCCCTTTTACACGGGGGCGGGCTGGTACGGGTACACCTACAAGATCCATCTCTTCGGCGCGTTGAGATACTGGCAGAAGTGCAGGAAGAGCCCGTTCAAGAAACTGCTCCTCACCGGGCCCGCCCACAAGCCGAGGCCGTGGATGGACCTCCACGATGAAGCCCTCCGCTGGTACGACTACTGGCTCAAGGGCATGGATACGGGCATCCTGGATGAGCCGCGGGTGAAGATCTGGGTCATGGGCGCGAACCGGTGGCGCACCTCGGACGATTGGCCCCTGAAGGAGACCCGCTGGACGAAACTCTACCTGGACTGCTGGGAGCGCTTGCGATGGGAGCCGTTCACCCCTTCCAGCCGAGACGGCCTCAATGCGCCGGACTGCTTTGCCCAGATGCCCCTGTCTCAGACCAGAACCGTTCAGAAGCTGAGATACGTGACCGACCCCCTTCCGCGAGATCTCGAGGTTACCGGCCCCCTTTCTCTCCATTTCTGGGCGGAGATCGATCAGGAGGACACGAGCTGGATCATCGTGATCAAGGACCTGGGACCGGATGTATCGGTCCAGACGGCAAGAGAGGGGGAGTGGGAACGCCCGCAGGTGTACGAGAGGGAGGTCACCAGGGGGTGGCTGAAGGCTTCGCACAGGGAGGTCGATGAAGGAAGGTCCCTGCCGGGGCAGCCGTTCCATCCCCTCACGCGCAGCGCCCAGAAGCCGGTCGAGCCCGGGAAGATCATACGATACGACGTCGAGATCGCGCCGACCTCGAACGTCTTCAGGAAGGATCACCGTCTGTGCCTGGAGATCACGGCCATGGATGTGCCTACCGGTATTGCCGGGGACAGCGCCGTGGAATATGTCCCCTACCACATCTGCTCGAGCAAGACGGTCGTCCATAAGATCTACCGTTGTGAGCAGTACCCGTCTCACCTCCTCGTGCCGCTGATACCGGAAGGCTGAGCTTGGGTCCCAGGACCGGCACGGGGGTTTTGGGGGTGTGGAGGGGCTGCAGCCCGCAGCGGCTTGAGCATTGCGACGGGAGTCGTGTGAGACGGAATCATGGATGCGGCACCACTTCTCGGAAGGAGGTCGAAAGCTTGGACAAGGTGACGAAAAGGGGGCTCTTCAGAGCCCTGCTGCTGGCCAGGGTCTTTGAGGAGAAAAAGACGGATCTGGCGAATGAAATCGCGAGAACGGATATCAAACCCACGTCGTGTCTGGGCCAGGAGGCGATCCCGGTAGGCTTCTGCTACGGACTGGGAAAGGACGACTATATCCTTCCCTCCATCCGGTCGGCCTGGGCTGCGGATATCGTGAAAGGATTGCCCTTGAAGACGATTGCCGCAGAGATGTACGGCAGGGTCGGGGGACTCAGCAACGGGCGCGAGATCTCCGCCCTGATGACCTGCCCGGAGCTGGGGATCATCGGCGGGACCGGCGTGCTGGCAGGCACGATCACGGTGGCAGCCGGGCTTGGGCTTGCAGCGACCTATAAGAAGACAAATCAAGTGGCCGTCTGCTTCTTTGGAGACGGAGCCTCCTGCAGGGAGGAGTTTTACAGCGGACTGAATTTTGCCGCCCTCAAAAAGCTACCCGTCATCTATGTCGTAGAGAACAACCAAATCGCCGAGTTCACGCCCATCAGGAAGTTCATGCCCATAGAGAACATCGCCGACAGGGCACTTGCCTTTGGAATCCCAGGGAAGATTACGGATGGGAACGATGTGATAGCGGTCTATGAGACGGCTCAGGAAGCGGTTGAAAGGGCCAGGGCCGGCCTGGGCCCGACCCTCGTCGAATGCAAGACCTGCAGGATCAGACCCATGTCTGAGATGCCCAGCGAGGCCGGCCCTGAGAAGGTCTTGCCGAACGAGGTGATCGAGGAATGGAAGAAGAAGGATCCGGTGAAGCGTCTTTCGGAACAACTGATCGAGCGCGGATGGATGACGGCCGAAGAGATCGGCGCTCTCCGGAGACAGTTCCAGAAGGACGTGGACGAGGCGTTTGCGTTTGCCGAGCGGAGCCCCTATGCGCCTCCGGAGGACGTATTCAGGGATGTCTATGCGGATGGTCTGGAGGTGCAATCATGAGGGTGATCAACTGCAGATCCGCCATCAATGAAGCCCTGGCCGAGGAAATGGCAAACGACAGGAACGTCATCCTGCTGGGCGAAGACATCGGTCCGGGCGGCGTCGGCGGGGTGACCAAGGGGCTGCAGGGAAGATTCGGCGAGGAGAGGGTCATCGATATGCCCATCGCCGAAACCGCCATCGTCGGATCGGCGATAGGAGCCGCAATTGGAGGCCTCCGGCCGGTAGCGGAGATCATGCATGTGGACTTTATCTTTATCTGCATGGATGGTATTTGTAACTGGGCGGCCAAGCAGCGGTTTCTCTCCGGGGGCCAAGTCGGCGTTCCCATCACCATCCGGGCCCCTTCTGGGGCGAGGGGAATCGGCCCCCACCACGGGCAGTCCCTGGAGGCCTGCTTTCAAAACATCCCGGGGCTGAAGCTCGTCATGCCTTCGACTCCCTTCGACGCAAAGGGGCTGCTGAAGGCCGCCATTCGGGACAATGATCCTGTCATCTACTTTGAAAGCAAGTACGGTTACGACAGGGAAGGGGGGGTGCCCGAGGAGGAATATACGATCCCCCTCGGCAAAGCCGACATCAAGAGGGAAGGGAAGGACGTCACTGTTGTGGCCTTGGGGATCATGGTTTACCACGCCCTGGAGGCTGCGGAGGAACTGGCGAAGGAGGGGATAAGCTGCGAGGTGATCGACCCACGCTCCATACTCCCCTTGGACCGGGAGGCCATCCTGAATTCAGTCGCCAAGACCGGGTGCGCGGTGATCGTACACGAAGCCCCGAAGACCGGCGGCGTGGGCGGTGAAATCGCGGCCATGATCGCGGAGCATGCGTTTGACTCCCTGCGCTCTCCGATTGTCAGGGTCGGAGCTCCTTTCACCCCTCTTCCCCGTAAACCCTACGAGAGGCTCTACCTGCCGGACCGGGAGAAGATCGTCAGTGCCGTCAAGGGGCTGTTGGATGAGAAGTGACCGAACTCCGCGCTCGCGTTTTTGCGCCGGGGTTACAAACGAAAAGAGGGAGGAGGTGATCTCAGGAAAGAGCAGTCTGAACGGCTTTTCATACCTCATTAACCCACTAACGATATAACAGGAGGTTTGTATGAAGAAGCTGAGATGGTTCATGATGGCAACCTGTTTCGTCTTCTCTTTGACGGCTCTGACCATCCCTGCCGGCACCGCCTATGCCGACGAGGTGGTCCTCAATTGGGCATCCTTCCTTCCCAAGACCCACCCTGAAACCGTGTTTCTCCAGAAGGTGTTTTTCGACAGGATCAACGAAATAGGAAAGGGGAAACTTCACATCAAGTATCGAGGCGGACCGGAGACCCTTCCTGAACGGGACATCGGGAATGCCGTATCCAAAGGGATCGTGGACATCATCACGGGCCTGGTTACTTTTTACCAGGACCTCGTCCCGGGGGCTGCCATTTCCAGATTTTCCCCCTATCTGCCTGCAGAAGAACGAAAGAACGGCGTCTACGCCTACCTCGATGCCATGCATCAGAAGAGCGGCATCAAGTACCTCGGAAGGCCCAATCCCGGAAGAGACACCTATTTTTACACTTATATGACCAAGAAGGTGGAAAAACCGGAGGACTTCAAGGGGCTCAGGCTTGGAGCGGCCGGGTCGGCCAAGCCTGCGGTGGAGGCCATGGGGGCGGGCGTCGTGACATTGAAGCTCAGCGAATATTACAGCGCCATGGAAAAGAACCTCGTGGACGGCATTACCGCCGTCCCGCCGGCCGCCTGGATCGCCTGGGGGTGCCATGAAAAGACCAAGTTCGTCCCCGACCATCCGTACTTTCAGAGCACGGGGCTTCTCCTGGCCAATTTGAAGAGCTGGAACAAGCTCCCGAAGGATTTACAGGACCTCATCATGAAGAGAATGGTCGAGTACGAAGTGGAGCAGGTACAGCCGGAGATCGACAAGCAGGAAGAGGCCAAGAAGAAGATGATCGACATAGGGGTCAAGTTCTACAAGTTCCCTCCGGAGATGGCCAAGTGGTACCAAGATACCCTGTACAACGCCTGCTGGGCGCATGAAGAAAAGAGGTACGGCCAAATCGTTACCGAATTTCGGAAACTCATGCCCAAGTGAGGTGATTGGAACCCTGTCGACCTCTCAACGAACGTGACCATCGGTCTGAGGCCGTTCATGGCCGATGGTCACGAATGAATGAATGTTGAAAATCCGGACGTTCAACATGAACTCACATTCCAAGGGAGTGGCTATGAAGGTCATGACCGCTTTTGACCGCCTTCTCGACGGCTTGTTCGTGATCGCCGGCATTATGCTCGCCTTCTCTTCCCTCAGTGTGGGCGCCATGATCTTTTCGAGATATTTTCTGAACCGTCCACTGGGGTGGGTCGTGGAGGTGAATGAATATATCCTGCTTCATATCACCTTTCTTACGGCGGCCTGGGTCCTCAGAAAGGACGCACACGTGAAGATGGACATCGTGTTTGCGTCTCTCAGCCTAAGGCTGCAGCGAATCCTCGAACTCTTCAGCTCCATCCTGGGGGCAACCGTCTGCTTTATTCTCACATGGTTCGGCATCAAGGTCACCTGGGAACTCTACCAGGCCAATACCTATACGACGACGTATCTGGAGATACCCAAATCACCGCTGATGCTAGTAATGATCTTCGGGAGTCTTCTCTTTATGGTCCAGTTTCTCCGGAAGGCATGTGGTTCGCTGAAAGCCTTCGGGAATAACGAATGAGCATTGCAGCGAACTGAAATCTAAGGGATCAAATCATCCATGGAATGGTATTTACTGCTTCTGCTTGTCTTCGGCGGCATGGTCGTCCTGATGGCGACAGGGATGCCGATCGCCATCAGCTTGATGGCCATCGTCATCGTAGGCGCCTATGTATTCTTCGGCGGCGTCATAGGTCTGGAACAACTCATCCTCAGTATCTTCACGACCATGACTTCATTCACGATTCTCCCCATCCCGCTCTTCGTCCTCATGGGTGAGTTAATGGTCCATTCAGGAGTGGCCATCAATATTATCGACGTGCTGGGGAAGTGGATGGGGCGCATCCCGGGCAGGCTGTGCCTGCTTACGGTCGCTGCAGGGGCGATCCTGTCCACCCTGACCGGTTCCTCTATCGCGAGCGTGGCCATGATGGGATCCGTTCTGGTCCCCGAAATGGAAAGCCGGGGTTACCACAAGCACATGATCCTCGGCCCCATTCTTGGGAGCGGCGGTCTCGCCATGATGATCCCCCCCAGCGCCATGGCCATCATTCTCTGTTCCATCGGCGAGATCCCCATCGGGCAGACCCTGATCGGCATCATCGTCCCCGGCATCCTGATGGCCTGCTGTTATGGGGGCTACGTTCTGACAGTCTCTCTCCTCAAGCCGTCCCTCGCCCCCGCCTATGATGTGGCAAAGACATCCTGGCGAGAGAAGATCGTTGGATTCGCGAAATACGTCCTCCCCACCGGGATCATCATCTTCCTCGTAATCGGTCTCATTCTCCTGGGTGTAGCCACCCCCTCCGAGTCGGCTGCCAGCGGAACCATCGGCATGGTCATCATCATTCTCCTGTACCGGCGGTTCACGTGGGATCTCGTCAAGAAATCGATCACCGGAACGCTGACCGTCTCTGGGATGCTGTTTATCATCATCGCCGCTGCGAACGCCTTCAGCCAGATCCTCTCCTTCAGCGGCGCGACCCTGGGGTTAACGGAATTCGCCACCGCGCTCCCCCTGCCGCCCATTGTATTGATCATCTGTATGCAGATCGTCATCCTGATGATGGGCTGCTTTATGGATCCGGTGGCCATCCTGATGATCACCCTGCCCATCTTTGTTCCCTTTATCGTTTCTCTGGGCTTCAGCCCGGTCTGGTTCGGGGCGATGACCCTTCTCAACATAGAGATGGCCATGACCACCCCGCCCTTCGGTCTTTGCCTGTTCATCATGAAGGGGGTCACCAGGGAGGAGGTCACGATATGGGACATATACCTGGCCGCCCTGCCCTATCTCCTGTGCGACGCGATCGTAATGTCCCTGATGCTGGCCTTTCCCTCCATTGTGCTGTGGCTTCCGAGCCTGATGGGATGATCGGCCCCGTTTGCCCTTCGATGGCCTACGGCCGCGACCAACTCCCGCCACTAAGACGCAAAGACATCAAGAAGGGCATATTGGTTCTCTTTGTGACTTCCGCCTTGGTGACGCGAGAGCCGCGCACGCGCAGCGCCGTCGCGACGGCGGTATTGATTTCATGGCGGATCTTCTCTGCAAAGACCTAGGGCACCACCGGCAGCAGCAGGTGGGATTGATGCCTGCGGTCACGGTAGACCTTGTGCAGGGTGGTCCGGCTGATCGGCAGGTGGAAAACGCCGTGGTGCTGCCCCGGGTCGCGGATGGAATCCATGCTCAGGACCTGCACCTGGATGCGGTGCCCCGCCTTGAACATGTGCGCCGTAGGCGAAAGGCCGACCGCGTACTCATGGATCTCACCGGGGACCGCGGGTTCCACCCTGTCGTGAGGATGGTACGGTTCCCCCGGGCTCGACTTGGCCTCGTTCAGCCTTCTGTGCGAGGCCTTCAGCCAGCCCTGGGTCAAGGTGCGCGCATTCCCCCCCTCACCGACGTCGGAGAGGATGACCTGGAAGTTCGTATCGTCCTGGTCGATGGCCGCATGCATGTGGAGAGCGATCGGCCCGATGACGCTCAGGTCCTGCGGGAGAGGCGGTGTGACGTACTTGACCGAGTCCCTCTTGGACGAGACGAAAAGCGGCTGCTGCAGATAGCAGTCCGGCTCGTCGCTGTGCAGCTCGGGCTCGAGGGACAACCCCTCCCAGGAGCGTAGGTAGAACTTCGTCCATCGCGTGTTCGGGAGGGGCCACTCGTATTCGTCGCGCCACTTTTCCGCTCCGCTCACCCAGAGCCGCATGGGAGGCTCGTCCATCATCCCGGTGTCGATGCCCTTGAGCCAATGGTCGTACCACCGCAGGAGGGTGTGGTGAAAAGAGCGCCATGGCCGCTGATCAAGGATATCGTGGGGCATCATGATGAGCTTCTTCGGCCCCCGGTACCGGCGGTAGAGATCGAGGGCCCCCCTGGTGTATGAGGTATGTCCCCAGAGGTTCCCGGCATAGACCGGGACCTGGATCCGGTCGAGCTTGGTGCCGGCCGACTTCTCCCGATAGAACGGCCCATCGAGCGGATTCAGCATCACATCGAAGTGGCTGGGGTTCTTGTAAGGATACTTGAGCAGGTGATAGAGGACCGAGTAATGGCCGATATCCCGGTCGTTCAGCGCCTTCGCCAGCATCCGTTCATACTCCTTCTTCGGCCTCTTCATCATCTCGGAGACGACGTTCTTAGGGGCCCAGCCGCTCGTGAAGGCGCCGCCCCCGCTGTAGAGCTCGTGTCCGAAGCCGCTGTGAACGCCGCCGTGGTAGCATAGGTCCCGATACAGGTCCAGGTGGAACTCGATCGGCGAAATGGCCTTGAGGTGCGGAGGCTGCTGGATGGCGGCGCGGGTCTGGGCCGCCCCGAATTGGGAGATGCCGAACATCCCGACATTCCCGTCGCACCAGGGCTGCCGTGCGATCCACTCGATCAGGTCGTACTCGTCCGGTGGCGCGTCTTTTGCCCATCCCGATCCCCTGCCGCTCACCCCAAGGGCTTCTCCCTCGGAATAGCCCGTCCCCCTGCAATCGGCCACGATGTGCACATACCCGCGTTCGACGATCTGGTGGCTGTCCCCGGCCTCGATATTCCCATCCCATGGAGCAATCCCCCGGTCGGGAACGGAAGGGATCGGCATCAGCTGCGTCTCCTTTCCATAGGTGGAGATCGCAAGCAGCCCGGGGAATCTGCCCGGCCCGTCCGGGCGGTAGACGTCGACGGTGAGGCGTACACCATCGCGCATGGGGACATGGACATCCTTCTCCACACGCATTCCCAATCCCTTCTTTCTCCTCGGCCTAGCGGTCATGCCGGTCTCCTTTCAAGAAGCGTCCTGTTCTACGGCTGGCGAATTGTATGAGTTTTCGACCGGCCCGTCAATGTCGGTGCATGATTGGGTGCATGATTGAGCGGATGTTCGCTATGGAGTTGACGTCGTGGTTCTCGCGACGGATAATGGACAAGACGTTGCGAACCCGTCAGATCGTGGAAAGCGGAAAGGAGCGAATGTGGCGACATTCCTGGTAGCGCATGGCGCATGGTCCGCAGGATGGTGCTGGAAAAAAATGCGGCCCCTCCTCCAGAGACTGGGACACGAGCTCTTTACCCCCACCTACACCGGGATCGGGGAACGGGTGCACCTTGCAGGGCCGGAGGTCGGGCTGGAAACGCACATCGCCGACATCCTGGGCGTCCTCCAGTTCGAGGACCTCCGGAACATCGTGCTCATCGGCCACAGCTACGGGGGCATGGTTGCAACCGCCGTTGCCGACAGGGCCCCTGAACGGCTGGCGCACCTGGTGTACCTGGATGCCTTCGTCCCCCGGGACGGCCAGTCTCTGTTCGATCTTCAGCCTGCCGAAGTTCGGGACGCCATGCGCAATGCGGCGCAGAAATCCGGCGACGGATGGCGGATCCCGCCCAATCCCCTGCCCCCGGACACAAGCGAACCGGACACAACCTGGATCATGCCTCGCAGGGTCATGCAGCCGATCAGGACCTTTGAGGATCCGGTGCGATTGAGCGGCGCGGGAGAGCAGGTGATGAGGACCTACATCTATTGCAGACGTACGGCTCCCCTCGACGTCTTCAGGCCCTTTGCCGATCTGGCGAGGTCCCTGGGCTGGCCATTCATGGAAATGGATGCAAGCCACAGCCCTCACATCACTGCGCCCGAGGTGCTCGCCGCCATGCTCCACCAGGTTGCGGCCCGCGTGTAGGATGGCGCACAACTATGCCGGGGGGCTCGTCGGGTTTCGCTCCAGAAGGATATCCTCCATCCGCAGCCGGACCAGCTCCTTCAATTCAGGGTGGGGAAAGATGTAGAACTTCCGCTGCCGGACGGCGTCCAGGACAAGATCCGCGACAGGGGCGGGAGGTATGGCCTTTTCCAGCCCTTCCCGGATCTTCTCCTCCAGGGCCTCCTTTTCCGAAACGTCCATTCCGCCCGAAAGGTTCCGGAGCTCGAGCGGTCGGTTTCGTTCCGCGTCCAGGATCCGGGTGTTCACAAAAGAGGGGCAGAGAACGGAGACCATGATCTTTGCCCCTTTTTCCATCAGCTCGTGGTACAGGGTCTCGGAGAGGGCCACGACCCCGTGCTTGGTGACGCGGTAGATCCCCAGGGTCGGGCCGCAGATCAGACCGGCCCTGGAAGCGGTGTTGACGATATGGCATTCCGTATCCTGTTCCATCATGATGGGAAGGAAGACACGGACGCCGTGGATCACGCTCCAGAGGTTGACCCCCATGATCCACTCCCAGTCCGCGGCAGTGCTCCCCAGGATGGGATGAAGTGGTCCGACGCCCGCATTGTTGCACAAGAGATGCACCGCGTTGAAGGAATCCAGGGTCTTGCGCGCCAACGCCTCCACGTCGCAGGCCCTGGAGACATCGGTCTGTACGGCCGTAACCGTCGCCCCCCCATCTCTCAGTTCACGCTCCGCACGGGCCAGGGGTTCTCTTTCGATGTCGGCCAACACCACCTTCATGCCTTCCCGTGCGCAGCCATCCGCAATGGCCCGACCGATGCCGCTGGCTGCGCCGGTAATCACCGCCACCTTGTCCTTGAGATCCTGCATGGCTTCTAGGGATTGACCTGATTCAGTACTTTCCCTTCTTTCAGGTATGCGATGACCTGCCTGGCCGCGGCGATCCCCGCATTCGTGTTCGCCTCGGCGGTCTGCGCCCCCATCTTCTTCGGCGTGAAGAATACCCGATCGGCGAACTTTTCGAGGAAAAGGGCTGCGTTCGTCGGAGCGATGTCGGATGCATACTTGATGTCCAGCCTTTCTCCCATGATCCGCAGCAGGTCTTCCTCGTGGATCACCTCGGCCCTGGCCGTGTTCACCAGCGTCCCTCCTTTCTTCATCTTCGAAAGGAGCGCGTGGTTCACGGACTTGACCGTCTGGGGGGTCTTGGGGATGTGGATGGAGACGTAATCGCTCTTGGAGTAGAGGTCTTCAATGGTCTGAACGCGGGCCGCACAGCAGTCGTCGAAGACGCACTGGTCTACAAAGGGGTCGAAGCCGCAGACTTCCATGCCGAACGCCCTGCCCAGGGCGGCCACGATCTTGCCGATATTCCCCAGGGCATGGACGCCCAGGCTCTTTCCCCTCAGCTCGGTCCCCGACTTGCCGCTGTACTTTCCCCTTGCGATCATGATCATGAGACCAAAGGTAAGCTCCGCCACGGCATTGGCGTTCTGGCCCGGGGTGTTCTCAACAATGACCTTGCGCGCCTTGGCCGCAGCGCAGTCGATGTTGTCGTACCCGGCCCCGGCGCGGACCACGAGTCTCAGCCTCTTCGCCGCCTCGAGGACCTCCTCATCGATGATGTCGCTGCGGACCACCGCGGCGGCCACCTCGGAGACCGCAGCGAGGAGATCTTTCGAATCCTTGTACTTCTCCAGGACCACGGGCTTCAGGCCCGCATCCTCAAACATCTGGACCATGCTGTTTCTGGCCGATTCGGCAAACGGCTTTTCTGTCGCTATGAGCACCTTCTCCTGCATCTCAGCCCCTCCTTTTCGTATGGAACCCCTCTGATCTCATTTCTTGAGTTTGCCAATGGAATCCACGAGCCGCGTTGCAGAACCGGGCGCTTCCACCTGTCCGTACAGGATGGACTTGATATTCCCGGTGCGGTAGAGCGCCTCGTTCAGTTCCCACTGGCTCCCCATGACGGCCCCCTCCAGGGAAATCCCGGCAAACAACCCCTTCGCTCTGGAATAAGAGAAGATCCCCCCGTGCAGCATGATGTCCGTCGCGGCGGAGGCCTGCGCGCCGATCGGTCCTGCTGCAATCGCCACGTCCCCGCCGAGTTTGAAGGACGTCCTCAGGAACGAGTCCATGGCCTTCTGTCCGATAATCACCAGGATCAGGTCGATGGACTCCACTCCGATCTGAAAACCGACGCTCCCTGATCCGAGATAGGTGAAGGCGGGGCCAGTCCATTTGCCGTCTCGATGGGCCAGGACAACGCCCTTGCCGTAAGATCCACCGACGATGAACCCGCCCTTGAACATCCCGGGAATGATGGCCAGCCCTGCACAGTCCCTGAGGAGGTCTTCGGGAACCACCTTGTCTCTGCTGGTCACCATGTCCTCGATGACGATCCGCGCCTTGTCCATGAGGAGATCGGCTTCATCCCTGCTCCCGGCCAGGGCCGAGGAGCCGGTCATGGACATGGTGAACAGAACGAACCACAGGCAAAAGGCCTTCTTCATGATTGTACATCCTTTCCTTACCGATTGGCGCATCCTGTTTCCGGATGCGGGTTCCCGTGGATGGTTGGAGGCGTGACCGGACTCCGTGAACTCCAGGTTCCATATCAGAAAACCCGGCATTTGGCAATTTCCTCCTTTTTCCCCCTCTGCGGGCTCTCTGTCCATTGAAAGGGTCCATCCTCCCGCCTCCTTTTGACAACTCCGGAGCAGCGTGACATAGTCCCGAAGAAATGGGGAACCGGGAATCGGGAATTCGCAAGGCGGAAAGAAGAGAAGGCGGGAGGAGATGGACGGCGATTCCAGACAGGATGAAACGGCACCGGTAAGGTGCGGTCAGTGCAGGCACTATTACGTGACCTGGGATGCGGCCTTTCCCCACGGCTGCAGGGCCATGGGATTCAAGAGCAGGATACCCCCCGCCCTGGAGGTCAGGTCCGCCTCGGGGTTGGAGTGTCAGATGTATGCGGGAAAGGAGCGGAAGGGGGGAGTGACGACCGACTAGGAACGCCTCCTGAGCTGCTTCATCGCCAGGACCGCCTGATTGCAGAGAGTCTTCATGTACTTGATCTGGTTGCCCGTGATGACCCTTCCTTTGACATTTCGATCCGCGTAGACCAGCCCGACCGGAGCCCCGTTCACGACGATGGGGCAGAGGACGAAGGCGGGGGCCGAGACCGTCTTCAGATACCATTCCGGCAGCCCTTTTCTGATCCGGGGGTCGTCCGCATCCTCGATCCCCAGGTCCTTTTCCTGCGTCAGGGCCAGGTTGAAGATGTCCGCCGACTTGGGGTTGACCGGGAAATGAAACACCTCGATGATCTTGTCCATGTTTTCCCCGAAACCGAACCGGGCCGCCACGTTTGTCCGCTTCTTGTCCAGCAGGCACAGAAGGACATGGTGGAATCGGAAGCCCCGGTACATGGTCTCCAGGATCATGGTCACGATATCGTTGATTTCGTAATCCTCCAGGAGGGTGTTGGTGATCTCCTGGATGCCGTTCAGGAGGATGGTGTCGGGGTCTTCCTCGTCCTTCGCGGCTGAAACGGGGTCCGGAACCTGCAGGGTCTCGTACAGGATGGTGTCCGGCCCCTTTTCCTCCAGCTTCTTTGCGGCTTCCTTTTCCGCCTCCGCCTTCTCCGCCTTGGAATAGCTCTCGACCTTTGCGAGGAATCGGCTCTTGTTCGGCTTGATGTTCAGGATCTCGGAGTAGTCCTCCATCTTCTCCTTTGCGGACTCCAGAAGATCGACGACCCTTTCCTTCGGAACGGGGATGCTCTCGTCAAACCGCTTCATCAGTGAAGCGATCGCCTTGCCTCCCTCCTCCCCTTCCGCGGTGCTCACGATGTGACAGAGCTCGTTCGAAAAGGCGGAGAGCACCTGCAGCTGGTCCTCCTCGCAGGTGGGCCTCTCGACCCTCCCGCGGGGCGCGCTCTGCATGCTCCGGATGATCTTCTCGGGGAACTTCCAGGCCCTGGCCACACCGCTCCCTATTTCGTCGTAGGAGATCCCGAGCACCGCCCTGCATGCGGCGTTCTCGTCGATCTCCTTCTTGGCCATCAGCCGTTTGATCTGCTCGTACTCCTCGGGGAAGTAGAAGATCACCAGGTGCTTGCCGAGCCGGTGCAGCATGGCGCAGATGAAGGCCTCCTCCGTGGAGCGTACCCGCATCCTTTCCGCAAGGTCCTTCGCAATGAGCCCGCTCATGAAGGAGCTCGCTGCAGATTCCTGCAGTTCCGCCTTTTGAGACTTGTTCTGCAGGTGGTCGAAGAGCATGAGGCTGGCCGCCGCCAGCCGGACCTGTTCGAAACCCAGGATGACGACCGCCCTGGAAACGGTGGTGACCTGGCCTCCGCTGGTCTTGTAGAATGCCGAGTTGACGAGCTTCAGCAGTTTGTTGGTGAGGGCCAGATCCTTGATGATGACATTGGAGAGCTGAGAGGCGGATGTGAAGTTCCTTTCCCTCACCGACGCCTTCTGATTGATCTCCACGATGTACTGGGAGAAGGTCGGAAAATCGCTCTTGTGCTTCATGCGCCGGAGCAGGAAGTCCAGGGTGACGTGGGAGTCTTCGGCCTTGGGCTCCTCGATCGTCTCCGGACCCAGGTAGTTGTCCAGGTCCCTTTTCATCTCGGAGGCGGAGCCATATCGGGAATTCAGGTCCTTGGCAATCGCCCTCAGAACGATCCGGTCCAGTTCACCATCGATGTTGGGGTTCTCCGAGGAAGGGGGCGGCAGGGGCTCGTTGGCGATCTTGTACATGGTGGCGAATTCGTTGTCCGCCCGGACGGCCGGTTTGCCGGTCAGCATCTCATAAAGCACAAGCCCCAGGGAGAAGATATCCGACTGCGGCCCCATGTTCCTGACGGAGAAATGCTCCGGTGACATGTAGCAGGGCGTCCCGGAGATGTCTCTGGGCATGCCCCCCTCTCCACCCGTCTTGATGGATACCCCGAAATCCATGATGCGCGGGATGCCGTTCCTGCTGACCAGGATATTGGCCGGACTGATGTCCCGATGGACGACCCCCTGCTCATGGGCGTAAGCGATCCCCTCGAGGATCTGGCTCATGAGCTTGGAGGCCTGGCCCACACTGAGCCCGCCGTTGCCCTTGACCAGGTTGCGGAGGGAGACCCCGTCCACATATTCGAATACCACGTAGGGTCCGTCTTCGGATTCTCCGGCTTCGTAAACCGCGATGATGTTGGGGTGCTGCAGTTTGCTGACGGTCCTGGCCTCCCGGATGATCACCTGCTGCTGCTCCTTGCTGTCCCGGGAGGGGCGGAGATGAATGGTCTTTATGGCGACATTCCTGTCCAGTTGCGGATCGTTGGCAAGGTAGACGACGCCCTGGGAGCCCTTGCCCAGTTCCTTCAAGACCTTGAACCGCCCGATCCGCTCAGGCATCGACTTCAATGTAGTTGCCCCCAAATTGCTATTCCTGTTCGATTACGCTATCTTCCCTGTCTGGATCTCCCTTGTCTTCCAGGTGAAGGAGCGCCCACTTCACACTTAGCACGGCTCGTGCCAAAGGGGGCTCCCCCGCCCCTCTGCAGGGAAAAGAAGGAGAGTCCTTGTTAACCTCCCGGATAAAGGATTAAAATGAAGGAAGCCCCCCCATCTCAGGAAGGACGGTCCCCGGCAACCGAAGGGGAAGGGCGATGGAGGGAAGAGAGAGGAGTTCTTCGAAAATTGACGCTGTGTCAGATAGATGACATGGCCGGTACCGTATGAACAACGACCCTGATCCCATTGTGCAGATCCTCGGGATGGACGGTTCCCTGGCCCGGTCGCTCCGGTCCTTCGAGTACCGCCCGTCTCAGCTCCGGATGGCCCGGCTGATTGAGCGCGCCCTGGAGGAGAAGACGCCCGCCCTGATCGAGGCGGGCACCGGAACGGGCAAGACCCTGGGGTACCTTGTCCCCCTCCTGCTCAGCGGCAAGAAGGCGGTCGTTTCCACCGCGACCAAGACCCTTCAGGACCAGATCTTCTCCAAAGACATCCCCCTGCTCTCCTCGGCGACAGGCATCCGGATCGATGCCCTGCTCATGAAGGGCAGGAAAAACTATCTCTGCCTCTACAGATATCACCAGCACCTCGCGAGGCCCACCCTCTTCGGGGCCGGGAGGTCGGTCCTGCAGGATCGCATCGAGCGTTGGCTGGAGCTCACGGCCTTTGCGGACCGCTCCGAGCTCCCCTGGATGAGGGATGACGACCCGCTCTGGGACGCGATTTCCGCCAACTCGGACCAATGCCTCGGCTCCGAGTGCCCGGACTGGGGAGGGTGCTATCTCAATACCCTCCGGTGGAGCGCTGCGAAGGCCCAGTTCGTCATCGTGAACCACCACCTCTTCTTCGCAGACATCATGGTCAAGAAGAGCGGGTTCGGGGAGATCATCCCCCGGTTCCAGGTCGTCCTGTTCGACGAGGCCCACTCCCTCGAGGAGATCGCAACCACATACCTCGGGATCAGCGTCAGCACAAGCCAGCTGCTCAACTTCGCCGACGACCTGGACAACGAGACAGGAAAGCGCGGGAGGTCCGGTCGAAAAAGGATGGAGACCGGCCAGGACCTGATCAGGGCCGGCTGCGAGCACCTGAGGGAGATGCTCATCCGGGGAGATGAAAGGGGAAGGCTGGACCCGGAGACCGCAGGTCTCATCAGGGAAGGTCCCGGGCGGGAGATCCGGGAAGGGCTGAGATCCGCTCTGAGGGAGCTCCCGCCCGACCTGATCCGTCATGAAGGGGCGATCCCGCCCCTGCTCAAGAGGGGCGCGGAGCTGGACGGGGCCTTGGAACGGATCCTGTCGCATCAGGACGCTCAATGGCTGAGCTGGTTCGAGAACCGGAGGAAGACCCTGGTGCTCCATGCATCGCCGCTGGAGATCGCAGAAAGCATGAAGGAGCTCCTCTACCGGAAGACCACCCGGGTCCTCTTCACCTCTGCAACGCTTTCCACCGGGGGGAACTTCGATTACCTCAAGGAGCGACTGGGACTGGAACAGGAGGTGCTGACGGCCGTCTATCCCTCCCATTTCGATTTCCAGGGGCAGTCCCTGCTCTATGTCCCCGGAGACCTGCCGCTCCCGGGAGACCATGAATTCGGCACCAGGATCGCCGAAAGGATCGCCCTGCTGCTGAGGATCACGGACGGAAGGGCCCTTGTGCTCTTCACGAGTTACCAGAACCTGAGAATGGTCTACGATCACCTGGCCGGAGAGATCCCTTATGTCCTCCTGAAACAGGGGGACGCCCCCCGGTCGATCCTCCTGGAGGAGTTCAGAAACGACACCCACTCCGTGCTGCTGGCCACCGGATCGTTCTGGGAAGGGGTGGATGTGCCGGGGGAATCCCTCAGCTCCCTGATCATCGACAAACTGCCCTTCGACTCCCCGGGGGATCCCCTCGTGGCGGCTCGCATCGACCTCATCCGATCGAGACAGGAGAACCCTTTCATGAAGTATCAGCTTCCCTCGGCCATCATCGCCCTCAAGCAGGGCCTCGGAAGGCTGATCAGGAGCACCGCGGACCGGGGCCTGCTCTCGGTCCTCGATGTCCGGCTCCTCACGAGCCGCTACGGTCGCTTCTTCTTCGAAAGCCTGCCCAAGATCCCGCTGACGAGCGACCTGGAGGAAGTGAGGCGATTTTTCGGAAAGGAACAGGACGGCTGAACCGCGAACACGCAGAGGCGGTCCCTTTGGTCCCTTTGACCCCTTGTCCCTTCGCCGCACCGGCGATTTCACCCTTTGAGAGGTTTTACCATCGATGAAGCTGAAGCCATGGACCTTGATCTCCACCCTGAAGAACAGCTCCTTCCGGATCTTCGATCTTCGGATAGACCGCGCCCGCTCACCCCGGACCGACGAGGTCCACGAGTTCTACATCCTGGAATCCGCGGACTGGGTAAACGTGATACCCCTTACACCGGACCACCGGATCGTCCTGATCAGGCAGTATCGGCACGGGATCGGGGACATCACCCTGGAGATCCCCGGGGGGATCGTGGAGCATGGGGACACGCCCGAGGAAGCGGCCCGGAGGGAGCTTCGGGAAGAGACCGGCTTCTGCGAGACGGAGATGGTCCCCCTGGGCCACGTCCATCCGAACCCCGCCTTTCTGAACAACCGGTGCCATACCTTCGTCGCCAGGGATGTGTTCAGAGCGGGAGACCAGCGCCAGGATGACAAGGAAGATATCGAGGTCCTCCTGAGGCCGGTCGGGGATATTCCGGCGCTGATCCGGGAGGGGCAGATCTCCCACTCCCTGGTGCTGGCCGCCTTCTACCGCTTCTACATGGAGTACCTGCCGGCCGGGAGGTAACGACGTCCATGGTCCGACGGCCCTCACCCCGGACACGCTTTTCCATTCCCCGCCCGTGCTCTTCGCGGTCGAAGTGGTTATGGTTTGACCGGGGTCCATTTGAATCATCGATCCTCGGGTGTTAAGATAGTCGCATCACCAAAATGGACGGGCTCGCAAAAGGGCGGTGCCTTCCGACTTTATAGCGGGCCCCCGAGAAGACAGGAGAGACAGATGGCTGAAATCCACGGCTTCGAGCTGCTGCGGGCGCAGGATATCCCCGAGGTCAACGCAAAGGCGGAGTTGTACAGGCATGTGAAAACGGGCGCCGAGCTCCTTTCCCTGATCAGTGAAGACGAAAACAAGGTCTTCGGCATATCCTTCCGCACGCCCCCTGCGGATTCCACCGGCGTGCCGCACATCCTGGAACACTCCGTCCTCTGCGGTTCCCGCAAATACCCCGCCAAGGAGCCGTTCGTCGAGCTGCTGAAGAGCTCCCTCCAGACCTTCCTCAACGCAATGACCTATCCGGACAAGACCTGCTACCCCGTGGCCAGCCAGAATGTCCAGGATCTGTACAACCTGGTCGACGTGTATATGGATGCCGTGTTCTATCCAAGGATCACGCCCTTCATCTTCCAGCAGGAAGGGTGGCACCTGGAGCCGGACGACGATGGAAAGGGTTTGACGTTCAAGGGCGTGGTGTTCAGTGAAATGAAGGGGGTCTACTCCTCGCCGGACAGTCTCCTGGGTGAGTATTCGCGGCGAGTCCTTTTCCCCGGAAACACCTACGGTCTCGATGCAGGGGGGGCTCCCCTCAAGATCACCGACCTCACCTACGAGCAGTTCAGGGCCTTTCATCAGAAGTATTATCACCCTTCCAATGCCAGGATCTTTTTCTACGGCAACGACGAACCTGAAACCAGACTGCGCTTCTGCGACTCCTACCTTCGTGACTTCGGCCGGATCCGGGTCGACTCGGCGGTAGATCTCCAGCCCTCGTTCGAGGAGCCCGTGCGCGTGGTCCGCACGTTCGCGGCGGGGGACGGACACCCCTCTCCGAGGGGCATGGTCACCCTCAACTGGCTGCTGGGGGAGACCACGGACGCGGAGCGGAACCTTGCCTTGCACATGCTGGAATATATCCTCCTGGGCATGCCGGGATCTCCCCTTCGAAAGGCCTTGATCGATTCCGGACTCGGCGAAGACCTCGCCGGCCAGGGCCTGGACGCGGAGATCAGGCAGATGTATTTTTCCACGGGGTTGAAGGGGATCGATCCTGATCACGCGGACCGGGTCGAGCGCCTGATCCTCGACACCTTGACCAACCTGGCCGGGGAAGGGATCGATCCACTCACCATCGAGGCCGCCGTAAACAGCATCGAGTTCGCGCTGCGGGAGAACAACACGGGGAGCTATCCTCGGGGGCTGGGCTTGATGCTTCGCGCCCTCACCACCTGGCTGTATGACGGGGATCCCCTGGCGCTCATCGCCTTTGAGCAACCCCTGGCCCGGGTGAAGAACAGGATCTCCAAGGAGAAGGACTTCTTCGAGTCCCTGATCAAGAACGACTTCCTCGGAAACCGGCATCGCGCACTGCTCCTGCTGAAGCCGGATCCGGAGATGGGCAGGAGAGAGGAGGAAGCGGAGAGGGCGCGGCTCCTACAGCTCACGTCGTCCATGACCGGCGCCCAGCTTGAAGAGGTGAAGGCGAATGCCCAGAAACTGAAGGAGATGCAGGAGGCTCCGGATCCGCCCGAGGCGATCGCTTCCATCCCGGCCCTGGGATTGGAGGATCTGAACCGATACAACCAGTGCATCCCTGTCTCCGCCCTCCGCGAGGGAGCGGCGGAGGTCCTTTACCATGATCTCTTTACCGGCGGGATCGTTTATCTCGATCTCGGCCTCAATCTCCACACCCTTCCACAGGTCCTGCTCCCTTACGTTCCCCTCTTCGGCAGGGCCCTCCTGGAGATGGGCACGGAAAAAGAGGATTACGTGAGCCTCACCCAACGGATCAGCAGGAAGACCGGCGGGATCTCCCCGAACATCCTCTCCTCGTCCGTCAAGGGAAGCGACCGGTCCGCCGCTTGGCTGTTCCTGAGAGGCAAGGCCATGCTGAATCAATCGGACGAGCTCCTGGACATCCTTCGCGATGTGCTGCTCCGGGTGCGGCTGGACAACCAGGACCGTTTCAAACAGATGGTGCTTGAAGCCAAGGCGCGGTTGGAGCAGAAGCTGGTCCCTGCCGGCCACCAGATGATCAATATACGGCTCAGGGCCCATCATGACGAGGCCGGCTGGATGGTCGAGCAGATGAAGGGGATGAGCCAGCTCTTCTTTCTGAGGGATCTCGCCTCCAAGATCGATTCCGATTGGCCCCGTGTGCTCGAGGACCTGGAAGGGATCAGGTCCTTTATCCTCAGCGGCGGGAACGCCCTTGCGAATGTCACCTTGAATCAGGAGGGGTGGTCCGGCTTTGAACCTGCGCTGAGAAGCTTCCTGGACGACCTGCCCGCACCCCCCGTCCGGCCGAGGGATTGGACCCTTGAGCGGCCGTCCCCTCACGAAGGATTCACGATCCCCGCCCATGTCCATTACGTCGGCAAGGGGTTCAACCTTTACGGCTTCGGATATGAGTACCATGGCTCCGCCCGCGTGGTCACCCGGTACGTACGCAACGGCTGGCTGTGGGATCGTGTTCGTGTCCAGGGTGGGGCCTATGGCGCGTTCTGCATGTTCGACCGTCTGAGCGGGGTGCTCACCTTTGTCTCTTACAGGGACCCCAACATCGCCCGAACGATCGAGGCCTTCGACCGGACCGCGGAGTTCCTGGAGGGGCTGGATATGTCCAAGGAGGAGCTCACGAAGGCGATCATCGGCGCCGTCGGGGATATCGATCAATACCAGCTCCCCGACGCGAAGGGCTATACCTCGATGGTGCACCATATCACGGGCGAGACGGATGAGGCTCGGCAGATCATCAGGGAGCAGGTGCTCGGAACCGCGCCGGAGGACTTCCGATCCTTCGGTCGCGTCCTCAGGAGCGGACGGGAGAGCGGCTTCATCAAGGTCCTCGGCTCCCCTGAGTCGATCGGGGAATATGCGTCGACCCTGCCCGGCATGGAGGTGGTGAAGCTGCTGTAGGGATGTGCCCTACCGGATCCGGGGAAATCTTCCCCGCCCCTTCATCTCTTCAAACGGTCGGGCCCTGGGACCGATGGGTTTCGCTCCGCTCCACCCATCCTACAAAAACGGCCCACTCTTCTTCATTCCGGTGGGGAGAGTGTTTTCGAACTCTCCTGGATGCCCCCGTGTCCGGCACGAGATCTTCGGCGGACAGGACGGGAGGGGTCATCTTTCCCTGCGCTTCCAACGCCTCCACAGGAGATGTCTTCCGACGAGAGCCGATAGAACACCCACGGTATCGGCAATAAAATCGGCCGGGGAACAGGAGCGGTTCGGCACAAAGTACTGGTGGATCTCGTCTGAAAGCGCATAGGCCGCCCCGATGGCCAGGACGGTGGCGTACATCATGGCAGGCTTTTCCCTCAGCCGCTCGGAAGGCCGGACCGCAATCAGGAGGGTCACGCCGAACACGAGATAGGCCGCCCAGTGCAGCAGCAGGTCGTTGAATGCGATCTCTCCGAGAGGCAGGTCTATTTTCTCCAGCGAGGAGAAATAGAAGATGGCCCCTGCCATGACCAGCGCCGGCAGCGCATGTGCTGTTCGCGTCCAGTGATTAGAGTATTGCACCTGTCCACATCCTCCGCCAGATTCCGCCACCAAGACACCAAGGAAGATCGTTTCAGAGAAGTTCTAACGTAAGGACCTAAATCCTGTCGATCCTGTTCATCCTGTCGAGACTCTTGAGGGTTCTGCGGATGTCAGGGGCCGAGGAGCATCCTGGGAAGATACGTGCTGAGCCAGGGCACATAGGTCACCACGGCCAGGACGGCGACCGATACGAGGAACGGGGGCCAGATGGCCCTGCTCAACCGATCGAGGGGAATGTTCGTCGTACCGCAGACCGCGAAGAGCACGGCCCCCACCGGGGGTGTGATCAGGCCCAGGACCAGGTTCATGCAGATCACCACACCGAAATGGATCGGATCGATGCCGACCGCCGCGGCGACAGGGGCAAGCACAGGGGTGACGATGACCAGCGCGGGGGCGGTCTCCATGGGAATGCCCAGGAGAAGGAGGAAGAGGTTGAAAAGCAGCAGGATCATGGTCGGCGAGGTGGTCAGATGAGAGATCCATTCGACCATAAGCTGCGGGACCTGGTCCAGGGCGACGAACCAGGCGAAAGGCTCCGACATGGCGATGAGCAGCATCACCATCCCGGACTCAAGGCCTGAGGCCAGGAGCCCCTTGTGCAGCCCCTTAAGCGTGAGCTTGCGATAGTAGAGGGCACCGACCCCCGCTGCATAGACCACCGCGACGCCGGCCGCCTCGGTGGGCGTGAATATGCCGCTCAGGATGCCGCCTATGATCATCACCGGCATGAACAGGGCCGGCAGCGCCCTCCAGGCGGCGATCGTGATTTCCCTGGCCGAGGGCCTCGGATCGCGGGGATACTCCTTCCGCCTGGAGAGGAGAACCATGTAGATCATGAGAAAGGACGCCAGCAGGATGCCGGGGAGGATGCCCCCCAGGAAGAGCCCGGCAATCGAGACGTTGGCCGTCACGCCATAGATGATGAAGGGGATGCTGGGAGGGATGATGGGCCCCAGACAGGCCGCGGTGCTGGTGATCGACGCCGCAACATCCTCGCCGTAGCCGGCCTTCTTCATGGCCGGGATCATGACGATCCCGATCGCGACCACCGTGGCCACGGCGGACCCGGAGATCGCAGAGAATACGGCGCATGCCAGGATGGTGGCATGTCCGATACCGCCCCGGAGGTGCCCCAGGAGCAGGCGGGCAAACCGGACCAGGTCGGGAGTGAGCCCCCCCTGGTTCATGAGATTTCCCGCCAGCATGAAGAGCGGGATCGCCAGCAGTGGGAACGAGGCCAACCCCCCGAAGGTGGTCTGAATCAGGGTGGTGATCGGGGCAGCGCCGCCGACCAGGGCGTACACCAGGGCGCAGCCGCCCAGGGCGACCATGATGGGCGCAGAGACGATAAGCAGCAGGAGAAAGGAGCCTGCAAAGAGGATCATACCGCCTCTTCTCCCGCGCCGAACCCCATGAACTCCAGGAACTCCTCCAGCGTGAAAAAGAACATGAGAAAGAAGCCGGTGGGCAGGGCGGCATAGGGGACGCTCATGACCAGCTCCATGGCGGGTGAGAACTGGCTGGCGTTATATACGGTCTGATACAGGCCGTAGTAGAACATGGCCCCGAAAAAGAACAGGGTGAACGCGTATGCCGCCAGCTTGAGCGCCCTGGCGACGTCCTGCGGGACCGACTCCACGACGGAATTCAGGTTGACCTGGTACCCCTTCTTCAGGCCCACGGCGCCGCCGAGCATCGAGGCCCACGCCAGGGAGTAGGTGGATACCTCGCCCGACCAGATGCTCATGCTCTGGAACACGTATCGCCCGACGACCTCATAGGGGATGACCACGGCCATCACGGCCATGAAAAGCACGGTTCCCCAGCTCCCCACCTTCACCAGGATCTCATTGAAGCGCTGCAAGGTCTGCATGGCCCTGCCTCTGTAGTCTCGGGGACCGGTAGTGTAGAGAAGAAATCCGAAACCCGGAGCTCGAAATCCGAAACCGTTTCAAATGACCAAAATCCAAATGATCAAATCGGAAGATCATGGCGTTGGATCCCGACTTTCTTCCATTTGAACATTCCGATTTGAACTCATTTGTTTCGAATTTCGAGATTCGATATTCGGATTTTCAGGCGACTACCGCGGATCGGTAGAACCTCTCCGGGTCCTCCACCAGAGTTGGAGGGTTTGGTGACAACTAATCGGCCTTCATGATGGTCTCGATTTCAGCCTCTGGAAACTGGGCGCTGAACTGCTCGTAAACGGGCGCCATGGCCTTCCTGAAACTCTCCCGGTCCACCTCGCGCACCACCGTGACGCCTTTTCCGGAGACCTCGATCAACCGGCTCTCCTCCGCATCGCGGTTGATCCTGCGCTGGAACCGGGCCACTTCCAAGGCGGTCTTCAGGAACAGCTCCTGCTCCTCCTTCGGCATGGAATCAAAGGTCTTCTTGCTCATGAGGATGGGGGCCGGGGAGTACACATGCCCGGTGAGGGACAGGTGCTTCTGCCTCGCATCCCAGAGCTTGGAGGTGTAGTAGACGGCGATGGGGTTTTCCTGCCCGTCTATGACGCCCTGCTGCATGGCCGTGAAGACCTCGCCCCAGGCCATGGGAGTCGGGTTGAACCCTGCGCTCTTCCACGCAGCCAGGTGCACCTTGTTCTCCATGGTTCGTATCTTGAGCCCCTTCCCGTCCTCGACCGTCTTCACCACGACCCTGGAATTGCTCAGATGGCGAAACCCGTTCTCCCAGAAGGCCAGCCCTTTCACGCTGACCTTCTCAAAGTCGTCGAGCAGCCTGCGGCCGATGGGGCCGTCCATGACCAGATCCACATGGCTGAAGCCGCGAAACAGGAAAGGGAAGTCCAGGATGTTGATCGAAGGACTGAATCCACCCAGGGGACCGGTGGAAGTCACCAGCAGATCGATCGCACCCTGCTGCACCCCCTCCAGCATCTCCCGCTCGCCTTTGCCCAGCTGGAGGGAGGGGTAGATCCTGATCTGGATGCGGCCGCCGGTCCTTTCCTTGATCAGGTCCGCGAACTTCTGTGCGCCGGTGTTGTAAGGGTGATCCGGGGCGGTGGCGCTCGCGAGCTTCAGGGACGCCTTGTACCGGGCCGAGACGGGAACAGTCAGCGCGAACACGGTCAGCGCTGCTGTACAGAAGGCGAAGGTCTTTTTCATGGTTCCTCCCACATGAGGGCGTAGGTTTGTTGCACTGCGGAAAACCTGGTCCTTTGGGCCAGGGCAGGGACCCTTCGCCCTGCCGGAGAACGAGCTCCTGGAAGGACAGCCAAACGGTGGAATCATGGGTTTTCAAGACAAGAGAACGTCTTTGCGGGCGAATAGCTCCTTGTCCGTGGTTCAATGTCGGTGGTTTTCCCCATATTCCACTGTTCCATCATGTCAAACCAAGATCTCTTTGTGGCTTCTATGGCCTTGTCAGCCTCCTGTACTTGATCCTGTGCGGCTGGGCCGCCGCCTCTCCCAGCCGGGCCCTTCGATCGGCATCGTACTCCGAATAGTTGCCGTCGAACCAGATCGCCTTGCTCTCCCCTTCAAAGGCCAGGATATGCGTCACGATCCTGTCCAGGAACCACCGGTCGTGACTGACCACCAGGGCGCATCCGCCGAACTCCTGGAGCGCCTCCTCCAGGGCCCTGAGCGTAGTGACGTCGAGGTCGTTGGTCGGCTCATCCAGCAGGAGCACGTTGGCCCCCGCCTTGAGGATCCTGGCCAGGTGGACCCTGTTCCTCTCTCCTCCTGAAAGCATCCCCACCTTCTTTTCCTGATCGGTGCCGGAGAAGTTGAAGCGCGCCACATAGGCCCGTGAATTGACGGTGCGGTTCCCCAGCTCGATCGTGTCATGGCCTTCGGAGATGACGTGCCAGATGCTTTTGGCCGGGTCGAGCACATCCCGGCTCTGATCCACATAGGCGAGTTGGACGGTCTCGCCGATCCGGATGGTGCCGGACGTCGGCTCCTCCTGACCCGTCAGCAGTCTGAGGAGCGTGGTCTTGCCGGCGCCGTTGGGACCGATGACGCCGACAATGCCCCCTGGAGGAAGGGAGAAGCTGAGATCCTCGATCAGGAGCCTGTCGCCGTAAGCCTTGTGCAGATGTTGGGCCTCGATCACCACGTCGCCGAGGCGAGGTCCCGGGGGGATGAAGATCTCCAGTTCCTTTTCCCTCTTTTCGCCTTCCTGTCCCAGGAGCGTCTCGTACGCGCTGATCCTGGCCTTGGACTTGGCGTGGCGGCCCTTCGGCGACATCCGGATCCACTCCAGCTCGCGCTGGAGCGTCTTCCTCCGCTTGCTCTCCGCCTTTTCTTCCTTGGCCAGCCTGCTCTGCTTCTGCTCCAGCCAGGATGAATAGTTGCCCTTCCACGGGATACCTTCGCCCCTGTCCAGTTCGAGGATCCATTCGGCCACGTTGTCGAGGAAGTACCGGTCATGGGTTACGGCGATGACCGTTCCCGGATACTGCCGGAGATGGCGTTCCACCCAGGCCACCGACTCGGCATCCAGGTGGTTGGTCGGCTCGTCCAGGAGGAGGATGTCCGGTTTCTGGAGAAGGAGCCTGGAGAGGGCCACGCGCCTCCTCTCCCCGCCGGAGAGGACCTTCACGGGGGTGTCGCCGGGCGGGCAGCGCAGGGCGTCCATGGCCATATCCAGCCTCGAGTCCAGGTCCCAGGCATCCAGCGCATCGATACGCTCCTGGACCTCACCCTGCCGCTCGATCAGTTTCTCCATCTCCTTGTCGGACATGGGTTCCGCGAACTTCTCATTGATGCGGTTGAACTCCTCCAGAAGCCCCGCCGCCTCCCGGACCCCTTCCTCGACGCACTCCTTCACGGTCTTGGACTCGTCCAGGCGCGGCTCCTGCTCCAGAAAACCGATGGTGTACCCGGGAGAGAGGATGGTCTCCCCGTTGTACTCCTTGTCCACCCCGGCGATGATGCGCAACAGGGTGCTCTTCCCCGCGCCGTTCAGGCCGAGAACCCCGATCTTCGCACCGTAGAAATAGGAGAGGGAGATGTCCTTCAGAACGGGCCTTTTCTGGTGATGCCTGCTCACGCGGACCATGGAATAGATCACCTTGTTCGCTTCCTGGCTCATCGGCTTGAGGGCTCCTCGGTCATAATGGTGAATGCGGGCGGGGGCTCCTCCGCCGTCGGCAGGGAAATGCATCCGCGGCCTGGAAACCCGTTCCCCCGGCGTTTCTTAAGAAAGCATGGGCCATGGACAATGTCAACCCGGGGGGTGCCGGATCGATGTCTCGGGGGTGTGAATCCGTTCGGCTGAAAAGGGGGTTGCGCCGGCCCCGTTTCGTGGTAATGTCCGGAGCACCGTTGCGAAGAGGAGAATCGATGATCCGGGAGGAGATGGAAACGCTCATCCTTCACGGCCTTGGCTGTGAATGGGATACGGCTGCCATGCAGTTGGGGCGGGAAAGGAAGGGGCTTCTCAAGCCTCTGTTTGCGATCCGCGATTTCAAAGGCAAGTGGGGCACATGGTCTTCCGGCCGCAGGGAGATCTCTCTCAGCTCGGAGCTCGTCCGCAAACACCCCTGGGACGCCGTCCGGGAGGTCCTGCTCCATGAGATGGCCCATCAATATGCGGACGAGGTGCTGTGCGCCCGCCATGAAACCGACCACGGGCCCGGCTTCAAGAAGGCCTGCCGTCTCTTGAGGGCGAACCCCAGGGCCGCCGCCGATTACCCCCTCCTGGATCAGAGGCTTTCGGATGGGGCTTCGCAAAAGGAGGGGGGGATCCCGGCCAGGATCCGGAAGCTGATGGCCCTTGCCCAGAGCTCCAATCGTTTCGAGGCAGAGGCGGCCATGAACAAGGCCCACGAGCTCCTGAGAAGGTACCAGGTGGATTTCACCACCGGACCGGAACGCGACGAGCTGATCAGCGTCTTCGTGGGTGCACCGGGCCTGCGCCACTTCCGCGAGGAATACCGCATCGCCAGTCTCCTTCAGGACTTCTACTTTGTCTGCGGCATATGGGTCCCCGCCTACGTGGTGGCGAGAGGGCGGATGGGCACGGTGCTGGAGATCACAGGGCGAACCCGGAACGTCAAGATCGCACGCTACGTCCACGGATTCGTCACCCGGACCATCGATGTCCAGTGGCTCGCGTACAACAGAAAGAAGCGACTCGGCCGCTATCGAAAGAGCGACTTTGCCCTCGGCATCATAGACGGATTCAGAAAAAGGCTCGAGCAGGAGGTTGCCCGCCAGGACGAAGGAGAGGGAAGCCTCTCCCTCATGAAGATCGAGGACAAGGAGCTCGAGAGCGAAGTGGCGTACCGCTACCCTCACCTGAGAAGGATCAAAGGCCGGGCGGTCCGGAGAGATGAGCGGGTACTGCGCGACGGCATGAAGATCGGTCGGGAGCTGGTGATCTGCCGAGGGATCGAGGAGCGGGGCGGATCAAGCCCGAAGAGCCTGCCCCCCGGCAAGGACTGAGCCGCGAAGCTTGCCGCCAAGGCAGGACGGGTGGAGCGGAGCGGAAACCCGAGGGCACCGAGGAGCCCCGGGGCGGACCAGACCATCAAAAACCCTTGAAAACACCTCCGGTCTCCCGACGATCCTGTTCCGGTCCTATCAGTGCCTGGAATTCTATGCGAATGGCTCCGGTTCCCGTCCCGTATTCGGTCGGCCTGGACCCCGGCGCTGCGAAGAGGAGGCTCCCGTCGCTGACCCGATGCGCCCACAAGCCGTCCAGATTGTAATTCCGAGGGGCGCCGGGCCCCCTTGTTTCCACCCTGGGAACATAGAGACCGACGTTCCCGTCCGTGAAGAGAACCGCGCAGAACTCCCTGTTGCAGTCGGGGTTGCCGCCATAGGTGGGAAGGACCTGAACGGTCTGAAACACTTTCCCGGGGTCAAAGGGACCGGCCCTCTCCACCCCCGTCACCGCGCAACCGCCAAGGAGCAGGAAAACCGCCGCACCGGCCGTACATGCCCACGCTGCATGCAACTTGGATTTCATGGTTCCCGCACCTGTCCATCCCTGCTGGTGCAAAGATAGCCACAGGCACCTGTGAGGTCAACCCTGCCCTCGCCTTCTCCTCAGGGAAGTCCTCATCTCCCCATCAGGGAGGGGAGATAGAGGCATATGCCGGGAAACACGGCGATCAGGAAGGTGACGACGAACATCGCAAACAGGAACGGATAGGCCCCCCTGAAGATGGTCGTCATGGGAACGTCTTTCACCACACCGGCCAGGGTATAGACATTGAGTCCTACCGGCGGCGTGATGAGGCCCGCCTCCATCATGATCACGCAGACGACGCCGAACCAGATCGGATCGAATCCCAGGGTCTTGACCACGGGGAAGATGACGGGCATGGTCAACACCATCATGGAGATGGCATCGAGGAAGCATCCGAGGACGAGGTAGATCAACACAATGATCAAGAGCACGAAGTAGGGGGAGATCCCGAGCCCGGCCAGCCACGAGGAGACGCTGGTAGGGATCGTGGAGAGCGCGAGAAAATAGCTGAAGACGTTGGCTCCGGCCACCAGAAAGAGGACCAGGATGGAGATCCTGGCGGCCTCGAAAAGGGCGGCCGACAGGCTCTTCCAGGTCAATTTCATCTTGCCGAGGACGATGAGCAGCAGGGCCATGGCGCCGATCGCTCCCGCCTCCGTGGGGTTGACGAAACCGAGATAGATCCCGCCCATGACGATCAGAAAAACCAGGAGCGTCTCCCAAACCCCTCCGAAGGCCCGAACCTTTTCCCGCCAGCGGATCTTCCCCGGTGTCATAGGCGCGAGATCGGGATTGATCTTCACCTTGGCGACCACCACGGCAATGAATGCGAAGGAAAGGAGCAGGCCGGGCAGGATCCCTGAGACCAGCAGCTTGCCGATCGACTGCTCCGTCAGCATCCCGTACACCACGAACCCGAGAGAGGGGGGGATGAGGAAGCTGAGGGTCCCCCCTGCCGCTACGACGCCCACGGCAAGGCTGGGATCGTACTTGAAACGGCGCATCTCGGGGATGGCAATGGTCCCCATGGCCGCAGCCGCCGCCACGGAAGAGCCGCTCAGCGCGGCGAAGCACGCGCACGCCGCGATGGTCGCGATTCCCAACCCCCCGGGGAGTCTCCGGAACCACTTGTCAAAGGACTGGTATAGTTTGGCGGTGATCCCCGCGCTTCCCGCAAAGGCCCCCATCAGAATGAACAGGGGGATGATGGTGTACGGATAGTAGGAGGCGGTCTCGTAGACGGTATTGGCCACCACGGGCAGCGCGGCGCTGAAGGAGGCCAGGTACCCGATTCCGAGAAATCCGACGAACATCATGACAAAGGCGATGGGCATCCCGAGGAAGAGAAGAACCAGCAGCAGGACGCTTCCGAGGATTCCGATGGTAATGGGGCTCAACGTTCACTCCTCCTGAGTCTGCCGAAAGAATCGATGAGGTCGATGAGCAGTTCAAACCACAGGAGGAGTCCTCCGACGGAAACCAGGATCCGGAACGGGTACTGGGGGATTCGAAGCTGGTCCGAAACGGCCTTCTCCGAAATCCCCTGCACCCACCCTTGCCACACCACCACCGCGATGATGAAGAGGCTCAACAGGGTGGTGACGATTTCGCAGATCACCCGGATGCGCGGGGACAGACGGGAGGTCACGAAATCCACCCCCACATGGCCTTTCACCTGCTGGGTGTACGCGGCACCCAGCAGGATGAAGACGGCCAGGATATACTGGGACAGCTCAAAGGTGCCGGGGATCGGCTTGTTCAGAAAACCCCTCAGCGCAACGTCTGCGAAGGTGAGTAGCATGAGCGGTATGAGCATGGCCATGCCCACGGCGCACGCGTAGAAACTGAGCCGCCGGGTACCCTGTCGGACCTCGGTCCATCCCATGTGGTTCATCCCCTCCGATCCGGTTGGTTACTTCCACTCCTTCGGGAAGGCCACGACCTTGACGCCCCGCTTCTCGCATTCCTCGTTGTACATCTTGACCGTTTCCTTGGCAGGGAGGTTCTTCGCCTCCAGGTCCGCGACCCACTTCCTGGTCACCTCCTGGAACCGCTCGTACCACTTTTCCGCCTCCTGAGAAGGCAGCTCATAGAGGTTCACCTTCTTGTCCGTGACCTCTTTCATCATGGATTTGTAGACATCCCGTGTCAGCCCCCCTGTGCTTTTGAACGGGTTCTGGCAGACCTCGTCCACCACGGGCTTGAGGTTGTCCGGGATCTTGTTCCAGCTGTCCTTGTTCATCACCACGCCCTCGGAAACGCACCCGAAGGTGGTGACCACGGCATGCTTGGCCACCTCGTGGAGTTTAAAGGAGAGGATCAGGGGAGGACAGGTGACGATGCCGTCGATGGTGCCGGTTTCCATGGCCATGTAGACATCGCCCAGGGGCATGAAGATGGGTTCCGCCCCGATGGCCTTGATGTAGTTCGTCTGCTGACCGCCGGGGCTCCGGACCTTCATGCCTTTCACGTCGTCCAGGCTCTTGACCGGCTTCTTGGTCCACAGGAAGGCCTGGATACAGCCGTTCAGCTCGACCACCTTCACGGCCTCGAACTCCTTGTGGAGGATCCTCTTGTACATGGCGTTTCCGATGTCCGTGGCAATGTCCTTCCCGTCCACCCACGCAGCCATGGAGAGCACATCGGTCAGAGGAAACCGGCCGGGGGTCCAGGTGGCGGTGAAATAACCCATGTCGGAGAGGCCTTTCGCCACGATGTCGTAGTGCTCAGGCCCTTTTCCCAGAGCCCCGCCGGGAAACATGGTGGACGTGATCTTGTCCTGGCTCTTCTTCTTGAGCTGCGCCAGCATAGGCTCCCAGACGGTCTTCACCTCGTAGCCGACAGGAACGTGCCAGGTGCTGAACCGTATGTTGGCCGACTGTGCATGGCTCAGATCCAGGTGGCCGTGGCCCAGCCCGGCCGCGAGCCCCGCCCCGCCGATCAACGACGCCTTCAAGAAGTTACGCCTGCTCATACCGTGGTTTTCACACATATCCTGCTCCTCCTTTTCTTCCTCTCCCGCACCGGGGGTTCGGGAAAGGAATGGGCGACGCCTTTTTGCCCGCGCCCCAGGCCGGCAGGGCGCCACCGCGTTGAACAGCAAATCCGTCCAGTGGTTGCAACGGGTCCCCTCGATCATCGATCATGGATCCTCCTTCATTGCTCATCGACCCATGTTAAATGAGCAATGACCAATGACCAACGATAAATGTCACCTCAGCCCGTCTTCCTTCCTGGCCTCCTCCTTCTTGAGGCCGCCGATGCGGGGATGCGGTCTCCCGCAATTCGTAACGACCACGGCCACCACGATTTCATCCGCCCGTGGGGCATCGTCGATGCGTACCGCCATGGCGTCGAAGTGGCTGCGCACAAAGGCCGCATCTTTGAAATGAGTCGGCACATCGATCTCCGTCCCCATGCCTCCGATCTTCTTGGCCGACGGGATGATCGCCTTTCCCCCTCCTACGGCATTCCTCATAGGGGTCCCCAGCTTGGGGTGCAGGATGGCTGCGGCATGTTCTCTCTCCCCGTTTTCACCCACGATCGCAGCCTTGCCATATCCTTCGGCAGCCTCCGGCTTGATCCCGAGCGCGTCGACCGCCATCTTCGCGAGGATTCCACCGAGTCGATCCCCGATGTCGATGAGGGGGGTCAGGTCTTCCGCATATTTCCCGGCAAAGGGGTTCTTGATCACGGCCACGGCAGCGGCCCTTCTCTGAGGGGGGTTTACAGGGCGTCCCCCTTCGGAATGGATCTCCTCCACCATCGTCACATACTTTCTCACTTCCATAGCTGCTCTCTCCTTTCCCGGGTTCACCGTATGTCGAACAGGAGAACGGGGGTAAGCTGCCGCACCTTTCCCGTTCGCCCCCGGCCTGCCCCGAGGGATCGAAGGGCATCGCCTGAGGATTTCGTCATCCTGCCAACCTTTCTTTCATGAAAGAGGTCATTCCCAACTCGCCACCCACTGCGACAAGGGCCCCGAGTATGACACCCCTCGACACCAGTTCCTCAGCCCTGGCCATGGCCTTCGAGACGGCCTCCCTTTTTTTCTCGGGGCTGAGCGACCCTATGCTCACGGTCACCGGAAGGGAGCGGATGTCCGTGTGGGGATCCACCTCTTCGGCAGGCCGCTGGACGATCTGCGGATCCTCCACAAGACTCGCATTGGCGGTCGCGGTGGCCCCGGCATCGGCCAGAGAGGCGGTCGAGGCGACCACGGTGGCGGCAGAGGCAACGCCCCGTGTGAGGCTCCTTCCTCCAAGCCCGCTGGTCGCAACGCCCCATGATGCGCGGCCCGCGTCCAGTGCGATGACGTGCTCGTAATCCCCCCTGGTCACATCCGTGCGGATCCCCACCCTGGCCGACTGCCCCTCCTGAAGACGGATCGCGATATCCCCCCCGTTGTTGACGACCACCTTGGTCATACCGCGCTCCAGCAGAAAATCGGCCACGGCATCTGCGATCGTCCCGGCCACGGCAGCCATCGGGGTGAGGTCCTCGTCCCCGATATCCAGGACACTCCGGATCATCCCGGCGCCCAGGGGATCTTCGAGACGGGGAGGCAGACGGTCCTGTCTCTGTTTCAGGATGTGCTGGAGCCGTGCAACCCGCTCCAGCAATCCGAAAGAGACCCTGGCCGCCTCGAGGTTCATCTCCCGCTGCGGCACCCGCCCCAGATGGGATGAGATCACCAGACGCATGGGACCGCACTCGGCCATGATCGAGCCGCCTTCAAGCACATGGATGTTTCGCTCGTAAGCCGTGATCATGGGTTATTTGACCCTGGCGTTGCACAAATAGGAATTCACCGGCAGTGAGATCGACAGGGGCAATGCTCGGTATTCATGACCGACAATATTCCTCCACAATTCATTGTAGCCTCCCCATTTGCGAAGACGACATTGCCCTTGTTCTATGCATCCATGAGGTGAACATGGACGTTCCCGTAAGAAGTCGTCATCCCGATGAAAACCGGGGTCCCAGGTCTAGGATGAGCTCAGTCGAATGGTCGATGACCGGTGCCAAACGGTTTCATGGCCTCCACGTGCCCGCCCATGGCCTCGTACTCCCCGACCTCCATGGTGTACTCGATCGGGCAGATCGTGGCCGGCGTCGGGGTCCAGTAGAAGGAGCCCTTCTTCACCCGTTCGACGTCCACCATGAAGTTGATGCCCCCGCCCGGCATCACGAACGCCGGGGCGCCGCCGATCGTCAGGTGGGCCTTTGCAGCATGAACGGCCTGCGTAAGCTTGACCGGGTAAAGGGCAACCCCGGCCCTTGCGCTTCCCCCTGAACCGCCCATGTACATGGCCGACACCCGCGACGGCTCGCAGCTGGAGGAGATGGCCCTCAGCGCCTCCATGCATTCTTCGCTCATGGGGATCTCCAGGAACGATCCCTCGCCGGTGAGCTCGAACAGGGATCCCCTCTGCCCCGTCGTCTCCGTGATCAGGACGCGCATCCCGGGTCGGGCCGACGGTCGATCCACGCCCGCGATCACGTCAAGGGGGTTGACGATGGAGGTGCCCCCCCACCCGCCGCCGTGGTCTCCGAAGTAGCGGCCCGGAGTGCTCATCCTGAACTTGAGCTTGAGCCCGGAGGGCCTGGCGCCCGCGAAAACGCCGGCCGCATGCTCGCTCATCAGGCTCGTGAGATGGGAATCGAGGATGATCACCTCGTCGGCCGCGGCCTCGAGGATAGGGGCGAACAAGCCCAGAGTGGCGCTTCCGCATCCGACCCTCATGTTCGACGGTGTTTCGCCGTCGATGACCGGCGGCCGACCCACCTGGATCTCCAGCCCGGCCCCCCCCCGCACGGCCACCCTCACCGACTTCCTGTTGGCGAGATCGGCGACGGTCCTTGCAACCACGAGACCGTCCTTCCCGGTCAGGAGGTTCACACCGCCGATGGAGAGCATCTTGGACCCATACTGCTCGGTCACGAGCATCCCGACCTTCCTCTTGCCGACGAGGACGTCGGAACCCTCTTCACCGACCCCCACATCGGTATCGATCTTGACCATGATCCCGCTGTAGCTCAGGGGGGCCTCGGTCGCCACGGTGACCACGTCCACGTCCCTCCGTCTCCCGCGGAGGATCACAGGGGCAGGCTTGCAGTCCGGATAGGTGGTGCCCGCCCCGATGCCCGTGACGAGAGGGGTTCGGATGGACTCTGCAGGCTCGGGCCCGACGACCTCTTTCACCTCCTCGAAGGGGTGGAGGGGTGTGATCCGGACAAGCCTGCCCCCGTCGTTCCGGTACCTCTGGCAGGCGCCGATGTTCCCTTGCCTGATCCGGCAGTTGATCGGACAGGAACCGCATGTGAGGCCATCGGCGGAGGGTGCAGCCTCGCGCAGGATGGCCCCCTGCCCGCAGATCCTGATACATGCGCCGCATTCGGTGCAGTTTTCCAGGAAAACCGCCTTCTTCTCCTGCAGGCGGACGGCCCCCAGGGGGCAGTCCCTCACGCAATACCCGCACCCGATGCACTTGTCTTCGTCAACTTTCATGTTTCAACCCAGAAGACTAAAGAAACATTAGACAGGATTAACAGGATCTACAGGGTGATTCATTTTGGTCACTTACCCGATATCTGATGTTCTTCCATTCCCCTCTATGACTTCACCTCTTCCAAGAAACTGCCAAGAAGAAATTGGACAGGATCAGCGTCGACATGTCGGCAACGGATGGATTTTCTTTTACAAACAATCCTGTTCATCCTGTTATCCTGTCAAGACTCTTTCATTTCACCGTCGGCTTTCGCACCGGGGGCGGCGTGTTGCGGCTGATATGGACGACGATCTTGCCGTCCACCAGCACCATGGAGACGGCCGGGACATCGCCCGCGGCAAGGGCGGCGAGCGCGTCCTTTCCCACGGAACCCATGGGGGTGTCCATGACGACGATGTCCGCTTCCCTGCCCGGTTCGAGGACGCCTCGATTGAGCTTGTAGAGCCTGGCCGTATTGCCGCTGGCCATGCAGAGGGCCTCTTCCGGTTTGACCGGGGTCAGGCCGGCAAGCAGGCTGGCCACCCGGAGGATGCCGAGGGGCACGACACCGGTCCCCGAAGGGGCGTCGTTGCCTAGGATTGCACGATGGAGGGCGTTGTGTTTGACCAGCAGGGAACCGATCTCCACTGCGGTCTTCATGTTGCCGCAATGGACAACCTCCACGGCCATGTTGGTCTTGGCGATGAGTTTTTCCGCTTCTTCCAGCGAACAGGCGGTGGGGCCGCCGTTGATGTGAGATACGATGTCCGGATCGGCACCGAGGACCTGCTCCAGGCCCACCGTCGTGCTTCCGGGGATGGAGGTCCCTCCGGTGTGCATCATGACGACCATGCCGTGGTTCCTGGCCCATTTCACCATGGGCGCCGCCTCCTCAGGGGACTTGACGGAGCCGAGACCGATTTCCCCAACCACCCGCACCCCTTCCCTGGCCATCTCTTCGAAATCCTTTTCGACCAGGCCCTTCTCGAGGATCACGCTGCCGCCCAGCACCTTCATGCCGCCGGGCCTGAATCCGGCAAAGGACTTGGCGGCCAGGATCGCGAGGGCCTTGGTCCCGGCAGGATCCTTGGGTCTCCCCGGGAGATGGACTTCTCCTGCCGAGATCGCCGTGGTCACGCCGCCGTGAACCTCGCTCTCGAGGAAGTCCTGCTGCTTCTGCCTGGGGGTGAAGTCGCCCAGCACAGGATGGACATGGGAGTCGATGAGGCCCGGCGCTACCGTGCTCCCCGCACAGTCGACCACCTGGCTCGCTGATCCTTCGTCCATGTCCTTCAGAAGACCGACCTTCCTGATCACCCCGTCCTCGATCCAGACGGCGTCCGCCTTGAGCAACGGATTTGCGATCTCGCCGCTCACGAGGGTGCCGATATTCTTCAGCAACAGAGTAGGCATGCGCGACCTCCTTTGAGATTTCGACGGAACGGGATCAACCAAACTCCGGATGTCGAAGCCCCAATCTAAGAGGCTGCTGAAACCGGAATCGGGGCATTCATCTGTCCTTTGATCTTTGGCATTGCGGCTTCCCGGATGCCGCCTCCAGCACCCGTTCCAGATTGGCCGGAAGATGGACGATTCTTTTCCCCAATGCGTCCGAGATGGCATTCAGCACGGCCGGGGCGGTGGGGATGAGCGCAGGTTCGCCGACCCCCTTGGCTCCGAACGGCCCTGTCGGTTCGGCCGACTCCACAATGATCGGCACCACCTCGGGCATGTCGTTCGCCGTGGGAATGTGGTAATCCTTGTACGAGGCCGTCGCACCGGGCGTAAACTCCTCCATCAGCGCAAAGCCCACGCCCATGGCCACCCCCCCGCAGATCTGGCCCACCACCGCCTCCGGGTGAATGGCCCTGCCGACGTCGTGGGCGGCGACCACCCGATCCACCGTCACCTCCCCGGTGGTGATGTCCACCGTCACCTCGGCGACGTGGCATGCGTAGGCATAGGTTGCGTACGGCTCGCCCTGGCCGGTCTCCGGGTCGAGAGGGCTGGTGACCGGATCGAAGTAGCCCTGCCAACGCAGCGGGATTCCCCTCCGGTGTGCGCGGGCCGCCAGTTTCGAGAAAGGCACGCGACGGCCGGGGTCGTCCCTGTCAACCACGAATCCCCCTTGGACCGCGAGCGAGCTCTTCGGGAGCTTCATGAGGTCGACCGCCTCCGTGAGCAGTACGTCCGCCAGTTTGGCCGCGGCATCCCTCACCGCATTTCCCGAGATGTAGGTCTGCCTGCTCGCCGAACTGGCCCCTGCGTTGGTGGTCAGTTTCGTATCCCCGACGATCATGCGGATATCGTCCGGAGCTAGGCCCAGGGTCCCCCCTGCGATCTGACCGAGGACCGTCGTCGAACCCTGCCCGATGTCCGCGCACCCGGTGTACAGGGTGACCCCCCCATCGAGATCCATCTCGATCTGAGCGGTGGAGGGGTTCTGCACCCCGGTGTTCCCTATTCCGTACCACATGGCCCCGACCCCGACCCCGCGGCGCGTGAACGGGGAGCGGTTTTTCTCGCTCCTGGAAGTTCGCGCCTTTTCATAGCTTGGCCTGACCGCGTCCAGGCATTCCCCCAGGCCGACGCTGGCCGCAAGCTTCTGGCCGGTGGCGGTTACGGAGCCCACCCGTAGCGCATTGCGCCGCCTGATCTCCAGCGGGTCCATGCCCAGCCTTTCGGCCAGCATGTCCATCTGGCTTTCGTGCGCGAAGGCGATCTGGGGGGTTCCGAAGCCCCGCATGGCGCCCGCGACCGGGTTGTTCGTGTAAACGCAGAGGGCCTCGGTATCTACGTGCCCGATCTGGTAGGGCCCGGCCGCATGCACTGCGGCCCGGGAGGCGACGGCCATGCCGTAGGAACCATACGCCCCCGTGTCGCAGAGGATGCGGCATTTCATCGCCTGGAGCCTGCCGTCCTTTCCTGCCCCGGTCTTCATCCTCATGATCAGGGGATGGCGCTTGCTGGTGGCGGCGAACGTTTCCTCCCGGCTGTACACGCAGCGTACGGGTCTCTGGAGATGGTAGAGAGCGAGCCCGATGAACCCCTGCATGTTGAGGTCCAGCTTGGAGCCGAAGCCGCCCCCCGTGGCGGCCTGTATGATCCTTACCCGGTCCCCTTCCACCCCGAGGAGGGCTACGACCTCGGAATGGTCGTAGTGGGGGTTCTGGGTGGAGGCGATGATCACCAGGGTGCCGTCGGCGTCCACCCAGCCGGCCCCTGCGTCCGGCTCCAGGTATGCGTGCTCCAGAAACGAGGTCCGGTAGGTCTCCTCCACGACAGCCGCGCAGGATGAAAAGGCGGCTTCCGCATCTCCTCTGACCACCCTTCGCCTGAAGAGCAGGTTGCCTTTCTCGTGTATGGCCGGAGCGCCGTCGCCCAGCGCTTCGGCCGGATCGTAAACGGCGGGCAGGTTCTCGTAGGCGACTTTCACTGCGGCCGCGCCCCTATCCGCTGCCTCTTCGCTCTCGGCGGCCACGAGTGCGACGGAGTCCCCGGAGAAGCGGGCCTTGTCTGCGACCAGGAGAGGCCGGTCCTTGTTGATGATCCCGGTGAGGTTCTTACCGGGGATGTCCCCGGCCGTGAAGATCCGCACCACCCCCGGAACCCGTGAGGCCTCTGCGGTGTCCACCCCAAGGATGCGGGCATGGGGATGGGGGCTTCGCACGACCTTGAGCGTCAGCGGGTTTTCGAGACCGTAGTCCGAGCTGAACATGCACGCCCCGGTCAGACGCTCGACGGCGCCCCTTCGAGGGACACTGGTGCCGATCACTTCGCCGTTCTCAGTCATTTTTCACCATCGGATGAAGCAGCCGCATGAAAAGCCCCTTCACGGCCGGCTCTTTGTAGACCGCCGTGGGTCTCCTGCCGCTGAGCGCGATCATCTTTTCGGCCGCAAGCCGCCCCCCTTCGGCCACCGCCGTTTCATCGAGGACCTTCCCGGTCAGATACTCCTCCACTTCTCTGATCCGGCAGGGGACCGGGGTGCACGAGCCGAGAGAGAACCGGATGAAGCGGACCGCCCCCCGGCCGTCCTTTTCCAGCAGCACGGCCATATTGACCCGTGCGATCGAAAGGGCCTTTCGCCTGCCGATCTTCAGGAACTCACCGTACTGTCCTTCGGCCGGCTTCAGGATGAACCGCACGATCAGTTCGTCGATCCCGACCTGGCTCCGGTACGGTCCGGCCGCCGACCGCTCGACCGGTATGCGCCTCTCGCCGTGCGGCCCTGCGAGCACGGCCACGGCTTCATGGACGATCAGGGGGGGGAAGGTGTCTGCGGAAGGGGAAGCGTTCGCGATGTTCCCTCCGATGGTCGCCGCGTTTCGGACCTGCGGGCCTCCGAAGGTGAGACAGGATTTTCGGAGCACCGGGGCCGAACGCCTGACTTCTTCCGAACCCGCGATCTCGGAGATCTTCGCCCCCGCCCCGATGGAAAGGCCCTCTTCCGTAACTGCGATCCCCCTCAGTTCGGGGATCCGGTTCACATCCATGATGTAGCGGGCCTTCAGCTCCCCGGCTCGCAGGCCGATCAGCAGGTCTGTCCCGCCGGCAAGCGGCCTCGTGTCGGGTCCGTGACGGGACAGGAAAGCGACGGCCTCCTTGAGGTTGGAAGGCCTGAGATAGGCCACGTCCGACTTCACCGCTTGTTCCCCTCTTTCTCTTCCGCTGCCGCCTGCACGGCCTCAAAGATCTGCCTGTAGCCGGTGCAGCGGCAGAGGTTGCCCGAAAGCCCGTCCGATATCGTCTTGAGATCGGGGCGTGGATGCTCCTCGAGCAGGGCCACCGCGCTCATGAGGAGTCCGGGCGTGCAGAAGCCGCACTGCACCGCGTGGTGGTCGAGAAAGGCCTGCTGGAGGGGATGGAGGGACTCCCCTTGGGCGAGGCCTTCCACCGTTTGTACGCTGGTCCCGTCGAGCTGGGCGGCGAGCATCAGGCAGGCGTGGACGGCCTTTCCATCCACGAGGATCGTGCATGCGCCGCATTCCCCTATCCCGCACCCTTCTTTGGCGCCCGTGAGACGGAGCCTTTCCCGGACGGCATGCAACGCCGTCTCGCCGGCCTCCACGTCCATCGAGACCGGACGGCCGTTCACCTCGAACGAGATCGGCACTCTCCTGAGAGGTTCGATCATTCCTTTTCTCCTCCGCTGCCTCCAAGCCCTCTTGCTGCATGCTCCTTTCTCCTGAGAGACGAACCCTGCATGCGATTGATGCTGCGGCCCGGGATGCGGCGCTGCCAACTCTCTTCCATATGTCCCCGCAGCGAACCCGCGGTATCGATGGCTGCGGACCGCCTGCGGGCTTACTGCCTACCGACCTAGACCCATCTCGCCGTCACCGTCTTCTCATCCATGAACATCCTCATGGAGGCCAGCCGCGATTTGGCGGTCCCCACGAAGGAGTCCCGCCTCGAACCCAGGGGGAAAAAGGCATAGGGCTGGGCCACGCCGACGTTGACCCCGACGTTCCCGACATTCACCTCCCGGATGAACTTCCTCGCACTCTTGCCGCTGGACGTCATGATACAGGCGGAGTGGCCCAGATGGGTCTTCGTGTTGATCCACTCGATCGCCTGATCCATGCTCTCGCCTCGAATCAGGGCCGCCACGGCGCCGAAGGCCTCTTCCTTGGCGCTCGGCATGTCCACATTCACGTCTTCGAGAAGGATCGGCCCCAGGAAGTACCCTTTCGGGTAATCCTTCACCCTGGCCGTCCTGCCGTCGAGGACCATCGTAGCCCCGTCCTTGAGCGCCTGCTCGGTCCAGCGCAGGATGCTCTGCCTCCCTTCGGGGGTCGTGTACGGCCCCATGGTCGTATCCGTGTCCAGGCCGTAGCCCAACTTCATCCTGGAGGCGGCCTCTTTGAACTTGCTTTTCACTTCATCGTACGCGGACCCTATGACGATGACGTTGTCGACCCCCAGGCAACGCTGGCCGGTCATCCCGAAGCAGGCCCTGAGCAGCCAGGGGATCGCTGCATCCACATCCGCATCGGGCATGATCACGACTGCATTCTTGCCGTTTCCATTGATGGAAGACGTCTTCCTCAGCTTGCCGCAGAGCTCGAAGAGCTCATGTCCCGCCCTGTTGGATCCGATAAAACCGACCCCCTTGATGGAGGGGTGCGAGAGGATCTCCTTGTTGATCGTCCTTCCGCCATAGACCATGTTGATCACGCCCTTGGGGAAGCCCGCCTCCAGCGCCACCCTGTTGATGGTCTCCGCGGCCAGGGGATCCTGCCGGCTGGGGCTGATGACCACCGGACATCCGGCGGCAAGGGCGTAGGGGACAAAGGAGGACCACGCGTGCATGGGGATGTTGCTGGGGGTGATGATCAGGAATGGACCCAGGGGCTCCCAATGAAGATATTCGTCGATCCCGTTGGCCAGGTTGAATACGAACTCGTTTTCCTTGGGGAGCCCATACACCGCAGAGCATGCCGACTCGATGTTCTCGAGGACCCTGGCCACCGAACCCCTTGCCTCATCGATGGTTCTCCCATGGTCCTGGGTAAGGATGCGGCACATCTCCTCGAACCGCTGCCGGAACTTCCCGTGCATGCTGAAGAGCATGTAGGCCCTCTCCCGGAGGGGCACGTTTCTCCACACCTGAAAGCCCCTCTGGGCCGCTTCGACCGCCTGGTTGATTTCCTCCCTGGTGGCGGTGGGAAACTCCGCGATCTCCTCATCGGTGGCAGGGTTCCTATCCTTGTGAATCTCGGTCGATTTGGACTCGACCCACTCGCCGTCGATCAGCAACTTGAGTCGGCCGTAGTGTTTCTTCACTTCCTCCAGCAACATCCTTCATATCCTCCAAGATCGTTCTGAACAAATCGCGAGCTGGAGCCCGCTCCTACAGGGTACCTCTATGGGATCGGCACCCGTTCTTCCTGCAAAGCTCTTCCTGGACCGCCAGGCCCCTGAGGATGTGTTCCCGGGTCAGGCTCTCCGCCAGTTCCCTGTCTCCCGCCTTGATGGCCTCCAGGATCTTCCGGTGAAAGCGGCAGGAGGCCCTGAGATGTTTCGGCTCCGCAAAGGATCCCAGGGCGATCCTCTTGATCTGGTTGTTCAGCGACTCCTGGATCCTCTTGAGCCTGCGGTGCCCGGAGATCTCCGCGGTGGCTTCATGAAAGAGATGGTTGAGCTCATCATACCTCATGAGGTCCTTCTTGCCGGGGCCGAAGACCACCCGCTCCATCTCCTTGACGATGGCCTCGAGCCTGTCGAGGTCGGCCTTGGAGACCTTCTCCATGGCCAGGGTGACCGACAGGGTGTACAGGGCGATCTTCAACGTGTAGATCTCCCAGATGTCGCGGCTGCTGAACTCCGAAACAAAGACGCCCCGCCGCGGTTCCCTGCGCAGAAATCCCTCGGCCTCGAGGAGCTTAAAGGCCTCCCGGATGGGGGGACGGCTGATCCCCAGGGACGAAGCGACCTCCTGCTCCTTGACCTGCTGGCCCGGCTTGTACTCCCCGCGAATGATGCACGCCTCCAGATACTTCCTGGCGCTGTCTACGATGGACTCGACCCTGATCAAAACCGCCCCTCCTCGGGAGATTGTCTATTGTCGGCAATCCTGGGCCTCGCTGTCAAGTACGAAAAGCCGTCTATGAGCAATCCGCCGCTCCGGTTCTTGCTCTACCGGAGCGGACCGAATGCGATTCCCTCGAGCACGCCTTCGCGGCGGGCATTCTCCCGTCCCTCAACTGCCTTCTCCTGCCATGAAAATGATGGTATGGTGTCCACCTTGCGGATACCCGTCCATTCAAGGGATTGGACATAGCGGCCTTACGCAGCAGCGACCTGTCGGAGAAGAAGCCGGTGATCCATTACGCATGGTTTATTGCCTTCACAGGGACCCTCGTGCTCCTGCTTGCTCACGGGTTCGGGAGGATGTCCTATTCGGTCATCCTCCCCTCCATGAAGGAAGGACTCTCCCTCTCGTATACGCAGGCGGGCCTGATCGGGACAGCCAACTTCGCGGGATACCTCGGCCTTGCAGTGATCGGCGGATTTCTCGCCGTCCGATTCGGGGCGAGAAGGACCATCTTCGTATCTCTGATCATCATGGGGATCGGCTTGTTCCTGACCGGACTTTCCGATTCGTTCACCGCTGCCCTGCTGATGAGGCTGTTGACCGGAATCGGGCACGGCAGCACAGTGGTGCCCATGATGGCCCTTCCCGCCGCCTGGTTTGCCGCGAACAAAAGAGGACTCGCTGCGGGGGTCATCACCATCGGAACGGGTGTGGGACTTTCGATCGTGGGGATCCTCATCCCCGGACTGATCGCCGGGATCGGTCCCGAAGGATGGCGGTATGCATGGTTTCTGCTCGGCGTCCTGGTCTTTGCCTTCTCCTTTGTCTGCTATGCGTTCCTGCGGGACGATCCAGGGGAGAAGGACACGACCATGTACGGGTCCGGAGAACCCGGAAACGCTCCCCTGGACCAGGGGTTGTTGTCCGCATGGGCGGTTGTGGTCAGAGAGCGGGAGATCTGGAAGCTGGGGGTCGTCTACTTCACCTTCGGCTTCTCTTACATCATCTACATGACCTTTTTTGTCGCCTACCTCACGAGTGAGGCCGCACTTCTCCCCCGAAAAGCGGGGGGGATGTTCGCGGTGCTCGGCCTGGCCAGCATCCTCAGCGGCGTCCTTTGGGGTTGGATATCGGATGTCCTGGGCAGAAGAAACGGCACGCTGCTCGCACTCCTGACCCTCGTCGCTTCCTATGTCGTCTTTGCGGAGGGAAAGAGCGTCCCCGCCCTTTACGTATCCGCCATCCTGTTCGGCGCGGCCGTATCCTCCATACCGGCGATCGTGGCCGCGGCGGTGGGGGACGTGGTCGGTGGGCGGCTTGCCCCGGCCGGCTTGGGTTTCATTACGCTCATGTTCGGCATCGGCCAGTCTCTCGGACCTGCCGTGGCAGGGTGGATCAAGGATTGCAGCGGGACCTTTTCGTGGGCCTTTCTCCTCTCGGCCGCCGTCTCCGCGGCCGGGGGCGGGTTTGCGATGCTGCTCCGGAAGAAGTAGCTCCCCGCTACAGATGAATCGCCTGACCCATCAGCGCGTGCGCCGCCTCCATGAGCGCCTCGCTCAGGCTGGGGTGGGGATGCACCGTGCGCCCGAGCTCTTCGACCCTTGCCTTCCGTCGAATCAGTGCCGCCGGCCCCGCGATCAGTTCCGTCACGTGCGCTCCGATGAGGTGAACGCCCAGGAGCTTCCCTTCCGCATCTCCGACGACCTTGGCAAACCCGAAATTCTCGTCCATGGCCAGGGCCTTGGCATTGGCGGCAAAGGGACACTGGGCGACCCTCACATCGTACCCCTGCTCTCGTGCCTGGTTCTCCGCCAGACCTACCGAGGCGATCTCCGGATACCCGTAGGTGCATCGAGGAATAGCGCTGTACTCCAACACCTCTGTGGGGTTTCCCGCAATCGCTTCCGCGGCGATGATGCCCTGTGCGGACGCGGTGTGGGCCAGGTTCAGTTTACCGGTCACGTCGCCGATGGCATAGACGTTCGGAACGGAGGTGCCCATGCGATCATCGATGACGACAAATCCCTGAACCGTACGGACCCCCGCCTCCTCGAGTCCCAGGTCACCGGTGTTCGGGGAAAAGCCGACGGCCACCAGGACCTTCTCTGCCGCGAGCTCGTCCCGGGTCCCGCCCGATCGATACGCGACCCGGGTCCCTTCCTCCTGCTTTCGGATCTCCTCCACCCGCGCCGATGTGACCACCTGGATGCCCGCCCTTGTGAGCTGCCGCTCCGCCTCCCTGGAGATCGCCTCGTCCTCCAGCGGCAGGACATGGGGCATCATCTCCACGACCGTGACCTTCGCCCCGTAACGGCTCCAGAGGGTGGCGAACTCCATGCCGATGGGGCCCCCACCGACAATGACCACCGCCCCAGGTACCTCCCGAAGTTCCACCGCGGTGCGATAATGGATCACCCGTTCATCATCGAAAGGGGCCTCCGGAAGGGATCTCGGCCTCGAACCCGTGGCCAGGATGATACTCCTTCCCTTCAGGATCTCCCCGCGAGGGGCGACCTCCACCTCGTCCCCGCTTCTCAATCTCCCACTGCCCTGGAACACGGTGACATTGCGGCTCTTCATCAGGAGCTGAATGCGCCTGACCTGGCGAGCCACAATGCTCCTGCTCCTCCTGTGGGCTTCTTCGAAACGGCTGGATACGCCATCACAGGCGAAACCGAAGACTCTTCCTCTGGACATCAGATGAACGACCTCGGCATTTTGGAGCAGCGCCTTGGTAGGGACGCACCCCCAGTTCAGACAAACACCGCCGAGATTCTCCTTCTCCACCAGGGCCGTGCGGAAACCCAGCTGACTGGATCGGACGGCAGCGACGTACCCTCCGGGGCCTCCTCCGAGGACAACCACATCGAATTCTCGCACCACCTCTCCCCCCCACTCACCGGATAGGAGCCGTCGTTTTCGCCACGGGGCGGAGCGTTCACCCCCCACCTTTCCGGCAGCAAGTGCTCGCGCCTCTGGACGGCCGCTGCCAGAGTCCTGTCTGCTCCTGTGTCTGCCCCTCCGGTCCCTTGCCGGAGCCAGGCCCGGGGCTTCTCTTCTCCCTGCCGGAGCGGACGCGCCTCTTCTTCGTGCCCACCGCAATCCTGTTCATCTCCCGGAAGAGAAAAGGCTCCCGGTAGCGGCGGTAGGCTTCACAGGAGGCCGCTTTCCTGCACTTCCGGCACGCCTCGACGCTGACCCTGGGCCTGGACTTCTTTCGCTGGCAGACGATGAAAGGCATCTCTAGGGGGCCCCCGGGGTGGTCCTTTTGTGTCCGGCGTTCAGCATCCGGCGTCCAGGCAAAGACATGGGTCAGACCTACCCGCGTTCTCCACCGACCACCCCCACCACATAGGGCCCGTGGGGCACGGCCGCCACCCGCGGATGATCCTTCAGAAGCCTCTCCACCTCCCCCTGAAGGTCGTCGATTTTATCGGCGCCGAAGGGTCTCAGTTCCTCGGCCGTGAGTCCGGGAGAGTAGACCAGCACACGGCCGATCCTGCCCAGGGCCTCCAGGTAGCATTGCGCCGCCCACTGGTCCATGACGAAATCCCGGGGGTCGCCGTGTCTGCGTTTGAAGACCTCGAAGGTGCCGCAGTCCCTCACCATCTCCGCATAAGTCCCGCTTCCGATGCCCAGGGTGCACCCGCAGACCAGGATCACCGTGGCTCCGGGACGGCAGATGTCCTTGGCCCCGATCATCCCTTTCCCGCACTGATAGAAGGTCGCATCCATGGGCGCGCCCCCGCCCGAGGTGATCACCAGATCGGCCGGCCTCTCGATGCGGACCACGGAGACCTCACCCGCCATGCGGCAGCCTGCGTCGTGGGCGCCTTTCAGCGCGCCCGCAAAAAAACCGCACGGCTCCTTCTCCTTGTTGATGACCGCATTGACGATGAAATCGACCCCGGCCATCCGGCCCGCGTTCACGGTAGCCGCATAGAAGGGGTTGCCCTCCAGGACGCTGTTGCCGATCTTGGGGCTGGCGATCATCTTGAACGAGTGCATGTATTTCATGGTCTCGAGGCTGGAGAGCCCCGGAAGGATGCTCTTTGCGCCGCCCGAATAGCCGGCATAGGGATGGGGCTCGATGAGGCCGGTGAGGATCTTGAGGTCCGCGTCCAGGTAGGTGGTATTGATTTCGACGGCCACGCCGTCCACCTCCCCGATGCGGCGGAGGCTGTCCCGATCTTGACAGTCGTGGTTGACCACCCTGTAGTTCGCAGCGATGTCGTTTCCCACGAGGGCCGTGAGCTCCTCGCCCAGGTTGGGGCGATGGGTGCCCGTGGCGATGAGAATGTGGATCCGGCTCCGATCGATGCCGGCCTCTTCGAGGCTCCTCAGGAGGGGGGGGAGGATCAGGCGGTTGGGGACCGGACGGGTGATGTCCGAAATGACGACGCAGGCCGTTTTTCGCCCCTTGGCCAGCTCCGCCAGCGGCGGCCCCTCCGCCGGGGCCGCAAGGGCCGCCTCGACCGATCCCACCGGATCCTCCAGCACCGGCACAGGCCTTGGCTCGAGGACCTCGGCACCGGGGGGTAGCGTCAAAAGGACTTTTTCATGACCGCATGGAAAGGCAATCTTCATCGTTCGATCTCCTGAGAAGGATAAGGCGTCTCCGAATCGATTGTATCGAGAGGGAATGAAATTGTCATGTCTCTTTTGGTTTTCAAGTGACCTGAAGCCCAGTGACCGGAAATCGTCCCGATTCACGGAAAGTCCTTGCTCTTTTGCTCATTTCGAACGGAGGGAGAGACCTGGTGGCCTGCGGGCAGTTACAGGATCTCTCGGGGAGTTTATTCCCCCCGGACTCAAAATCATTGACTTCATGTCCCGTTGCCTTTTAGTATCAGCACTTACCGATCGGTTAGTTTTCGAATGCGCGAACTCCTTCTGGCACCCTCTACTGGAGGGGGACATTCGGCAAGCCCTCTCTGAGAGGGGAGACAGAGGGGATTTCTTGCGGGAACGGACGAAAAGGTCGCGGAGAACAGCCGGTCCGGTGGCGCCGATTGAATGGGTGAGACCATGGAGGCCAAGGTGAAAATCAGAAAGGTCGGAATCGTCGGGTGCGGGACCATGGGCGCAGGGATCGTGCAGGTCGTGCTCCAGGGCGGGTATGACGTCACGGTGCGGGAAACCGATGAACAACTCCTGATCAAAGGGCTGGACAGGGTCCAGGCCTCCTTCGAAAAGCTCGTCAAGAAACAGGGGATGACGACGGAGTCCAGGGACGCGACGCTGAAGCGGCTCACGGGGGAGGTTTCTCTGGAGTCCTTGCGGGACTGCGACCTGATCATAGAAGCGGTCTTTGAGGATCTGCAGTTGAAGGTCGATCTGTTCAAGACCCTGGACCCGCTCTGCAGGAAAGACACCCTCTTTGCCAGCAACACCTCCTCTCTCTCCATCACCAGCATGGCTGCAGCCACTTCCAGGCGAGATCGGTTCGTGGGCATGCACTTCTTTCAGCCGGCTCCGGTGATGCCCCTGGTCGAGGTGGTCAAGACCGTCGCCACCAGCCCCGAAGTCCTTCAGAACGCGCTGGACTTCACGAAGTCCCTGGGAAAGGTGCCGGTGGTGGCCGCAGACAGTGCCGGGTTCATCGTCAATCTGCTCCTCACGCCTTACCTCATGGATGCCGTGCGGGCCCTGGGCGAAGGGGTGGCCTCGATCGAACACATCGATACGGCCATGAAACTGGGCTGCAACCATCCCATGGGCCCTCTCATGCTGGCCGACTTCATCGGGCTCGACGTCCTTCGCAAGGGGGCGACGACCATGTTTGAGGAGTATCACGACAAGCGCTATGCCCCTCCCCCCCTCCTGAAGAGGATGGTGGACCTGGGGTATCTGGGCCTCAAGTCCGGGAGAGGTTTCTACGACTGGTCGGACCCGAAGAATCCGGTTCCCGCGGACCTCGGTCTCCACCTGTGATCGCCACCCATCCCAGGATGAAGCGAAGCGATTCCAGCGAACAGAAGATCATCGAGGCCGCGCTGGCCCTGTTCGTGCGCAACGGCTACCATGCCACCTCCATCAGCCGCATCATGCGGGAGGTGGGCCTCACCAAGGGGGCCCTCTACGCCCACTTCCGATCCAAGGGCGAACTGCTCCTCCGGATCATCGAAGAGTACAAGTTCCGCAACATCGACGTGATGATCAGGAGCATCAACGGATCCTCGGGCAATGCGGTCGACAAGCTCCATCGCACCTTCTCCTTCAACTCCCGCTTCGCCTACGAGCATCAGAACCTTGTGGTTTTTCTCACGTTCCTCACCACCGAGCTGAAGGCGGATGTGGATTTCGAACCCGCCTTGAAGAAGGTCTACCGCCAATACCGGAAGTTCGTAAGCAGTCTGATCCGTCAGGGGATCGAGGAAGGGCTCATCAAGAAGGATATCGATCCCGACCTGGCGGCGCTCTCTTTTATTGCGTTGCATGACGGTGCCCTGCATCAGTGGGTATTGAACCGCAAATCGATCGACGGCGCGGATTATGCCAAGGTTTTTCGAAAGATCTTCCTCCATGGCATCCTGAATCAGGAACCGGCGTAATTCCGCACCTGATCCGGAGCCCGGTGCTCCCATTTGAAATCGACAGTAAACACCAGCCCCTTCCGGGAAGGAGGAATCTATGAAGGACGTGGTCATTGTCGGAGCCACGCGCACGCCCATCGGGACGTTCGGCGGCTCCCTGAGGGATGTTACCGCAATCCAGCTTTCACAGTTCATCATCGAATCGGTCATCCAGAAGACGGGGATCGACAAGGGTACGGTCGACCAGGTGATCCTGGGCAACTGTTTCGAACCCATCGACCACAATGTTGCGAGAATCGGCCTGGTCAAGGCGGGGCTCCCCCTGGAGACCACCGCCTTCCATATCGTCGCCACATGCGGGTCGGGGATGCAGGCGATCATCTCTGGCCTTCAATCCATCTCGGATGACAATGCCGACTGTGTCATCGCCGGCGGGGTGGAGAGCATGAGCACGGCACCCTACCTGCTGACCACGGCACGCTGGGGAATGCGGCTGCAGCACCAGAGCTGCGTGGACATGATCTGGAAATCGATGCAGGAACATCCCATCGGTGGGGGGATGGGGATGACCGCGGAGAACCTGGCGGAGCAGTACAAGATCTCCCGTGAGGAGCAGGACGCATTCGCGCTGAGGAGCCAGCAGTGCGCCGGCCGCGCGATCGGGGAAGGGCGCTTCCGGGAGGAGATCTCGCCCTATCCGGTCCCCCAGCGCAAAGGACCGCCGAAGATGTTCGACACGGACGAGCACCCCAAGCCGGATGTCACCCTGGAGAAGCTTGCCCAGCTGCCGCCCGCCTTCAAGAAGAACGGAACCGTTACCGCGGGCAACTCCTGCGGGATCAACGACGCGGCGGCCGCCCTCATCCTGATGACCCGAGAAAAGGCGAGCCGGGCCGGCCTGAAGCCCCTGGCGCGCATTGTCAGCTATGCGGTGGTGGGCGTGGACCCCGCCTACATGGGGATCGGCCCGGTTCCGGCGACCCGCAAGGCGCTCAAGCGAGCCGGCCTCAAGATCGAGGACATCGACCTCATCGAGATCAACGAGGCGTTTGCCGCCCAGTACCTCTCGTGTGAGCGGGAGCTGGGATGGAACCGCGACATCGTCAACGTCAACGGAAGCGGCATTTCGCTCGGGCACCCGATCGGCGCCACCGGCGCCAGGCTCGTGGTGACCCTTCTTCACGAAATGGGAAAGAAGAACGTTCAGAGGGGGCTTGCCACCCTCTGCGCAGGAGGGGGCCAGGGCTTTGCACTGATCGTGGAGAGGACGTAAGGGATGGAAGCGATACCGACGAACTCGGGGTGGGAGATCGTTGAAGAGGAATGGCCCGATTTCAAGGGCGAGGTCTTCAAAAACAGGCCGAAGAGCATCGTGGAGGTGCTGGAAAGGACCGTCGCAGCGCATCCGGACGAGGTCGGGTTCATCGACGGGGACCGGAGGTGGACCTTCAGCCAGTTCGATCAGGTCGTGAACAGGGTGGCTGCGGGCCTCTTCGGCCACGGCGTGAAACCGGGAGATCATGTGGCCCTGCTCATGGGGGTGCAGATCGAATTTCCATGGAGTTTTTTTGCCTTGATGAAGCTCGGCGCCGTCGCGGTTCCGCTCAATACCCGATTCAAAGGGGAGGAGCTCGCCTACGAGATCAACGACTCCGAGAGCAGGGTACTCATCGTGGACGAGGAGTACTGGCCTGCCGTCGCTCCGGTCCGGAACGAGTTGAAAGGGATCGGGAAGATCTTCTTCAACGGATCTCATGCACCCGAGGGGACCCGGCCCTTCTCCCTTTTGCTGGAAAACGGGACTTCCTCTTTTCCGAGGCCGGCGCTGTCGGAGTCGGATGATGCGGCGATCATGTACACCTCCGGCACGACAGGCAGGCCCAAAGGCGCCATCCTCCAGCACCGCGGGTTCGTCGCCACCACCATGCTCGTCAGCGACTTCATCCGGTTTCAGCCGCAGGACCGGATGATGTGCTGCATTCCGCTCTTCCATATCACCGGCCTCTCCTGCGTGATGCTTCCCCCCATCTTCAGCGGAGTTGCCTGCGTCTACATGAGGCAATTCAGGACCAAGGAGTTTCTCGAGACCGTGGCCAGGGAAAGGGTGACCCAGTACATGGGTGTCATCAACGTGGTCTGGCTCATGGTGAATCACCCCGATTTCGGGAACTATGACTTCTCCTCCTTCAGGACTGCGCTCTTCGGCGGATCGCCCGCGACCGAGGAGATGGTCAGGGGCATCTTCACCAAGCTTCCCCACATCCGGATCAGCGTGGGGTATGGCTTGACGGAATGCTTTGCGATCACCACATCGACCCCTTACGAGGATGCCCTTCGAAAGATCCAGGCCGTCGGACGGTGTCTCTCCACCGTGAAGTCCAGAGTCGTGGACGACGCAGGACGGGAGCTGCCAAGGGGGGCCACCGGTGAAATCGTGTTCAAGGGGGCAAAGACCTTCAGGGGTTACTGGAAGAGGCCGGATGCCACCCGGGAAACGATCGTCGACGGCTGGGTCCGTACAGGGGACATCGGAAAGATCGACGAGGAGGGGTTCGTCTATGTCCTGGACCGGAAGAAGGACATGATCAACCGGGGCGGGGAAAAGATCTATTCCCTGGAGGTGGAAAACGTCATCTTCGATATCCCCAAGATCCTGGAGGCTGCGGTCGTGGGGGTCCCCGATCCCATGCTCGGCGAGGTGGTCAAGGCCTGCGTGGTCCTGAAGCCGGGCGAGCACGCGACGGAAGAGGAGATCAGGCGCTTCTGCGCGGGTCGGCTGGCCGACTACAAGGTCCCCAAGTACATCGAGTTCATGGAAGGCCTCCCCAGGAACCCTGCGGGAAAGGTGAGCAAGCACGTCCTGCGCTCCATCGCGCCCAAGGCCTGAAGCGTCGCGAGGCCCACAAGCGCAAGCGTCAGAGGTTCGGTAGCAACTCCATGAGTGTGGAGCAAATGGAAGCTCCTGGATTTTCACCAAACCACTTTCAGAAGGAGGAGTGTTTTCATGAAAGCCGCCATCGCAAAATCCTTGATCGCCGTTTGTGTGTGTTCGTTGCTTGCATGCATACTCCCGGCCCGACTCCCTGCAGCCGAGCCTCAATTCAAGCTCAAGTATGCCACTTTCTTCCCGCCGAACCACCCCCATTCCCTCCTGCACGGACAGTGGTGCAAGGACCTGGAGAAGAGGACCGACGGCCGCGTCACGGTCGCCTTCTTCCCTGCAGGGACGCTGGTCTCGGCGAATCAGACCTATGACGGCGTGGTGAAGGGAATTGTGGACATCGGGCTCAGCATCATGTCCTATACGCCCGGCAGGATGCCCCTGTCGGAGGTGATTGTGCTTCCCCTGGGCTACAAGAGCGGGGGCCAGGCGACCCGGATGGCGAATGCGTTTTACCATAAGTTCAAGCCGAAGGAATATGACGACACGAAGGTATTCTATCTGCACGCGCACGGTCCCGGTTTTTTTCACACCAAAGCGCCCGTCCAAAAGATGGAAGACCTGAAAGGGCTCCGGATCAAGAGCGATGCCAACACCTCCAAGGTGGTCACCGCCGCCGGTGGGACACCCACCACCATGCCGATGCTGGAGACTTACGATGCCCTGAAGCGAGGAATCGCCGACGGCGTCCTCCTTCCCATCGAGACCTTGAAGGGGTGGAAGTTCGGAGAGGTCTGCAAGTACACCTACGAGAACTGGGGGAACTCCTACGCCAACGGTTTTTTCGTGGCCATGAACAAGGATCGATGGAACTCCTTCCCCCGGGACATTCAGCAGATCATCGAGAAATTGAACGAGGAATATTTCGAGAAGCAGGCGAAACTCTGGAGCGACATCGACGATGAGGGCCGGGAATTTGCGATCCGGTCCGGCCAGAAGATCGTGAAGGCACCAGCCGAGGAAGAAGCGAAGATGAAGGCGAGGATGCAGCCCATCCTGGATGCCTACGTCACGAGCATGAAGGAGAAGGGGCTCGCCGGCGGCGAGGTCCTGAAGTGGTGCCAGGACTGGCTGAAGAACGCTCCGGCAAATTAGATCACCTCAGCACCGGGCGGAGGGCCGGGCCGCAGTTTCCCGTAAGGGATCCCGTGGACCGGTCTCGTCCTTCGCCTTTCCATGGGTCCGAACTTCACGAAGAACGCTTTTCCTGGGGGGCTGGTCTCCGCCCGGGCTGGATCGACACAGGTGGGCATGATGAAAGGTTGGTTTGCCTTCGAACGCGCCTTGTGCAGGATCTTCCTGCTCATATCCGGAGTGACCCTGGCGTTCATGTTCCTCTTCACCCTGACGGACGTCATCATGAGGGGCTTCGGGAAACCGATCGTGGGCGACTTCGAGGTGATCTCCTTCCTGGGCGCGGTGGTGGTCGGCTTTGCCATACCCTACACCTCCCTGGTGAAGGGTCACATCAGCGTGGACTTTCTCGTGGCGATGCTTCCGAACAGGGTGAGCGGAAAGATCGAGGCCTTCACGCGAGTGGCGGCGATCGCCCTGTTCCTCTGGATCGGATGGAACTTCGTCCTGATGAGCCTCGATCTGATCAGGACCAAGGAAGTCACCCCCGTATTCAGGATGCCTTACTACCCGATTTCCTTCGGGCTGGCGTTTTGTTGTCTGCTGCAGTGCGCCACCCTCTTCTCGCAGATCATCAGGGCCTTGGGAGATCGCCATGAGTGATGTCACGGTAGGGATTATCGGCATATTCGTGCTGCTGGCCACGTTCCTGACCGGAATCGAGCTGGCCTATGCCATGGCCGCTATCGGTTTCCTGGGGTTGGGCTATCTCGGCACCTGGAGCGCGGCCTCCAACATGCTGGTGAAGGACTTCTTCGAGACGTTCACCTCTTACGGGTTTACGGTCATCCCCCTCTTCGTCCTCATGGGACAGGTTGCGTCGAACTCCGACATCGCCAGGAAGCTCTACAGTTCTGCGGAGAAGTTCGTGGGCCATATCCCCGGCGGGCTGGCCATGACCACGGTGGCGGGAGCGACGCTCTTCAAGGCCATGTGCGGGTCCACCCTGGCCACCTGTGCGACTTTTGCGGGAATTGCCATCCCCGAGATGTCCAGACTGGGCTACAGCAGGAAGCTCTCCACAGGCGTGGTTGCGTCCGTCGGCACGCTGGGCATGCTGATCCCTCCGAGCGTCCCCCTCATGATCTATGGGCTGATCACGGAACAGTCCATCGGCGAGCTCTTCCTGGCGGGCGTGATTCCCGGGCTTCTGATCTCTCTCTTCTTCATCTTCGTGATCATGGGATGGGTGAAGATCGATCCCACCATCGCCCAGAGGGCGCCCAGGTCGTCGTGGAGCGCGCGGATCAAATCATCCCCGGACTTTCTCTGGGTTGCCGCCATCTTCCTGGTCGTCATCGGTGGGCTCATGAAGGGGTGGTTTTCGCCCACCGAGGCAGGGAGCATCGGCACTGCGGCCGTTTTGATCATGGCCTACTCGAAGAGATCGTTCCCCTTCAAGCGACTACTGAAGTCCTTCGAGGAATCCCTCCGAACGGCCTGCATGGTGCTGCTCCTCATCGGGGGATCGGTCGTGTTCGGCCATTTCCTCGCCGTCACGGGGATCCCCTTCAAGACGGCCGACTGGGTCGCCGGTCTGCCCTTCGACAAGAACGTGATCATGATCCTCATTGTCCTGATCTACCTGATCGGGGGCTCGATCATCGATGACCTCGCATTCATGATCCTGGCGACCCCCATCTTCTACCCCGCGGTGGTCAAGCTGGGTTTCGATCCCATATGGTTCGGCATCATGATCGGCATCACCCTCATGATCGGCGTGATCATCCCCCCGGTGGCGATTTCGGTCTTCGTCGTGAAGAACATCACGGGAGAGCCCTTCAGCATTATTTACGCGGGGGTGCTGCCCTTTCTCCTGAGTCTCTTTGCCTGCGCGGCCCTGTTGTTCATTTTCCCGGAGATTGCCCTTTTTCTGCCCGCGATCTTGAAGTGACGGGCACTGAATGCGAACGATGCCAATGAGGGAGGTCGGTACATGGGTTTCAAAGTGGTGAACATCTTTGACTTGGAGGAGACGGACTTCGGTTATGAACTGCTCGACCCCTTGGGCGCAACGCTCGTCAAGGGCATGTGGAGGGAAGAGGAGGAGATCCTCGCCCACGCCCATGACGCCGATGCGGTGATCGGGGTGGTCTCCATCCAGCCCTTCAACCGTCGTCTCCTTTCCGGTTTGCGCTCCTGCCGTGTCATTGCAGGGATCGGCATCGGGTATGACAAGACCGACCTGGAGGCGGCGACGGAGCTGGGGATTGCGGTCACCAATGTCCCGGACTACTGCCTGGACGAGGTCTCGGGACTTGCCATAGCGGACATGCTCGCCCTGGGACACCGGCTGCTCCAGATCGACCGGGCCGTCCGGGAGCGAAGGGTCGTCTTCACAACGGACAAGAAGGCCCAGAAGGCGTTCGCCCGTCCCATGTTCCGGATGCGGGATCAGACCCTCGGTGTCGTGGGTCTCGGAAAGATCGGGACGGTGACCGCCCTGAAGGCGCGGGGACTGGGGATGCGGGTCATTGCGTATGATCCCTATGTGCTGGGGCCGGTGATGGAAAGCCGGGGGGTGACCCCCGTCGACTTCGACACCCTGCTCCAGGAATCCGATTTCATCAGCATCCACACGCCTCTCACCTCCGAGACCGAAAACATGTTCGGGTACGAGCAGTTCAGGAAGATGAAGCCGACGGCGTACTTCATCAATACCGCCCGGGGAGGATGCATGGATCAGCCCGGTCTGATACGGGCCTTGAAGGAGAAGCTCATTGCGGGGGCCGGGATCGACGTAACCATCGACGAGCCCATCGAACCGGAGAACCCTCTCCTCGCCATGAACAATGTCATCCTCACCGGACACAGCGCCTGGTATTCCGAGAAGGCGAACTTCGACCTGCATCGCAGGCCGGTGACCCAGGCGATCCAGGCCCTCAGGGGGGAGTTCCCTGCCTACACGGTCAACACCGACGTGAAGAAAGAGTGGACGGCACGGTGGGGGAGCAAGGGGTGACGGAGGTCTTCACGTGATGCGAGTCTTTGGCCCGAGAGAGCTTTTGGAGGACGTCTTTCAAAGAGGTTTGTGTGTGGGCTGCGGCGGTTGTGTCGACCTGTGCCCCTACTTCAGGTCCCACCTGGGCAGGACCGCCATGCTGTTTCCATGCACCGTCGAGGCCGGCCGCTGCTACGGTTCCTGCCCGAGGGCGGAAGTGGATCTCGAGGAGCTCTCCGAGAAGCGCTGGGGCCGTCCCTACCCCATGAACCCCCTCGGAGAGTACCGGGAAATCCTGGCCGCACAGGCCTCCACGAAGATCCCGGCCGGGCCCTTTCAGGCCGGAGGCGCCGTCACCGCCCTCGTGATCTTTGCCTTGAAACAGGGGTTGATCGAGAGCGCTGTGCTGACGGATCGGAAGGGACTCGTGCCTTTGCCCCGCCTGGCCACGAACGTCAAAGAGGTCATCGGTTGTGCATCGTCCAAGTACACGGCCGCGCCCACCCTTTCCGCCTTCAACAGGGCCGTGCGGGAGGGCCGGAGCAGGATCGGGGTGGTAGGCACACCCTGCCAGATCCTGGCGTTGACCCGGATGCGATCCAATCCGCTTGGTGAACAAGGGTTCGCGGACCGGGCGGCCTTGTCCATCGGGTTGTTCTGTACCTGGGCCCTGGATACCCGGGGGTTCATCGGAATGGCTTCCAAACGGGTGGATGGACGGAAGGTCAGGAAGATGGACATCCCGCCCCCGCCGGCCGAGGTCTTCGTGATGGAGACGGACGAGGGGCGGGTCGAAATGGGTCTGGGGGAACTCCGTTCCCTTGTCCCGGAAGGCTGCCTGGTCTGTCCGGACATGACCTCGGAGTGGGCCGACATCTCGGTCGGCGTGCTTGAAGGCGAGCCGAGGTGGAACACGGTCATTGTCCGCACCGATCTCGGTTCGGAGATCGTCGACAGGGCGGCCAGGAAGGGATGGCTTCGGACCAGGGAGATGCCTGAAGAAAGTTTGGCTCACCTGACGTTTGCCGCAGGGCAGAAGAAGAAAAGAGGCTTTGGCAGGGGTGCGGCAAGAGGGCTTCTCAACACCGCCGAGGGGAAGGGCCGCTCCGTCTTCAGGGTCGATCCGAAGTCCCTGAGAGACGCGATAGGGGAGGAGGAGTAAGGATGTCCGTCTTGACTGAAGCGGAAAAGGGCTCCCGGTGGCTGCTCATGGGCAATGAGGCGATTGCCCGGGGCGCCATGGAGGCCGGGGTCAGCGTTGCAGCAGGGTACCCGGGCACACCCTCTTCCGAGATCATCGAGAACCTGGCCGCCGCGTCCGGGACGCTGAACCTGTATGTCGAGTGGTCGGTCAACGAGAAGGTGGCCCTGGAGGTGGCTGCGGCGGCGTCCTACAGCGAGCTGCGGTCCCTGGCCGTCATGAAGATGGTCGGGATGAATGTGGCATCCGACTTTCTCCTGCACCTGGCCCAGTACGGCACCCGGGGCGGCATGGTGCTGGTCTCCTGCGACGATCCCGGGTTCCTCTCCAGCACGAATGAGGGTGATTCGCGCCCCTATGCCAGGATGATGGAGGTCCCGCTGCTCGAGCCCGGGGATTTTCAGGAGGCCAAGGACATGACGCGATGGGCCTTCGACCTCTCCGAGGAGATCAGGAACGTGGTCCTGATCCGCAGCGTCACCCGCCTCTCCCATGCGAGCGGCAATGTGGTCATGGGAGAGCTCCTGCCCCCGCAGGCGCGCGCCCGCTTCACCCACAAGGGTGCGCCCCTGGATACGATGAAAGGGCCGATCGTCAACCGGCCCTGGGCGGTCGGCGAACTGCGCCGCAGGCAGCACGAGAAACTCAAGAGGGCGGCCGAGCTTTTCGAGGATTCTCCCTTCAACAGCTACACAGGGCCGGAGAGACCCGAGCTCCTGCTGATCACGAGCTCGGCGTGCCACCTCTACAGCCGGGAGGCGATCCACCTGCTCGGGGCCTCGAGCCGCGTGGGTCTCCTGAAGCTGTCCACCACGTGGCCCCTGCCGCGCCGGCTCCTGAAGAGGTATCTCGGCCTGACCGACAAGGTCCTGATCGTGGAGGAGGTCCTCCCTTTCATGGAGGAGAACGTCAAGATCCTTGCGGCCGAGCTGGCGCCGGAAATCGGCCCCAGGCTTTTCTACGGAAAGGCGGACGGCACCATTCCGAGCGAGAACGAGATGAATCCGGACCTGGTCGTAACGCCCCTTTCCAGGATCCTGAAGATCCCCTACGAGAGCGGGCCTCCAGCCTATCTGAGGGAGGCGGCGGAGGTCGCGGCCAGCCGCGCGCCGGAGCGCGCCATCACCTTCTGTCCAGGATGCCCTCACCGGGCATCGTTCTGGTCCATTCACAACGTCCTCGAACTGGACCATCGGGACGGGTTCGTCTGCGGGGACATCGGATGCTATACCATCGGCATGTCGCCGGCAGGGTTCGAGACCATCAGGACCCTCCACTGCATGGGTTCGGGGATCGGATTGGCGAGCGGGTTCGGGAAGCTGGAGCCTTTCGGTCTTTCCCAGCCCGTCCTCGCGGTGTGCGGGGACTCCACCTTCTATCATGCAGCCATGCCGGCCCTGGTCAATGCAGTCCACAACCGGGCCAATCTGACCCTGATTGTCCTCGACAACGGCGGCACGGCCATGACCGGCTTCCAGGCCCATCCCGGCCTGGAGGTGAACGCTGCCGGTGATGAGGTGCCGGCGATCTCCATCCCCGATCTCTGCCGGGCGGTTGGGGCGAGGGTAAGGGAAAGCGATCCCTTTGATCTGGAGGAGACGCAGAGAACGCTTCTCGAGGCGGTGGAGGACGGCCGCGGGGTGAACGTGGTGGTCCTTCGCCGGCTCTGCGCCCTCAGCCCGGAGAGGAAAGGGAAGAAGATGTTCCACATGAGCGTGGACAGGGACCTCTGCCGCGGAGAGTCCTGCGGGTGCAACCGGCTCTGCACCAGGATCTTCAAGTGCCCGGGGCTGGTGTGGGACGACGAGCACAAGAAGGCGAGGATCGACGAGGTCCTCTGCGCCGGGTGCGGGGTGTGCGCATCCATCTGCCCTGTCCATGCAATCGAGAAAGAAGAGGCGGTATAGAAATGGCTGAGGTCTTGATCGCACAGGATCCATGGAACCTGATCATCACCGGCACGGGGGGACAAGGCAACGTCCTCGCTTCCCGAATGGTTGGGGAGACGCTCTCCCTCCGGGGTCTGTATGTGACGATCGGGGAGACCTTCGGCGCCTCCCAGAGAGGGGGCTCGGTGATGAGTCACCTGAGGATATCCGCAAGCTCCGTCTTCTCCCCGCAGATACCCAAGGGGAGGGCCCACATGATCGTCTCCCTGGAGCCTTCGGAGGCCGTCCGTGTCCTCAGGGCCTACGGGAACCCGACGGTCAAGGTGCTCAGCAATGTGCGCCCGATCTATCCCATCGGCGTGATCAGCGGAGATCAGGCCTACCCGTCTCTTGAGGACCTGAAGAGATCGATCGGCCGGCTCTCCGAAAAGGCATGGTTTATCGATTCCACGGAGGCCGCCCTGGAGATGGGGAACGCCATCCTCGGGAACGTGGTCCTGGTGGGGGCCCTTGCGGCCACGGGCCTCCTTCCCCTGGAGAGAAACCACTTCGAATCGGTCCTTTCCCGGCGGATGGACCCGGACAAGGTCGCCCTGAACCTCTCGGCCTTCGACAGGGGAGCAGCCATGATCGGTTGAGCAGTTTCCCTCCCCGTCCGGAAACTGCGATTTCCGGATGGAGCTTTCAGCTGTCAGCGTTCAGCGATCAGCTTCATCTCTGTAATTCAGGTTTTTGGCTGACCGCTGATGGCCGATCGCTGATCGCGCGAAACCGGAGCGGGTCATTTCCGGATGAGCACCGGGGGTCGGGGGGAGTTGGCAAGTGGTGAGAGCATTCGCATGACGGACTTCAGAAATCGGGTTCAAGAAGAAAAGGACACCCTCATAACCCTGAGAAGGAAACTGCATAGAATCCCGGAGATCGGTTTTTGCGAGGAGAAGACCTCTGCCCTGGTCGCAGATCATCTCCGCAGACTGGGGCTGAGGGTGCAGACCGGGGTGGCAGGGACCGGGGTAGTGGGGCTGCTGGAGCTCGGGGGAGGGGGAAAGACCCTGATGATCCGGGCGGACATGGACGGGCTCCAGATCCAGGAGAACACCGGGTTGCCGTTCAGTTCGGCCCACGCGGGGTTCATGCACGCCTGCGGGCACGATGCGAACATGGCCATGGCCCTGACCGCCGCCTCCATCCTTTCGAAGGAACGGGGAAGGATGAGGGGGAACATCAAGTTCGTATTCCAGCCCGCTGAAGAAGGGCCGGGCGGGGCCAGGCCCATGATCGATGCAGGTGTACTGGAGAACCCCCAGGTCGATCTGGTCGTCGGCTGCCATCTGCATGGTGGAAAACAAGGGACCATCGGGGTGAAGGCGGGGTGCGTGTTGGCCGCCAACGACCGGTTCCATTTGAGGATCATCGGCAGGGGCGGCCACGGGGCCATGCCCCACCTCTGCGTCGATCCGATCGATGTGGGGGCGCAGGTGATCGGAGGTCTGCAGCGCATCGCCAGCAGGCAGACCAACCCCCTCAGCCCCGTGGTGGTGACGGTGGGCTCTTTCCATTCGGGCACCGCCTTCAATGTAATCCCCGACGAGGCGGTGATCGAGGGAACCACCAGGACCCTGGATCGGGCCGTATGGGAGTCCTGGCCCGGGCGGGTGGAAAGGATCGCAAAGGGCATTTGCGATGCGATGGGCGCCGGCTACGAGCTGAAGTATTCGCGGGGCTATCCGCCCACTGTCAACCACGGAGGACTCGTGGAGATCGTGCGCCGCTGCGCCGCCGAAACGGCGGGAGAAGCGAACGTGTTCGAGCCGGAGCCGGTCATGGCAGGGGACGATATGGCCTTTTTCCTGGAGGAGGTCCCCGGGTTCTTCTTCTTTCTGGGCATGGGTCATGAACAATCGTTCCCTTTACACAACAGCCGGTTCGACTTCAACGAAGAGGTCCTCCCCCTGGGCGTCGAGATGTACGTGCGTCTGGCCCATGCGCTGCTCGCATGAGACTTCAAGGACCTTGACAGGATAACAGGATGAACAGGATGGTCAGAAAAGCGTCTTTTGAAATCCGCGAAATGGCGTCGACCTTCGTCCCGGTGAAAGCGAGGAAACGTTGATGGAATTCAGGCTGCTCAGCTACATGGGTAAAGACGGGGCGCCCCGCTCAGGGCTTCTCGTCGGCGATGATCGTGTCGTAGACATCGCAACAGCCCTGGGCGGAAAGAAGATCCCACCCGGATGTAATGCTGCATCCACCCTTTCCATTCTGGAACACTGGGATTCTCTCCTGCCGATGCTCAGAGAGCTCGCAGAGACCGGCGCGAGTCCCGCTTCCGCCGTTGTCGGTCCGTTGTCCGATTGCCGGCTTGCCGCCCCCATCCTCTATCCGCCGGCGATCTGTTGCGCAGCGGCGAACTACGTCGATCACGGCAGAGAGATGGGCGACAAACGTCTGCCGGACAAGAGCACCGCCCGGCCTTACTTCTTCAACAAGCTGCCGCGACATACGGTGGTTGGACCCGATGCATCGATCCGGATTCCCTGTCCCGGGGCCAAGGTGGATTGGGAGGCCGAGATCGGTGTGGTGATGGGCCGCCCTTGCAGGAGTGTGACGGCTGCCGATGCCATGAAGTACGTGGCCGGCCTGGTCGTGCTCAATGATGTCTCGGATCGCGCCAGGAACTTCCGAAAGGACTGGGACTTCAAGTTCGACTGGCTGGGAGGGAAGTCCTTCGACACGTCCTGCCCCATGGGACCGTGGATCACCCCCATGGAGTTCATCTCCGACCCCCACGCGCTTCGTATCCGACTTTGGGTCAACGACACCCTGATGCAGGACGCATCCAGTCAGGACATGTACTTTACCATCCCGGAACAGATCGAATACCTGAGTGAGCTGGTGACGCTCCAGCCGGGAGACGTCATCGCCACGGGGACGCCGATGGGCGTGGGCCATGCCAGAGGCATCTACCTGAACCCCGGCGACACGGTGGTCGTCACGATCGAGAACCTGGGCACGATCAGGAATCCGGTCATTGCCGGGTACTAGCGCTCACCCGGTAGTGTCGCCTTGCGATTCCCGCGGTGGGCAGTCGGTCGAGCCCCTGCCGCCGAGCGGAACGGCTGATTGCGGAGGAGACTTCCCGGCGGTCCTCCCTCCTACAGAGAGATGAGGGTGAAGTCGGGCGATCAGCGAGTCGTGTTTGGTTCGTAGGATGGGTGGAGCGCAGCGGAACCCATCGATTCCGCCTTGTCGGGCCCCCGGCGGGCATCGGCCGGGAGGAGCCATCCATGGAAATGGGGGATAGGGTAATGAACGCCAGTCAGAGGGTCGCCCTGGTCACCGGGGCGGCAAGGGGAATCGGCAGGGCCATCGCGCTGGACCTGGCCGAACATGGGGCGGACCTCATCATCAACTATGTCTCCAGACCGGATGCCGCCGAGGAGGTCGTGCAAAAGATCAGAGGGATGGGGAGGCGGGCCCTGCTCGTCAAGGCCGACGTCGCGGATGAAGCCCAGGTCAAGGTTATGGTCGAACGGGCGACAGAGGAGATGGGCGGCATCGACATCCTCGTCCATAACGCCGCGATCCACAGAGGCGGGAGGGTTCAAAAGATCGCTCGTCGGGATTGGGATCTGGTGATCCAAACCGCCCTAGGAGGGGCCTTCAACTGTTGCCGCCATATCGTGCCCTTGATGGTTGAACGACGCTGGGGCAGGATCATTACCATCTCCTCCAATGCCGGGGTCCACGGTCATGCCGGAGATACGCCCTACGGCTCCGCCAAAGCGGGACTGATCGGGTTCACCAAATCCCTGGCCAGGGAGGTCGCCACAAAGGGCATCACCGCCAATGTGGTCGTCCCCGGCTTCTTCAGGACCGATATGACCGCTCCCCTCTTCAACACCGAGGAGCGGCTCCGAACGGAGATCGAGGGGATCCCCATGGGCCGCCCGGGTGAGCCCCACGAGGTCGCTGAGGTGGTCAGCTTCCTGGCCTTCAAGGGGACGTATGTGACCGGTGCGGTGATCCCCGTGGACGGCGGGATGGGGATGTAAGAGAAGCGAACCGCAGAATATCGAATATCGAATGTCGAATATCGAAGGAAAGAAAATCGGCCATAAAGACACAGAGATGATGGAAAAGCCATCTCTGGATTTTCGGAGATCCATTGAATCTTTCTGTTACCTTGGAAATTGGACATTGGACATTCTGCGTTGGACATTTCCTTGGTGTCTTCGTGGCAGAAAAACCAGGAGGCGACATGATCCGATCGGTTGAGCAGTACCTGCAGAGCCTGAGAGACGGAAGGGTCATCTATTGTCTGGGGGAAAGGATAAAGGATGTGACTGCGCACCCCCTCCTGAGCAACGTCATCCGAAGCGCGGCCATGGATTACTTCTTCCCGAACGATCCGAAATATCGCCCGCTCTTCGTGGCGAAGAACGAGGAAGGGGAGGAGGTAAACGCACTCTTTGTCTCCCCCAGGAGCTCCGAGGACCTCCTGAAGAGAAGGGAGATCTTTCTGACCACGTGGCGGACGGGCGGCGGAACGCAGCTCCACTGCATGGGCATCGACGCCCTCGAGGCCTCCAGGGTCGTCGCGGACAAGATGGACAGGCGGCTGGGCACCCGATATGTGGAGCGTGTGGAGGCCTACCGGAAGTATCTCCAGAAAACCGACCTCGGCATCACCGGGGCGATGACCGATGTCAAGGGGGACCGCAGCCTGCGTCCTTCCAGGCAGGAGGCCCACAAGGACTACTATGTCCGGGTGGTGGATCGTCAACAGGACGGCATCGTGGTCAGGGGGGCGAAGATGCACATCAGCTCCACCCCCGGGGCCAACGAAGCCATCGTGATGCCGTGCCGCGCCCATGGCGAGGAAGACAAGGACTATGCGGTGGTCTTCGCCACCCCCCTCAACGCCAAAGGGATCACGATGATCGCGTCGGAGCCGCCCATGCGGGAGTCGGGGGATGCGGGCGCCTGGGACTACCCGGTGAGCACCCTCTACGGGCACGGCGCCTCCGAGTGCATGATCGTCTTTGACGACGTGTTCGTCCCCTGGGAGCGGGTCTTCCTGTGCGGGGAGTGGAAGTTCTCCAGGGATGTCACCTATGCCTTCGCCACATTCCACCGGCTCTTCGGCGTCTCCCGGATGACGACGGAATTGGAGATGCTCGCAGGCGTTTCCGCCCTGGTGGCCGAGTACAACGGGGTGGAGAACGTCTCCCACATCAAGGACAAGCTCGCCTGGCTCGCCATGTATGCGGAGGCGGTGAGCGTCATCGGAAAGGCATCCTGCCTCTATTGCGAAACCGCGGCGGATTCCGATATCGCGAGCCCCAACACGGTGTACACCAACACCGCCAAGTACCTCTTCGCGGACAACTACCACCAGGCCGTGAAGACGGCCCACGACATCTGCGGCGGCATCGCGGACACGATCCCCTCCTACCGGGACTGGAACAACCCCGAAACCCGCCCGTTCATGGAGAAGTACCTCGGAGGCAAGGCCGGGAACCCGACCGAGCACAGGCTTCGCGCCATTCGGTTGCTGAAGGATCTGACCAACCCCCATTTCCAGGTCGGGAGCATCCACGGAGAAGGCTCCCTGGCCGCCCAGCGGATGTTCGTCCACGCAGGGGCCGAGTGGGGAAGATACAAGGCCGCCGCCAGGCGGGCTGCGGGGATCCCGGGATGGGAGCAGGACCCCACCTACGGCGCGTTGCCGGACTACCCCTCCTGCATTTCTTCAAAGCTGCCGAACCGGGACGATTCGTACCGACTATGAACACCGGAGCTACCTTTTGGGCCGCACATCCCGGGTCCGGGTATCGTAAACGCCAGGGTTCACAAAGGATGATATGAAACCTTCTCCCCTGTAGGAGCAAGCTCCTGCTTGCGATCTGGAAGACGGCAGGAAGTTTCCTGTTCGATCAAACCGGCCTCGGCCGGCGGCTGGGTTGACCTCTGCCCTGTGACCTCTGATCTCTGGCCTCGGGTCCTGGCCTCACAAACCAGATCAACAGGGCGGCCGCAAGAAAGGAGACACCCAGGTACCCGAAGACCTGGTCGAAGCGCCCGCCGGTCGCGTCCAGAATGTAGCCGCTCAACCAGGGTCCCAATGGCCCGGCCACGAAGCCGTAGGCCGTGAAGACCAGTCCGAAGACGGCGCCGAAGTGCTTCATCCCGAAGCATTCGCTCGCCAGGGGGGCGGACACGGCGAACAGCGTCCCGAAGGCAAGACCTACAAGAGCCGCAAGAATGGACCAGAGGAGCAGTCCCTGGAGGTGGGAGAACAATCCATAGGCGCAGCCTGCGGCCAGGAATGTCGCAGCCATGGTCCGGTTCCGGCCGATGCGGTCGGACACATGGCCGCTCAGGTATCGCCCCAGTCCGTTGGTGATATTGAACGCGGTCAACAGGAGGACGGATTCTCGCGCGAGGAGCCCCATGGAATGGCCGAAGGCCGTGGACAGGGTCACCATGGCGATCCCTCCTGCGCCCGCCAGGACCCAGGTGAACCAGAGCAGCCAAAACGCTCTGGTCTGCAGCGCCTCTCTCACGGTCATGCCCCGGATCATCCCTGCGGAGGGAGCAGCCCTGGGTTCGAGCGAAGGAGACCGGGGCATGCGGACAAACCATGCGGCCACCAACCCTGTCGCCAGAGTGATGAGACTGACCGCCCGAGTGGTCGAACCGTACCCCCAGTGCAGGAGCAGGCCGGCGATGAGCGGTGACATCAGGGCTGCGGAAAGCCCGAACACCATGCTGACCATGCCGGTGGCGAACCCTCTCCTCTGTGGATACCAGAACTGAACCACGGTCAAGGTGGGGATATACACGAAGGCTGCAGCAACGCCGATCAGGAACGTGCACCCATAGACCACGGACATGCCGCTCGCGCTGCCCAGGATCCAAGTCGACAGGGCGCAGAGGATCCCGCCCACTCCGGCCATCGTGGCATGACCGAAACGAACCTGCCAGCGGCCGATCAGATACATGAAGAGCCCGGTCCCGGCCAGGACGAAGAAAAGCGTCTGTCCGACGGCCGCGCGATCCACCCCAAAGGTCTCCCTCCAGTACTGTCCCGCGACGCCGGGGAATCCGAAGATCATGGCCCCGGGCCAGAACACGGCACCGCAGGACCCAAGAAGCGCTCCGATTCCGACCTTTTCCTTTTTCACCTCGCCCTCTCCGCGGTGCCCGTCCTGCTGGCCCTCCCCTACCCCGAGGATTTCATTCACTACTTGTACATTTTTCCGTCAGGCCGCGCATCAAGATTGTTCGGACGGGCGGGGCGCTGTCCCGGTAGGCAGGGCGAAGCCGGTGACCACCCGGTTCGGGATAGGATTGAGCCGCGAGGTCAGTAGGAAAAGTTGAAAAGGAGGGAGACCCTCTGATCTTCCGAGACTCCCCTGTGCTCAGTCAGGTCGTGCAATGGTGCCGCGCTCCGCAGGAGCCGCTCGCCCGTCAGGAAAACGGTCATCCCTTCGGAGAGTCTCCTGCTGTAGCTGAGCGACAGGTTCATGCCCTCCTGTCCGCGATCTTTCCTACCGTGTGATCCTGGTGTGAGAGACAGAGGGTGAAACGTGGTGGAGATCCTCCAATCATCTCCGTTGGTGCCGGGTGTGAGGTTCAGGCCGAGGGATCTGCCGGGAGGCACTGTCTCGTGCAAACCCCATCTGTGATCAGGTTCGGATTCGGAAGGGGTCGATGCCGTCCCGGGGAAATGGGACTGCGGCTGTTCTGGGACCCTCCGTGCGCCGGCAATCCTGTCGCTGTAGTACTTTTCATCCAGACGGGATACGATCACCCCCAAGGTGAGGGACGCATGGACGAATCTTCCCCCTGAGAGGTAAATCCCCACGTGATTGATCCTTCTGCTCCCCTTGGAAAGGGCGAAAAAGAGGAGGTCCCCGGTCTGAAGTTCGTCCAGTGAGACCTTCTGGAGGTCGGAAGAGAGGTAGAGCGACCTCGAATGACGTGGCAGATCCAGTCCGCAGGCGTTTCGGTACACAAGACCGACATAGCCCGAGCAGTCCAGCCCGCCCGGGTCGCTGCCCCCCCACTCGTACGGAACACCGACGTGCCTGAGCATTTCATCTACGAGAGGGTTTTCAGCTTCGGCGTCGCACTTCTTAAGGGAGGGTTGAGCGGAAGATCTCCTGTCGGCCGTTGCAGTGCCGGCGAAACAGAAGATCAGGATGAAGGAGCTCAGCAGGTGCGCCATCCACCAGGTGCGCCCCGGTGCTGCCCCCCGGTTCGAGAGAGGGTCTGGCCGGCGTTTGATACTGATTCCGAGGCCGGATGGTTTTTCCATCATCACGCGATCTGTTCTGCAGTCTGTTTAGCTCATCTTCCTCCTCCCTGAGTCTGAATTGGCCATTCCATCGGCGGACGTGATCAACCCTTCAGAGATAATGACGGGCTATGCTTTTGCAAGCTCCGCACCAGCGGCTACAGATCTTCAAACAATTGAAATGATGGTATTTAGGGGCTGAGAGGGTCCGGCGGGCCTTGCTCGCAGGTATGCTTTTTCATACACCTGTTTTGCTGGCGATAGGGACAAGTATCTGAAAAATCCCGCAGAGGGGGTGTCACCTTATTCATTCATGCTTCTCCGGGCACTGTTTCGATCACCCGCATCCTCTTCCACTTGCCTTTTCGATATCGCAGCATGAATGCCATGCCAAGGGCGCAGGCGTACGCGGTGACCAGGGTCCAGGCCGTATAGATACCGGCGCCGAGGACCTCGATGGCAAGATAGACCGGGATGATCATCATCCCCAGGGTCAGGACGGCAATCGTCCACATGATGAAACGGGTGTCGCCTGCGCCTTTGATGGCCCCTGAGAAGACGAGGTTGAGACCGTCGAAAAGGCAGAATACCGCCACGAACCGCATGAGGACCACGCCCGTTTCCTTGATCTCCGCGTACTGCACCTCTGAATGGTTGCCGGCCTTGAAGAGATCGAGAAGCGGCTCCGGCATCAGGACAAAGGCCGCCGCGATGAGCCCCATGTAGGCGAGCGTGATATGGAGGGCGCTCCTGGTCGAAGTCACCCCCTCTTCAGGCCGGCCGCATCCGATCGCCTGCCCCACGAGGGTGCTGTTTCCGATGTGGAAGCCCACCATGGGGAGAAAAGCAAGCGCCTCCAGGGAAAGGGCGATGTTGGAGACCGCCAGTTCGAGATCCCCAAGCCGGCCCAGCATCAGAATGAAGAAGGTGAATCCGAAGACCTCCAGAAAGAACTGCACGCCGCTCGGGAGGCCGAACTGCATCAGTCGTCCGAAGAGATCCCTGTCGAACCGGTGCCGGCGCCAGGTGCCGAAGCGTGCCCTGTTCTTTTCGCCGAAGATGAGAAGGGCCAGGCTGACGCTGACCGCAGCGGAGGAGACCACCGTGGCAATGGCCGCACCCGTGATGCCCAGTTCGGGAAAGGGACCGATGCCGTTGATGAGAACATAGTCCAGGGGGATGTTCACCGCCGCCCCTATCATGTTGACGATCATGACCGTCCAGGTGAGGCCCCGGCCCGTGTAGAAACAGGCCAGGGCCGAGTTCAGCACCACCAGCCCGGCGCCCAGGGTAAGGATCCGGAAGTACGCGACCTCGAGTTCGCGGATCGGGGGTGAGTGTCCGACGAGGTCGAAAAGGGGCGCCGCGACAAAGGCAAGGAGCCCCAGAAAGAAAGCGGAGAACAGGGAGAAATAGATCGACTGCCAGAGTGCCGAGCCCACCCGGTGAAAGGCCCCGGCCCCGGTGTACTGGGCCACGAATGCGTTGGTGTAGCTGGCAACGCCCATGAAGAACGCGACGACCGTAAAGGAGGCGATCCCCGCCGGGAGAGCGGCCGCAATCGCATCCACCGAATACTTGGCAAGGAAAATACGGTCGGTGAACTGCATGAGGGTGAGCGAGCCCATGGAGGCCACCAGAGGCAGGCTGACGGCGAGCACGCGGCGGTAGCCGTTGGGTCTCGACCATGGATTGGACATCGCTGAGGAGCTTCCTGTTTTCATCCGTTCAACTGTAGCGGCAGCTTGTCCTTTTGAAAAGAGCCTGTTTCCGCCCGGCCAAGCGTCTCTGGAACGAACTTGGGAAGTCCCTCATCACCACAAGAGCGGGTCGGAGAGGAAGGGATCGATGACAGCTCGAATGGATGGGTTCCGCTGCGCTCCACCCATCCTACGGAGCTGGACGCCAGGGTAATGTTCCCCAGCCTTCCCCTGCCCGACCATTCCGTAGCAATTCACCGGGGGTGACCGGTTTGACTTCGCTTATGTTCACTCTCCTCAAATCCTAATCTACGATTTCGCGAGCATCGGCGGCTGACCCAAGGCAAGGTGCTGAACATCTTTCCGGTCCAGCCCAAAGAAAGCGACCCTCTTCCTTCGGCCGCAGGCTAATGACCGTAACGTTCCTGGGGTACGATCAGAAAAGGTTTTTCGTATTCTCGCTCTGGTGGGGGCTTGATGGCCTGTATCTTGAGGGTCTTTCCCTGGATGGTCATTTTGCCGGAGTCCGGACAGACGGTGACTCTGGGGGCGTACGCGTACAAGTATTCGTCCTCGAAGACGACCTTCCATCGAGACCCGTCGCTCAGCTTGAACTCTTCCCCGTGACTCCCCATGAAAGGGCTCGGGCTCACAATGGAGGATTCGTGGCACTGCTCCGCCCACCCCAACGCTGCAATGGGCATGAGAAGTACAGCAAGTACGATTCGGATGAGCCTCATATCGCCTCCGGTCAGCCGCTCTTTTCGTGGAGTTTTCTTATGACATTTGGTTTTTCTTGTCAACGCGATGGAGACGGCGAGGATAACCGGACCCCCAGAAGATTCACCATGCATCGATAGGCAATCGTCCCGACCAGGACGCCGCCCAGGCGAAAGATCCCGTCTTCCGCCGGGGCGTTCACCACTCTCCAATCGACCGGGTCCAACCTGAGCATCCCGGCCGCGCGTAACGCCTTGGCGGTCAAGTCGATGGCGCTTTTCTCAGAGACCGCATCAGCATTGGCCTTGCGAAACCGTTCGACAAGGGCGCGGCCTGCGGCGTCGTAGGGCGAAATGTACACCTGTCGTTGTATGGCAGGAACGTCCCCCTGACTGCTTTGCTAAGGAGCAAATACTTTCTTTCCTCGAACTCCATATGAGCCTGTTCAAGAGGTCCGTTTTGGGGTAATGATCGTCGAAGAGAACGCCTTTTCCGCCCCTGTCCCCAGCAACACCGGCAATGGTGAAAGCCAATGATTACACCCCTGGAAAACGATACCTGCCTGGTCGAGGTCCCCTTCAGGCTGGACCAGGTCTCAGTCTCCAAGCGGTTAAGGCTCCCCAAGACTGACGGCCGGCAGGAGGCGATGGTCTTTGAGCTCCTGGAGAGGGCCCGCGCCACAGCCCGCCTGAGGGCGGTTTACCGGGTTTCACACGCCCGGGTGATCGACAGGAGCACGGTGGATATCGACGGCGTTCGCTTTACCAGTCGAGCGCTCAGCAAGAACCTGATCGATCAGGAAAGGGTGTTCCCCTTCATTGCCACGGTGGGGAAGGAGCTGGATGAGTGGTCTGTGCCGGGCGGGAACATGATGAGGCAATACTGCCTGGATGTGATCAAGACGCTGGCCCTGGTCTCAGCCGTAGATTTTCTCGCGGAGGTTCTGAAAGGAAAGTATCGACTCACCCATGTTGCGCACATGAATCCGGGCGAAATCGAAGACTGGCCGATTACGGAACAGAAGCCTCTTTTTGATCTCTTCGACGCTCCCGAAGATCAAGTGGGGGTGACATTGACCGCAGGGGGTGTCATGAAACCCATCAAGTCACGATCCGGCATCCTGTTCCCCAACGACAAGGGTTTCGTGAGCTGCCTCCTCTGCACCGAGCGCCGATGTCCGGGCCGCCGGGCCCCCTACACCCCGGAGAAGGTGAAAGAGTACCTGCGAACCCAGTGATCCATTTACGATCATATTCGGCGGCCGACCCGGTCCCCGGCACAGGATGTGGTATAGAATGAGTCCCCATCTCTCACACGGAATCATTTAGGAGGCGGGGGTAACCGCGCGCAGGAAATCGTCGGTCGTTGTCACCCACCCGAACAGGGCTTCAACATTCCAGAGGGTCGCCTCCTGTGTAACCGGGGGGCCGGCATTGTTCACGGCGTCCGAGACAATCAGCGGCCAGTAATCCAGGAAAAAGCCGTCCCGCAGCGTGGATTCCACGCAGACGTTGGTCGCCACCCCTGTGTAGACGCAATATTTGGCGTTGAAGGTCTTGAGGATCATGTCGAGGTTCGTCCCTGCAAAGCCGCTGTACCGCTGTTTCCGGACAACGGCGTCTCCCGGCTCCGGTTTGAGCCGCTCGCAGATCTCTTCATCCCAGGTCCCCCTGGTGACAAATCTCCCCCAGTGCTCGGGTTTGCTCCTCATGAGGGCCAAGCCCACTTCCTTGTGCCAGTTCGGGGACTCCGGCCCTCCGCTATTTGAGTAGTCGGGCTCATAGCTCATCTTCAGGTAGATGATCCTGCTTCCTGCCTTGCGGGCCGCGTCGATAATCTTCCTGTTGTTTTCGACGACCTGCTCAGCCGCGGAGATGTCCCAACCGACCGCATCGAACATGCCTCCCTTGCTGACAAACGCGTTCTGCATGTCCACCACGACCACGGCCGTCCTGGCCAGATCGATTTCGAGGGGTTCAGGCCTTGCGGCGACGGTTACAACCCTGGACTGCGGCTTGGACAAAATCATGAGTGATCCTCCTGGGTCGTGACTTTGGGTTGGGCCTTGATCAGTTCCCCGCGGCCGATCGCGATGGAATCGGGGACCGCACAGGACCCACCAGCACTGTCGGCGACAAGCAAATCCACCTTAGTCGGATTCCTCTCCATTTTCAAGATTGTTCAAGTCCGCTGGGGTTCTCACGGGCGGACCTTTTGTCCGGCAATGGAAAGGGTGACCAAGGTTGACAAGGTATATGATTGACGAGGTATATTATGAACCGGTTCGTTTGATAGAGTCGGAGACACAGATCAACCCCATTGAAAAGGAGGAGCGTTATGAAACACCCCCTGCCGTTCAAGAAAGTTTCAGGGAGCGTCCTGGGTCTTTGGTTGTTCTCCGCAATTTCACTGGGCATTTGCGGTCAAGTGTTTGCGGCGGAAAGCACCGGCCCGATCAAGCTGGGTCTGCTCCTCCCCTATACCGGAGTGTACGCGAAAGTGGGTGAAGATATCGATAAAGGGGTCAAGTACTTCCTCACCGAGCAAGGCAGTATGATAGCCGGGCGCAAGGTCGAGCTCATCACCGAGGATACCCAGTCCGAACCCCGGACCGGGGTGATCAAGGTGCGGAAGCTTCTTGAGTCCGACAAGGTTGATGCCATCATAGGCCCGGTAAGCAGCGGGGTAGGGATGGCCGTCAGGGACATTGTGATCGAAAGCGGCGTGCCGCAGGTTTACGCTATTCCAGGGACATTGAAGGAAAGCGGTGAGCCTCCTGCCCCCAATATCTTTCGTGTCTCCTTTTCGCCGGTCCAGATAGGCAAGGCTTCGGCCATGTACCTCCATGACAAGCTCAAGTACCGCAAGATGGTCCTCCTGGGACCGGATTATGTCTGGGGGCGTGCGGTTGTCGATGCCTTCAAGAAATCCTTCGAGGAGCTTGGGGGGAAGGTGGTACAGGTCATTTATCCCCCCCTGGGGTCTCCCGATTACGCGCCTTTTCTCTCCCAGATCAAGCCGAAAGAAGCCGATGCCGCATGGGTCTTTTTCGCAGGCGGGGACGCCATCCGATTCGTGAAGCAATATGCAGATTACGGGCTCAAGGAAAAGCTTCCCTTGACCGCCGCAGGGGACCTCGTGGACGAGAGCTTTCTGCCGGCGCAAGGGGAGGCAGCCAAGGGGATCATCAGCCTTCTGTCGTACACGCCGTCCCGGGACAGCGGGGTGAACCAGAAATTCGTGGAAGGCTATTCGAAACTGTACAAGACTCCCCCCGGGTTTTTCAGCGAACTGGGCTATGTCGCGGCAAAAGTGATCGCGGAGGGAGCCAAGGCGCAGAAGGGGAACACGTCGGACAAGAAGGCCCTGTCTGCGGCCATGCAGAAGGCCCGGTTTGAGGCGCCCCGGGGGTTGTTCCGGTTTGACGAGAACCGCTTCGCCATCGAGGACATGGGGATCAGGCGGGTGGAAACGAACAAGGAAGGGAAGCTGGTCAATACGGTCTTCGACGTCATCAGAGGCATAGACAGTAAAGGGCAGCTGGGGCGTTAGCCCGGGCCTTGTTCCGGCCGATCCCCTTTCCCATGGATATTTACCCGATGGCGATGTCTCGACTCTTGATTGGACGTTCGATGTTCCATGTTCGATGATGTTCTTCCGGTCGTTCATCGTTCAGTGACGCCCACTGTACAGGCTGGCCCGCCCGTATCCCGGGAGGTCAGCCTGTTCCATGAAACCCCCTTCCGATCGAGGGACTTCATCGATAGATGGACTTCATTGTCCTCCAACTTCTGAACAGCCTTTCCTTTTCCATGCTTCTATTCCTCGTCGCGTCCGGCCTTTCCCTGATCTTCGGCCTGATGAATGTCGTGAATCTTGCCCATGGCTCCTTCTACCTCGTCGGGACCTATGTTGCCCTCGCCCTGATCCAGGAGACGGGAAACTTCGCATATGGCCTGGCGGCAGCCTGTCTGGTTGTTCCTCTGATCGGGATCTTCATCGAGAAGATTTTTCTTCGCCGGCTCCTGCAGAACGAGCTGGCCCAGGTCCTGTTGACGTTCGGATTCATCTTCATCCTGCAGGATGCCTGTCTCTGGATCTGGGGCGGACTCCCGCAATCGCTCCAGACGCCCCGGCTGCTGGCATTCTCGGTGTCCGTGGGGGGTGATTTGAAGTTCCCGATCTACAGGGTCTTTGTGATCGCGGCAGGCCTGCTCGTGGGCGTCCTACTGTTTCTGCTGATCGAAAAGACAAAGGTGGGTATGAGGGTGAGGGCCGGTGTGGACAACTCCGATATGGCGCAATCCGTCGGTGTAAACGTGGGCCGCCTGTTTACGACCGTGTTTGCCCTGGGGACCCTGCTCGCCACCATTGCAGGGGTTCTCGGCGGGCCCATCATAGGGGTCTACCCCGGCGCCGACATGGAAATCCTCCTTCTGGCCCTGGTCGTGATCATCATCGGCGGGCAGAAGAGCCTCAGGGGTGCGTTTCTGGGCAGTCTGGTGATCGGGGTTCTCGACAACTTCGGCAAAGCCCTCGTCCCGGAACTCTCGCTCTTTCTTGTTTTCGCACCTATGGCCTTAGTGCTGGCCGTAAGGCCTCAAGGCCTCTTTGGAGGGAAATGAGAATCCTGAGGCGTAGATCGGTGTTCTGTTTGATATTGGGGATCCTGCTCCTGATGCCGATTGTCCTCTCCTCCTACCATCTCAGCCTCCTCACCCAGGCATTGGTATTCGGGTTGTTCGCCATGAGCCTGGACCTCCTGGTGGGCACTGCGGGCCTGCCGTCGCTGGGACACGCCGCCTTCTTCGGTGCAGGGGCATACACCGCCGGCCTCATCAGTCTTCAGATGACCAACAACTTCTGGATATGCCTTCTTGCCGGCGTGGTCAGCGGATTGATGATCAGCGGACTCTTCGGCTTCCTGGCCATCAGGGCAGGGGGCTCGTCTTTCCTCATGATCACCCTTGCGCTGGGGCAGGTACTCTGGGCCGTCGCCTACAAGTGGCGAAGCCTTACGGGAGGTGACGATGGGCTTACCGGGATAAGCCTCCCCACCCTGGGGCTTTCCTGGGGGGTGACCCGGATGAGCTACTATTACCTGGTCCTGGCAATCGTTGCCCTGATGAGCCTGCTCTTGTCCATCATTGCGAGATCACCCTTCGGGTTGACATTGAAGGGGATCCGGGACGGCGAACTGCGGATGACGGCCCTGGGATACAATGTCTCACTGTACAAGTACACCGCCTTCATCATCGCGGCAGGGTTTGCCTCGACGGCGGGTGTCCTCTATGTCTTCTACAACCGGTTCGTCGGTCCGTCCGACCTGGGCCTCGTGCTCTCCGCAAAGGGGCTCCTCATGGTCATTCTGGGCGGTGCGGGTACCCTCTGGGGAGCCGCGTTCGGTGCCGCGTTGGTCACTCTGATGGAGAACCTGATCAGCACCTATACGGACCGGTGGGTCTTGGTTCTCGGGGCCGTCTACGTCGTGGTGATCATGTTCTTTCCGAAGGGGATCCTGGGACCGCTACGAAGGGAGATGCAGAGGAAGTGAACCGGCCTAAACCGCTCATCCTTGAAGGGCTGAGAAAAAGTTTCGGCCGGCTTACGGCCGTAAACAGCCTTTCGCTGGAGATCGATTCAGGGGAAAGGCATGCCATTGTAGGCCCGAACGGCGCCGGCAAGACCACCCTGTTCAACCTCATCAGCGGTGTGGAACCACTCACTTCTGGAAGAATCCTGCTCTTCGGGAAGGACGTCTCTCGAGTTCCGGCGTACCGCAGAGCGGCCATGGGCCTGGCCCGGACCTTTCAGATCATCCATCTCTTCCAACCCTTGACGGTGTTCGAGAATCTCCTGCTGGCCATTCAGGCCCGGACCCCCCTCCGCTCCTCCATTCACAAGTCATTGTCCCGTTACCCCGAGATCGTCTCGCCGGCAGAGGAACTCCTGCGCGCCTGGAACCTGGAGGAAAAACGGGATACGCTCGTCGGCAATCTCTCCTACGGGGTGCAGAGGCAGATCGAGGTGGTTATGGCCCTGGCGAACCGCCCTCGTCTCCTGCTGCTGGATGAGCCCACCGCAGGGCTCTCCCCTTTTGAGACCGCGGAGATGACCGGATTTCTGGGCCGGCTGGATGGTTCCATCACCATGCTCATCATCGAGCACGACATGGACGTGGTCTATTCCCTGGCGCAGAAGGTAACGGTGATGCACTTTGGCCAGACCGTCGCTCAGGGTACACCGGAGGAGATCAAAGGAAATCAAAGAGTGATGACGATTTACCTTGGCGGAGAACGATAGGGTATGCTCGCTGTTCACGATGTGCACACCTTCTACGGGAAGAGCCATATCCTCCAAGGCATCTCCCTGGAGGTGACGGAAGGGACGATCCTCTCGGTTCTCGGCCGAAATGGTGTGGGCAAGACCACCATGATCCGCTCCATCATGGGTCTCCTCCCCACTTCGGACGGCAAAATCGTTTTCGAGAATCAAGAGATCACCCATTTGCCCCCTTATGACCGGGTAAGACTCGGGCTGGGGCTGGTCCCCCAGGGGAGACTCATTTTTCCGTCACTCCGGGTCCATGAAAACCTGACCATCAATGAGCGGACCTCAAGAGAAAGCCATGGGCGGGATTGGGACCTGGACAGCATTCTCGAAAGGTTTCCCCGCTTGCGGGAGAGGCTCTATCACATGGGGAACCAGCTCAGCGGAGGCGAGCAGCAGATGCTCGCCATAGGGCGGGCCCTGATGGGCAACCCGAAGATGCTGCTGATGGACGAGCCCTCAGAGGGACTGGCCCCGGTGATCGTCGAGGAAATCGGAAAGCTCATGGGTGAATTGAGGATGCGGGGCCTCTCCATCCTGCTGGTGGAGCAGAACTTTCATTTCTCCACGAGGATCGCAGACCAAATCCTCATCATGAACAAAGGACGATTCGTCCATGGATCCTCCCCCTTCGACCTCTTGGCCAACCACGAGATCAGGCGAACCTATCTGGGCGTATAAAAGTTGCCTCTGTAGGGCGTCACAACAAGTGAGGAGGACCAGGGGGAAGATTTTCACACGAGATTGACAAGAGTTCTGGGTCTGAGGGGAGTTGCTTCGCGCCCAAAGAACACTTTTCCTGGGGCCGCAGGCTAATGACCGTAACGTTCTTGAGGTACGGTTACAAAAGGCTTTCCGTATTCTCTCTCTGGTGGGGGCTTGATGGCTTTTACCTTGTCGTAACGGTCCCGGGTCGGACCAGAACCGAAGCGCCCCCGCGCCTTCATAGATACCGGTAATTGCCTTAGGGATAGATAAGTGGTATGGCAACAAAATCCTCCACTTGCATGGACTCAGCTGAAAAGTGACTTCACTAGGAGGCTCCGCATGGGAAGACTGCGAGTTTTTCAGAGAGTTTTTCAGCCGCTGATCCTTCTCTCGATGATCTTCTTCCTTGCTGTATCTTCCGAACCTGCCACCAAGCGGGGCGTCAGAGTGATTACAGGAAATGGTGAAGCCCTGAGCTTCTATACGGACTACTATGCGTTAGTGATCGGGGTAGGACACTACACGAAAGGATGGCCCGAGCTGCCCGGGAGACGTGGCAGAAGCGCTGAAGAGTTACGGTTTTGAGGTAAAGCTTATTACAAACCCAACTGCCAGGGAGATCAAGAAGGAGCTTGCCGAAATGGCTTTCGTGATCGGCAAGGAGAAAACAGGGCTATTCTTCTCTATTTCGCCGGGCATGGAGAGACGCTTACCCTGGCGGATGGGACCAAGCTCGGCCACATCATTCCATCAGACTGCCCCCTCAGGGACAGGGACCCCCTATCATTCGATAACCTTGCCATTTCCATGAAGGAGATCGAAGCGCTAGCCCTTAAGATCCGATCCAAACATGTACTCATGGTCTTCGATTCCTGCTTTTCCGGATCCCTGTTCACATTGGTGAGAGCCGTCCCCGTAGAGATCAGCGAGAAGTCAGGCAGAACAGTGAGGCAGTTCATCACGGCGGGGGGCGCGGGAGAGCAGGTCCCCGACAGGTCGGTATTCAAGCGTGTTTCTCCAAGGCATAACCTCCGATGCCGACCTCAACAATGATTCGTACGTTACCGCGTCGGAGCTAGGCATGTATCTCCAGACACAAGTCGTGAATTACTCCAATGGAGGTCAGCACCCGCAGTATGGAAAAATCAATAACCCCATGCTCGACAAGGGAGACTTCATTTTCGTCCCAAGAGCGACCAGGCAAGAAGAAGTAGTAGGGGCTGATGCCCAAGAGGGTCGAGTTTCTGAGGAACTGAAGAGACTCCAGGAGGAGCGAAAAAAAAAACGAGGAGCTTCTTGCCAGCCTGAGACACCTTTTAGATTCCAAGCTGAAAAGCGAGGAAACACAAGGAGTCGACTTTGAGAAGCTGAAGCGCGATGAAACGGAACGACAGCGGATAAAAGTAAAAGAGGACGAGAAGATCCGGCGCATGGAGGCGGAGGGAAATAGGGTCGTTTCCATACCCAAAGAAGTATTGACTCCTGAGATCCAGGCTAAACGGGTAAAGTTGAGAAGTGAACCGCTTCAGTTAACAGGAATCGAACTGGATAGGATGGTCAAGGAAAATGATTTTTTCGAGCGGTACAGAAATCCAAAAGGCGGTTTCCCCAATGACTTTGTTGACAATGGGGACGGAACCGTTACCGACAGGGCTACAGGGCTGATGTGGCAAAAAGAGGGATCTCCTTCATTGATCGAGGCAAATAGGGTCAAGGGCTTCATAAGGGGATTGAACAAGAGGAAATTCGCAGGATACGACAACTGGAGAACTCCGACTCTTGCCGAGCTATGGTCGCTCATGGAGTCCGACCTTAGCAAAAAAGGACTTTATTTAAGCGAACTTTTTAGGGAGAAGCAGAATATTTGCTGGAGCGCGGACTGGTTCGATTTCACTAGCTTTGCTACACGTCATTATGCCATAGAGTTCAACACCGGTACCCTTTACGAACCAAACTCCATGATCTTAAACCGCGGTTTTTCCTCAAAGCAGTTAGAGATGCAGAGTAGTTCCAGGCCCGGCAAAACACAGGCCCCAAATGGGCAATCCTGCGAACCAAGCGTTAGCTTACGATAATATTCGGCGGCTGCCCGATTCCTCTCCTCTTCAGAACCTCCTCCAAGGTCAGATTCTCCACAGGGCGCAGGTGGCGAACTGCGAAGTAACCGCTGTTGGCAGCGTTGTAGGCCAAACTTTTGTCGGCGGCGTCCAGGACCTCGGCCCATTCTGCGGCGAAGTAGTTTCGGAAGGCGTCCTGCAGTTTCTCCTCTATAGCATCCTCGGGAACAGCAACCCAGATCCTGTCCAGGTTACCAACGGCAACCAGCCTGCGCGGCGTGGTTCACCCGGTCACATAAAAATAGACCGACACTGCAGACGCCGTATTCCCCCCCTCGGAAGCAATGAGATCGGAAAGCACTCTCCCGTCCATCGTTCCAAAAACGACACAGGGGTGTCTCGCCGCAATCTGAAGCGTCCCCGGCAACCGGCCGCAGCCCAGCGCCACCAAAAGGATCCCTTCCTCCATTGCATCCCGTCCCCTTCCCCTTATTTCTTGAAGACCGGCCTTCTCTTCTCCAGGAAGGCGGTGATCCCTTCTCTGGCCGCGTCGGTGCACGCGACCTCCGCATTCCCTCGGTAGCCGATCTCGAGCGCCTCGGCAAAGGTTGAGGCTGCAGCCCCGTCCCGGATCGTCTTCATGGTGATACCGATGACCTCCCTGCTCACCGGCTGCTTGCCGGCAACGGGCGGATCGGGGATCTTGAACTCCGGGATCTCGACCTTCCCATCCGGGATCCGCTCGATCTTACCCTGCAACCTTTTCACCTCGTCCACCGCCGCCCCGATCATCTCCGGATAGCCGTCGACGACCTTGGAGACCATGCCGATCTCCAGCGCCTCGTTCGCATGGAGGGGCCTGGCCAGGCAGATCATCTCGTGGAAAAGGGCCGCACCCCTGGGCCAGCGCCGGTAGGGCACGATGCAGCCGCCGATCCCCGGCAGGATGCCCAGGGTGATCTCCGGGAACTGGAAGAAGGCCTCCTTCATGGCCACGATCCCGTGGCATCGAAGGGCGATCTCGAACCCGCCGCCCAGGGCCATGCCGTTGACGGCCGCCACCACGGGTTTTTCCATATTGTCCATGAAGAACTGCAGCTCCGAGCAATCCATGGCGTACCTTCGCGCGGCCTCCTGGTTCCCGAGGGTCTGCGGGAACTTCCCGATGTCGGCCCCTGCGGAGAACGCCCTCGCCCCGTATCCCGTGATCACGAATCCCTTGACTGCCGGGTCCGGAGCATATTTCTTGAGCACGGAGAGGACCTCCGTGTTGATCTCGTCACTGATGGCGTTGAGGGCCTCCGGTCGCCTCAGGGTAATGACCTTCACCCCGTCCACATCGTCGACCAGCACGTAGCGATGGAATTCCAGGTACGAGGAAAAGGGGGACTCCGGTCCTGGAAATCCGGGTCTGTCCTCCGAAAATCTCTTCAGGATCCTCATCACCTCCGCCTCCCCAAGATCCCTCATGAGATCCAGGGGCCCCTTCTTGAAGCCAAGTCCGACCCTGCACCCGTAGTTGAGGTCACTCTTCGTGCCGATCCCGCGGTCCACGACCTCCAGGGACTGCGAAAAGAGGATTCCGAGCATCCGGTCCCGGACCACCTTCCTGACATCCTCGGGCACTTCCACCTTCGACCCGGGCCGGGCGACGATCCATTTGTCCACCGACGCAAAAACAGGCGCCGGCCTGTAGTGATCTCCCTCTTCCATTTGAAGGCTGTTCTCGACGATGATGAGGGGGTTCCCGTTGGCCATGTTCAGGATGAAGAAAGGGCCTGCCCCGACAAACTCCTCGACCACCTTGTCGATCTGAACCGAAGAGGCGTGGGAGAGGAGATATCCCGCATCATTGCACCAGTTGTTGAACACCCGGTCAAGCATGAAGCAGATGACATTGTCCGTGATGAGCGGCACCTTCCCCGTCTGTGCGAAGAACCAGCAGAGATAGTCGATGGTCTCCTCGCTCTCCTTCTCCCATCGGACCACTTCCACGGGAAGGGAGCGCGTGGCAGGGGCGAAGAAATGGGTGATGCCGGTCCTCTCGGGCCTCTCCATTCCGCCGAAGATCCTCTCCGCGGGGATAGAGCTGGTGTTGGAGGTGATGATGGTGTCTTCCCGGACGATCTTCTCCAGTTTCTCGAAGATGGTCTGCTTGAGAGGGATGTCTTCCGTGACCGACTCGATCACCAGGTCGCACTCCTTGATCCGGTCGTAATCCGTGGTGTAGACGATGTTCTGGAGGATCTCCCTTGCCTTCTCCTCCCTCATCTTCCTTTTCTCCACCGCCTTTGAAGCGTAGCCCTGATAGCGCTTTTCGGCGTTCTTCAAGGACTCTTCGCGACGTCCAACCAGATAGAGCCGGATCCCCGGCAGAGCGCTCTTGATGGAATACCCGATGTCCGGGCCGATCGTCCCCGCACCGATGATCGCCACCTCCTTCGGAAGAGGTCTGGATGGCTTCATGAACAGAGGATTATGGCCCGATGCGTAGAGCTTTCTTTCCGCGTCCATATCGACTCTCCTTGGATTCTTCACCGGTTTTCTCTGCAGGCATTCCCCGGAACCTCTCTAGGCAGCCTCCTCCATCGCCACAGGATCGGCCTCTATTGTATCGGGGGAGGAGTGGGACGTCCATTGCTTTTGTGGCGCATCCTTCTTCTGGAGTCCCTGTCTCGGATTGGCTCCCCTTCACCGTTTCCGCCTCCCTTGGCCATGATCCCGGCCTCTGATTACCATTGACAGCCCCCGCTCTCCCGTCATAACATAACGGCCAGATCGACCGACGGCGTTTGCAGACCCTTCCAACATCTTCATCAAAACATCAAAAGAGCGACATGTCTTTTTTTTCATCTGAAGCGTTCATTTCAGAGCATCTCCTGCCCACATGTGTTCTCGACAAGGCTTGTCCACCCGGCCTATCTCATTTCAAGGCGACTCCCTGCCCTCCGGGAAAGGAACGGCATGGAGGAGAGGCGGTTCTTCCAGGGCTGCGGCCCTGCCGCGAGTTCCAGGCATAGATCGCGTCCGGGCCGATTGGACGCGGTTCAGGGGTTAGGTTTTCGGGCTCCGGGCTTCCAGGCCCCGTCCTGAAGGATCTTTTCTAAACCCTTACCGGAAAAGGAGGGATGCCGTGATGAGCAAGTCGCTTCGGATCTCATTGGTTTTGGTGGCCGTGGTTTTCGTTTTCTCGCCCTTTCTCGCGTTTGGGGCGGACAAGGGGAAACCCATCCTTGTCGGCGCCCCTGTTCCGAGGGCGAGTGCATACGGTCAGAACGGCGAGAGGGGCATGATCCTGGCTGCAGAGGAAATCAACGCCGCGGGCGGGGTCAAGCTGGGCGGGGCCATGCGTCCGCTTCAGTTGGAGATCATCGATACCCGGGACGAAGAGCCGGGCGTCCCGACCAGCGAGGTGCTCCTCGCCATCGAGAAGCTCATCCTGCAGAAGAAGGTGGATATGATCGCGGGAGGCCCCTGCATGTCCGAGTGCGGCATGGCGGCCATCGATCTCTACGCCAAGTACAAGGCGGTGGATATCGTGTCGATCGGCTGCTACACGCCGGGTTGGGACAAGAAGGTCGGGGCCGACATCAAGAAGTACCGCTACTCCTTCAGGGAGAGCGGCAGCGTGAAGTGGTACATCAAAGAGGCCATCGATCTCCTCCATAAGATCAAGGAAGAGCACGGCTTCGACAAGATGTTCATCTCCATCGACGACAGCGCCATGTGCAGAGGAGCGGCGAAGATCGTGGAAGAGCTCGCCGTCAAGGACGGATGGAAGATCGTGGGCCAGGACAAGCATCCCATCGGCGCGACCGATTACTCCGCGGCGCTGTCGGAGTGCAAGAAATCGGGCGCACAGATCCTCTTCATCTGGGCCTATGCCCCCGAGACTTCCATCCTCATGAAACAATGGGCCGACATGGAGGTTCCCGCTCTCCCCATCGGCTTCATCGGCGCAGCCGAAGACCCCGGTTTCTGGAAGGCGACGAACGGAAAAGGGGCCTACACCGTGGTCACGCTCTCGGAGACCGGGAACGTCCCCACCAAGGACAACCCCAAGGCCAAGGCGTTTTACGAGAACTTTTCCAAGAGGTGGGGGGTCCCGCCCCGAAGCACGGGGTGCGTGAGCGCCTATGAGGCCCTCTTCGTCCTGAAGGATGCGATCGAGAGGGCCAATACCCTCGACAAGGATGCCGTCATCGCCGCCCTGGAGAAGACCAGGCTCCCGGCGGTACGCGGGACGATCCGTTTCGATCAGAATCACCAGGTGATCTACGGCTATGATCCCAAGGAGAGCGTCCTGGGCTGCTGGGTCCAGTGGCAGGATGGGGAGAGGGTCCAGGTTTTCCCCGAGGTGGCCGCAACCGGCGTCATCAAGATGCCGCCATGGCTGAAGAAGTAAGCAGTAGACCGTAAGGAGTAAGGGCAAACGGCAAGCAGCCGGAGACCGGGGCGAGAAGAATGGAAATCCTCATCTACGGCACGGTCAACAGCATCGTGTTTGCGCTGATCGCGATGGGGTTCACCCTGGTCTACGGGGTAAGCAGGGTCCCGAACTTCGCACACGGTTCCATCTATGTCCTCGTCGGGTTCATCACCTGGACCCTCGTCAATGACCTGAAGTTGAACTACGCGCTCGCCATCGTCCTCTCCATCGCAGCCTCGGCGGTGGTCGGTCTCCTGATCTACCGGGTCGTCCTGATCCGGCTCCGGGGCATGGCCACCTCCGAGATCATCTCCTCCTTTGCCGTGAGCCTGATCATCCTGGAGGGGCTCCGGATGCAGGGCATCGGCGGTTTCAAAGGGTTCATCGGCCCCTTTTACACCCTTCCTCCTTTTGTCGAGGGGAAGGTCCGCATCGGAGAGACCCTGGTCGATTACCAGCGCCTGATCATCGTGGGGGCGGGCATAGCGGTGGTCGCGCTGCTCTGGCTGTTCACCCATTACACGAAAACCGGGCTATCGCTCAGGGCCATTGCCCAGGATGAGCGGGCGGCCATGATGCTCGGCATCCACTCCGACAGGATGGCCATGATTTCCCTGGCCATCGGTTCCGCCCTCGCGGGCCTGGCGGCCGTGATCATCCTGCCCCTCGGCAACATCGCGGCGGAGGCCGGTTACAGGGTGTTGATCTATGCCCTCGCAGTCTGCATCATCGGGGGGCTGGGGAGCTGGGGGGGGGCGATCCTGGCCTCCTTCGTGATCGGCTTCGCCATGAAGATCAGCACCGCCCTGTTCGGTGCCCTGTGGGAGTCGGTGGTCCTGGTCGGGACCATCATCCTGATCCTTCTGCTCAGACCCTCGGGGCTTCTCGGGAAGCAGAAGGAGCTGGAGGAAAGGGTGTAGCATTGGTCCTGGCGGAGAAGCGAAGAAAGAGGGTGGATCGGAGCATCAAGGTGCGGACCGAAGGCTTGTACGCCCTCGACTCCTGGGTCGACATGGGATATCTCCTCGCACCGAGATTCCTGCTGATCGCGGGCCTTCTCGCCCTTCCCCTTTTTCTGGACATGTACTGGCAGAGGGTGATCTGCTCCGCCGGCATCTTCGCCCTGCTTGCCGTGGGTTTTGACTTTCTCGCCCAGTACGTGGGCCTCGTCTGTCTGGGCGGCGCACTGTTCATCGGGACGGGCGGATATTTCTCGGGACTGCTCAACTCGGAATTCGGGTGGCCGACCTTCGTGACCATCCCTCTTGCGACCGTAGGAGGGGCGCTGATCTGCACGCTGATCCTCCTCCCCTGCCTGAGGCTTCGAGGGATCTACTTCGCCATCGTGAGCTTCATGTTCCCCCTTTTCGCGGTCTTCAACATCATCGCCCTGGGCGTTTTCGGGAGCACGGAGGGGATCACGGGCCTCGAAACCTTCCCGAATATCTGGGTGGAGATGTACCTGATCCTGGGCATGGTCATCATCGTGCTCTTCGCGATGAGAAGGCTCGTGAACGAGGATACCGGTGTGATCCTGCGGGCGATCAAAGACAACGACCAGGCTGTTCGTGCCTCCGGGATCAGCATCACCGCCTACAAGGCGCGTGCCGTGTTCGTCGCCGCGCTGATCGGCTGTTTCGCCGGCGCGTACCTGAGCCATCTCTACGGATGGCTCGGGCTGTCCCTCTTTGCCATGGATTTTTCCATCCTGCCCATTGCGGCCACGGTCATGGGAGGGATGGGATCCCTTGTGGGACCCGTGCTCGGGGCTTTCATCCTCACCCCCATGTCCGAGGCGCTCAGGGGCTTCGGCCAGCTGCGGGTGGTCCTCTACTGCCTGATCCTGATCGGATTCATGCTCTACAGGCCCGAGGGGCTGATGAACTACCTCCAGCGGAAGTATCATCAATTCGAGAAATGGGAAGAGGTGTGAGCCATGGCGGAGTGCCTTCTGGAAGTGCTGAAGCTCTCCAAGTCGTTCGGAGGCGTCCAGGCGGTCAGAAGCGTCAGTTTATCACTCCAGCGGGGCGAGATCATGGGGGTCATCGGACCCAACGGCTCAGGGAAAACGACCCTGGTGAATCTGATCAGCGGGTTCGTGCGCCCCGATGCCGGCCGTGTCGCTTTCAAGGGCAGGGAAATCACCGGTTGGCAGCCGCACAAGATCGCCAATCTGGGGTTGGCGAGGACGTTCCAGGTCATGAGACCCTACCACAGCATGTCCGCATTCAAGAACCTGATCGTTCCCCTGAACTCCCCCCGGGTGAGGCAATCCCGGGGAGGGAAGCTCGGGGACAGGGACGCTGTGGCGATCGACATCCTCGAGGAGGTGGGGTTCGAGAGGGACGCCCGGGTTCCGTTCAAGACGGCCGGATCCCTGCCCCTGGGATATCTCAAGCGACTGGAGCTCGCCAGGTGCATGGCCATGAGGCCGGAGGCGATCATCTGCGATGAGGTCTTCTCCGGCCTCAGCATGTCCGAGATCACCTCGCTGATTCCCCTCCTCGAGAGACTGCGCATGGAAGGGACCACCATGATCATGATCGAGCACAGGCTCAGGGAGCTCTTCCGCCTGGCCGACAAGGTGATCGTGATGAACTTCGGAGAGAAGATCGCCGAAGGGATCCCCCATGAAGTCATGGAGAACGAGATGGTGAAAAAGGCCTACTGGGGCTCGGAGAAATCGGCATGATCATGCTCGACGTGAAGGGGCTGATGGTGTTCTACGAGAACGCCGTGGCCTTGAACAACGTGGCCCTGCAGTGCCGGAAAGGAGCGATCACCGGAGTCTTCGGCGCAAACAGCGCGGGAAAGTCCACCCTCATGTACACGATCTCGGGCGTTATCCTCGATCTGCGGAAGAAGGAGAAGATGAGGGGCGGCGAGAGGATCACCGTGCTCGGGAGCATCCTCTATGAAGGGACCGAGATGATCGCGCTGGAACCGCATGAGCGTGCGAAGCGGGGGATCATCCTCTGCCCGGAAAGGAGAAGGATCTTCCAGGAAAGCTCGGTGATGGAGAACCTCCGGATCGGCGGCGTCCTGGCGACCAGGAGCCAGGCCAGAAGAACGCTGGAATACGTGTTCAACATCTTCCCGCACCTGGTACGACTCAAGCGAAGGGAAGGAGGGTTTCTGAGCGGAGGAGAGCAGCAGATGCTCGCCATCGGAAGGGCGCTGATGGCCCAGCCCAAACTCCTGCTCCTCGATGAGCCGCTGCTCGGCCTGAGCCCCCTGATGGAGGATGTCCTCGTCAAGGCGATCAAGGACATCAACATCGAGACAGGGATCACTGTCGCGATCTCGGAGCAATACGCGAGACCGATCCTCCCGATCGTCCACTACGCCTATGTGCTGGAAAACGGCGGCGCGGTCCTCGAAGGCACATCGGAGGATCTGATGGACAACCCGGATGTGAAGTCGGCGTATTTCGGTCTTTGATACGGGAAAAGACAGTGTTTGTAGAACGTCCAAGGTCCAATGTGCAGGAGCTGGGGAATGCCAAGGGCCGATGAGCTCGTCATCGCCGGGTTTCACAGGGCATGCGAAAGGTACCCGGAGAATACCGCCTTGATCTATCTGGGGGAGAGGTTCTCCTACAGAAAGACCCGGGAACTGATCGACACCTTTGCCGCCGCGATCTACGACCTCGGGGTCAGGAGCGGAGACAAGGTCATGATCTATCTCCCCAACTGCCCCCAGTTCCTGATCGGCTATTTCGGAGCCCAGCAGGTCGGGGCTGTGCCGGTTCCCGTTTCTCCCATCTATACGCCGCACGAAATACGCTATCTCATCAGCGATTGCGGGGCCGAGACGGTGCTCTGCCTCGACACCAACTTCCGGTACGTCAATGAGGTCTTCCCGGAAACCGGCCTCAAGAGGGTCATCGTCACCACCTATGTCGACATGCTCCCGTCCTACAAACGGGTGTTCGGGTTCCTTTTCGACAAGGTCCCGAACGGTCAGATCGAGAAGGGCGCCGACGTCTATTCATTCCGGAAGCTCCTGCAGAAGTACCCGCCGGAACCTCCAAGGGTGGAGATCGATCCCGGCGAACACCTCAGCTACATCCTCTACACGGGAGGGACGACCGGCTTCCCCAAAGGCTGCATCGCCACCCATTCCGGCATGGTCTCCTTCGTGAACGAGATCCGCGAAGTGGGCGAAGGCAGGATCCGTGACGGGCAGGAGGTATTCATCATGGTGAACCCCCTGTTCCACCAGCTTGCACAGGGCATCCTCCTCGGCATGGTCCTCACCAAGGGGAACACGGCCGTCCTCATGCCCATTCCGCAGGTGGACGCCGTTCTCCATGCGATTCAGCGCCACAGGGGGACTCTCTTCCTCGGTGCCCCGACGCTTTACAGAATGATCCTTGAGAACGATCGGCTGGACTCCTTCGATCTCACCTCCCTCCGGTACTGCTGGAGCGGCGGAGACGTGCTCCCGCTGGAGGTCCTCAACCGATGGAAGAGCAGATTCAGCATCCCGATCCACCAGGCGTACGGCGCCACGGAGGTGGGGTTCGCAGCCATGAGCCCGCTGGACAGGGAACCCATCCCCGGGAGCGTCGGGGTCCCCCTGCCTTCGCGAAAGGTCCGCGTGGTCGATCCGGAAACACTGCAGGAGGTTCCGGCGGGGTCTCCGGGGGAGCTGCTCGTCACCTCCGAGTTCATGTCCAAGGGGTATTGGAAGAGGCCGGAGGAGACCGCCGCCTCCTACCTGGAGATCGACGGCAGGGTCTGGTATCGGATGAATGACTTCGTGAAGGTGGACCAGGGCCAATTGTTCTACGTGGACCGAAGCGCGGATGTGATCAAGTGCAAAGGATACAGGGTTTCCTGCTCGGAGATCGAGGCCACCCTGCAGGACCACCCCGCCGTGGTCGGGGCATGCGTCGTGGGGGTCCCGGATCCCAAGGTGGGAGAGCGCATCAAGGCCATTGTCGTTCTCAAGGAGGATGTCCGGGGAGTCAGCGGGCCCGAGCTGATGAGATGGTGCAAGGAGCGCCTGGCCGAGTACAAGGTGCCTCAGTACATCGAATTCAGAGACATGCTTCCAAAGTCCAAGGTGGGCAAGCTGCTCAGAAGGGAGATCAGGGATGAAGAGAGAAGGAGGGCCGGGACAAGGAAGATGTAGGAACGGCGGAGCAGATCTTTCCCATCGACCCTTCAGGATGACCGCATGATCAAACGCAGAGGAGTCCGAAAGGAGCTCCGGGACGTGCGGGTCAATCCACCGTCGCAATGCATTCGATCTCCACCTTTGCCCCCAGTGCGAGCCCGTCCGCACCAATGGCGCTTCTGGCGGGCAGGCGATCCCTGTCAAAATAGGTCACGTACACCTCGTTCATCAGGGGCCATTCCTTCATCTCTTCGATCATCACAGTACACTTGAAAACCCGGTCCATGGAAGAGCCGTACTTCTCCAGGGTCTTCTTGATGTTTTCCAGGCACTGCTTGGTTTCCGCCTTGATGCCCCCCGGAACGATCTTCATCGTGGAGTAATCGATCCCGATCTCACCGGACAGGTAAAGGATGTTACCGACCCTCACCGCGTCTGAGAACGGCAGGGCCATGGCCCTGGGCGTCTTGTAGTACTCTACCTTCACACCCATCTTCTTCCCCTCCTGCGCAAATGCAGCTCCCGCCAAGAGAACAGAAACACCTACCGCAGCAGCACTCACGAAACGTTTCATGGCACACCTCCGTTCGATGTTTTCTCTTCGTCGGCTCCCCGTGCATTAGAGTACTCTAGCACCGTGGCGTTTGTCAAAACGGCCGATCTTCTCGATCATCTCGTCGACCGTGAGCACCTGTCCGAACAGAAACCCCACGGTCGCAAGGGTGGCCTTTTGGAGCTCGGCCGCCGAGGCATTGCCCATCGGAGCCGTGGCCGTTCCATCGCTCAGGAAGAAGACATGGAAGTCGCGGACCATGGCCTCCCTCGCCGTCGTCTCGCAGCACACATTCGTCGCAATCCCGGAGATGATCACGGTGTCGATGCCGCGGCCTCGCAGGACCAGTTCGAGATCGGTGCCGTGAAAGGCGCCGAACCTGGGCTTGTCCAGGAGGATGTCGAGGGGGTCGATCAAGAGATCCTTGTGGAGCGCAGTGGAAACGCTTCCTTGGTTGAGCATCCCTGCCTTTGCAGGGGGTGAGGTCTCCCCCAGGACTCCCAAGTTGGAGCCGTCCGGCCGCAGCACCAGACGGGTATGAACCACCAGAATACCGGCCTCCCGGCATGCGACGGACAAGCGGTTGATGCGGTCGAGAACGGCCCGTCCTTCAGCAGCGGAAATCGGAGAACCCTCGACAAAGCAGTTCTGCATGTCGATGTTGAGGAGCGCTGTACGCTCGGGCACAACCCTGAAATCGACCATTTCCAGGCCTCCAGAAGATCATCGCCGTCGATCGCGGCGTCCGTTGTGTCTCTCATGTTCTCGAAGACCCCTTCTCCCCCACTGGCCGTGGTGGTGATCACGACGGGGGCGATCATAACCCCGGGGGTGCAGCACGACCGGCCCGGGATAGCCATAAGGGGCCGGAATGACCACCACAGGAGGCGGAGGAGGTGGAACGACCACGTAACCCGGGAAAGGAAGACCTATCCCGATATGAACGTCGACTCCTCCCGCCCGGGCTTCCGGGGAAAAGGTCAAAAGGAAGAATACCACCGCGAAAACCAGGGTCAATCCGTATCTCTTTGTTTTCTCCATGATCGACTCCTTTCCTGTAGAATCCGTTTTGCCTCTATAGACGATCAGAAGGGTGAAAAGGGTTACATCCCGGCACGGCTGTTCAGATGCACTTACGTCCTTCCCCTTCCCATGGAGGTATGCCAAAATGCCGCAATGAAATCTTGGCCGGGATCAGGACCTGCTGTGGGCTACGGCGCGAAGGCAGGTTTCAGACGATAACCGAGGAAAGGAGCAGCACTCAGATGCGAGATACGCCGGAGTCGTTCTATGCGCAAAGGACCAAGAGGGTCATGGATGCCGTTCAACTCAGGACCCCCGACCGAGTTCCCTGTATGCCTTTTTTCAACTTCTTTGCGGGTAGATACGGCGGCCTGACCTGCAAAGAGGCCATGTACGATTATGAAAAGCTCAGCGCGGCCGGAAAAAAGGTCATCATCGATTTTGAGCCGGACATGTTCAACAATTTCTTCCCCATGGTGGCGCTGGGCCCGCTTATGGAGATCCTGGGATGCCGGTATATGAACTGGCCCGGCGGCGGGCTTCCCCCGGATGTGTGCTACCAGTTTGTGGAAAAGGAGTATATGAACGCCGAGGAATATGAAGACCTCATCTTCGATCCCACCGGGTTCGTGTTGCGGCACGTGATCCCCCGGCACTATGGGGTCTTGGAACCCCTCCGGCAGATCCCGCCGCTGCCTTCGATATACTACACCCGGTTCATGAGCGGCACAGCCGCCTTTGCGACTCCGGAGGTCTCAGGGGCTCTGGCGGCACTCGTGAAGGCGGGAACGGAAGCCAGGGAAATGCTTTCAAAAGCCGCTGCCTTTGTAAACGAGATGAAGGGGCTGGGCTTTCCCTGTCAGTCAGGCGGCGTCGCCTATGCCCCTTTTGATTATATCGGGGATCTCCTGAGGGGCACCCGCGGGATCATGCTCGACATGTACCGGGCGCCGGACAGACTCATCCAGGCCATGGAGAAGTTGACACCCTTCATCCTCCATGCTGCCGTGTCAGGGGCCCGGGTGACCGGCATGCCGTTCATTTTCATGCCGATGCACAAGGGTCTGGACGGCTTCATGTCCCCTGTCCAGTTCAAGACCTTTTTCTGGCCCCCCCTGCGCAAAGTGATTCTGAGCCTGATCGAGCATGACCTCGTCCCCCTGGTGCTCTGGGAGGGCGATTGCACGACCCGCCTGGAAACGATCCGGGACATCCCAAGGGGCAAAGCGATCTACTGGTTCGAGCGGACGGACATCTTCCGCGCCAAGGAGATCCTGGGGGATGTGGTGTGCATTCGCGGAAACGTTCCCGCGTCCATGCTCTGTACGGGGACTCCGGAAGATGTGACGGCCTATTGCAGGAAACTGATCGATGAGGTCGGCAAAGGCGGAGGGTTCATCTTGGACGGGGGCATCGGCATCCCCGACGAAGCGCGGGCTGAGAACGTAAAGGCCATGTTCGACACGGCCCGAAGATATGGCGTTTACGGGTAGCCGGTCAGCAGGACCGAAAGGATCCAGTACTGCATGAAGACGTCGGAGAATGCGTAGGTTCCTTCCTTCGTCCTGTAGAGGATGGCTTTCTTGACGAGGGAGTCCAGAGAAGCCTTGATGGAGGAAGAAGGCCCGATGCCGTGCGCGAGCTGGAAATCTTTTGAGAAGGGCTTGGCCCCGGGCTCTTTGCTCAAGGCGAACAACAAGGCCCTCTGCTGAGCAGTGGCGGTGTGCCAAAGGAGTTCGAAATGGGGGGAATCTTGCTTGGCGACGACCGAAGGCAGGGCCTGTATCCGAGAGGGGGTCACTTTCCTATCTGCTTGAGCCATGTCCCATAGCACGTGACAGAGCCTCTGCACGTTATAGGGCACATCCCTCCCGGCATCCAAGACGTTCGCCAGGTTCCCCCTTTCCAGCGCATAGCCCCCTTTCCGAAACCAGCCGCAGAGGAAATCGAGATAATCTTCCCTGGGGATCGGCCCAAGCTCCATGATCCTCCCAAGCCGATAAAACGCTCTTTTCTTATCCTTCACCATGGAAAGCATCACGGGCTCCTCTGACCCCGAGAAGACGTATCCCACAGCCGTCTGCTGCTGCACTTCGGAACGAAAGGCCTTTTCCACCGCCCGGCCGTCGAACTTTTCAAGATCGGAGAACTCGTCGATCACGATGACCAGCTTTTTCTTCTTCCTGCGCGCAAGCCCCTCCGCGTGGCGCATCCCTTCGATCAGAGCCGGGATGGCCTCCTTTTCGCCGGGAGCCATTTCAAGACCGGCCGAGATCTCTCCGTCCATCCCAGCCGTCACCCGGGGACGGAGCCTCTGCATTCCGGCGAACATCTTGATCAACCTGTCCGCGCTGGTCTCGAGCGCCATCGATGTCGTCTGTGCGAACCCGGCGGCGAACGACCGGAGATCGGGATAGGCATGGAGATCGATGTAGGCCGTTGCAAGACCTTCCTCCTTTAGCCGATCGAGGAGGTTCGCAAGCAGGCTGGTCTTCCCATACCTCCGGGGAGAGACCAGAAAAACCCTGCTGAGGCTCGCCATTTCCCGGGCAAGCTCCGAAAGCTCCGGTTTTCGATCCGCGAAGAAGGGTCCCCGGACGATGGCGCCGTACTGAAATGGGTTTTCGATCATACGTTTTTAACGGTTCGTTAGTTACGAATCGTTCTTAACGTATCGAAGGATGACGCAGATGTCAAGCTTCTCTTTCCAAACCAGACCACCTGCATCATTCCCAGGAAGAGAGGCGGTGAAGTTCCTGGACGATCCTTGCGGAGACCCCCTCATGCGTGAGAGACATAGACGGAATGGTGATGTCGGCGTACTTCCTGTACAGAGGGAGACGCTCATGGTACAGCTCGGCAAGACTCTGCTCCGGGGATTTGGCAAGGCCCCTTGTCCCCCAGTCGAGCACCCTCGACTCCAGGGTGGGGAGGTCCGCGTCGAGGAATACCACGATACCCTCTGAACGCAAGCGGCTCATGGCCGCGTGGCTGTAAACGGCACTCCCGCCGGTGGCGATGACATGGCTGCGAACCGAGAGACCGAGCAGGACCTCCTCTTCGATCCTGCGAAGGGTCATAGGCCCCTCGCGGTCGACAATATCCTGCAGGGATCGCCCCTGCCTGGTCTGGAGGATCACGTCCGTGTCAATGAAATCACGGGTCGTCTGCCTTGCCAGGATGACCCCAATGGTGCTCTTGCCGGAACCGGGCATCCCGATCAGGACAATATTCGTAAGAGGCACGATCGTCGTTTATTGCTTCCCGGGCAAAGCCGGCGCAAGCATCCTTTCTCCTGTTGTGCTATAAATTCTTTCAACCAGGTGGTGCCCGACGCCAGTCCCTCCTCTTGCGACCGGGGGGGGGTGCGACAAGGGGCTTGATGGGGCATGAGAAGCACATTATAGTACATGCTTTACGAATACAAGAATGCATGACGATCTCATCCAGCGAAATGTCCCACCCGTCCAAGCCCAACGTCAAAGTGCTCTTTGCCCTGACCCTGGTCCATTTCACGGGTGACTTCTACAGCTCATTCACCGGTCCGCTTTTTCCCCTTTTCGTCCAGGAGATGGGGTTATCCCTTGCCGAGGTAGGTATCATTTCCGGGGTCATGCGTCTGCTGGCCTTCGTTGTGCAGCCCTCGGTCGGCTACCTGGCCGATCGTTACAGCACTCGACACTTCATCCTGTTGGGCGTCCTCATGCCGGTGGTGTTCATCCCCTTCTCCGGCGTTGCCACCGGTTTCTGGTCCCTGCTTGTCCTTGTGGCGTTGGGCTCCGTCGGCTCATCCATGTTTCATCCCCCCCTAACCGGGCTGGTGCCGGTCTACTCCGGGAGCAAAGCCGGATTCGCGATGTCCGTTTTCAATACAGGCGGCACCATGGCCTTTGGAGTCGGGCCGCTGTTCATCACCTGGTATGCCACGCGGTACGGTCTGGACAGACTGCCGTTCACAATGGCGCTCGGTCTCTTGGTGGTCGCCTACCTGCTTCGTGCCGTGCCGCTCCCGCAAAGCGAGGGGCTGGGTAGAATGGGGTTTCTGCGATCTCTCCAGTACAGCCTGGGTCGTGTCTGGAAGCCCATTCTCTGCATCTGGACGGTCATGGTGGTCAGGGCCGTCATCGGTCAGTCCTTTCTGACCTTTCTGCCTCTTCATTACGTAGAGAAGGGCTTTTCCGTTTTCTCTGCAGGGGTCATGTACTCCCTTTTCACAGTGGCCGGGACCGCAAGCGGCCTGATCGCGGGGCATGTATCAGACCGCATCGGTTTCAAGCCGGTCTTCGTCTTCACCTTCTTGTTTATGGGTCCGGTCCTCCTGCTTTTCCTGGGCCTCCATGGGTCTTGGGTCTATGTCGGCGCAGGGATGGCGGGTGCCTTGGTCTTTGCCACACTGCCCCTCGGGGTGACCATGGCACAAACCCTGGCTCCCGGGAGCAGGGCCATGGTCGCCAGCCTGATGATGGGGCTTGCCTACGGGTTGGGCGGCCTGGTGTCACCGCTGGTGGGCAAACTGGCCGATCTCTACTCCATGCAGAGCGTCCTGACGGGTGTGTCCGTCCTGCCCTGGGCATGCCTCCCGCTGATACTCGCCTTTCCCCGTGTTCGGATCCAAGGTGAACAGGGAAAATGAAAGGACTCCCCATCCCTTCACCGACCGTGACCGCCTGCTACGAGTCGAGGACGACGGGTGTTGTATAGGCCGGAAACTCCATAAAAAGCGTGGTTGATATCCTTGGTGGAGAAAGCTCTTTCACCCTCCCGGCAAGGATCAGCTCTTCCAGATAGCAGCCCCTGCAGGTAAAGGAGACCCAGGACCGGTTGGCAGCTTCTTCCAGGCAATCCTCATATCGCGGGCACAGGGTCCTCCTGGGGGGAGGATAGTCAAACGCCTCTTCTTCCGTAAGGGTCTGATATAGTTCCTGAGGTCCAATCTTCTGCATGATCCGAGCCTCCTTCCGTGAATGATCGTCCCCCCGGCGGGGATCCGCCGGAGTGAGTCAACTCTAGTGGATGGGAACGGAAAAGGAAGGTAGGAAGAGACTGTATTTGACCGTACCGTTTGCACCCTTTAGAAACTGGAGGGCGCGACCCCTTCACCATCACGCTCCTGAGACGGCCGGTGCCTGCGCACTGCGCCTTGCCGAAGCCAAGACCAGCGTGAGAATCAGGGCCACCAAGCAAAGTGCGGCAATCGTGTAAAAACCATACCTGAATGCGCCTGTGCCGTCTTTGATCCACCCCAGGAGATAGGTGACGGAGAATGCCCCGATGTTGGCAAAGAAGTTGCTGAAGCCGGTCGATATTCCGGCCTTGCTCGGCCCCAGGACCTCGACGGGGATGGAAAACAGCGGCCCAAAGTACATCTGCAGAAAGATGGCATTGATTGCCACGACCGCAATCAAGGCCGCCAGATTCCGGACGCTGACCATCAGCGCCGCAGTGATCCCCAGGACGATCAAGGAGACCGTGATCACCAGGATCGGGTTCTTCAGCCTGTCCGAAATATAGCCCCCCAGGACATTGGACGGCGCGGTCAGGATGGCCTGGGCCGCTGCGACATACCCCGCGTACTGCACAGGCATCCCCCTTTCGACGATCAGGAGGCTCGGCAGCCAGAAGGAAATGGACTGCATCGTGGCGAAGCGGACAAACTGGATGCCCCCGCAGAGCCACATGATCCGGTAACGGAAGAGTTGAAGCGGTTCAAGGATGCTGACCTTCCTCCGGGCGGGCTGGGTGGGTGACTCCTTCCCGAACCTGAGCAGGAGCAGGGAACAGAGGATCCCCAGAGAGGCAACACTGATGAAGGCGACGCGCCAGTCGGAAACAGCGACGATGAGCGGCCCGACAATGTTGAATATGACGCTGCCCGACATTCCACCTACCAGATACAACCCGGTGGCGGTTGCCCTTCGATCAGGCGGGAACCATCCTGTGAGCAACGCCATTCCGGGGGCAAAGAGGAGGGCTCGGAAGAACCCGGTAAGGGTCTGGTTCGCCAGGGCCAGCCAGTAGCTGCTCACCAGGCCAAAGGTCAGGGTGAGGATGGTCGACCCGAGGATGCCGGTAATGAACAATCGTTTCGGACTGTACCGGTCCGAGAGATAGCCCGCCGGAATCTGCATCAAGGCATAGACGAGAATGGTCGCGGCGGCCAGACTCCCACCCTGGGCGAAGTTCAACCCCAGGTCCTTGCGGATGATCGGAAGGAAGAGCGCTATGCCTCCGATCGAGAGGGCCTGAAAACTCTGGCAGAGCACCGTCAAGGAGATGGTGACGATCCTGTCCCTGTTTCTCATATCACTTGGGCTTCTTTGCCGTCCCTGAGATCCTATGGATCGCCCTTTCCAGGGCGGAATTGAATTCCGCCGAACGGTTCATCATCAGAAAATGGTCCGCTCCTTTCAGCACGACGGCATCGAAGGAAGACATGTGACGGCGGTTTGCCTCATCGTCGATGGGCCAAAGATCCGCATTTACACAGATGACGGGAACGCGGACCTTTTCAAACACCCCGGCTGCTTCGCCTGTGATGTACTGGTTCATCATCTCGTTCATGGCGCTCAGGGCGACACCAGGGGGAGCCGCCGACATGTCCGAGAGGATCCATTCGCGAAGCGTCGGGTCGGTCTGGGGCAGGATCATCCCTCCCACGAACTGTCGGGTTCCGGTCCGAAAGTCCGCTTCCAGGGGGGCGATGATGGTCCTGGCCGTCTCGGGAGTCATCGGGTGTGCTATGTTCTGAAACGTATCCACCCCGATCAGGCCGACGACCCGGTTCGGCATCAGTCGAGCGGCCTCGGCAATGACCGAGCCGCCCATGGAATGACCCACGAGAACGACGGTTCCGCTGCCGAGTGCTTCCGTGACGGCCCGCACGTCCTCCCCGAGGGACTCCATGGTATAGCGCGTTCGGGTGGTTCCGGAGTGACCGTGGCCTGCAAGATCGATTGTGACCACACGATGCCGACCGGAAAAATACGGCACCTGGGCGCGCCAGTATCGCGCATCGCAGCTCCAGCCGTGCACAAACACCAGCGTCGGCTCCCCGGCCCCGCGGACCTCATAGGAGATGGGGGTGCCATCCCTTGAAAGGACCATATGGGGCCACCCTGTTTGCGCCTGTACCGCTCCGGAAGCCGAGGCGAGGAATGACAGGCAACCGACCAGGCAGACCACATGTTTCACAAACAGTCTGCACCGACGACCGCCATCCGTGCGAGCAATATTCTGACCAACCTGCATGGTCCGGCTCCTCTTCCTTTTCGATACGAGATGAAAAAACCCAGTTCCCATCCGAGAACCTGGGCCTTTGGTGTCCTCTGAATCACCTTGCGGCCAGAGGATAACCAGGAGATCTCTTTGGCCAAAACAAAAACAATCTAGGCCCTGCCGGTATCCTGTGTCAAGGGTGAGTTGAGATTGCGAAGCGAACCCGGTCGGCTTGGAACCCGGCGCTCTTGAATAGATGGGTTTCGCTCCGCTTCACCCATCCTACGAAAGGGAGGCGGTTTCCGAGTCTTGTACCTCTCCACCGGGATTCCTTGGCCATTCGTCATCGGAAGTCCCAGAACGTGATCGGCCGGCTTATGTCCATGAAAAGCCCGTGAAGCCTGCTCTTCTCCGGGTCTTCCGCATCGGGGAACCCGACCGCCATGGTGGAGTCGTTCCGGCGCGGCTGGGAGTAGGCGTCCTCACCCCCTGCGTCGAGGAGCCATGAGAAGCTGAGGCTCTCCGTCTCTTCATAGTGGTAACGGTTTTCCCCCGAGCATCCCTGACAGGTCTGGTTCTGGCTGGAGTACCGATCGTGACCTCCGAGATCGATCAGCCATCCTAGCGACTGCATGGACGCGCCGCCCTGGCAGAGCCCTGAAGATGCATAGCTGTCGTTTCCTCTTCTGTCGAGGAGGACCCCGATCGACACATCCCAACCTCCCCCCTGGCTGACCTCCGACATGGCATAGTAGGAGTCCTCGCCGCCTTCGTCCACCAGCACTCCCAACGCCTGATGGGCCGCGCTGCCCTGGCTGTATCGGTCGGCGTAATACAGGTCGTTGCCGCTGCGGTCATAGAGGATGCCGCACCCCTTGCCATAGCCGCATCCCTGGCTGAACTCGCCGCCCAGGTAGCGATCATGCCCGCCCAGGTCGCACAGGACGCCCAGACCTCCCACATCGTACCCCGCGATTCCCAGTCCGACCCCCTGGCTGAGAGAGAGGCTTGCGCCGTGGACCCCGTAGGAGCTCTGGATTCCCCCGGTCTGGTAAAGGTCCCTCCCCCCCTTGTCCAGCAGCAGTCCGAAACCCCGCGAGGACCCCAGCCCCTGACTGCAGCTGACGGAGCGGTAGACGTCCGCTTCCTCGCCCAGGTCGAGAACGGCGCCGGCTCCGTAGAGGCCGGCGCCGATCGACCACGACCCGCCGATATACTGATCCTGGCCCTGATAGTCGATCAGCACACCGACACCGAAGATCCCCGCGCCGAGGCCGCCGAGGGTATGCTGGATATAGGTGTCGTTTCCCTCGTAGTCTACGATCAGCGATACTCCGAGCAGCCCTGCGGCAGGTCCGCCGCCATCCTGCCTCCCGTCCGTCCTCTGGACGGGAGCATGGAGGTCGTTCCCCTGCATGTCGACGATGACCTTCAATCCTCGGTTCATGGGGTTGTTGTAGATGTAGCGATCGTCCCCGCCGGGGTCGATCACCACATCGATATGATCCATGTCATACCAGTTTTCTCCAAAGCCGCCATAAACGATCCAGTGGCCGTTCACCTTCCTTGCAGCGAAGATCTCTCCTTTCACATGGCTTCGGATCTCGTACGTCTCGGTGGCGGGAGGTCTCTTCGGGGGGGGAGCGCCCTTTGTGATCGCGCCGGAGAAAAGGCATGCCGCCTGGATCAGGGAATGAAGATCCACCTGCGTGCTGGCCTGCATCACCGCAATGGAAGGTTCCGGACCGGGAAGGCGCATGATCCATTCATGACGGCTCAGGTGGCCCAGCATCCCGTAAGTGAAGCTCCTGAGCCGATCCTTCTGCCGGAGATTGAACCGGGAAAAGGCCTTGTCCATCAGATCGTCCACCCTGACCACGATTTCCGACAGGATGTCCAACCCCCTCTCAGGGTCCTCCAGGTGGAGACCGGGGCCCGTCGCCGGGACATTCAGATTCAGGTTCCGGGCCATCACCTGGTATAGGGCCATCGGATCTCCCGGCAGTTCCCTGATCGGCTGCATGACCGTCTCCTGCAGTTCGACGGCACGGAATGGATGCTTGAGTGCGTAGGCCACCTGAGGCAGCATGTTCCTCGAGTAACTCGGACGGCCGAACCCCTGCCAGAAGGTTTGCCTGAGTCTATCCACCGGTTCCAGGATGCCGTTTCTTCGAAGGTTCTCGGTGAGAAACTCTTCCGCCTCCGTGATCCCTTCGACATTCAAAACCATCCTGTCGAGATCGGGCAGTTCGCTCTCCTTCAACAGGTCGGCCGAAGGCCCTGTCCATTCCGACATGCGTCCCAGGGTGATGACGGCCTCTGAGGGGTTGCGTTCCTTGCCCGGAGCCGGGAGCATGGACCCGACCTCAGGGTTCGTGCGGATAAACCGGATGGTCACCGTATCCCCGGGCTTCTTGGACGAGACGACCTTCTTCAGGGTATCCCGGGTCATCGGCTCGCCGTCGATGGATTCGACGATATCCCCGCGATCGCAGTAGGGACTGCGCTCCATGTTTCCTTCCATCGGCCCAGGATTGATGTTGTTGACCAGGGCGCCGTACATTTTGGTGAAGCGAATCCCCAGGCCCAGGAAGGGGCGGTTTGCCATCCGGGGGTCTTTCGGCAGATCGATCCGCGGGTCATATCCGTAGGGGCTGTCGGGGTTCTCCGGGGCCGGGACGAACTCTCCGGAAGCGCGGCCTTCGTAAATCCAGGCCGAAAGAACGAGAACGATTGCGGTCAGCAACACCCTGTGGGACGGTCTCATGAAAACCCCTGCTCTTGCCTTTCCTGGAAGTCATCCTCTTCTATCACAGCGGCACCTGTTCTGAAAATCGTGAATCGTAAACGTGCTTCGTGAACGAAAAGAGGAGAAAGCCCCCGCGCATGCACACGCTTCACGTTCACGCGTTTCTATCAAGAGTACTCTTTTCACTACAGCCCGTCGAACCGGGTGTATGGAAATGACTACACGCGCAACCCCCCCAATACCTTCCGTTTACCCGGGGAACGCTTCCCACTCTTCCTCGACCTGTGCAGGCATTTCCATGCACTTCCCCGTTATCCTTTTACGCCCGCATTGGAAACGCTTCGAATAACGACCGGTTGGGGCAGAGTACCGTCCTGGCATGCTCCTGGCAGTGAGGCAGGGTCAGGCGGAACACCGGTCCATGCCTCTCTCGATGCGCTCTTCCTGATCCGCCGGGATGCACAGGTTTGAGGAAACAGGGATGGGCCCCGGAGCGAAGTCAAGGGAAGGAGTCTCAGAAAGACGTGCACCGGATAAGGCCGACCATCTTCGTTCGAATGGTCATTGGTTACCTGGCCATATTCATCCCCATGGTCGCAGTGAGCGCATACGCCATTTCCCAGCTCACCCTCTTTCATAGGGTGACCGGCCAGATTCTCGAGGCCGACCATCGCATGAGGGATTACGAGAAGAAGATCGACGACTCCCTTCTCGCCCAAGTCCGCTATGAGAGGAAGTACTTCATCACCAAGGACAGGGAACTCCTCAACCAGTTCCTCATCGCCGAAAGCGATCTCATGGAGTACATCGATGAGGCCCTCTCGGCAGCGGACACTGCCAACAAGACGGAAGCGATCATCAGGGTGAAGACCTTTTACGAGCGCTACCGCTCCCTTTTCCATGAAGAAGTGAAAGCCGCAGGCGGGTCTCCCGACAAGGATGAAGAATGGTTCAGACAAAAGAGAAAGGAACAGGTGGACGAGATCCTGTGGGAGCTCAGAGACCTGAGATCCCTCATTCAGGAGGACACCTATGCCGGCATGGTCCGTCTCGGCGATTCCGCGGCCAGGGCGAATTGGCTTGCCATGGCGACGGGGGCGGGATTTCTCTTTTCAGGGATGGTGATCTCCATCCTGATCACCAGGAGCATCACCAGGCCTCTTTCCTCCATGAGGGAAAAAACGAGGCAGATCGCCTCGGGGGTGTTCGAGGGAAACCTGGACATCCCCTCTCCGCCCGAGATCAGGGACCTGGCGCGGGATTTCAACCTCATGTGCGATAAACTGAAAGAGACGGACAGGATGAAATCCGACTTTTTCTCCCTGATGGCGCATGAGTTGCGAACACCGCTGACCTCCATCAAGGAAGGAACCAGTCTCCTGATTGAAGGAATCGGCGAGGAGATCAAAGAAAGGGGAAAGGCGGTTCTCGCAATCATGGCCGAGGAGAGCAACCGGATGATCGATCTGGTCAATTCACTGCTGGATCTGTCCAAAATGGAGGCGGGAATGATGTCCCTCAACCTAGAGATCTCGGATATCCGGCCTCTCATAGACATCGCCGTTTCCGGCATGAGGCCTCTGGCCATGGCCAAGAACATGAGTATCGAAGTCGAAATGCCTCACGACCTGCCTCCACTCAGGATGGACCGAGAGAGGATCCTCCAGGCGATCAGGAACCTGACCGGGAACGCGCTGAAATTCACACCGGCGGGAGGACGCATCGCGATATCTGCGCGATTCGTGAAGGAAGGAGTGACGGTTTCCGTGGCGGACTCGGGACCGGGCATACCCAGGCAGGACGCCAACGCGATTTTTGACAAGTTCAAACAAACGACGATCACGAGTTACCGGAAAATCAAGGGAACAGGTCTCGGTCTGGCTATTGTCAAGCGCATCGTCAATGCTCATGGAGGCAGGGTTTGGGTGGAAAGCGAAACAGGACAAGGGAGTGTCTTTTTCTTCTTGTTGCCGGTGTAGGACTGTCCGCGACCGGGTGTGCGGCACTGAGTGACATGGAAAAGAGAAGGGAAGCCCGTGAACACCTCTCTTCCGCGGAGGAGTCTCTGGTCCGGAGGGATTACCAGGGGTTTCTGAAGAAGAGTCGGAAGGCATTGTCCCTGACCGATCTCCAGCCTCCTGCGGATGAAGCCCTTTTCAATGCGGCCCTTGCTTACGCCCATCTCGGCCATGCCGGAAAGGACTACAGAAAATCCATCGATGCTTTCAAGAGGGTCCTGCATGAATTTCCACAGAGCCCTTTCGCAGGCCGGGCGGCGATATGGATCGACGTACTTCAGGAGAACGAGAGATCGAGAGGGGAAATCGAAGAGTTGAATCGAGCCGCCAGGGAAGCCAAACAGGAGAATGAGAGGCTGATCAGAGAAATCGGGGAATTGAATAGGACCATTGACAAGTCGAACCAGATCGACATCGAAATCGATGCTAAGAAGAAGGAGCTCTCCAAATGACCGGCATGGACCCGGAGAAGATCCTGGTGGTGGACGACGACAGCAATCTCCTGAAACTGATCCGCTTGAGACTCGAACTGGCAGGATATGAGGTGGTCACGGCCTATGACGAAGACGAAGCCATCACGGAGGCCAGGAAAGGGACTTTCGATCTGTCCATCGTCGACCTGAAGCTCGTGCAGACCGATGGCATCTCCCTCATGGAGGAGATGCACTCGATCAACCCTTGTATGCCCGTGATCATTCTCACCGCTCACGGGAGTATCGAGAGTGCGGTAGAGGCCATGAAGAGAGGGGCTTTCAACTACCTCAACAAACCCTTCGACCCGCAGGAGCTGCTTTTTCAAATCAAGCGGGCCGTTGAAAACCACAAGCTTGTCTCTGCGGTCAAGCGGCTCGAAGGGGCCCTGAAGGAAAGATACGGTTTCAAGAACATCGTCTCAAGAAGCGACAAGATGCGCAGGGTCCTGGAGCGGGTCTCGCGAATCGCCGGAACATGCTCCACGGTCTACATCTACGGGGAGAGCGGCACGGGCAAGGAGATCATCGCCAAGGCCATCCATTATGCCAGTGAAAGAAGAAACAAGCCGTTTGTCGCCATCAACTGTGCCGCCATCCCCGAGACCCTCCTGGAGAGCGAGCTGTTCGGCTATGAAAGGGGGGCTTTTACAAATGCGATGAGGACGTACAGAGGGCTCTTTGCACAGGCCCACGAAGGAACCATCTTCCTGGACGAAATCGGGGATATGCCTCTTTCCATCCAGGCAAAACTGCTGAGGGTCCTCCAGGACAGGAGGTTCTACCCCCTGGGAAGCGGCAGGCCTTTGGAAGTGGATGTAAGGGTGATTGTCGCGACCAACAAGGACCTGGAGGCCGAGGTGAAGAAAGGCGGTTTCCGCGAGGATCTTTTCTACAGGATTCATGTGGTGCCCCTGAAACTGCCGCCCTTGCGGGAGAGAAAGGAGGATATCCCCCTTCTTGCGGAACACTTCGTCCGAGAGATCACCAAGAGGATGAAAAAAGAGATCAAGGGCATCTCGGCCATGGCCATTCAGAAGCTCATGCTCTACGACTGGCCCGGGAATGTGCGGGAGCTGGAGAATACGATCGAGCATGCTGCGGTCATCACACGACACGATATCATCGATGAAGAGACCGTTCTCCCTCACAAGGATACGCCTGCAGAGCCGCTCAGACCTCTCACCGAGGCGTTGGAGGATTTCAAGAGAGGCTATCTTGTCCGCCTTCTCGAGCTGACCAAGGGCAATGTGAGCAAGGCCGCGGAGATGGCCGGAAGGTACCGCGCGGACTTTTACAACCTCCTCAGGAAGCACGACGTCAAGCCGGAAGATTTCAAGAGTCTCCACAGGAAAGACAAGGGCAATGCAGGAATCATGGAATAATGGTATCATGGGAAGAAGGACAACCCGAAACAGGAGACGTTCTTGGCAGGCATGTCCTTCAGGCTTTGAACCCACCGTTCCATCTTTCCGTCTTTCCAAAACCATTTCCCCGTCATTCCATGATTCCATTATTCCAACCTGGTGTTCCAACCTGTTTCGAATTCCATACATCCCGAAGGCCCTTCTTGCACCGTGATCCATACAAAAAAGCCCCGGTCAAGAGGGACTCTGCAAGGGCCTGACCAACCATTGCAAGCGTTATCATACCCTTACTGAAAGCCGACCCCACACGGCACGCCTCTTGCCTTTACCATGGGCCGCGGGGGAGACATCAATCCACAGAAGAGAGGGATGGAAAAGGAGAGCGGGGCATGGAACCGGAGTCGATGCAGGGTGCGAAGATCAAGGTGATCGGGGTCGGGGGAGCCGGAGGCAATGCCATCAACAACATGATCACCGCAAATCTCCGAGGCGTGGAATTCGTGATCGCAAACACGGATATCCAGGACCTCGAACGGTCGATCTGCGGTTCGAAGATCCAGCTGGGCAACTCCATTACCAGGGGATTGGGTGCAGGCGCGGACCCCGAGATCGGGAAGACCGCAGCAGAAGAGACCCTCCGCCAGGTCAGGGCGTTCGTCACCGGATCGGACATGGTGTTCCTGGCTGCAGGCATGGGGGGAGGCACGGGGACGGGAGCGGCACCCGTGATCGCCCGGGAGTGCAAGGAGAGCGGGGCGTTGACCATAGCCGTTGTGACCAAGCCTTTCGCGTTTGAGGGTGAAAGGAGGATGAGCCGAGCCCTTGCCGGGATTGAGCGATTGAAAAGGGAAGCGGACACCCTCATCCTGATCCCCAATGACCGTCTGAAGTCCATCGGGAAAAAGAGCAGCACGTTCAAGGAACTGATCACCAGGGCGGATGAGGTCCTTATGAACGCGGTGAAAGGGATCTCGGATCTCATCGTGAGCAGCGGGTTCATCAATCTGGATTTCGCGGACGTGAAAAGGGTCATGGAACAGATGGGCACCGCGATGATGGGCACAGGCAGGGCAGGCGGGGAGAACAGGGCTGCGGAGGCTGCCAGGCAGGCCGTCAACAGCCCCCTCCTGGAGGACATCTCCATCAGCGGCGCCAAAGGTCTTCTCATGAACATCTGCGGACCCCCGAGCATGACCATGGCAGAGATCGAGGAGGCGTGCAGCTACATCAAGGGGGAAGTGGACAAGGATGCGGAGATCTTCTGGGGTGTCGTGTTTGACGAGAACATGGGGGAGGACGTCCAGATCACGGTCATTGCCACGGGAATCGACAAGGAGAGCCGCACGAAGACCGAACGGGTCCGGGATATCACCCCCCTCGAGATCCAGGACCCCTGGCTGGTGAGAGGACCGGCCGCGGGGGACATGGATGTCCTCGATGCGCCCGCTTACCAGCGTCAGAAGGAGAGGAGGAGAGCTTTGCCTCCCAACAGACTGAAGAGCCGGTTTCTTACGGCAGGCGTCTGAGCGTGGCCCTGCATGTACGGGGCGGAGGAGGACGGGAGATGAAAGAGAAGATGATACATCCTTGCCGGAGAAGGGGTAGGCGAAACGTATTCTGCCCGTCATACTCCAAATGCCTCGACCTCGTGATCGGGAAAGGTTGGAGGACCTGGAACTGCGCCAAATGCGATCAGCGCTTCGACGAAGAGGCGGAGATCCCCCTGAACGTGAATGACCAAATCCCCTATTATGAGGTTTCCACGGAAATCTGAGACCGATCTCGCACCCAAGCGTTGTTCATCTGAACATCCGGGATTCTCCATTGACCCTTTTACCGGACTCGCCGGTCAGGTTGAAGGGGGTGGGAGATGGTGCCCGAATTCCATGAGCGACGGGCTGGGAGTCCGTCCCCGCAGGAGCAAGCTCCCGCTTTAGATCTTTCCGGAGTCGAAGGAATCGCAAGCGGAAGCTTGCTCCTACCGAAGAGAAAGCCGCGCAAGTTTCCTACATTTTTTTGTCACACCGGAGCCGCAAAAGGTGTCTAATGGGCAAAAAGGGACCTCCCATGTGGAAAGAAGACCACAACGGGCCAAGTCTTGAAAGGCTTGTGGATCAGGCCAGGGAAGGCCGCAAGGACGCCCTGGAAGAACTGGTGAGGAGGATTCAGGACAGGGTCTACGGCCTCGCCCTCAGGGCCCTGTTCCTTCCTGCCGATGCCGAGGACGCAACCCAGGAGATCCTGATCAGGGTCATTACCCACCTGGGCGACTTCAAGGGGGAAAGCCGGTTCACCACCTGGGTATTTCGGATCGCCGCCAACCATCTTCTCACCACCCGGAAACGACGGGCGGAAAAGCGGGGGTTCTCTTTTGAAAGGGCTGAGGAGGCGATCGAGGCGGCACTCGCATCGTCGAGCGCGGTTCCTGAGGTCTGCGAAAGCGGGCTCATCGTGGAAGAGGTAAGGCTGGCCTGCCTCCAGGGGATGCTGCTCTGCCTGAGCCGCGAGATCCGGCTGGCCTTTATCCTGGGCATCGTCTTCGAGGTCACGAGCACGGAAGGCGGCCGGATCCTGAATATCACCGGGGCGACCTTTCGCCAGCGTCTTTCCCGCGGACGCAGAGAGATCCAGGATTTCATGACCAGGAAATGCAGCCTCATCGACCCGGCAAATCCCTGTGCCTGCGCCAGGCTCATCCCTTATGAAGCCAAGATCGGGATGCTCGATCCAAAAGATCTCCGGTTGGCCGCGCACCGCTGTCATGCCCGGGGGAGCGAATCGGCGGCAGGCCGGCTGCAGGAACTCGGCGAGCTCAGGCGAGTGGCGGCGCTGTTTCGGAGCCATCCGGACTATGCCGCGCCGGAGAGCTTCGTGGAGTCCGTCCGGAGCCTGGTGGAGTCCGGAAGGCTTGGAGCGCTCATCGAGGAGGCGTGACATGGAGATCCAAAAGGAGTGGCTGGCTCCCTGCGGTCTGTACTGCGGGGTCTGTGCGATCATGATGGCCCACCGGGACAACAACCGGAAGCTCAAGGAAAGGCTGGCTCCCGTGTACGGGATTCCACCCGAGGGGATCCGCTGCCGGGGATGTCTGTCCGGCGAGGTGTTTGCCTACTGCGAACAGTGCGCGATCAAGTCCTGCACCCGGGAAAGAGGCTATGACGGGTGTCACCAGTGCGCGGGCTTTCCGTGTGAACACATCCAGAACTTCCCGGTCCCCGTGGGCAGGAAGGTCATTCTGCGGTCCGTGCCGCTTCGTCGAGAGGTCGGAACAAAGAGGTGGGTGGAGGCGGAGGAGAAGCGATACCGGTGCCCCCATTGCGGGACGCCGCTCCCCAGGGGGGCGCAGCGGTGCCGCGGCTGCAAGGAACGGGTCGATCTGGACTGAAATCCGGGTCGTAGCGTTCAGGGTTCGGCGTTCAGGAAAGAGCAAGAGACACCCGTTCAGACAGGATTACAGGATCCACATGTTCTTCCTGATCAGTGCTGTTACGGAAAGAGAAGTTTCCGGATGGAGCTTTCAGCCGTCAGCGTTCAGCGGTCCGCCTGGTCTCTGTAATTCACGCCCCTGGGACTGACCGCTGGTGGCGGATCGCTGATCGTGCGAATCCGGAAGGGGTCATTTCCGGATGAGCGCTAGTTGGAGAAGGGTTTGACGGCGCTGATGTTCAGCTCCAGCACGTTGAGGCTGGCCAGGATGCGCTCCGTGTTCCTCTCGACCGTCCGGATCCCTTTCCCCAGCTCCTTGAGTTCCTCGGCAAGGACCCGCATCTTCCGGATCCGCTCGTCCATTGCATCGATATCCCAGCTCTCCATCTATCCCCCCTGTTTCCGCAGGTCCTTGAAGCGCTTCGCCTTCAGCTCGTATTTCGGCAGGGACCCGAAAGGATGCACCTCGAGTCGGTAGCCCAGGTTGGTCTTCAGCCGGAGCTGGTCCTTGAGCCGGTTCAGGATCGCGTCCTGCTCCCCCTCCCAACCGGGCCGCACCTCCACCTTCAGGAGGATGTCGTCGGTCTCCCCTTTCTTGGTCACCACCACCTCATACTCGTCTCCCAGTTCCCGGACGCTTCGGACCACTTCCTCGATGGCCGTGGGCGCGAGCAGGACCCCCTTCACCTTGGTGATGTCGTCCGCCCGCCCGATCACGCCGCCCTCGATCAGCCGGAAGGTCCTCCCGCATTCACAGGTCTTGTCCGACCAGCGGATGACGTCCTTGGAGTCGAATCGTATGCACGGTTTGGCCTGTTGATCCAGTGCGGTGATGATCATCTTTCCCGCTTTTCCCGGTGTCGTGATGGGCTTGCCCGTCTGGAGATCCTCGATCTCGATGATGAAGAAGGCATCGTTCACATGCAATCCGCCGGGCTGAGCCTGGCATTCGTAACTCCATGCGCCCGACTCCGTCGCCCCGATGTGGTCATACACCTTGGCCCCCCAGGCCTCTTCCATCCGCTTTTTCGTGGCGGGAACGCTGGCGCCGGGCTCCCCGGCGCATGTGATCTTGCGCACCTGCAGATCTCTTGCCGCATCCATCCCCATCTTCCTGGCGGTTTCCGCCATTCCCAGGACATAGGTGGGGGTGGCCATCATGGCCGTACACTTCAGCTCCTGCATCTTGAGCACCCTGGCAGCCGTATCGAGGACGCCGCCGGGGACGACCTCGCACCCGATCTTCTCCGCCGCATAGTGCCCGCCCCAGTAGGCGACAAAGATATTGTAGCCGAAGGGGATGAACACCCGGTCGGTCGACCGGTAGCCGTTGGCATAGAGGATGTAGGCCCAGCATTCCGTGTAGACCTCCCAGTCCCGCCAGGAGAACCCGTGGTAGACGGGGGTCCCGGTCGTGCCGCTGGTCTGGCGAAAGACGGTGACATCCTCGACGGGAGTGGCCAGCATGTCCCCATAAGGAAACGGTTCGCGTTGCTGCGTGTCCCTGAGCATGGCCTTCTCGGCCTTGGGGACGAGCCGGATGTCGTCAAAGGTCTTCACGTCCCCGGGCTCGAAGCCAGCTTCTCTGTAGAGCCGCCTGTAAAAGGGGGAGTGCTCGTAGCTCCAGTGAAGAATCCTCTTGAATTTCCTGAGCTGCAGATCGAAAAGCTTCTCCAGAGGAAGCGTCTCGAGAACAGGGTTCCAGTAGTCTCTTGTGTCCATTTTTTTAACCCCCGGAAGAGCGCGTGATGTTCGTACCACTCTAGCGCAACTTTATTCTCGAACTCCTTCTTGTCTTCGTAAGGCCCTGTGGCCTCCAGCGACCGCCGTCGCGGCGAAGTGCGGCGTGCGCGTCATGAAGGCGGAAGCGGGCGAGAGACCCTATTCATGGAAGGCCACGCCTTCCGGATCGCTGAGCCGATGCCGATCAACCCTCCCGGGAGAAAGAGCACGACCAGGATAAACACGGAACCGAAGATGATCAGGTGCGCCTCGCCCAGATGAAGGGCGAAGACCTCGCGCAGGATGACCAGAAACACGGACCCGATCACCGGGCCCCAGAAGGTCCCCGGCCCGCCGATGCAGGTTGCCATGAGAGGCTCGAAGGTCCAGAGGGGCAGAAAGCTCGAGAGGGGCAGGATGGAGTACTGGTAATACGCAAACACCCCTCCGGCCATGCCCGCCATAACGCTGCTGATGATGAAGGCCGCGAGCTTGTGGCCGACCACGTTCACACCCGTGACCCCGGCGCACTCTTCGTCCTCTCTGACCGCCTCCATGCCGAGGCCCGCCCGGCTCCTGGTAAGTCTCCAGACCACAAAAAGGACCAGTGTCGTCACCCCCAGCGCAAGGTAGTAACGGGGGAGCAACCGGTAGTGTTCGGGGCTCACGGGCATATAGGTGGTGCGGGCAAAGACATTGCCCACGGTGATCCTCAGCGCCTCGGAAAGCGCCAGGGTCCCCATTGCAAAGTAGGCCCCTCTGAGGCGGAGGGTGGGGATGCCGATCACGACCGAGAGGCACCCGGCTGCGGCCCCGCCGGCCGGGAAGGCAACCCAGAATGGCGCCCCGGCAGCCCACAGGAGATGGGTCGTCATGACGCCGCACCCGAAAAACGCCGCCAGACCGAGGTTGATCTGCCCGGCATATCCTCCGATCAGGTTCCAGCTCTGGGCCAGGATGAGGTAGATGAAGAGCATGATGAGCAGGTTGAGCGTATCGGTGCCGAGGTCGAAAACCACCGGACCCAGACCCAGCACGAGCAGGACAACCCCAGGGATAAAGCCCATCCTTGTGAAACCGGACATGCGGATATCAGACATCCTTTCTGATCGCCAAGCCCCCGTGTCTCTCACGGTTCCATGCTAGTGAAGGCGGGTGAAAAGACCCCGGGGCCTGACCATCAGGACTGCTACGAACATGATCAGGCCGATCACCTCTCTGTACGTCGCCCCCACGAAATAGACACTCACTCCCTCCACCACTCCCAACAACAACCCCGCGGCAAAAACCCCCCGTATGTTCCCGAACCCGGCAAGGGCCACGACCACAAACCCCTTGAGAAGCCATTCCAGCCCTCCGCTCGGGGTGATGGAATAGTTCACCACGATGATCACCCCTGCGATGCTCGCGAGCGCCACCCCGACGCCGAACGACAGCAGATGTGTTCTTTGTATGTCGACTCCCATCAGGGATGCGGCCTCCCAGTCCTGGGCGGTCGCCCGCACGGACTTGCCGAAATAGGTCCTGTTCAGAAAGAAATGCAGGCCGAAGATCGCGGCAAATGCGGTGATCAGCGCAGCCAGGCTGATGTAGGGGATTCGCACACCCGCGAACGCGACGATATCGCCCGAGTAAGCGGTCGTGACGCCCCTCACATCGGGGGTCCAGAGGAGGGTGATCGCGTTGTCGAGGACCCAGACGAGCCCGAACGTCACCAGCATGCTGTTGTTGATCTTCCAACCCTCGGGCAGCCTGGACAGGGGTGAAATGACGCCCTTGTAAACGACGAGGCCGAAGAGGAACATCACCAGCATGACCGCAGGAATCGAGAGGAAAGGATCGATGTCCAAAAGCGTAAACAGCCAGAAGGAGACGTACCCCCCGATCATGATCAAGGACCCGTGGGCCACATTCAGGTACCGCATGACGCCGAGGACCAATGCGAGCCCCACGGCCACCAGGCCGTAGACGGCGCCGACGATGATTCCGTATAGAAAAACCTGCCCCATCCTAGAATCCGAGATAAGCCTCTCTGATGGCCGCGCTGGAGAGGAGATCCGTTGAGGCCCCCTGCGACACGATCCTTCCGTTCTCGAGGACGTAGGCCTGATCGGCCATTTCCAATGCGATTCGAACGTTCTGCTCGACCACGAGCACCGTGATGGACCTGGACCGGTTGATCTGCCTGACCGTTTCCGACAAGACGTCCACGATCAAAGGGGCAAGGCCGAGCGACATCTCGTCCAGGAGCAGCAGAGTCGGAACGGACATCAGGGCCCTTCCGATCGCAAGCATCTGCTGCTCTCCTCCGCTCAGCGTCCCTGCGAGCTGACGAGACCTGGGCTTCAATGCGGGGAAGACCGTGTGGATCCAGGCCAGGGTCTCCTCCCTGTCCCTTCTCGCCCTGCCGACGAAGGCCCCCATCTCCAGGTTTTCGATCACACTCATCTCCGGAAACACCCTGCGCCCCTCCGGCACCATGGAGACTCCCAGCTGAACCATCCTGTGCGGCGGCTTCGCGGCCACATCCATGCCCTGAAACCGCAATTCACCCCGGGCAGGCCTCAGAAGCCCCGCCAAGGTCTTCAGCACCGTACTCTTCCCCGCGCCGTTCGCGCCGATAAGGGTTGCGATACGCCCCTTTTCAACAGAGAACGAAACATCCCACAGGGCCTGAAGGTCGCCGTAGAAGACATCGATGTGGCTGACGCTAAGCATCCCCTTTGGTCCCCAGATACGCTTCGATGACGCCCTTGTTGCGAACGACTTCCTTTGGAGGGCCTTCCGCGATGATCCTGCCGGTGCTCAGCACGACCACCCGGTCCGAAATGCCCAGGATCACCCTCATCACGTGCTCGATGACGATCAGCGTAATGCCCGAGGCCCGCACATCGGAAAGGAGTCGAATGGCGGATTCGATTTCGGTAGGGTTCAGGCCGGCCATGATCTCATCGAGCAGCAGCAGCTTCGGTCGGGTGGCCAGGGCCCTGGCCAGTTCCAGCCGTTTGCGGTCCATCAGGACGAGCCCCGCTGAGACGGTCCGTTTCTTTCGAGACAGCCCCACCCGCTCCAGGATCTCCTCGGCCTCCCTCTCGGCCTGTTCCATGTTCGCGGCCGGATCGCTCCCGTAGGAACGCCCGACCATCACGTTTCTCAAGGCCGTCATCCTGGCAAACGGCTTGACCAGCTGGAAGGTCCTGCCGATCCCGGCCCGGCAGATCTCGTGAGGCCCGGCGCCGGTGATATCCAGGCTCTGGAACAGGATGTCGCCGGAATCGGGCCGCATGACGCCGGAGATCAGGTTGAAGAGCGTGCTCTTGCCCGAGCCATTCGGGCCGATGAGCCCGAGGATCTCCCCTGGCTCGATCCTCAGGCTCACGTTGGAGATCGCGGCCAGTCCTCCAAAGGATTTATAAATGCTCTTCAGTTCAAGCATCAGAGGAGCCGACTACCTCTTGTCCCAGCCCGGCATAGGATAGATGAACTCCTTCGTCTTGAACTTTTCGGGCCAGACGAGTTCCTGTTTGCCGTTCTGCCACTGGATGCTCGCGTCGCATGGATCGAGCAGGGTCCCGTTCGGGCGATACTTGATGGGACCGGCCACGGTCATCATGTCCGTGGCGGCGATGGCATCCCGGATCCTGCCTCTTTCCAGGGACCCCGCGCGCTGGACGGCGTCGGCAATAATCTGGACCGAGGCGTATGCCGGTCCGGTCTGCATGTCCGCCGGTCGGCCGAACTTGGCGCTGTAGCCGGCGTTCAGCTCCTTCACGCCCGGATAGGACGCGGCATGGTGCCACCCGCCGCTCAGCAGGACATAGTCGGCGTCGGCCCGAAGCGCCTTGGCCCAGGACAGATCGTCTGCGCCTCGAATGAAGATGATTCCCCTGGGAGAGTAGTCGAGCTGCTTCATCTGACGGATCATGGTCATGCCGTCCGGCATGATGGGCGCTGCGAAGAGCACATCTGCATTCGCCGCCTTGGCCGCCTGGATCAGAGGGCTCATGTCCCGGTTGAGCATGCTGTATTTCTGCACGACCGCGATCCGGTAGCCGCTCTTGACCGCTTCCTTCTGAAAAAGGTCCGATATCTCCAGCCCGAAATCCGTCTGTTCTTCAAAGACCGCAATGCTCTTCGGCCTTTTCTCCTTTGGGAGGGTGTTCAGGATGGCCAGCATGGAGCTCACGACATCCGGGTTCTTTCCGGCTGCGGCAAACCAGTTCTTCAACCCCCTCTCGTGTATGGACTGCACCGCGGATGCGATCACGACGGTGGGCACCTTGTTCTTTTCCGCCACCCCGCAGCCGGCCGAAATGAATGTGGTCCCCACGTAGGCATGCACCTTTTCCGACGAGAAGAGCGTTTCCAGCCGTGCGACCGCCTTTTCGCCGGAAGACTCCATGTCCAGGACCTTGACCTCCAGGGGGACCTTCTTGCCCAGTTCCTTCACGAAGACCCCCCCCTGCTTGTTGAACTCTTCGACAGCCATCTCATACCCCGCCTTTGCCTGATTGCCGAGATTGGAGTCCGGTCCGGTCAGGGAGACCACGGCGCCGATCTTGAGCGAGTCCGCGAACGCCGCCCTGTCGGAAACAGGTTGTGTGAACACGAAAGAAAGGATCACCAGCGCAAGCAAGCATGTACGATTCATAGGCCACCTCATGATGAAATGATTTATGCACTGCCGTTCGATCATCCAGGCCCTTCCGCCATGCCCCACCCGGCCAACCTCATGCCGCATCATGGCCGAGCGCATCATGGTTGCGTATTCCCTGGAGAATCAAATCGCTCACCTCTCTGTGCTGGGGCAGCAGATCATAGTTCTCACCCCGGAGCAGCCACCGGGTCACCACATGCTCCAACATCCCGAGGATCAGATGCCGGATCAAATACATGTTGACGTCCCTGCGGAGGACACCCTCCTCCTGTCCCTCTTCGATGATCCTCAGCAGCTTCCTGGTCAGGGGTCTGAAAGACTTGAACGCCTTTCCCTGGGCGAAATTCCTGTTCACGCGCATCTCGAGCAGCAGGGCCCTCGCGTAGTCCGGATTCTCTTTCAGGTGATAGAGATAATACCAGACGAACTTCCGGATCTTGTTGATCGCCCCGTCGATCCCCTGCAGATGCAGCTCGAGTTCGCCATAGAACTGCTTGGTCTTGTCGATCGGTATGGAGAAGAACAGGTCTTCCTTGTTCCTGAAGTACTGATAGATGGTCCCTTCGGCGACGTTCGCCTTTTGGGCGATCTCGTAGATGGTCGAATCCTGAAAGCCTTTTCTGCTGAAGACTTGGATGGCCCCGTCGATGATCAGCTGTCTCTTGACTTTCTTCTTTGGCATAGAGGGCAGTCAGGGACCAGGTGTAAAATTGAAAAACGGGGGTCGCAAAGGTTGGGGATCCAAACCCATCAACTCCCTGGTTTTGTGGAGCTAAACAGAATTTGAACAAGAAGTTGAACGTTGCTCAATATTCTAGAAATGGTATCTATATGTCAAGCTTTTTCGTTATAAATCCGGTGCATTGTAAATTTGAATATCGTTTCAAAAATACCTTGACAAAACCGATCCGTCTCTTCCACAATCGGCCTGTTACCGCATGGACCGAAGTGATCCGTGATTCCGTGAGGGGAAGTCCTTTCGCCCGTCTCGGGGATCTCGTTTTCTCGCAAACCCTCTTCACAACTCAAACTCGCCCGCCCCGAGGTGGCGGCGCGTCCAGTCGATTCTTCTGAACGAATCGAGCAACCTTTTGCTGACAGAAGTCTTCCAAGGCAAGTTGTTTTCACGAGACAGAGTACAGCCTCAAAGAGAGAGACGTCCGCTTCTCTGATCATTCGAGAAAGCCATGGGTGAGGTGAGGAGGGTCTTAAAGCCCTTGTTTCGCTCCAGTGCCCGGGAGCGCTTCGGCCCGGGTGTTCTCACCGACCGCCTAAAAGGGTGATGGAGGGGATGTACGGCATGGATGTAAACGTTTCGAACAAGGAGGAAAAGACACATGAGGGGGAAAAACGGGTTGACGGGGTTGTTGCTGGTGTGTTTCGCGCTGGCCGCTTTGCCGGCCTTCGGGGCAAGTGCGGGCCCTGAATTGACCACGAAGGGCTATTCCATCTTCGACGAAACGATCGTGGACATGACGTGGCCCCAGATCGAGCAGGCCGCGAAGGACGGGGCCGTCATCATCCAGCCCACCGCGGTAATCGAGGAGCACGGGCCCCACATGGGCATCGGCGTGGACACCTATCTGGCTTATGTCAAATGCAAGCTGATCCGGCGGGAGCTCGAGTCGAAGGGGATCAAGGCCATCATCTCCCCGCCGTTCTTCTGGGGGATCAATAATGCCACGGGTTCATTCCCGGGGTCCTTCACGGTCAGAAAGGAGACCATGGAGGCCGTCCTCTACGACACGTTTGCGAACTACAGGAGGTGGGGGTTCGACAAGCTCTTCGTGATCAATCACCACGGGGACGCCGATCACAACCGGACGATCGTGAGTGCGATAGAGAAGGCCCGCGTCGACAGCGGGATCAGGGCCTTCTTCGTGGTGGACAGGATGTATGCGGACCGATATGGCCTCTCGGGGAAAGAATTCCACTACATCATAGACGGCTTCACTCCGCCGAGGGGTGAAGGCGGCCCTCCCAAATACCTCGAGATCCATGCCGGCGGCGGTGAAACCGGCATGATGGTGGCTTACTTCCCGGACCAGGTGAACCAGGAGATGGCAAAAGGCCTGAAGCCCGACGGGGGTGGGGTTCCCGAACTGAACGTCTGGAGAAGAGGCTGGAGTGACGGAAGGAAGGCCACGCCTACCGGCTATTTCGGCGAGCCCGCCAAGTTCGATGCGGGAATGGGGCGAAAGAGCATCGAGGGTTATGCGAAAAGGACCGCCGATCTGATCGCCGCCTTTCTGGATGGAAAGTACACACCGCCCGCGCTGGGAGAGAAAGGGCACTGAGGATCGCCGGAGAGCGCTCGAACGTGCGCACTCCAAGGCGCCGGCCGTGTGGAAGAGAGTGGATCGAACCTGCTTGTTCGGTAGGCTCGACCACGACAAGGGTTCGGCGCTGGTCTTCGAAACAGACAAAAAGGGGGGGAGGTAATCAGTGATGAGGACGAGACTGTCGGTCGCTCTGATCCTTCTGTGCGGTTTCGGCATTTCCATGGCCCGGCCGGCGTATTCGCTTCCGCCGCCGGATCTCTATGCCGACATGGTTCTCTACAACGGCAAGATCGTAACTGTGGACAAGTCTTTTTCCATTGCCGAGGCGGTGGCCGTCAAGGACGGCAGGTTCATGGCGGTCGGGAGCAACAGCGCCATGGAGGCCTGTGCCGGCCGGAATACGAAGAAGATCGACCTCAAGGGGAAAACGGTGCTGCCGGGCCTCATCGACAGCCATCCCCATATGCTCGGAAACCTGCTGCGAAAGGATGTCACGGTCGATGTGGAGGGGGTGAGATCGATCGCCGAGATCAAGAGGCGGATCGGAGAGGCGGTGAAGACCAGGAAGCCGGGCGAATGGGTCCTGTGCAGCGCGGTCGGCGACCCCCCCGATTACATGAATCTGCCCGCATGGTTCGAGGAGAAGAGGTGGCCGACGCGGTGGGACCTGGATGAGGTCGCACCGAACAACCCTGTTCTCATCCAGGGGATCGTCTCCGTCTGGTCGCCGCACCCGGCCATCATCAACAGCGAGGGATTGAAGCGGCTGGGTGTGACGAAGGAAACCCCGGACGAGGAGAAGGGTCTCATCTTTGTGAAAGATGAAAAGACGGGGGAGCCGAACGGCCAGCTCGAGAGGGCCCATTACTGGAACTACGGCAAGCTGTTCTGGAAGCTCCTGGGCATGCTCCCGAAGCCTTCTTTTCCACAGGCCGTGAGCGGTGTGAAAGCGGGGATGCAGAAATGGAATGCGGTAGGGGTGACCGCGGCCTACGAGGGACACAGCACCATCCCTTACATGGTCAGACTTGCCAGAGAACTGGAAAACCGGAACGAGCAGACGGTGAGGGTGCTCTTTGCCTACGAGGTCCCGAAAGAACACGCTCGCGGTCCGCTGGAGGCGGTGGAGACTTGGATCAGGGAGATCGCGTCCTATTCCTCCGGCCCGGGGTTCGGCAGCGATCTGAACCGCATAGGAGGGATCACCATATCCACGGACGGGCCTGTCCAGCTGGGTGTGGCCGTGATGAGGAAGCCGTACCTCGGGCCCTACGGGGAGCCGACCGAGGGGGTGCAGATGTTCCCGACCGAAAGGATCAAGGAGATATGCCTTCTGGCGGCGAAGAACAACGTGCGGATGAACATCCAGTTTGCGGGCAGCAAGACCACCGATATCGGGCTTGAGGCCTACGAGTACGTGAACAGCCAGATCCCCATCAAGGGGAGGAGATGGATCTTCCAGCACGTCCAGCACCCCACGCCCGAGCAGGTCAAGCGGTATGCCGAGCTGGGTATCTACAGCACCACCGTGGTCGGGTTCGAGTACACCAAGGGCAAGGAGACCTTTGTCCGCAGGATGAAGGCCACGGACACCGAGATCATCGACACCCTCATGCCCTTCAGGTGGTTCCTGGACTCGGGGGCGGTCATCGGAAACAGCACGGACGGGGCCCACTACAACCCCATGTGGAACATATGGCAGATGCTTACGCGCATGGACGGGCGGACCGGCGAGATCGTCATGACCCCTCACAAGAAGATCTCCCGCGAGGAGGCGATCCGGATGATGACCATCGAAAACGCAAAGGTGCTCTGGTGGGAGGACAAGATCGGCTCCATCGAACCGGGTAAACTGGCCGACCTGGCCGTCCTCGACAAGGATGTCCTCACCTGCCCGGTCGATGAGATCAAGTCCATCAAGGTCCTGACCACCCTTCTGGGCGGAAAAATCGTTCACGGCAATCTCTAGCGTAGAAGTTTGGCGACGCGATCTGTGGACGGGGGTGAACCGCTCCCGTCCTTAACTTCAAATCGGAGGAGAAATATGATTCAGCTTGGAATGGCGTCTCGCAGGGTTTATGGAATCGTCTTGAAAACGGCCGTCCTGCTATGCGCGGCAATGCTCCTGTTTGCGGCAAACACCCGCGCAGCAGGGGACGGACCCGAAGTCTACGTCATCAAGTATGCAGAATTCGACAAATTCCCGAACTACCTCGCCTACTGGATGGGGGAACCCCAGTACACCAGCCAGCCGCCGCTCAACTACTACATGATGTACTGGCTGATCAAGACCAGGGAGCGCAACATCCTCGTGGACGTGGGATCGGGGAAGGATTTCGCAACCCGTTATCAGAAGTATCAAACCCCTGATGTCCTTCTGGCCAAGGTCGGTTTGAAGCCCTCGGATATCGACACCATCATCCTGACCCACCCGCACTTCGATCATTTCGACGGCATGGAGTTTTTCAAGAACGCCACCGTCTATACGCAGCGGACCTCCTACCGCTATGTGGTCGAAGAGTGTCCGGAACTGAAATTCTTCCGCAATTTCCTCTACCCCCGCAAGAAGGATTTCTACACCATGGTCGACTTGATGTGGGAAGGGCGGTTGAAGCTCCTCGACGGCGACAAGGATCTTTTCCCCGGCATTCGCGTGGTCAAGGTCGGCGGACACTACCCGGGGCTGCAGATCGTGGTGGTGAAGACAGCGGGCAAGCCGATCGTGATCGCGAGCGATGCGGTGCATGTGTACGACAACCTGGAAAAGGACAGACCCATGGGTCTCTTCCAGGGCGAGGTCCTGGATGTGGTCAAGGGTTTCGAGACGATCCGCGAGCTGGACGGCGTTGTCCTTCCGGGGCACGACCACAAGGTCGGCGAGCGGTTCAAAGACAAGATGATCGACGAGACCATTTACAAGATCTATCCGTAGAAAGTTATCCGTAACGTAGGGGAAACCACAAAGTCCCCCTTTCGAAAAGGGGGATGTAAGGGGATTTTCCTGCGCCTGTGGTATCAAAGCCCCCCTTTCCCCCCTTTGCCAAAGGGGGGAATGCTGGTATTGGATAAGCTCTCGGGCCCTGTGGCCGTATCTGCCTCCGAGACCGGGGGCACCGCCCTCAGCCCGTCGATCAGCACACGGCTCACCTCCTGGTGATGTTCCAGGAGGTCATACGTCTCTCCCTTGAGCAGCCAGCGGGAGACCATGTGCTCGAGGGTTCCCAGGATGACATGGCGAAGGATGTAGACGTCCGTGTCCTGGCGGATGACCCCCTCATTGCGTCCTTCCAGGATGATCTCCATGACCTGGTTGACCGACTGCTTGAGAAAGGCATACGTCTCCGTCTTGACAAAGCTCTTGCTCACCCGCATCTCGAGCATCAGGATGCGTCCATACTCGGGGTTCGCCTTGAAGAAATAGAGAAAGTACCACACGAACTTCCGGATCTTGTTGAAGGCGCCCGCAATCCCTTCGAGGTGCAGCGCAAGCTGGCTCCGGAACTCATTGGTCTTCTCGACGGGGATGGAGAAGAACAGGTCTTCCTTGTTCTTGAAGTACTGGTAGATGGTGCCGTCTGCGACACCCGCCTTTTGGGCGATTTCGGAGATGCTTGCGCTCTTGAAGTCCTTCTTGCCGAAGACTTCGATGGCCGCCTGGATGATGGTCTCTCTCTTGGTGGTCTTGTTGGACATGATGGAGAATGAACACCTTGACGTACCGCATGTGCATTCCAGTAGGATGGGTAAAGCGAAGCGGAACCCATCGGCTTAGAGCCTCGCGACCTTCCTTATGCCCCGAATCGATGGGTTTCGCTTCGCTCTGCCCATCCTACGAACCAAGTCCATATATGCAGGGAAAAGGGGCAGGAGGGATGTTCTCTAAAGCTGTCCTACCGCCTCTTCCAGACTCTTCCACCGGACGTCGCTATCCCCGAGTTCCACCCCTGCCGTGCCCATGAACTTCGCCGCATCGCCGAGGAGCGACGACGCATGATCCAGCAGCAGGGCTATCTCTCCAGCCTTCATGGAAGATGAACATTTGTCGAGCGTCTTCATGGCGAGAGCGATCAGCTCGGCGCTCACCTTGTAGTAGCTGGAGGCCGCGAGCATGTCGGCAAGGATGCGGCTTCGCAGGAAATGGGCTTCTGCATGGGTCCGTTCGGGGACCATCGTGATGGTGAAGACAACGGCCAGCTCCCTGTTTGCCAGCCCCTCCAGCTTCCCGGATAGACCTCTGAAAACTCCTTCCATCGGCCCGATCACCCCCTTGAAACCGGGAAGATCGGACATCACCGAACCGATCGCCGTTTCGTGCCCTGCGAGCCCTCCCGCCGCTGCACGGATGCGATCCGCCTCGGTACGGATCTGCGCGGCCGCAGCAAGGCAGTGGACGGGTCTCAGCGCGTCCCGGAGCTTGTCGTCTGAAGCGAGTTGCATGACCGACTGGAAGAGCTCCCTTGGATGTCCTTCAGCCATCGTTCACCTCCTGATTACCCCGCCTGCCGCGCCCATGCATCGATTTCATCGGCCAGGTAGCGCGCCTGGATGGTGTAGAGCGCCTCGCCTCTTTTCGCATCTCCTTTTGCAGGATCGCCGAAGAAGCACTGTTTTCCCCCCGCCTCCCTGAAATCCTTCGCGCCTGCTGCGAACTTCTCGCGGATGTTGGACCAGTTGGGCGGCAGATCCTTGTAGATGGGCCTGACCTTCTCAGGGAATTTCCACAGGAACATGCAGGTCTCCCCTTCACCCGCGTGAAAATCCCACTCCGGGCGCTCCCCTTTCATCAAGCGTCCGCACTCGGCCATCGACGAGAGGATGGCATTCGAGACGAGGACGGAGATCCCGAACTCCGCCGTTCCCCCGGCCGCCTCGTGCAGGGCGGCGAGGTTCGGCCGCTCCAGGTGATGGCAGTTGATCACCAGCCTCCTGAATCCGTGGCGCGCAAAGGATCTTGCGATGTCGGTCGCCAGTGCGATGACCGTGGCGCGCGAGAGGGTGACGGTGCCGGGGAAGGGCATGGCTACATCGGCGAGCGTGTAGGGGATTACGGGAGCGATGGCGATGGTGTGGCCTCTCTCGGAGAGCATCTGTGCGGAGAGGTCGGTAAGGACCTCGGCCCCCTTGAAATCGACGCTCAGGGGGAGATGGGGGCCATGGGCCTCGAGGGGGCCCATCGGCAGGATGATGATCGTGCGCTCGCGCGGCAGCCGATCGACCTCTTGGAACGTCATGTCTTCGAGTCTGAAAACAGCCATCTCTTCACCTCCCCTCGCCCGTGATCGCGAGCAGGGCGGACTGGCCGTGCTGCCAGCGCTCCTCGTCCTTTCCGAGCTCGGTTGCAGCGACCCCGAGGTGCGTCGCCGCCTCGTTCAGGTGCACCTGTGCGGACTTCAGCATCTCCACCGTTTCTTTTCTCTTGTCCGCCTGCAGGAGCGGTTTCCCTTCGAGCGGCGCCGCCTCCAGGCTCTTCAAGGCCATGGCCATGCTCTCCGCGGCGAGCCTGTAGTAGGTGGCGACTTTGTACAGGCCCGTCGTGATCCTCGTACGCCAGAGCGACCCCTCGAGAAAGCGCTTGTCGGGGACGATGAGGGCCGCCTCATTCCCCTCAAAATGCTTGTTCATGTACTCGAAGAGCATCTTCGCCGTGCCATGCATGGCCCACATCCTTCCGGTCAGCTCCCCTTTGATCTCGAGGAACTCGGGGGGCACACCACCGTGCCCGTACCAGAGGATCGCCATGTAGGGGACCACATCCCTGTGGTTGATCATCTCCATCTGCCCGATCGTGAGGGGCGCATCCGTCTCCAGCACGGATCTCGTTCCTCCCGCCGCCTCCAAGGCCTCCTGGGAGATCGACTCCAGCCTCTCCGCGACGGTTGCCAGCCTGTTGGCCTGCCTGCGCAGATCGGCCGCCCACTGAAAATCCCTGGCCGTGTAGAAGCGCTCGTGCATCTTGTGGTCGAGCGTCATCTGCAGGAGGGTCTCGAGAAGCGGTTTCGGATCGACCGGTTTGCCCTGACCTGAAGACCCATTTTCCATCGTTTCCTCCCCGGCGGTGTACTATGGGCGCCATAAGGGATCAGTTGCAGGATGGGTGGAGCGAAGCGAAACCCATCTTTCGAGGTTGTGACCACACCCATGTCGATGGGTTTCGCTACGCTCCACCCATCCTACAAGATACTGGATCTGCCATGGGGTCAGCCATTGTCGACTCGGTCCGCGAACAGGGCCGCACCCAGGGCCGTAGTGAAGGTCGGGTCCCAATCGGGTCTGGGCGCCAGCCGGTGTACGTTCACCAGCTTGTCCACCCATTCCGTGATGCCCGGGTTCTTGGCCAGTCCTCCGATGATGACGAAATCCTTTTTCACGCCGGCCCGCGCCACCAGGGTGCTGAGCCTCCTGGCCATACCGTAGTGGTAGGCGGTGACGGCCTGCTCCAGGGGCACCTTGTTCCGAATGAAGTCGAGGATCTCGGATTGGGCATACACCGCGCAGAAATCGCTGACCTTCGGGAAATCGTCCGACTGAAGGGCGATCTTCCCGATGTCGGTCAGTTCCTTCCCGACCAGATCGGCGAAGACCTCCATCGAGCGGCCGATCCCCGCCGCGCACTTGTCGTTCCAGAGGTACGAGGTTGCCCGGCCTGTGTCGGTGCAGTGTATCACCTTGCAGCTCTGGCCGCCGGCATCCAGCACCGTGCGCACGGACGGGCCCCAGATGCGCACCGCCCCCGCAGCGCCGCAGGCCACTTCCGTGATCGTCTTGCCGGCAAACGGGACCTGCATCCTCCCGCAACCGGTCGCCGCCACGGAATGGATGTCCTGCAGCTTCAGACCGCACTGATCCAGAAGCAGATCGAGGGCCCTGACGGCGGATTCTTTGATCGTGCGGTTCCTGACCTGGGAAAACGCGTACGGCTTTCCATCCAGCAGGATCAGGACCTTCGTGTTCGAGGCACCGCTGTCGACTCCGGCGACGATCCTCCCAGCCTTCTTCCAATCCAGCCCTTCGTTGATCGATGTGAACTCGCTCATTCTCCACCCCCATTGCTCATCGCCGCACCTACTGCGCCCACATACTCCGGGAGGTCCAACACGGCCAGGTCCTGCTCCAGCATCACCCCAAGCTGTCTGACGAGCGCCTGGGACCTGGCCAACCCTCCGGCCACCACGATCTCCTTGGTAAGAGACATATAGGTGCACATGTCGGCAACGCGTTCCACGACATATCTCGAGATCGCACCCGCCACCTCGGCCACGTCCTTCCCTTGACACAGGAGGTCGATGGCGTCGGATTCGGCGGACAGGGAGCATTGAACGCCGACGGACAGGTCTTGGGTGGAACGAAGCGCCAGCTCGGAAAGCTCCTTTTCATCGACACCGAGCGCCTTGGCCATGTTGGTGTAGAAGATGCCCACGCCGTCGGCGCACTTGTCGTTCTGGATCACGTCCTGGACGTCCCCGTGCTGATCGAACAAGATCGCTTTATGGATGTTGCCTCCGATGTCGATCACGGTTCTGGATCTCTTGTTCAGGAAAAAGGCGCCTTTGGCATCCGCCACATATTCCGGCACCGTCCCGACGACATTCAACGGCTCCACCTGAACCACGTCCTTGAAGATTCCGGTAGCCACGATTCCGCCTACTTCCTTGAGTGCGACTCCGGCACTTTGCGATGCATCGTGGAGGGCTTTCTGTGCCGCGGCGGCCACATCGAACCTTGTGGGCGCCGAGCAGTACCCGAGGAGTTCTCCCCCCCTCATGATCACGGCCTTGGTTTGTATATGGCCGGCATCCACTCCAGCCAAGATTTTTTCCTTTTTCATGGCGCCACCTGCCTTATGATTTCGACGAGGGCCTCCAACTGGGTTCCGAACTGGACGGTCGGAACGGTTGTATCCAGTTCAAGCTCCGTGTACGGAATCCCCATCATGCTCACGATCGGTTTCAGTGCGATAATGTCCATCGACTGAGGGCTGCAGAACCTCTGGTAGAGAAACACGACCCCATCGGGCCTGAAGTCCTGGATGAACTGTTGAATGAACCGAAACCTCTTCTTCTCCCCGGTGCCGGGGACAGTATCCTTCGCAGGACATGGGATCCTGCTGATCAGCCCATCGGCAATCGCCTCCATCTTGTCGGGTCTCCCCTCCGGCACCTCGAACCAGAAGTACCTGGCCGCCGTGCAGGAATCGATGAAGACCAGGCTTGTGGGATAGTTCAGGTTCTCGATCAGCTCGAAGACCCGCAGGTCGTCACAGGCCCCTCCCGTGACCATCAGCCTTACCCCCGGCTCTTTGCCCGGTTCGGATTCCAGCTGCTTGATCAGCCGATCCAGCATCCGGTTGCATTCCTCCTTGTCCATCACCTGGGAGGCCAGGGTAACGGTCGCGACATCCGGTCCCGTGATCGGCGGTTGGTCGCGCTTCAGGAGTTCCCAGAGCCGCTTCAGCAGTCTCCTGGTGCGATTGTACGTCCGGATCGCCTTTTCGAGCTCATCGTCGGTGATCGCCTTCTTCGTGAACTTCTCAACGAAGGTCCTGAAGTCCTGGAAAGAGTCCTTCATGAACCCGCCGGCCGCCCTGGCATGGATGATGTGGGGGAACGGTATCAGGAAGCTCTTCTTCTCGAACCCGGCGAAACGGACCCAGACGTTGAACGCCTCGGCCATATGGATGCAGCTGCTGCTGTGCACGATCAGGTCCAGGTAATCATAGTGGTGCTGCAGTCCCTGGTAGGCGCAGTCGTGTGAAAACGAGCAGTAGGTTTCATGGATGTAGCTCCTCGTCATTCCTTGCGAGACATGGGAGCTGAGCACTCTCACCGGTACGATCCCCGCCGCGTAGAGGATTTCCTCGGGGACATGGGTACACATATATCCGGCCAGAACCTTCCCTTTTGCCTGAAGGGACCTGGCGTACGCATGGGTATCCTTCGTGATCCGGCGAAACTTTTCGATGGTTGCTTCGGAACCCTTCTTCATCACCTGTCAAGCACCTCCTTGGATAACACTGTGCCCTTCGATGGAAACCACCGGGAGGCTTCCGCCCGCCGGAGCTTGGTACTCGCGCTCGCCGATGGGCAGCGGCTTTTCGTTCTTGAAAAGAGACCTCCGGTTCCCTTTAGCCTCACGCTGCGAAACCGTTCTGTGCCTTCTTTTTTCGCGCCTCCATCAGATGGACGAACAACTCGGTTTTTCTCTTGGAACCCGGCAAGTCCATCTTCCGGACATCCACGGTTTCGGTGTCGTATTCCACGGTCGGCATCTCGTTCTTGAAGATGCGCTGGATGGCGATGTAGCCGTTCCTGAAATCCGTCTCGCAGCTGCGGGTAGGCGCCAGAAGGAGTCCGTCCGCACGGTATTCCGCCGCCATGGCCCTGGCCATCTGTTCCAGCGCCCAGTAGGACCTCACGCCCTGCCAGGTAGGCCAGCCCAGGACGATCTTGGCGAGCGCCTCCAGCGCGTCTCTCCTGGTGGAGAAATCCAGCCTGTCCACCCATGCAGGGTCGATGGGCTGCCAGGACCACTTCCCGTTTTCAAAGCCCCTGAAATTGCCGGCCGTGCCGAAGGTGTAGACCGAGGCCACGATCTCGGCCCCGGCATCCCTGAGGATCCTCGCGATCTCCGGATGGCCGTAGGTATGGGCCAGCCCGAAGTAGACGATCCGATAGCGCTGATGATCGACCACGCTCTGCCCGGTCTCGACCATGTGCTGCACTTCCTTGTACAGCTCCTCATAGATCCGCACCGCCTCATCCGTTGTCCTGTCCACCATGGCCGGCGGGAAGAGGGCGATCAGCCGACGCTCGTCCAGGGGCGCCGGGGCATGCATGTTCATCGCACAGATGTTCCCCCACAGGACCAGCACCTTGATCTCGTTTCTGGTCGCCTTGAAGAACAGCTCATCCGAGAACTGCCTGCCGGTCACCCTCTCGAGCCAGCGGATCCCCTCGTCCATCTGGTCGACCACGTACTTGACCTTCTTGGCATCCTTCTCCGCATCCCCCCCGCCGATCATGTCGATCGGGTACAGGGGTATGCCGCCCAGCCGTCTGGAGACCTCCTGGTACCACTTGGAGTGGAGATTGCACAAATGGGTGGTCCAGATCAGGGTCGGTCTCGTGTAGCCTTGCTTGATGGTTCCGTCGGTGATCCCGATCTTGTCTCGGACCACCTCCCCTACGAAGAGCTTCAGGTAGCTGCACGAGTGATACCCCAGACCTGCGATCTCGGCGGCCGCAATATCCTCACGGGCCTCCTCCGGGAAGGTCCCGGCCGTGGAAGCGGCGTGCGGCTCTCCGCCGATCAGGTGCACATCCTCGCCCAGCCCCTTGAGGGGTGCCAGAGGACTCCAGGTGGAGCCCATGCAGCGAATCCCTTCATCGCCATGCGCGTAGTTCCTGTAGCAGGAGCTCTGGTACTTCTTGAAGTCGGGCCAACATTTTAAAGTGTACGACATTCTCAACCTCCTATCCGTTACCCGCCCGCGGGAAACGCCCCGACGACTCCTTGGTCGGCAGGACAAACAGCGCTTGAACTTGGTTCATTTTATCCTCTGCAAGATGCTTGTCAATATTTTTGTTTGATCTGTACAACAGGCCTCCCGGTGTGCAATTTTATACAGCGAAAATAGTAGTTTACTATAAAGTCTTTTCCGGTTTCGCATAGGCATAACACAGAATGAATCACATTCAAAAAATTTCCCGTGCGGCCTGATCTCGGGTTTCACGCACATAGGAAACGGCCGGGTGAAACCGCAGCGCCACGGCATGCAGCGGCGTTGACACCCAGTTCAAAAATCCCTAAACTTGTATGTCATTTCAGAACGGAATGCATCCGGAGGAGTTATGACCCAGTCCGTGACCCTGGCCAAGCGTTCATTCTCAGAGGATTTCGCACAGTCTCTGACCGATTATTACCGATCCTTTGCCCATGAAGATCCTTACGCAGGGCGCAAGCTCCGGCAGTGGAAGGAGGACGACCGCATCGTCCTGTACGAAGCCACAGTGGAATCCCGGCCGGTCGGATGGGTCGTCTACAGGCCTGAGAGCAGCGCCATCGAAGAGGTCCTCGTTCGAAAGGATGCGGCAGGCCGGGGGATGGAACGGGCGATCGTGGACGGCCTCGTCGATCAGGAGAGCCTCGTCTCAGCCGAGCTCCTCGAGAAGGATGCGGAGAAATACCGCTGGATGCTCGACTACGGCTTTCGGCCCACCCGCCGTTTCACCAGGGATGGGTCGGCCCTCGTAAAGATGGAGCTGAGCATCGCCGTATACCTCCGGAAGGTCGAGGGCAAGGGACCGGCACGGGTATACACGGGCTCGGAGAAGGTGTTCGTTGAAAAGGTTCCGCCGACAAGAAGCCCGGAAGAGCTCAGGACCTCACTGATGAACATCATCGACTCCCTCGGCGGCCTCGGGAGATTCGTGAAAAAAGGGCAGAACGTGGTCATCAAACCCAATGTGGTGGCGGACCACGGGCTGAGGGAGGGCGTTTACCACGGCGGGGTGGTGACGGACCTGGGGCTCGTGAAGGCCCTGATCGAGATCCTGCTCCCTGTCGCAGGGAAGGTGACCGTGGCGGAGGGCGCCTCCATCAACCGGGCGGAGACGGACAAGCTCTTTGCCCATTACGGGTACGACCGGCTGAAGGAGCTCGACCCGGAGAAGGTCGCACTGGTCGACCTGAACGCGGACAGCCTGGTGAGGAAGACGGTCCCGAACGGAAAGAGGATGCTCTCCCGCGAGATTCCCGTCACCCTCGAGCAGGCGGACGTGATCATCAGCCTCCCGGTCATGAAGACGCATTTTGCCGCCCTGGTCTCCCTGAGCATCAAGAACCTGCAGGGCGCGCTTGCCCCCCTCGAGAAATACATGAGCCACTTCTTCGGGCTCTGGCAGGCCCTCATCAACATCCACCACCTCGTGAAGCCGAAACTCATTATCGTGGACGGCCTCACGGCCCAGGAAAACTTCGGCCCGGTCTACGGGACCCCGAAGACCATGAACCTGCTGATCGGCGGGACCAATCCCGTGGCCGTCGACGCAACCGCCATGCGGATCATGGGGTTCACCCCTGTCCTCTCGCCACCGGTCATGTTCGCCTATATGCAGGGGCTGGGGCCTGTGGAGAAGGAGAAGATCCAGGTCCTGGGCGCCTCCATAGAGGAGGTGCGGTCCGGTTTCAAGGAGGCCGAGGTCGATGTGAGCGGCGGCCGGAGGTTCATGGTCCACGACGGCAGCGCCTGCGGGGGCTGCAGAGGCTATCTCCACTATGTCCTCGCCAAGCTCCGTCGGCCGGACCCGAAAAACCCGGGTAGCCTCCTGATCGACCGGCTCTTCGACAAGAAGGTGAACGTCTACCTGGGACCCGATACGGACGTGGAACCGGACCCGAACGAGACGAATGTCTTCATGGGCATCTGCCAGCAGCACCACGCCGGGATGGGGAAACACCTGCCCGGCTGCCCTCCCCACGCGGAGGTGATCATGAAGGGCATCTACGGCCTGTTCCCGGATGTCGAACGGCCGCGCTACGCGGACGAGCACGCCGAGGACAAACTGGAAAAGATGCTGCTGGAGGTGCTCGAAGAGGAATAGGAGCACCGGAAAGCGGTAGGCGGTAAGTGAGTGAGCAGCTCGCAGGATGGGTGGACCCCGGCAGTCCTTGAGCCGGGGGGAAACCCATCGATTCGGCGATGGAGCGGCCAAAAGCCTCAGAACCGATGGGGTTTCGCTCCGCCTCCACCCATCCTACAGGAATTCCTGTCCTTACGGCCTGATCTCAATGGTGGGATAGATGCCTTCCAGTTCTCCCTCAGGATAGGGCTGGATGGTGTTGAAGGAGATGTTCTGGTTTCGCTGGGCATGGCCCCGTTTCCCGGTGCCGTTGTAGTATGCGCCGTTTGCGTCGAGGATGTGCTCGATCCGGTTCTGAAAGGCCTCCGCGAAAAGACCCCCGTCTCCTTTGAACCGCATGGCGCCGAGGGCGAACTCACCCTTGATCCGGGTGAAGTCCCGCAGCGAGATACTGTGTTTCTCCAGGTCTCTCCTGTTTCGAATGTATCCCCAGACGAAATGCTCAGGGGGAACCGCGATCGGCTCCTCGAGGTCCACCACCGTGTGGGGCATCACGATGCTCCCCCCTCCGATGGTAAGCGGAGAGGTCGGGCTCCCCCTCAAGAAGGAGTTGAACCCCACGAACACCTTCTTTCCCAGTCTGGCATTGCACACCTTGGCGCCATGGGCCGTGATGTCCAACCCCTCCAGCCTGGAATTGACGACATAGCAATTCTCCTGCGCGTTGGAGCCCTCCCCCAGATCCGCATCCTCCAGATAGGCCCTCTGGGCCACGAGCACGTTCCTTCCGATGCGTGTATTCCCTTTGACCACCGCATACCGGTCCAGGGCCGCGCCTTCAGGCACGTGGATGGAGCACTTATGGTGGACCAGGTTGAAGATCCCCTGAAAATCCTCTTTTCGCTCTTCGACAAAATCCATGAAGATCCCGCGGGGCGGCTGTCCGGGCTCCTGTCGGATGTAGCGCTGGAGCATCTCCTTTGAAAAACGGTACAGGAAATCGAAACCGTCTCCATAGCGGATCCACACCGTTCCCGGATCGATCCGATGATGGGCCAGCTCTCCGGACTGGACGTAGGCGAAGGCCTCGATGACGCAATCATGGATGGTGGTCAGGTCGACCGTGCTGAAGGGTCCGAGGAAACAGCCCTCGGTCGGGGACCCGTGGATATTCGCATACGGGAGGGCGGCCGTGTTCTGGATGAGAAACTCCTCCAGGTTTTCCGGGTCATGGGAGTAGTTGTGGATCAGGGTCTTGATCAGGAGGCTGTCCTTGATCCGGATGATCTCATCATCGAAGAGGGGGATCTCGTAATCCAACCCTTTGACATACTCCCCTTTGCCTTTCAGCTCATCCCCGCGGATGTCGCTCTTGTAGAGGATGGAACTGTCCACCCTGCATTTACCCAGGAAGTAGCTTCCCGCCAGGCTGGAGTGGCTGAAATGGAAATTGAGGGGGTGGTGCGGGGTGATCCCATAGAATGCGTAGAACTTGCCCAGTTTCTCCAACTGGAGCTGGCTCCGCATGTAAGGGTTCACGTCGAACTCGAGCTCCCGGAGGTTGATGTTCACCCGCTGAATAATCCTGTCGATGAGCTTCTCCAGCTGTTGCATGGAAATCTCCCTGATATCTGCATACTGCAGAGCGATCACGGCTCCACTCCTCTGCCTTGAACGGAAGATGGAGGCATGAAGATCCGCGTATGCTCCGAATGAAGGTGGCTGCTTAGCGAGAGGAAAGAAAAGGAAAAAGTCTCCTTGCTACACTGGAATATAGAGGAGCGGGGCCCGGCTGTCAATGACGGCGTTGGGGGCGGCGGGCGGACCCGGACAGGTCCGACCGAATTCCAGGTTACATCGGTCCCAGCCGCCTGGGGCTTACTCCAGGCGCAGAAACGGGTATCTCTCCATCTCCTGCCGTGTCCAGAAGGAAAGGCCTGCCTGCTGGCCGAGGATTTCGACGACCAGGACTCCCTCCGGGTCCTCGAAGCTGATCTGCCCCGGCGTTCCCGCCTCCTTCAAGGCCTCCAGGAGGGTATCGGCCAGAAGCCGCTCCTCCTCGGCGCTCGAAAGCCGTCCCTTGAAGCCCCGCCTGTGGATCCTCACATAGAACCGCTTGCCCGCAAGGTTCGGGACCCGTTGGAGGGCCGCTTCGCGGGCCTTGCCCTCGAACTCTTCCGGAGTCCGAAAAGCAAAGATCTCGTTCACCGGGACCACCCGCGCCAGAAAGTTCAGGATCCCCGGGTCCGCGGAGATCCCCCCCCTCAGCCACTCCAGGAACTCAGGGACATTCTCCACCTTCATCGCCAGAACGTTGTAAAACCCGGTCTTCTGGATGCGCCCGAACTCCCCCAGGAGCTCGCACGCAAGGACAAACCCTCTGTCGCGGATGGTCACCACCACGTTCCAGTCAAGCATCTCTCCATCTTCTCGATCCCATCCGGGACGGCCACTTCCGGATGCGCGCGATCAGCGACCAGCTGAAAACATCCAAGACCACCTGGCCGGCTGGCGGCCGAGCGCTCCATCCAGAAATCCTCGACCTGTGGATGCACTATGCCGGAGACGGGCACCCGCCTCCGCCCTGCCTGCATTCGGAGCAATACTCCCTTGCCTCCCCCCTGGGGAGTCTCCCGCATATCGCGTCCGGGACCTCGATGGCGAATGGCGACATGAGCCTGATCACCTGTCCTCCCTCGCACCTCGGGCAACGGACTTTCTCCGCCCCTCGAAGCTGCAATCGTTCAAAGGCGTGACCGCATTTCTTGCACTTGTATTCATATACGGGCATGTTCTACCTCGCGATCTTTGACTGTCTGATATCCGGAAGATAATCACCGGCAACGCACGGTTCAAGTCACACCTGCCCGCGTGCCACGGGAGGAACAGGCCGCCCGGGAATAAGCAATTACCCTCATTTCCTGGCCGTTTCCAGGGCGGAACACCCTTCCTTTACCACAAATGCCAACCACGATTTGGGGTCGGACCGATTTGACATTACGCTCAAAGAACCTATCCTTTGCTGTGAAACTCCCCGCGGATTGAGCTTGGGACCGCAGAAGGAGCATACCATGAGCACCACTCGTGTGTCGCGGCATGACGAGACAGCTTCTCGAGTACCGGCAACTGCTGAGGTGTCCTTCCTGTGCGACAAACGAACGGTCCATGAATGTGATTTACGGGTGTTGGAGATCGATCCGGAGGCCGATCCGCGCTGGGATGCCTTTGTCGCCGCGCATCCAGACGGCCTGATTTACCATTGTGCCTCTTATCTCCGAACCCTCGCTCAGGAGTATGGCAACAGGTCGCTCTTTCTGGCCTGCGTGGCCCCGGGCGGACAGCTCCGGGGCATCCTGCCGCTCTTCTATACGCGCGGTTTTCCGCTGCAGAAAAGAGGGCTTTTCGGCCGCCGTCTGACCTCCCTCCCCCGCACCCCTGTGGCCGGGCCGCTGGCCCTGGACCGGGGAGCGCTCGTGGCCCTGCTGCGGGCGGCCAAGGAGAGGGTCCGCGAGGAGAAGCATACGGTACTCCAACTGAAGATGACAGCACCCATCGAGGACGGCGTCGCCGACGGTCTGGCCTACATCCCGTGGCGCATGACCTATGTTCTCCATCTGCCCGATACGCCCGAAGCGCTTCGGTTCGGAAACTCGCGCAACCACACCCGGATCAAGCAGCGGGTGATCAAGGCCGCAAAAATGGGTGTGGAGGTGCGGCCGGCAGAGACGGAAACGGAGCTGGAGGGATGGTACGATCTGTACCTGGAGACCATGCGCTGGCACGCCGTCCCCCCCCGTCCTTACCGTCTGTTCCGAGGATTGTGGAACCACTTGGGACCCGACAAGATGCGTCTGGTCCTGGCCCGCCAGAAGACCGGAGACGGGTCGAAGTTGCTGGCGGGTTCTATCTTCCTGATGCATGGAAGTACCGTCTTCTACGCCTTCAACGGCCGTCGGGGAGACGAACTCTCAAAGCTGCCCAATTATGCCATCCTCTGGAAGGCGATTTCCGATGCGTGCAGGGAAGGATTCCGATATTTCGATCTGGGGGAGGTTACCGGCGAGAATGCCGGCCTTGCCGAGTTCAAGGGGAAATGGACGGGGAAGCCGAAGCCGCTCCACCGCTACTACTACCCTGCCCGCCATGAGGAAGTGAGCGACAAGACCGATTCGAAAGGCGCCGCCGCGTACCCTCTTGTAGAGGCGGTGTGGCGACGCCTGCCGCTGAGGATCACCGCGCTGGTGGGAAACTTGGTGTACGGGTTTTTGTGAGAGACCTCAGCACACCGAAAAAATGCGGTTCCGCAGGATGGTGGAGCAAAGCGAAACCAAAGGCTCCAGCCCTGACGCGGCCGGGAAGAAAGACGATCCGCTACCCGCTCCCGTAGGCTTATGGTCTTTTGGTTACCAGGAAGCTCCCCAGCCCCATGTATTTCAGACCGGAATCGCGGAACACCTGCAACGCGTCCTCCGGTGTGCAGACGATCGGGTACCCGTGCAGGTTGAAGGAGGTGTTCAGGACTCCGCCGATCCCGGTCATCCCCTCGAAGTGCTTCAGCAGCGCATAGTAGCTCGGGTTCCAGCCCGGGGAGACCACCTGAGGCCGGATCGTGAAATCGTACGGGTGACCGGCTGCCGCCATCTCGGAACGACGTTCCGCCAGGGTATCGAAGCACAGGATCATGTATGGGGCCTCGATCTTCTTTGGATTCACCATGTACTCCTCGACCCTCTCCGGCAGCATGGACGGCGCAAAAGGCATCCAGAAATCGCGGCACTTGATCATCTCGTTGATGACCCGGATCACATCCCGCCGCGACGGGTCGGCGAGGATGGAGCGATTCCCGAGCGCACGCGCCCCGAACTCCATGGGGCCATTGAATCTGGCCACCACCTCCCCGGCTGCAAGGAGCATGGCGATGGTGTGCTCCACATTTTCTTCAAGGCGGTAGGGAACCCCGGCCGAAGCCAACGCCGCTGCAATGGCCTCGTCTCCGAACTCGGGGCCGAGATACAGGGAAGTGAGGGGATCCATCGGAGGCAGATCGCGATTCTTCCTGCATTCCTCGGAATAGGCGGCAAAAGCGGCCCCAAAGCAGTTGGTTTCGTCTCCGCAGGACGGGGCGATATAGACCGAATCCAACTCCGGCAGCTCCATGATGCGCTTGTTCGCCTTCACGTTCATGAAGACACCGCCCGAGAGGGCCACCTTCTTGATCCCGGTGGCCCGAACGCAGTTCCCGACCCAGCGCACCAGCATCTCCTCGCAGAAATCCTGCAAGCCGCCGCACACGTAGTCGAACCGCCGGGCCTCCAGGAGGCGCTGGAAATAGTCGTAGCTGTACTGTGTTGGCGGACAGCCGTTCTTTCGGCTCCACGTAAGACCGCTACCGGGTGCAAAGGAGAACAGGCTGAGAAGATCCTCTTTGACGGATCGGTTCCTTTCCGCGGAGGAGTATGGGGCCATTCCCATCAGTTTGTACTCATGCTCTTCCGGGACCATTCCAAGGAGGAACGTGATCATGGAGTAGACATAGCCGATGGATTCGCTGACGGGCACGGCGGCTATGCGCTTCAGCTCTCCTTCCCTGCCGATGGAAACGGTCGCGCACAGATCATCCCCTCCCGCATCATTGGTCAGGACAAGGACGGGTTCTTGTCGCCACCATGGGCAGCCGAAGTAGGCGGCTGAGGCGTGGGAGCGATGGTGGTCCATAAAGCTCACACCCTCAGGCCTGAAACCCATGGCCGTGGCTTTGCCGATTCGCTCCTGCCGCCTGCGCCGGAGGAAAAGGGGAAGGACCGGGGTGTGTTTCAGTGCCCTCCGGAGCCCCGTTTTCATGGCCGAAGACCCCCGGTACTCCTGCATCAGCTCCTCCCGGGTCTTGTTTCTGGGCATATGGGAGCTGCTGAAGACGAAGCGATCGATCTCGCCCGGGCGCAGTCCCGTCTTCTGCAGGATGTAGGTCAAGGAACGCTCCGGGAAACAGGAGTGATTCTTGATCCGGGAAAAGCGCTCCTCCTGAACGGCGATTTCAATCCTTCCGTCGACCAGGTAAGACGCCGAACCATTGTGCCCGTCATGAACTGCAATGATCTTCATCAGCCGACTCCTATTTCGATTTTCAGGTGCTTGATCGAGAACCCATGGGGGGACTATGGTAAAGTGCTAGGAAAAGAGGCGCAGGTGAATGGGTTGAAAACACTATTTTAGGGTTAGGGCGGATGTACTTGGGGTTTGCGACGGGCTCGACGACTGCGGACCATTTCTGATCGGATTGAAACCACTTCCCCCGACCCCCGCGCCTGGACTCCGAAAAAGGTTGTCTTTCAAGAGGTGCGAAATAGTGCGAACGGGCCCCAGGGGTCCGTTCGCACAATGGGATTGGGTTCCCTACTGCCTCAGGCAAGGCAGCTTACTGCGTTCTCCTGATCTCTCTTTCAGCCTGCCGGGGCTGCGGTTATCGATTGAGGTCCCTGCGATCCTCTGTCCTGCGACCGAGGTCCCTCTGGCTGGCGCCCCTTTGCTCACCGTAGTATCCATGAACCCGGTCTTCGATCGACCTGCTCGCGAAGTTGGGCCATTCGTCCGAGTCGAAACCCGGGGCGTCCTCTATGGTCTGGCGGTTGACGCTGATCCGGACGCGGTCCCCTTGGAGCGTCGGGTTGGCGATATTCCAGGGGATGGGAACCAGCCTGTCGCCGGATGCGATGATCAGGTAGTTGATGCCGCCGCTTTCTCCGACCACGATATTCCTGACCCTTCCGACATCGCGCCCCTGCGGATCGACCACGGCCTGGTTGACGAGGTGCCGAAGGGCATCATGAGACTGCTTGATTCCCTGCTCCTCATCCGGGAAGATGTTCCTCAAGAGGCTCCTGGCATCCTGCGCGAATGCCTGGCCCGACCACAAAGCGGTGGTTGCCAAAAAAATTGAAATCATCACCATGATCTTCTTCATCTCTTCTCTCCTTTGCTCCGGCCTGGGAAGGCCTTTTTCCGATATGGAAAAAGATAATCCTGTTTGGCCGGGAGGGCTGCGCAACATTCAAAGGCGCCGCTGGTAATGTGGCCGCCAGTCGATCTTATTCGGAGGGAACTTCACAGTAGCGGCTGGTCGGATGAAGCGCCTCTTTCATTTGCGGGTCGAGGGATGACCTCCAGGGCACGTGAAGGATCTTCTATTCTCTTGGGGAGAGTACGAGGCCGGCGGGGAGGGCCTCGCCGAACATCCATTCCCGATCTTCCTGGGTGGCTGCCCCTTCCGGGTTCATCAGCAGTTCTTGAAGGCGGGCCGAGCGGTCCAGTTTCTCGATAAAGGCGGCGACCTGTTGTCGGTCTCCCTCGGGGACGTCCCGCCCGCGGTCGCCGGTCACCCGCGCCAGCTGAACCAGGGCCAGGCCCACTGCCTCCTTTGCCGGAGGGTCGAGGGAGAAGAGACCCTGGATCCATCTGGATGCCTCCTCCCCGGGGACCACGCGGTTCAAGGGCCCGTACAGGGGAATCCTGGCGCCAAAACGGCTGAGCGCCCAGTATTCCTGCGGCCTGGCGCCTTTCCGCATCTTCTGGAGGAGGATGCGGCCCAGAACGACTTTATCGTTCACCGGGATCCGTTCACAGTTGGCCAGGGCCATCCAGATCTCCGTCTCCTCCTGGCGGTTCAACCGGCTGGGCAGGGCGATCCTTCCGGAGCTCTTCTTGGTCCCCGGCGCCTTCAGAGAGGTGCCGACCTCCTGATAGATCTGCAGCTGTCTCCCCGCGGTCAGGCCCCCGGCAATCCGGCGCAGGAAGATCCAAAGCTCAAGCCTGCAGGAGACCTTGTTCGGCCAGTTCAGCCCCTTCAGGTAGACCTTCCATGCCTCGTTCATCCGCCACTCGTCGACCGGATCGCCGAATCCCGGCCTCAGGCAGTAGCCCAGGAGATTAAACCACCGTTCCTCGTGCTGAAGGGATCGTTTTCGGTCCTGTTGCGACTGGAAGAGCGCGTCGGCCAGTTTTCTGGCAAGGGGGGTCGACCACTTCTCCTTCTTTATGCCAAGGACCTCTTCGAGCTCTCGGGTCAGGGATTCCGGCGCAATCCTTGTACCCGAGGTCCGGCCGCCGAACGCCGCCCGGACCTTCTCCAGGCCCTTGTCGATGTCCTCCTGTTCGAGGGTCTCTCCCGTCCGTTCGGAGGAGGAAGAGGGCTCCACCTCCTGTCGGACATCGAACTGAAGCTGCCAACGATGCGGGGTCTGCCTCGACTCGCACCAGAGCTCAAGGGTACCCACCTCCGTCAGACGAACGGCGAGCTGCGCGGGAATGCTGATCGCCCCTGCCTTCCTGCCGAAGCGCAGGACCGTGCGGATGGGGGGGACGATGCTGATCTCTTCCGGACCGAGCTCGACGACATCCCCCAGTCGATCTCCCAGGCGGGTGCTCGAACTGAGGAGCTGGAAGGAGACGGGCTGATTCGCAAGGACCTGAAAGTGCGGATCCTGGAGCCGTGTCTCGAACCCCTCTTCCGAGCCCCGGGGAACCAGGCACACGGCCTTGCGGATCGTCTCCGCCCCCGCCCGATCCGGCTCACCGACCTCCACATAGTAGGCCCTCGGGCTCCCGGCCCCAACGCGGATCCCCTCACCTGCCCGGACAAGACCGTAATACGCGGCGCCGACCGCGACAGCGAGCTCGGGGCGGGGATTCTCCAGCTCCTGGGGGTGCCACTCCGGGCCGGCCACGTCCCTGAACCATCCCCTTACAACCTCCTTTAGGCGGCTTCTTATCCGGGCCGGGCCGAGTGCGCCCCCGTTGAAGAGCAGAAAATCCGGGTACATGTCCTCCCTTCCGGTCTCCTTCTGGAGGATGGGACAAAACCTGTGCCAGAAGGCCGCCAGGTGCCGCGTCACCGCCGGCTCCTGCGCATAAGGGAGCCCCAGCTCGGTGAGTCCCCTGCGCCGCTCTTCCCTGGGCTCTTCCTTCAGGTCCACCACCGGGAAAAAACCGTCCACGACGACCTTTCGAACCTCGTCCCCGGTCAGCGTGGCCTTGAGCGTGCCGCCGATCAGTTTCCCTCCGTGGCCCATGATGGTAATATCCACGGACTGCTGCTGCCCCCGGTCGTCGCTCAGAAGGGTCTCCTTGGCCTTGCGGCACTGGTAGGTCAACTGGTGCCATCGTCTCGTGTCCAGCTTGCCCGGTTGCCCTGTCAGCCTGGTCTCCACGAGCCTCCCCAGGGCGTGGTCCATGTTGTCACCCCCCAGGATGAGATGATCGCCGACGGCGAGGCGATCGAACCGAAGCCCCTTCTCCCCCCTGCGCACTGCGACCGCGGTGAAATCGGTGGTCCCCCCCCCGACGTCGCACACCACGATGATCTGCCCCTCTCTCATGATCTGCTGCCAGTCGGCCTCATGCCTCGATATCCAGGCATAGAAGGCGGCGAGGGGCTCCTCCAGGAGCACGAAGCGGCCGAACCCGGCCTGCCGCGCGGCAGCCACGGTCAGCTCCCTTGCAACCTCGTCGAAGGATGCAGGGACCGTGACCACGACCAGCTGGTTCTCCAGACAATCCTCTTCGCGCCCCCGGGCCATCCCGTCGTTCCAGGACTCCCGGATATGGCGCAGATAACGGGCGCTGGCCTCCACCGGAGAGACCTTGTGATCGACAGCGGCCTCCCCCCACGGAAGGATGGGGGAAGTCCGATCCACGCCGCCGTGGGCAAGCCAGGACTTGGCCGAAGAGACCAGACGCCCCGGTACAAGGGCCCCCTGTTCCCTGGCAAACTCTCCCACGACCTCTTTTCGGTCGGGGTCCCAGGGAAGGGCCGTGCTCTCAGGGGGAAGGTCATAGGGGCCGGGCAGATAGAGAAAGGAAGGAAGGACCGGGAGACGTCCGATTTCTCCCCCCGCGACCAACTGGGGGATCTTGAGGAACCGCACCTTGCGATCGTCCGATGCCGCCCCTTCCCGGTCCACGCGGACGTAGGCCACGGCGGAGTTGGTCGTGCCCAGGTCGATGCCGATGATATAGTGGAACTGCGTTCCTGCGGTTTCGAAGTTCATGCTTCTTTTCCTGCCGTCTGATCCGGCCGATCGGTCCGATCCGCCGGATCGGTCGGATCAGTCCGATCGGCCGGATCACGCTACTGCTTCTCCTGCTCCCGGAGATTGAACTCCAGCTTCCATCGCCTGTTCTCGTCCCGTGAAACGCACCAGATCTCCAGGGTCCCGATCTCCGTGATGACGCTTTTCATCCAGACGGGAACCAGGGCCCCCTCCTGCTCCGTCTCGGTTGCGGGTAGAAGCGTTTCCATGACGGTTACGGGCTCGATCTCTGCGCTCCAGTCCTCCACCACTTCTCCTGCATGGTCTTCCTTTCGTATGGTGGAGGCCAGGAGATGAAACTGGGCCTGCTCGCCGGTGACGAGCCCGAACTCCTTCTCCCGGACCTCGGCCTCGGTGCCCTCCTCCATCCCGAACGGGACTACACATAAGGCCTTCATGGGTGTGGGGACCCCGGGGACCGCGGGCATGGCCGTCTCGATCCCGATGTAATAGGAGCGGGCTGCTCCTCCCCTTACCCGGATGCCCCGGCCCCGGCGCGCAAGCCCATAGTACGCAGCGCCTCTGGCAACCCCGAGATCGAGATCCGCGGACGGAAGCTCGGTCACGTTACCCTCACCCTCCCATTTCCGAAGAACGGTGAGCAGCCGCTCCCTGAGGAGGGGCGCCTTCATGACCCCTCCGTTGAACAGGATCTTGGTCGGAAAGGCCACCGCCTTGTCTCTCCCGTTTTCCAGGACCTGGCGATCGAGAAACCGCGCCAGGTGGCGCGTGACGGCCGGGTCGGCCTCGTAGGGGAGCCCCATCTCGCGCACCCCCACGCGGGTCTGCTCTCTCGGGTGATCGGTGATCTCGGCAGGCGGGAAAAATCCCTCCAGGACCGTGCTCTCGATCTCCTGTCGGGTCAGCTCGGTCCTGATCGTCTTCGCGATCAGGGACGACCCCCTTCCCAGGATCACCACCGGCTCGCTTTCCAGATTCGGGTTGCCGAGAAGGCGTTCCTTGGCCTGGCGGCAGCTCTGCCACAGTGCCCTGAACTGCCAGTTGTCCAACTTGACCTTCCGGGCTGCCAGCTTCGCCCGCAAGGCATACGCCAGGGCGATATCCATGTTGTCCCCGCCGAGGAGGATGTGGTCTCCCACCGCGACCCGCTGAAGCGTCAGCTCTCCATCCTCTTCCGAGGCCTGGATCAGGCTGAAGTCCGTGGTCCCCCCTCCCACGTCACAGACGAGGATGGACTGTCCGACCCTGACGCTCTTTCTCCATTCGTCTCTCTGGGACTCGATCCAGGCATAGAACGCGGACTGCGGCTCTTCCAGGAGGGTCAGGTTCTGAAACCCGGCCGATCGCGCGGCATCGGCGGTCAACTCCCTGGCGACCGCGTCAAAGGACGCGGGCACGGTCAGGTAGATCTCCTGATCCTCCAGGCGTGCCCCGGCGTCATCGGCCGCCATCTCGTAATTCCAGGCATCTCGAAGGTGTTCCAGGAAGCGGGCCGAGGCCTGGACCGGAGAGAGCCTGGAGACCTCGGGCGGGCTGCCCCAGGGCAGGATCGACTGGCTTCGATCCACCCCGCTGTGGCAAAGCCACGATTTGGCCGAAGAGACGAGCCGATCCGGGACCTCGGCCCCCCTTTTTCTCGCGAACTCACCCACCGTGAAATGCGTCCTGTCCGGGTCCCACGGCAAAGCGAGGCTCCCCTCCGGCACGTCATGGGAGGAAGGGAGGAAGAGAAAGGAAGGAAGAAGGGGTTGCCCCTTGACCTCCCCCGGATCGATCACCTGGGGCACGGAAAAGACGGTGATCCGGGGTTCTTTCGTCTCGGCTGCATTCGCTTCCGTATAGGCAAGGACCGAATGGGTGGTCCCCAGATCGATCCCGACAATGTATTTTGGTCCTTTCAAATCGATTCACTCTCCTTCTGCAATCTGCAGAGAAGATCTGCCACAAAGGCACGAAGTCACGAAGAAACACCATTTCTTCCCGGTGTCTTGGCGTCTTAGTGGCGGGATTTCGCTGCAGCAGCTCAGACCTCGACCTCCGCGGGGGCAACCACCCAGTCCTTATCCTGTTCGCGGACCTGCTTTGGAAGTTCCAGGCGCACCACACGCCACCCGTGGTGGCGCAGGATGCCCCTGAAGGGCGGCTCCCCCGAAACGTTTCCGGACAGGCGGACGGCGTGCAGGTCAAACCCGGGGGGAATGGTCACCTGGGCCCCCTCTTCCTCGCTCATGATCGGCTTCAGCTCCAGGTGCTGGGCAAGGGCCTCCTTGCACCCCTGGTGGACATTCCTGACGGCGGCCCCCACCTGCTCGTCGCTGTAGCCTGCGAGGTCTTCCTGGAGGAAATCGACGAGGCGGCCCTGGCGCTGAAGGATCGTCAGCATCTGTATGGCCGGGGAGGGGGATGGCAGGGTTTCCTGCACCGATTCTTTGGCAGGCCTCTTCTCCTCCCTCCGTGCGGCCGCCACGGGGGCCGACCTGCGGATTGCGCTGCGGCCGGCCACATGGATCAGGAGCCAGAGGAGCAGGACCGCCAGTGCGCCCAGGCCGAATATGACAGACCAGGGCCCCCTGTACAAGGGGCCAAGATAGATGGAAATAGACTCGAAGCCCCGGAGCACCGCCAGGTAATAGGCCGTGGAGAGGGCCCCGATGACGATCAAACAGAAGACCAGCACCTTCAGGCTGAATGCGTTCTCGCTCTTCATTTCCGTTCTTCCTCCTCGAAGACGCTCGTATGAAACTTCAGGACTTTCACAGGATGACAGGATCGTAGGTAAAGCTTCTTCAAGGCCAAAGTTTCTCCATCGATTAGACTGGCCCCCGGCCGGAAGCGATGCTTATGAAACTTAGTCAAGTCAGAGCTTTCAGGTTTCGGTGTTCAGGTGTCAGGAAATCGATGGACTACCGGGCCGACACCCGAAAACTGACACCTGACACCCCGCAAAGTTACCGGCCAGCGGCCGGGCCGACATGAAAATAATAGGGTTCATCCCTCCCCAGCGCAAGGAGTTTCCTTGACCCAAATCCCGCCACGAAGACACCAGAGAGACCAAGAAAGATTCTGTGATTTTCTTTGTGGCTTCGTGCCTTGGTGGCAGATCTTCTTTGCAGATTGGGGATTTTCGCGCTAGGGAATGATCCGTTCCGGATAGGTGTAACAGTTCAACCTGCCGCCCCTGGTAAAACCGACCACGGCGACCCCGGATCTCTCGCCCATCTCAATCCCCTCCGTGGTAGGGGCCGAGACGGAAGCCACCAGCGGGATGCCCACAAGGGCGGGTTTCAGGACCATATCCGCAGGGAGGCGGCCGCTCACGGCAAGCCAGGTCCGGCTGAAGGTCATCTCCTTGATCAGGCCGCTGCCGATGACCTTGTCCACGGCATTGTGCCTTCCGATGTCTTCCGCCGAGGCGAGGGGAGCACCCGCTTCGTTGAAGAGGATCGAGCAGTGGGTGCCTCCGGTCCTCACATAGAGCGGCATCTCCGAGAGCCTCCGGACACCCTCGATGACGGCCCCGGCCGTTACGCGCAGGTCCGATTCCGGTATCCTGGAGTGCAGGACCTCCTCGGGTCTCACATTCCTGCTCCCGGTGGATTCCAGGAGGCTCAAGCCGGGGATCTTTCCCCTGAGTCCCGCACTCCTGGTGATGAAGACCGCGTCCTCTCTGACCTCGATGGACGCGATATCGTCCAACTTCCCGATGAGCCCCCGTGTCCTCAGGAAACCGACAGCGAACTCCTCGATGAGATCCGGTGAAAGCGTCGCCTGCAAAAAGGGCTCGCCGTCCAGGTGCATGTGCAGTCGGAACTCGGCAATGACTTCATCGTCGAGGTCCTTGACTTGCCGTGACTTGAAGAAGCGGCGGATGCCCCTGTGTCCGACGAGCTCGGGCATCATAGCCCCCTCGTCCATTCGGGTCTCAGGCCGACCTCTCCCCTCAAGGCGCGGTCAATGAAATCCAGGGCCTCCTGTTTGCCCCTCGGAAGCCTTGCCTTCACGGGCAGGTAGTTGGAGGCATGATTGGAGTAGAAAAGACCCCGGGTGAGGTTCGTCGATTCGATCATTTCCTTCAGCTCCACCATGAGCTCCTTCTCGTCGGGGAGGACGAATTCCCCTCTTTGCAGCTCCTCATAGAGCGCGGTGCCGGGGATCACCATGACGGTGAGGGCGCCGACGAAATCCGGGTCCATCCCGCTGAGGAGGCGGCCGGTCTCCCTGGCGTGGCGCAGCGACCCTTCCCTTCCTCCGATCCCCAGCAGGACCGTCACCGAGAGCTTGATCCCTGCGGCCTTGACCTTCCTCCCCATGGCGATGCACGTCTCGGAATCCGAGCCCTTGTTGATCCTCTTCCGCAACTCGTCGTCCCCTGTCTCCACCCCGTAGTAGAGTATGCCGAGGCCGTTCTCCTTCAGGACCTTCAGCTCCTCGGGGGTCTTCCTCCCGATGCTCTTGGCGTTGGCGTAGGCCCCGACCCGCCTGACCCAGGGGAGGTGTTCCCGGACTCGGTCCAGGATCCACATGAGCCTTTTCTGGGGGATGATGAGCGCATCCCCATCCATGAGGAAGAGCTTGTCCTGCCGCTTCATGTACTTCGAGGCGAAGAGGATGTCCCCCAGGATCACCTTGTCGTCCTTGATGGCAAACCGCTTTTCCCTGTAAGTGCCGCAGAAGGTGCACTTGTTGTGTGAGCATCCGAGCGTGACCTGAAGGAGGATGCTGAACGCCTCGCTCGGGGGACGGATACACATCCCCTCGTAATGCATGCCGTCGCTTTCTTCGATCGATTCCATTCAAACGCGAGCCCCGTATGAAAACCGACTCCGCCACGAAGACACTGGAGACACCAAAAGATTATAAAGGATCGGGGGCTGCACGCCAACCCCCCGGATCAGGAACCCTGTTTCGTCTCGGCGCGCATCTCCACGATCACGTGGCCCCATCCGCCGCACGCGGGGCCCACGTCGAAGCAACCGGTCCGGTTGAACATCACCTCGTTCGGGTCCCTGCCGTTCATCAGGTTCTCGAAAAAGGCATTGATGAGGACGGTGAGGTTCGGCATCAGGAAGGCGCAGATCCTCTCTGGAGAATCCTTCGTGAGGAGGTTCCCCGCAGAGTCGAAGACGAGTCTCTGTCCCTGGACATGCCCGCTGTGGCAGCCTTTGGCCTCGACGACCTCGGCCACGAGACGGTAGCGCGCGCCCCTCACCGCATTCTGAAACAACCGCTGAAACTTCGGCGTATCCTTGATCGCCTGGAACTCGGCATCGTTCAGCCTGAGCCTTCCCTGAATGATCTTTTCCATCTGCTCCTGCTCCATCGTGTGCCTCCTGAGTGCCCTCGAACCCTGGTATGAACGCCGCCATCTCTAGGAGCGAAAAGTTTTGGTTGAGGTGGCCGCGCTCCTTCCTGAGCTCCAGGCCCATTTCGTGGACCGTCAGGCCGATCATGATTTCCCTGATCGTCCGCAGCGCTCCCCGGGCCCTCTCCACGAGGACCGGGGAGGGCTTTTTCCGCATCGTTCTTGGACGGGGGGGCTGGCTTTTCATGGTGGGCCTATCATATCACCCATGCCCCTTGCGCAACAGGACGAAATGTGATTTATCTGACTGATCAACAAGTCCGCGGAGGATTTCATGCCCGAGGTAGCGCAAGGCGTTTTCTTTATCCCTGGGGAGGACGAGTTCATTCCGGACTCCCATGTTTACGTGATCGGAGGACCCGGCGATTACTCCATTGTGGATGCCGGGCTCATGGGCAAGGGAGATTACAAGCTCCGCTCCCTGGAGAGACTCGGCATCGGGCCGCAGGAGATCAAGAGGGTGATCATGACCCATACCCACCTGGACCACATCGGTTGTCTGGGTGAGATCAGGCGTCAGATGGACTGGCTCGAGTTGTGGGTGCATGAGAAAGAGGCCCTGCCGCTGGAGCAAGGGGATGAACGGGGCGTCTACGGGATGGAGATGTTCCGGTCCATGTGTCAGATGCAGTACGGCCTGAAGACCGGCGATTTCAAGTTCCAGGTGGACAGAAAACTCCAGGGAAACGAGACCCTGGAGCTGGGCGGCATGGCCTGGGAGGTCTTTCACATTCCAGGCCATTCGGCGGGAAGCATCGCGCTCTACCATCGGCCGAAAAGGATCCTCATCCCCGGCGACACGGTATACGCCGATTTCGCGATCGGAAGATTCGACCTTCACGCCGCCGATGCGGGGGCGCTGAAGGGTTCCCTGCTGCTCCTTTCGGAGCTGGACGTGGACGTCCTCCTCCCGGGTCACAACAGGATCGTGAAAGACCTCCCCGAGGGTTATATCGCCAGGACCGCGGCGCAGTGGGGGCCGTACCTCAGATAGAGTAAGCAGAAGGCAGTAAGCAGTAGGCAGAGAAAAGCGTGCCGCTGGTTTTCTTTGCATCTTGGCGCCTTCGTGGCCGATCTTCTTTGCTGATTGCAGAGAAGCCTGGAAGCTACGAATCCAGGAAGATAGGGAAGAGAGAATATGCTGCAGATCGAAGATCTCAGGGTGGAACTTGCGGACAAGGTGATCCTCCAGCACATCGATCTGGAGATCAAACCCGGTGAGACCCATGTCCTGTTCGGACCCAACGGATCCGGCAAGACGTCTCTGCTCATGACCATCATGGGATATCCCCAATACAGGGTGACCGGGGGGAAGATCGGCTTCAAGGGCGAGGATATCACCTTCGCGCCCATCGACGAGCGGGCCAGACTGGGCATCGGCATGTCCTATCAGCGGCCCCCCACCATCAACGGCCTGAAGACGAGACAGATGGTGGGGATCTGTTCCGGTGGAAAGGCGGATCCGGAGGGGCTCGCGGAGAAGGTCAACTTCAAGGATTTCCTCGACCGCGACGTGAATGCCGGGTTCTCAGGGGGGGAGATCAAGCGGTCCGAGCTGCTCCAGCTCATGGCGCAGCAGCCGGACCTGATGCTCTTCGATGAACCCGAGTCGGGCGTGGATATGGAGAACATCCACCTGGTCGGCAGGACCATCGCTTCCCTGCTCCAGAAGGACATGAGCTTTGCCAGGAACGACAAGTCCAAGATGCAGAAGAAGATGGAGAGGACCAAGATGGGGCTGATCATCACCCACACGGGCTACATACTCGACTACGTGGCAGCGGACAAGGGGCAGGTCCTCTACAACGGCATGCTGAGCTGTGTCAGCAATCCGGCCGAGATCCTGACCTGCATCAGCCAATCCGGATACGAGGAGTGCGTGCGATGCCTGGCTTAGCGGAACTTCGGGAAAGGGCGAAAAAGGCTGCGGACAAGAAGCCGGCCATCGGGCCGGATGTGGATCTGTCTCATTTCGACATGGCCCCGGTACCCCACTCTTATATGGCCGACGAGGATCTTTGCGATCTGCCGCAGTCGGAGCAGAAGCGGCTGGTGATGGCGGGGCTCGACGTGGCCCAGAAGGATCGGGCCGGCACGTTTTTTCAGAAGGATACCGCCGTCGTGCACTGCCACAGCGACCAGGCCGGAATCGAGGTGCTCTCCATCCGCGAGGCGCTCCAGAGGGACTGGATCGAGGAGTATTACTGGAAGCTGGTGGACGTGGACATGGACAAGTTCACGGCGGCCGTTGAATTGAACCTGCATGACGGCTACGTCATCCGAGCCCTCCCCGGCAGCAAGTCCATCTATCCGGTGCAGGCCTGTCTCTATCTGGACAAGGAAGGGCTGCAGCAGAATGTGCACAATCTCATCATCGCCGAAGAAGAGTCGGAGCTCCATATCATCACCGGCTGCTCCACCTCTCCCCACATGAGAAAGGGCATCCATGTGGGCATCTCGGAATTTTTCGTGAAGAAGAACGCAAAGCTCAGCTTCACGATGATCCATAACTGGGCCGAGGACATGGTGGTGCGCCCCCGCTCGGTGGCCCGGGTGGAGGAAGGGGGGCTGTTCCTGAACAATTACATCTGCATGAAGCCCGTGCGATCGATCCAGATGTACCCGACCTCTCACCTCGTGGGCAAGGATGCGGTGGCGAGATTCTACAGCATCATCAGCGGGAGCCCGGGGGCCGAGTATGACCTCGGCGGAAGGATCTTCCTCAAGAGCGAGGGGGCCAAGGCGGAGATCGTGGCCCGCACCATCAGCAACGGCGGGAAAATCATCGCCCGGGGGCACCTCGTGGGAGAGGTGCCGGGCGTGAAGGCCCACCTGGAGTGCAAGGGGTTGCTGCTCAGGGGCGGCCTCATCCATGCCATCCCCGAGCTGGAGGGGCGTGTGGACGGTGTGGAGATGTCGCACGAGGCGGCGGTAGGGAAGATCGCCCAGGAGGAGATCAACTACCTCATGTCCAGGGGGCTCAGCGAAGAGGAGGCCACGTCCACCATCGTCCGCGGGTTTCTGAGCGTGGACATCCCGGGTCTCCCGCCCCAGCTCAGGGCCGAGATCGACAAGGCGATCGAATCGAGCGACAAGGATGTGATGTGAGATGGTTCCTTGTTCGTTGTGGGTCGCTAGTCGCGAATGAAAGAACCCCGCAACATCTGCCTTGACAGCATCCGATCGAAGGATCTATAAGGTTGTTTATGGAAACGCGAGAAGAGGTGCATTGCTGTTTTTTGCCTTGTTGCTGGTGGTGGCCCGTCCCCTGAAGGAGATGGGTCCACTAAGACCGGCTTAGCGCCGTAAAATAGAAGAAACCGTGGGCTCGCTCCTGGCGACCCACGGTTTTCTCGTTTTCATCCGGAGGCCGCGGGTCGAATCAGACCCGCGGCCTTTCTCTTTCCCGGGAGGCGCACTCGGCACCGGAAGAAGGTTCACCGAAGTAAGAACGCGAAAAAGGAGGGCGACAATGATCAAAGAGGCGATTGCAAAGGTGGTAAGGGGGACCGATCTCCCGGAAGGGGAGATGGGGATGGCCATGGACGAGATCCTGACCGGGGCGGCCGCGCCGTCCCAGATCGGAGCGTTTCTCACCGCGCTGAGGATGAAAGGGGAGACCGTGGAGGAGATCTCCGGCGCAGCACTCGCCCTCAGGGCGAGGATGAGGAGGATCGACATCGGAAATCACCTGATCAACATGGACCGTGACGAGATCAACCTGGATGACGAGACGATCGTGGATACCTGCGGCACAGGGGGAGACGGGACCTGCACCTTCAATGTATCCACGGCGACAGCCTTTGTCGTTGCAGGGGCCGGGGTCAGGGTGGCCAAGCACGGGCACCGGGCGGTCTCCAGCCACTGCGGCAGCGCAGACGTGCTCGAGGCCCTGGGGATCAGCCTCGACCTCAATGCCGCCAGCCTGGAGCGGTGTATCCGGGAGGTCGGCATCGGCTTCCTTTACGGTCCGCACTTCTACAGCGGCATTCATTACCCTGTCGGCGCCAGGAGGGAGATCGGCATCCGCACCCTGTTCAATCTCCTGGGTCCGCTGACCAACCCGGCCGGAGCCAAGACGCAGATCATGGGGGTCTATGCGCCGGAGCTGACCTCGAAGATGGCGCGCGTCCTGAAGAGGCTCGGATGCAGACAGGCCTTCGTGGTGTATGGGGAGGGGACCTTTGACGAAATCAGCATCTGCGGTCCCACCAGGGTCTGCCGTCTCAAGGGAGGGGAGATCAGGGAGTTCACGATCACCCCGGAGCAGTACGGCCTTCAGAGATCGACACCCGAAGAGATCAAGGGGGGAAGTGCCGAAGAAAACGCCGAGATCGTCAAAGATGTCCTGGAAGGCCGGAAAGGGGCCAAGCGAGACATGGTCCTCCTCAATGCCGCGGCCGCACTCGTCGCCGCAGGGATGGACGATGATTTTTCGGCAGGCATTGAACGGGCAAGGACCGCGATCGATCAGGGTCACGCCAGGCAGAAGCTGGCGGATCTGATCTCCTTTACCCGCAACTGCGGCGTCTTTACCAGGGAGGCTGCATAGCCTCTTGGGACACGGTCTTGGTAGGATGGGTGGAGCGGAGCGGAACCCATCCTGCAATCCTGGACAGGATAACAGGATCAAAAGGATCTTTGGAGAGCAGGTCTGCCGATGAGGCGCTCCGGCGTGGAAACGACGCCGGAGCGAGTTGGGGCGACGATGGATCCCAAGCCGGGGGATGGATACGGGCCCGGGGTGGGAATGCACGGAAATGGTCACGGGCTACTTCTTGTACACCCCGTATTCCTTGGTGAAATCGATCATGGCGTGCACGGTGTCCGGTTTTCCTTCATCGGCCGCACAGCCCATGGACATGACATAGCCGCCGCCCTTTCCGGCCGTGTCGATGAGCGTCTTGCAGACCTGCCTGACCTCTTCCGGGGTCCCGGTCATGATCTTGGAGATGGGAACGTTCCCGGCTATGCAGGTGGTGTTTCCAATGACCTCCTTTGCCTTGGCCATGTCCGTCTGGTCGAAAAGCCAGATGCAGTGGCCCTTGGGCAGCTCGTTGATATACTCGAGACGCGTATTGAAGCCGCCCTCGGCAAAGAGGAACGGGACGCACCCTTCATCGATCAGGGCCATGATGAGCTCCTTCAGGGAGGGCCAGTAGAATCGCCGATACTGCTCGTCCGACATCCACCCGTCTGCGCCCTTGTGAAGGGGGATGAACACCATGGGATTGCCCGACACTTCAGGTCCGCCGAGCCCTGTCTTGATGGCGAGGGGGGTCATCCGGTCAATCGCCTTCAGCACCAGATCGGGACATCGGTAGAGATCGGCCATCATGGGGCGGGTACCCCTCATGGTGTCTGCCAGGAAATCATAAGGGGCCTTGCTGAAACCCCCTGTGAACTGCACGTACCCCTTTTCCTGGGCCTCCTTGTCAAAGGCCCCGATCTTGCCTGCGAACTCGAAGGTCTGGCGGCCCGCCTCCAGGAGTTTCTTCATGGCGTCCTGGACGTCGGGGATGCCGATGGTCAGCAGCCAGAGGGCAATGGGGGGCAGCTCGATGACGTTGTAAAGGGGGGCGATCATCTTCATGGGCGCGAGCCCGCCGGCAATGCGGGAGAGATAAACCCTCAGAAAAAAATCGGTGGGATCGTCGATAAAGTGCTGGTAATCGGCCGAGGTCATGTACTCGTCTTCCATACACTGGTAGACGTATTGGTCGGGGAGATTGTGGCCCGGCCATTTGTAGAGCTTGAAGTCCAGGGTCTCCAGTGCCGGTCCATGTGCGATGATGACCGGCGAGCCGTAGAAATCGGGGTCGTACTCGGTCAGGTACTTCATGAAGGCGGAGGTCAGCTTGTCCGCGTCATACATGGCTTCTTTCGGGCTTATGCCTGCAAGGACAAGGGGCATGAAGGTCGCCCACGGAAGGATGGGGACCCTGTCCGGGGTCTTCTTCAGCTGGACCGCATCCTTCATGCGGGTGATGCTCTTCCGGTACTTGGCCTTGCTCTCCTCGTCCTTGAACTCCAGGCCGGGGCCGGCCATCCATCGCGCGAACCGCGCCTCGAGCCTCTCCTCTCGATTCATGTCCTGCCATTTCTTTTCCATGGTTAGCCTCCATACCATTGGTTGGCCAGCTTCACCGCCTCCATGGCATCCCTGCCGTAGGCGTCGGCACCGGTGTACTTCATGACCTGCTCGTCGATCTGGCCGCCCCCGATCATGATCTTGACCTTGGATCTCAGACCGGCGCTCTCGATCGCACTGACGGTCTCCTTCATGGCGTCGAAGGCGAGGGTCAGGAATCCGCTCAGGCCGACGACCTTGCTCCCCGTCTCCTTGATGGCGTCCACGAACTTCTGCTTGGGCACATTGATGCCCAGGTCCATGACTTCGTACCCGCTGATGTCCAGCATGAATACGACCATGTCCTTGCCGATATCGTGGATGTCCCCTTCGACGGTGCCGACCACGACCTTCCCCAGCTTCTTGGACTCCCCGACAGGGCCTGACTTCAAGTGAGGGGTAACCATGTTTGCGACCTGCTTGAGGATCTCCCCGGAGAAGATCAGCTCCGGGATGAAGTAGGTTCCCTGGGAGAACCTCTCCCCTACCATCTTCATCCCTTCCCTGGCCTCCGCAAGGACCGCCATGGGGTCGGCTCCTCCATCCAGCTCCCGCTTCACCTGTTCCAGGGTTTCCTTCTCATTCAAATCCGACAGGAGTTTGGCAATGCTTCCGCTCATTTCTGTTTCCCTCCCTTTAAGATGCGGTTATTCCCTCTGGGCTATGACGCTTTGGGCAGAGGACAAGATCATCTCTGCCGTCGGGCGTATTTCCGGATGCCTCCCACTATAAACCACTTCGATCTCCCAGGGCCACTTTTTCCCCTTGACCTGATTCATTCCCTGGTCAGAAAGAGCATGACGGGGAGGGGAAACGGCCGGTTTCTGATTGGAACGGTCCAGGGGGGACATCCATGATCCGGGGGAAGGATATGGCAGGGGAACTGCCGGCCTGCCATGGATACTACATGAAGGAGACCGTTTCCAGGATCCGAAACTCGCCGGTGCCGGGTGTCGCCGCAACCCCGGTCACCATCGGCGAAAGCCTTGCCGACCAGGATGTCTGCGAACATGTCCGGGCCGACCACCGGGTGAATGACACCAGGAAAGGCGCAAGGATCTCCCTCAAGCTGACGGCCGGGAACAAATCCTGATCGGCCGAGAAGAGACGAAGACACAAGAAGCCATCATTTCACTTGTCGGTTGAACGCGTCACGTACTTTGGTGCGTTCGTGTTTCTCGCCAACCGACTGGGTGCAGATCTTTTCGTTTTTCAGAGGACTAGAAATTCTTGAACTCCCCCTCTTCGAGCGGGATCACCTCTTTGGGGGTGATGACCCTGGCCTTTGCCGGAACAAGGTCCTTGCTCGCGCTGCTCGTTCTCGGAGCGACACCGCTCGTCCGTTGCGTTGTGGCGGTTTCGACGGTCGTGGCCCTTCGTGACCGCACGGCTCCCGCCCCGCCGACCAGGGCCACGAGACCGGAGACCATTCCTTTCATCCGTTCCGCCTGTCCGTTCATCTCCAGTGAGGCCGAAGCCGACTCTTCGGCACTTGAAGCGATCTGCTGAACGACGGCGTCCATCTCGCTCACGGAGTTGTTGAGCTGCTCGATCCCCTGTGCCTGTTCATGGGATGCGGCTGCGATCTCGGCGACCAGCTGACCCGCCTTCAAAACCCCCCCGGCCACCGAGGTGAACGCCTCGTTCGTCTTGCTCACGAGCCGGGCGCCCTCGTTCACGTTCTTGACGGTCCCCTCGATCATCTGCGTGGTGTTTTGTGCCGCGTCTGCGGCTCGAAGGGCAAGGTTCCGGACCTCTCCCGCCACCACTGCAAAACCTGCCCCTGCCTCGCCGGCCCTTGCTGCCTCCACGGCTGCGTTCAGCGCCAGCAGGTTGGTCTGAAACGCGATTTCATCGATGGTCTTGACGATCTTGGACGTCTCCTGGCTGGCCTTGGAGATCTCGGTCATGGATCTGGTCAGGTCCTCCATGGACTGACTCGCCTGTTCGGCCGCATGGTTCGCCTCTTTCATGAGTCCGTCCGCCTGGGCTGCATGATCAGCGTTCTGCTTCGTCATCGCAGACATCTCCTCCAGGGAAGAGGAGGTTTCCTCAATCGACGCCGCCTGCCTGGAAGACGCATCCGCCATCTGCTGACTGGCGGCGGCTACCTGCGTTGCGGCCGAAGAGACATGATCAGAGCCATCAAAGATCTGTGCGATCGCGTGGTTAAGCGGCCTGGTGATGGCCCGGATCACCACGTACGAAAGCAGGACCCCGATGACGATTACGGCCGTGCCCAGGAGGATCGATATGATCTCCACCTGTCTCTGCACGGCGGCCGCCGCCACGACCTTCTCCTCTTTCTCCGGTCTGATCACCTCTTTGACCACCCGCTCCAGGGTGGTTGTCAGGGGCTTTATGGAGTTCTTGAGATTCCCCTCCATCTCCGCGTAGTTCTCTATCTTGTTGCTTTTCATCACGTTCTGATGTGCAGCAAAGGCGGAATCCACGCGTGTGAGGTCCTCTTTCATCTTGTTCAAGACCTGCTCCAGGCTGGGGATGCCCTTGACGAGGGTGGCCCACTTTTCGAAACCCTTGCGGGTGCCTTCCACGGCCTGCTGTACGGCAACCTTGTTCGCGTCATGCGGGCTGGTGGTGTAGGCCTCGATGGCGCTCGAGATCTTCAAGGCGTTCTGATTCACCTCTTCGGTCATGACCGCACTGATATCCACCCACAGGACGTACTGCGACATGAAGGAATGTATCCTGCCGACTCCGCTCCAGGCCACGTATCCAAGGAGTGCAGCCATCAGGATGATCAGGCCGAAACCCATTCCGATCTTCCCCCCGAGCCTCATTCGCTTGAGCAGGTCGAGCATGTTCAAGACCCCCCTTGATGATAGTCAGACCGGCCGATGAAGAGAGCGGCCTCCTTCTGGTGCAGGGCATGCACCTTCCATGCCATGAGCTCTTCAAGTTCGATGCCAATTAGATCCGTAGCTTGAGAGGAAGAGTGCATTGCAGGGAGGGGCTGTGGAGCCGGAAGCCGGCGGGAGTGTCAATGCAATGACGGGTTCTACACATTGAATCGGATACTCAGGATATCGCCGTCCTTGACCGGGTACTCCTTTCCTTCGAGGCGAAAGAGCCCCTGCTCACGGATCCTCTTTTCAGATCCGAACTCGATGCAGTGGTCGTAGGTAAAGCACTCGGCGCGGATAAACCCCCGGGCAAGGTCGGAATGGATGGTTGCGGCCGCATCCAGGGCGGTATCACCCCTTCGCAGGTTCCAGGCGCGAACCTCGTCCGATCCCACCGTGAAGAAACTGATGTATCCCAGGGTCTCGTAGGCAAGCTTGGTCAGGCGGCTGTAGGCGGACTCGGGAATGTTCATGTCCTCCATGAACAGGGCCGCCTCCTCCTCGTCCAGACGGGCCAGCTCCATTTCGAATTTCCCGGCAAACTCGATGGTCCTCGATCCGTTTTCCATCCGGCGCATGAGGTCGGAGTTCTTCCCGAAGCTGCTTTCATCGGAGTTCACGATGACCATCATCGGCTTGTTTGTAAGGAATTGAAAACCCCGGATCGTTTTCTCTTCCTGCGGGGCCAGATCCATCTCCCGGATCGGACGATTCTCGTTCAGATGGGCGACGATGCTCCGGAGGACCTTTTCCTCCTTGACCAGGTTCTCGGTCCGCTGTCCCCTGCTGTATCCCTTCTCGATTCTTTCCAGCCGGCTCTCGGCCACGATCAGGTCCGAGATGAGAAGCTCGTCGTTGACCAGGGCGATCTCCTCCGAGGGCGCCGGAGCTTCCACCATGCCGTCCTGAAAATTGCGCACGACGAGCGCCAGCGCATCCATGTTCCTCATCGTGACGAGGGAAGCGATCCCGGAGGATCTTTCCTGCGATCCGTTCTTGCCGATGCCGGCAAAGTCGACGAATTCCACCGTGGCATACACGGTCTTCTTTGGGACGTAGACCTCGGAGAGACGGTCCACCCTCTCGTCCGGCACCTTTACAATCGCTACATTCGGCTCGGCCCTGCCCCCCGACTGGACCATGGGCGCTTCCGATTTGGTCAGCGCATTGAAGATGGTTGTCTTCCCCGACCCCTGCAGACCGATGAGTCCGATTTTCATTCCCCGCACTGCTCCTTGTACTTTCTCTATGAACGAAAAAAGCCTTCCGGCCTGACGGAGGGCTTCTTTCCTGCACGCCGTTTCCCGTATGAACCCTTACAGAGTCTCCTCCGGCAAAAGATTCGGCAAAAAAAACAAAGCCCCGCTTTGCCGAGGCCTTGAATCAATCCTTACGAAAGGTACTCTTCACGTCCAGCATTGTCAAGACCGCATTCAGGGGGTCAAGGGCTACCGTATTCCGGCCCCTCTCTGCGTCCTTCGCGTCTCTGCTTGAGACCTTCCTGCATCCTGCATCCTGGATCTTGCATCCGCTGCGCTTGACAGCTGCCCGCCCGCTCTGTTAAGGAATCCAAAAGGGGTTCAACATCCCGGAACACGGTTCGAGACCGTGGCGGACCCACCGCTGTAACCCCGGTCCTTCGATCTGCAATGTCGTTTCGAACGGAGAGAGAGGTCCTGCATTCTCTTTGCCAGGCTCTCTCCCATGGTCGAGGTGACAGGAGGAGGAAACCTTTCGGGCAATAGAGGGCCACTGCAAGCAGGTTGTGCTTTTCCGGCAACCTGGGCGGGAAGGCCGCCCGGATAGGTCGGGGAAGCCAGAAGACCTGTTGAGACCCCCGTCGGAAACCGATGGCAAAGGGCTCCGGCTCATCTTAACGATGCGCCCGGGCCCTTTTTCTTTGGGCCGGGCTCAAGGGAGGTTCAACATGAAGACATCGGAAATCCTGACGAGGACCCTGGACTCCATCGGCCCCCTCGACGAGGCGGCGATGTCCAGGGCAAGAGAGCGGCAGGGCATGCTGACCAAACCGCAGGGAAGCCTGGGCAGGCTGGAGGACCTGTCCATCCTGATGGCCGGAATCCAGGGGAACCCGATCCCCAGGATCCGGGACAAGGCGGTGGTCGTCATGGCGGGCGATCACGGCATCCTCCAGGAGAAGTTCCATAATTGGCCCCAGGAGGTGACCGGACAGATGGTCCTCAACTTCCTCCGGGGTGGGGCGGCCATCAATGTGCTGTCCAGACAAGTCGGGGCCCGGGTGGTGGTGGTGGACATGGGGGTGGCATCCTCGCTGGGACCTCACCCGCAACTGGTCTCGAAAAAGATCGCGCCGGGCACCGCGAACATGGCCGTCGGCCCCGCCATGGCCCGGGAGCAGGCCGTTGCGGCGCTGGAGGCGGGGATTGATCTCGTGACCGATGAGACCGGAAAGGGTCTCGACCTGGTGGGGACCGGGGATATGGGCATCGGCAACACGAGCCCGAGTGCCGCCATCTGCTCGGTCATCACCGGCAGGTCCGTTCCGGAGGTGACCGGCCGCGGCACGGGGATCGACGATGACCAACTGAACCGGAAGGTCGATACGATCCGGAAGGCGATTGCCCTGAATCAGCCCGATCCCCGCGATCCCCTGGACGTCCTTGCAAAGGTGGGGGGATTCGAGATCGCCGGCCTTGCCGGGGTGATCCTCGGCGCAGCGGCCCGCAGGGTCGCGGTAGTGATCGACGGCTTCATCTCCGGGGCCGCGGCCCTGATCGCCACGGGGATGTGCCCGCAGGTGAAAGATTACCTCTTCGCCGGGCATCTTTCCACAGAGCCCGGGCACAAGATCATGCTGGACCACATGGGTATCGAACCGCTCCTTTGCCTGGATATGCGGCTGGGAGAAGGAACCGGCGCCGCATTGGCCATGAGCCTGATCGAGGGATCGGCCAGGATCCTGGCGGAAATGGCGACCTTCGCGCAGGCGAGCGTGTCCGAAAAGCGGTAGAAGGAAAATCCCCCCTGCCTCGGTTTTGTCGTTCCCGCGCCCTTTTCTTGTCGTTCCCTCGGGCGTGGGAACGACAAGAAACAGCTCCTCCGCGGGCTCTCCTGAGAGATCCCGTCATTTCCCGGCCCGCAGCTGCGCGTTGATCGCGATGACGATCGTGCGCAAGAGTTTGACTTACAGTTTATTTTACAGTATGCATTTGCAGAGAAGAAGCCACTCCGGCGCGACGGCGGTCGTGTCTTCGTGGCGGGATTTGGTTGCGGCCGCAGGTGACGAGCGGGGTCTGCCATGCACTATATTCATCTGAACGTCCATTCCCACTACTCCAGCGGATGGGGTCTTCCCACCCTGGAGGGGCTCTGCCTCGCCGCCAGGACGCACCACATGGAGTACCTGGCCCTGACCGACACGAACGGGCTCTACGGTGCGATCTTCTTCATCCACGCGGCGAGGGAGGCGGGGCTCAAGCCCATCCTCGGATCCGAGCTGGTCCACGCGGCGAACCGGGCCGTCCTCCTGGTCAAGGACCCCCAGGGATACGCCAACCTCTGCAGCCTCGTCTCGGACCTCCACTGTGACGGCGAGTTCGACCTCGTTCGCGGGCTCCAGGAGCGCCGGGAGGGGCTGATCGTCCTTTCCGACGACGAGCGGCTCCTTCGAACCCTGCGAAAAAAGGAGATACAGGACCTCTTTGTCGAGGTCTCTCCGGGCTATGGGATGGCCCGCGCCTATGCCTTCTCGCGAAGGAGCGGCATCCCGCCCGTGGCCACCAACCGGGTGTACCTCCTCCGGAAGGAGGACTACCCGCTTCACCGGATGCTCAGGGCCGTGTCCCTCAATACCAAACTCTCCCGACTGGCCCCTGAGCAGCTCTGCCGGGAGACCAGCTTCTTCACCTCCCCTTCGGACATGATCCAGAGGTTTCCCCATGCCCCGGCCGCCGTCCACAATACGGTCCGGATCGCAGAGGCATGCTGTACGGACTGGGACCTGGACCGGGTCGTGTTCCCCTGCTTCGATGAGATGCAGGACCAGACGGCCTGTGAGACCCTCTACCGGGAGGCGCTGGAGGGGTGCAGGCGCCGCTACGGCGAGATCACCCCGGAGGTGAAGGCACGCCTGGACCACGAGATGGCCATCATCCGGGAGAAGAATTACGCCCACTACTTCCTGGTGGTGGCGGACATCACCCGGAAGGCCCGCCAGTCCTGCGGCAGGGGGAGCGCCGCGGCATCCATCGTCTCCTATGCCCTCGGCATCACCCACGTAGACCCCATTGCCCACAACCTCTTCTTCGAGCGCTTCCTGAACCCGGATCGCCAGGACCCTCCGGACATCGACGTGGACTTTGCATGGGACGAGCGGGACCGGATCATCGATTATGTCTTCTCCAGATACGGGACCCGCCGCGCCGCCATGGTGGCCAACCACAACACCTATGCCGCCCGCTCGGCCATCCGGGAGGTCTCCAAGGTCATGGGCCTCACCGATGCGGAGATCGGGCGGGTCACCAGGAACATCGGGTTCATGTGGAACCTCGGGAAGGTCTACAGGAGCCTGCCCGATCACCCCCGCATGCGGGGCAACGATTTCGACGGCCCCTGGGACGAGATCCTGGACTCGGCCGTGCAACTGGACTCCCGCTTCGACCACCTCTCCACCCATTGCGGCGGGCTGGTCATTGTCCCGGACGAGATCCGCCGGTACTGCCCGGTGGAGATCTCGGCGAGCGGGCTCCAGGTGCTCCAGTGGGAAAAGGACTCCGTGGAGGAGGGGGGGCTGGTCAAGATCGATATCCTCGGGAACCGGAGCCTGGCGGTCATCCGCGACACCCTGGACCTGGTGGAGAAGAATTACGGCCGGCGGATCGAGTACCCGAACCTGAACCCCATCCATGACCCCGGCGCCGTCCGCACCTTCTACGACGGGAACTCCTTCGGGGTCTTCTATTTCGAGAGCCCCGCCACCCGCCAGCTCCTCACCAAGGTGGCCTCCAGGTTCTCCTTTGAAGAATACGTCCGGATGGACCACTTCCACCTCAATGTGGTGGTCACCTCCATCATCCGTCCGGCCTCCAACAAGGTGATCCACACCTGGGTGTCCAGGCTCCATGGCGAGCCCTGGTCCCCCCCCCACCCTCTGCTCCTCCCCGTGCTCCAGGAGACCCTCGGGCTCATGGTCTTCCAGGAGCAGCTGAGCCTCGCCGCCATGCAGATGGCCGGGTTCTCCGCCGGCGAGGCGGACACCCTTCGAAAGATCGTGAGCAAGAAACACAAGCGCAAGAAGCTTCAGGACTTCTGCCTCCAGTTCGCCAAAGGCGCACAGGAGCGGGGGGTGGACATGGAGATCATTGACGAGGTCTGGGAGATGATCATGGGGTTCGAGGGGTACAGCTTCTGCAAGCCCCATTCCGCGAGCTACACCATGGTCGCATACAAGTCCGCCTTCCTGCGTGCCCACTATCCTGCCGAGTTCATGGCCTCGGTCATCTCCAACGGGGGGGGATACTATTCCACCTTCGGGTACCTCTCCGAGGCGAGGCGGATGGGGCTTCGGGTGCTGCCTCCCCACATCAACCTGAGCGGGATGAAGTACACCGGAAAGGACCGGGAGATCCGGATGGGGCTCATGCAGCTTCGCGAGATGGGCCGGGAGGCCAAAGAGGCGATCATCCGCGAGCGCGCCAGGAGCGGCCCTTTCGTCTCTTTCGAGGAGTTCCTGCAGCGGGTCGGCTCCCGCATGCACCTTCAGGACGTGCGGGTGCTGATCAAGGCGGGATGCTTCGATCCTGTCTCCGGGAGAGATGCGCGGCCGGAGCTCATGTGGAAGGCGCTCCGGTTTTTCGACACCCCCGACCGGAACCGCTCGCTGAGCCTCTTTGGGGAAACAGAGACATCCTTTGGAAAAGGGGGGAAAGCCAAGAGACCTTCTGGAGCACCGGGGAGCGGGCATCCGACCGATGGGCCGGATCAGTCGGATCGGACGGATCGGTCCAGAAAGCCCGCGCCTCTCTCCCCCGGGGAGAGAGGCGACGAAAGGGCCCCCTCTTCTCTCCCCCCTTTTTTAAAGGGGGGTCGGGGGGGATTTTACGGCAAAGGCTACTCCAAAGAGCTGATGGCCCGGCACGAGATAGAGACCCTGGGGTTCCCCCTCTCTTTTCACCCGCTGGATCGATACCGGCGCGTGCTGGAAGGGATCTCTTACGTCCCTGCCCGTGACCTTCGGAAGTGGGTGGGAAAAGAGATCACCGCCATCGGATGGCAGGTCACCAGAAAGACCGTGCACACCAAGGACGGGGACCCCATGCAGTTCGTCTCTTTTGAAGACCGGACAGGGATCTACGAGGGGGTGATCTTCCCCGCGGTTTACCACCGCTACTGCCATTTGCTGCACCCCGATCGTGGCTATATTCTCAAGGGAAAGGTGGAAGAGACCTTCGGGGCCCTGAGCCTGACGATCAAGTGGATCGGGTTCCTGGACAAGTACGGAAAAACCAAAAAAGAGGGTCTCACGCGAAGGCGCAAAGACGCTAAAGTTTAAAGAAGAACACAGACCGCAAAGAAAGAACCGAATCGTCCCGCATGAGCGGCGAGGTTTTTCAATGGCGGCATCTCCAGCCATTGACAACTCTCCCTTTGACTCTGAGATGACCTGTTCAGCCCTCTCTTCGCGACTTTGCGCCTTTGCGTGAGACGCTTCCCGGGGGGAGAACGGAAATGGCCAAAAAGGAGCCACGTTCGGCCAGGCCTTTTGTCCCGGAGGGGGCGGACCTCGCCACCCTGGGTAAGTCGGCCCAGGGGTGCCGCGGATGCGATCTGTACCGGGACGCCACCCAGGCGGTGTTCGGCCAGGGATCGGAAAAGGCGCGGATCGTCATGGTCGGGGAAAAACCGGGGGACAGGGAAGACATCGAGGGCAGACCCTTTGTAGGCCCTGCAGGCAAGATGCTCCACAAGGCCATGATCGAGGCGGGAATCGACCCCCAGGACGTCTACATCACCAACGCGGTCAAACACTTCAAGTTCGAGAGAAGGGGCGGCCGAAGGCTGCACAAGAAACCGTCGGGACCGGAGATCGCCGCATGCCGTCCATGGCTGGATGCGGAGCTGGACCTCATCCGACCCAGCATCATCGTCTGCCTCGGCGCCACCGCTACCCAGGCATTGATGGGAAAAGAGGCGCGTGTCACAAGGATCAGGGGCGCGTTCCTGGAGCACGAGACCGCCCGGTACATCACCGCAACCATCCACCCCTCCGCCCTCCTCCGCATGCCCGAAGAGGAACGTCGTCACGAAGAATACCGTCTCTTCGTCGAGGACCTCCGAAAGGTGAGAGAGAAGCTGGGGGCCAAGAAAGGCCCCTAGGGCGTGGCGTTCTACTGCAGATTAACGCGAGCACCCCGCACAAATAAGACCCGCTCCGAATACGTTTTAAGCAACCTCCCCAATGGCCTTGGAGCTGCCGCAGAATCATTCTTCATCAGGTCCCCTAAGCATGCCTGCACCTCTCTTAAGAACGTGCGGAGGAATGCTGTAATGGACCCATCGCACGGGGGGGATGCGTGCGATGGCGGCGGGAGAAAAGGGGTGTTGCAGATGAACCGCTCAGATGAAACCAGTCTCCATGTTGCCATGTAACCCTTACCAAAACATCCGATGCTTTTCAGTATTAGGCTAAAAAGGAGATGACGCGCTTATGTCATGCAGAGATAAAATCACCCGAAGCTCTGTCCTCGTTTTTCTGTTCATCATGGCGGCCGCCCTGTTCGCCGGGGGCACAAACAACGCAATGGCAGTTCCAATTGTTGGGAATGAGACTGAGTTGACAGTGTGGTCTATTGATCTGATCGTCAGAAACAACAACTTGAATATCGCTACCACGGGGAGTGCAGAGTTGACCGGCACCGACTCGCTGGGCCGGCCGGTAGTCGTCTTTCCCATTACCGGAGGAGAAACCCAGAGCGCAAGTGGAGGGGCATCGATTCAACACGAGGGAAGCGGTGTTGGTTTCAGCAGAGATACATCTGTCCTTCTCATAGACGATTTTGTGATCGATACCGGGACAAACATCGTTTCAGGGGATGTAACCATCCCGCGGCCGGGTGCGAACCCGATTGTCCTTGAGGATGCAGCCCTTTTCTCCCTCTCGGAGAGCAGAGGGTTTTTCCTGCTGAATGTGAATCCCACATCTTCCGCCGCATTCACACAGGTTTTTGGTACCAGGAATTTTGATGGTGAGTTGTTCGGGTTCGCCTCGGTGGATATTCAGACCCAGGCCGTGCCCGAGCCGGGCACGCTTCTGCTCCTGGGTTTCGGCCTTCTGGGGATGCTTGGTTTTCGCAGGATGAAATGATTTTTCCCCCCGGGCGAATGCAGTCGATGCATTCGCCCGGGTTCAATTCGAAGAAGCAGGCCATCGCAACCGGGAGCTTGCTCCTTGAAGAATGAAGAATGAATTGAATCGGAGGAGCAAGCTCCGCTTGCGATGGCGGGCCGGAGCCACGAAATAACGCGGCATCTCACATCCGGAGGCTGCCGGCCGCGACTTTATCCTGCGGTCGCGAGGATCGCCCTCTTCACCAGCGTCTTCGCGATCTGAATCTTGTACCCGTTCTGGCTGAGGGGCTTGGCATCTGCCAGGGCAATCTGCGCCGCCTCTTCGGCCAGCTCCGGCGTGATCGCCTTCCCCTTGAGGAGATCCTCTCCCTTTCCCGCCCTCACGGGCCCTGGAGCGACCGCGCCCAGGGCGATCCGAACATCGGCGCACGCGCCCTGATCCGTCCGGATCATGCATGCGACGCTCACAATGGCGAAATCCACCGGCTTCCTCAGGGTGAACTTCAGGAACGTCTGCCGCTCCGCGCCCTGGAGACGGGGGACTTCGACGGATGTGACCATTTCACCGGCCTTGAGGCTGTTTCCAAGGGGGCCGAAAAACTCGGTCACGGGAACGACTCTCTCCTTCTTTCCGGTTCCTATCCTGACCCTGCCGTCCAGGGCCGCCAAGGCGACCGCAGTATCGGAGGGGCATACGGCAAAGCACTTCCTCGCCCCCATGAGGGCATGGTACCGATTGTCCCCCGTCACGGCCAGACACCGCCCCTCCCCCTTGCGAAGACAGGCGATCGGTCCGCCGATGTGCCGCGGGTATCGGTAGTACCAGCAGCGCACGTCCTGGCAGAGGTTGCCGCCGAGGGTGGCGGCGTTTCGGATCTGGGGGGTCGCCACGGTCAGGGCGGCCTCTGCCATACAGCCGTAGCGGCTTTGGATCAGCGGGGACTTCGCGATGTCCGCAAGCCTCGCCAGGGCCCCTATCTCCAGGACATGATCCTTTTCGGCGATCGAATCGAGTCCGCGGATGGGTTTGATGTCGATCACGGCTTCCGGATACTCGAACAGGTGCTCTCCCTTCAGGGTGGAGAGGAGATCGGTCCCTCCGGCATTGAGGACCGCCCTTCCCTTGTACCTGCGAAGCAGGGAAGATGCCTCCTGGATATCGGCTGCGCTGATGTGGGTAAAAGATCTCATGCCTCTCCTCCTTTCGCTCTTCGCATCCTGGGCTTCACCTTGCCGAGCACCTTGAGGACCCTTTCGGGGGTCATCGGGTACTCATGGACCCATGTGCCGATGGCATTTGAAACGCCCATGAGCACCGCCGAGGGCCCGGGGGAGGTAGCGACCTCCCCGACACCCACGGCACGGAAGCGGTGGCTGTCGATAGGCGTTTCCAGCACCACGTTCTCGATCGGCGGCAGTTCGAGAGAAGTCCTCCACTTGTATTCGATCAGGTTCGCGTTCATGATGTGCCCGGAACGGCGGTCAATGATCGTCTCTTCGAAGATGGCCGTATCGATGCCCGCGGACCCGAGGCAGCCGTTGAGTTGCCCTTCCAGTCCGGGAGGGTCGATGATCTTTCCGGCGTCCGTTGTATTCACGACGCGGACCAGATCCACCTTCCCGGTCTCGGTGTCCACCTCGACCTCCACAAAGGTCATCATGCAATTGCTCAGCGTATAGTCCGGTGAAAACCTCCCAAACCCCGTACAGGTCCGGTCTACCCCCATCGCCTTCCAGGGAATTCGTTTCTCCGGATCGGACTTCAGGAACACGAATCCGTCCGCCGTGTCCAGGTCCTCCGGACCGGCGTGCAGGCGAGGGGCGAGGATCTCGAACAAGCCCTTCTTTGCGTCTTCCGCCGCTGCAATCACAGCGCTGCCGATGGCATAGGTGCCCCTCGACCCCGCAGGCCCGAACTCGTACGGATTGACGAGAGAGTCCGAGGGGGTGATCGAGACCCGCTCCAGGGGGATTTGAAGAACCTCCGCCACCATCTTGAGGAAATTCGTCCTCTGCCCTGTGCCGTGCTCCGTCACGCAGGAGAAGACCATGGCCGATCCGTCCGGGTTCAGCCGCACGTATGCTTCGGACGCATCTTCACCGATGTCGGCGTTGCCATGTACGCCTACCCCGACCCCTCTCCGTTTCACCCCATCCACGGAGGAGGGCTGGAGCCACCCCTTCCACTTCTCCTTCCATCCGAACCGTTCCGCTCCCTCTTCCATGGCCCTGGTGTAGTCCACGCCCCTGTACTCGTACCAGATGCCGTCCCGCCAGAAATAGCCGTCCCCCGGTTTCACGTAGTTCTTCTTCAGGAACTCCAGGGGGTCCACCCCCGCCTTTTCCATGGCCAGGCTCAGGAGGGGGATGAGGCAGCACTTCAGCTCCTGGCCGCCGAACCCCCTGACGATCCCCGATGCGTTCCGATTCGTGCAGACGATCACGTTCCTCAGGTCCCAGTTGGGGCATCGGACCATGATCTGGACCTCCCCGGCCCCCACGGCGACCTGGGACTGCGTGGTCATGGAGTAGTAACCCGTGTCGATCATCCATGTTCCGGCCACGGCCGTGACGGTCCCGTCCCGTTTCATGCCTACCTTTGCCCTGATGCGCGAGGAAGGTCTCAGGGTGAAGGTGGCGAGGTGTTCCTCCTTGGTCATCACCATCTTTACCGGCTTTCCCGTTGCCCGGCTCAACAGCGTCGCATAGCTCTGGATCTGCCAGGACATGAACTTGGAGCCGTAGCTGCCCCCGCAGGGGCCGCCGATGGTCCTCGCCTCGATCGATCTTCCGGAGGTGTGGAAGAGGGTGATCTTGTCCATGTACGATGCCTGGTTCGAGACCCAGAGGGTCACCCGGTTCGGCTCCTCCCACAGCGCGATCACGCCGGGTTGCTCCGGGGGGATCGGGTTCGGGATGTTTTCGTACCCGAACGTCCCTTCGGTGATGACGTCCGCCTCCCGGAACCCATTCTCCACATCACCCATCACGACATCCTTCAGGCTCTTGGGTCCGAAAAAGGGGACACCCGGTGTCACCACGTTCCCGGGGAACTCCTCGTAGAGCTGCGGGGCGCCCGGCTTCAGGGCTTCCTCCATCTCCAGGACTGCGGGCAGGACATCGTATTCCACTTCGATCAACCGAAGGGCCTCTTTGGCGGTCTCCTCGGTTTCGGCGGCCACGAGCGCAACGGCATCACCCACATAGCGCACCTTCCGATCGAGGATCCTTGTGGCGCGGGGGGTTCCTCCCCGCCAATCCGGCACGTCTTCCCAGGTGAGGACGGCCTTCACCCCCTTCAGACCCTGGGCCCTGCTCTTGTCGATTCCTTTGATCAGGGCGTGAGGATGCGGGCTTCGGAGCACCTTCCCGTAGATCAGACCCGGCATCCGGATATCGTTCAGGAACCGCGAACCGCCGGTCACGATCTCGACCGCGTCCTTCCGCACCATGGGCTTTCCGATGAATCTATACTTGTCGGCCATATGCGTCACCTGGCCTTTCCGGAGACCGACATGACGGCGTTCACCACCTGATAGTGGCTGATGCATCTGCAGAAATTCCCGGAAAGCGCCTCTTTCACGTGGTCTTCCGTGGGGGCGGGGTTTTCTTGGAGGAGCGCCTTTGCGCTCATGATCATCCCAGGGGTGCAGAACCCGCACTGGAATGCCGTATGGTCTATGAATGCCTGCTGGAGAGGATCCAGGGTGCCCGTCTCCGGGTCGCGCAGACCCTCGATCGTCTTGATGTCCTTGCCGTTGCACTCAACGGTCAACGTCATGCAGGAGTTCACTGCCCGGTCATCCAAGAGCACGGTGCAGCATCCGCAGGCGCCGTGGTCGCATGAGACCTTGGTCCCGGTAAGACCCAGCGTCTCCCTGAGGGTGTGGGCCAATGTGTCTGAAGGGCTTACACGACCCGCCCCGTCTCCGACGTCCAGCTCGACAGGATTCCCGTTGACCATGAACCGTATGGTGCGGCTTTCAGTCGCTTTTTTCCTGGTTTTCATGATTATCCCTCCACCTTTCTTCGGTAACAGCTTAGTACACGTTCTCACAAATAAGCCGGCGAAACCCTGGTCCATTTCACCTTCGTGTTTTCGTGCTCTTCGTGGATGATCACCGCTGTTTTCTGCCACGAAGGCGACGAAGAGGACGAAGGGGGGATGGAAAAGACACGATCATCGTGTTTATGAAACCATGCGCCTGGAGTCCCCCGCGTCGGTCCGCGCTCCGAGCTGCTCCGATAGCACCCTTGCCCCTTCAGCGACCAGCCGGCCGAACCCCTGCGACGCCTCCGGAGCGAAAAGACCAAGGACGACGATATAGCCGATGGGAGCCCTATTTGGGCCCATCACCGGCGATGCGATGGTGTTCAGCCCTGGTCTCATCTCTCCCAGGTCCACGGCGAATCCATTCTGACGGCATTGGTCGAGCTCCTGTCTGAGGCGGTCCCTGTCGAGGTCTGCCGGGTTCCCGTGAAAGTAAAGCTTCTTTTCCTTGAGCAGCCCCTCCCGTTCATCCTCCGGCATGAATGCAGCGATGGCCTTGCCGTGGGAGCCGTAGGTGAGGGGGAAACGATGCCCGATCCGCAGTGTGAACCCGATGTCGCGCTCCCCCTCATGCTTTGCAGCAACGAATACATCCTTTTCCGATATCAGCCCGAGGGCTGCGGTGCTGCCGGTCCTCGCCGCGAGCGATTCCAGGATGGGCCCGGCCAGCTTCGGTGCGCTCAGATCGTCCAGGAATTTGCGTGAGAGCGTGATCAGCCCGGGACCGAGAGAGTAACCGCCTCGCCCGCTGTTCCTTTGCACCAGTCCGAATCTCTGCAGGGTCCGAAGGATGGAAAATGCCTTGCTCTTGTGAATGGACACCTGTTCACAGATCTCGGTCAGGCTCAGGTGAGGGGCCGCGGCCCCTGCGAGACAGAAAAGGATGCGCGAGGCCTGTTCCACGGCCGGAACCAGGTAGCGATCGCGATCTTCCGGTGGATTGTTCTTCTTCGTCATCGGTTTCATATATAGAACTTGTGTTCTGCTCACAAAACCACCATAGGACAGGCGACGGGCCGTGTCAAGCATTTGTGATCTTGATCTGTGATCTTGATCAATGGGTGCTGAAATTGAAATCTTTACATCCATCCCATCGAGAAATGCATGGTTCAAACGGATGGCGGGTCCCTTCCTCTGCAGGTATGTTATCCCCCAGCTCGCCAAGAACCTTGCTCCTCATCCTGCAAAGAAAGGGGACAGAATTCATGAACGATAAGAAGCACAAAGAAAAGGATAAGCACAAAGAACATCACAAGAAGCATTCCGAGTACGAGATGGTGGAACATTCGGAGGGGATGGTGGCGCGCGCCATCGAGCGTCGGACCGCAAAGCTGCCTTCAGACCTCTTCCTGTGGGCCGCCCTCGGTTCCATCGGGGCATCCATGGTGCTCGAAGTGACCGGCAATACAGAAAAGGCCCACTGGGTCGGCCAGTGGGTGGCGCCTTTTCTGCTCCTCGGGCTCTACAACAAGATCGTCAAGGTGGCAGGGTCCGATCGAATGACGGCAGGGGGAGTGTAGCCGGTTGCCGCCTCAGCGGCGGCACCGCTGGGTGCGGACGGCTGACGGCGCGAATCGGCCGACGTATGTCCGAGACTCCGGACTCGCGCCCCTCAGTTTTCCAAAGGAGTCTCTACACGGCTTGTCGCCTGCCGGAGGGTGCTCTTCTCCAGAGGATAGCCGCTTTTCGTCCAGGACAGAATTCCACCCTGGAGCGCAAGGACATCGTAGCCTTTATCCTGAAGGAACCGGGCTGCCACGATCACGTGATTCCCTGCATGATCGACCACGACGATTGGGTTACCTCTGGGAAGCTCCATGTATTTCCTTGAAAGGTCGTCGAGGGGCACTCTTCGGCTTCCCTTGATCCACCCGTCCTGGTAAAGCCCGGGAGGTCGGATGTCGAGGACCAGCACCTCCTGGAGCCGTTCTTGGAGCAGCACAGCGCTCAGGCCGGGCACCGGGATCCGGGGAAGGGCGTTCCCGTACTCCAGAGGATACCCGAACAGGACCCACCCCGCAGTCCCGTCCTTGAGCCATCTGACGTTGCGATAGCCCTGTTCGGCCAGGAGGAGTGCCGCCTCTCTGGAGACCGACGACTTGGGGCCGAGGCAGTAACTTACCAGGAGCATATCCCTGTCCCGCGGTAGTTTATCGGAACCCCTGAGCTCGCCGAGGGGGATATTGACGGATCCCGGAATATTTCCTTCATTGAAAAGGATATCCGAGAGAGGATTGATCAGTGTGACCTTTTCGCCCGCGTCGAGTCTTGTCTTCAGCTCCTGCACCGACATGATCCGGGGTTCTTCCCCTGATGCGTGAAAAGGGTAGGACGCGATCAGCATGAATAGTAAAAACATCCCTGCTCCCAAAGGCTTAAGTCTCATCATCCTTCTCCTCCCAGAGGTTTGCACCATCCGACTTACATGGATACATTCGGCACCTCTGAACCGGCTCTTGAATCTGCCCTGCAGATGATGATCAAGTGCATGTGATTGCGGCATTTTATGGGGTATGGAACGACGAGGAGACGTAGGAGCGAGCGTTCCTTGCGATGGGGGCGGCGGAGGGACGGACGGGCGCGGGCTCGAAACCGGGAGGTTGCTCCTGCAGGAGAAGACCAAAGTGGGGGAGATGTAGGAGCAAGCTCCTTCTGCAGATACATGAGTCGAAGCGGCGGTGTGGATCTCTCTAAAGCCTGAACGTGTCGCAAAGGGTCTTCTGCTGGTCTTGTCCGATATGGACGAACCTGACGCCGATCCCGGGGATGCGCGTGGAGGTTCCCCAAGGAATCTGCCAGCGCACTTCGCCGGTGATGGGCTTGGGGTCTGAAATCTCCTTGATCGTGAACGATACAAGGGTCTGCAGCGCCCATTCCCTCGTGGAATAGATGAAACAGCCTCCTTTGGAGATATTCAGTGTGACCGTGCGGACTGCGCCGGGCTCGAGGTACTCTTCCGTCTCGGCCAAGAGGACGTTCAGGTTCACATCTTTCCTCGAATCGGCCCGGATGCTCCTTGGCCTGAACGAGGAGCATTCCTTCTGGAGAAAATCCTCGATGGTCCCCCCGCCTTCGGATTGACCGAAGAACAGGGAGCGGATCTCTCCACTTGCCCTGTCCAGGTTGAGCTGGACGACCGGAAATACCTCCAGGAGGTTGTGAATGAGCTCTTTTTCTCTCCCGGTCGCCCGCATCTTGGTCTTGATGTCGATCAGGATGCCGCTGTAGCGGTTTTCGAGCAACCGCTGGTAGAGCTCGGATAAGGACGAAACCGCATCCACCTGAATCTCCGGGCTTCGCATCTTTTCGATATAGGTCTGTCTCGTATCTTCATCACCACACGTCAGGATGACCCGCGTCTTCATTCTGCCCCCTCTCAGCTTGACCCCGTCGGACGCTCCGGTGGAGGCAGAGTCTACAAGAGCGGTCGTCTCCCTGTCAATCATGCAGGGCCCCCCAGGGGTGTTCGGGACAGGACTGGGCAGAGGAACGCCCGCGGGACTCTCCGCCGCATCGCCTTCTCCGTCCCGAAAAGCTTGACAACCAAAGCTCCTTTCAGGGATAACTCGTGTGGATATCGGTCAATTCCGTTCGTGCGGAGGCCCGCCCTGGGGTACCGAATGAAATCGAAGAACCAATCCCGCCTGCACCTCAGGCCCGGGCACCGGCCTCCGGAACAGGAGATGATTCATGAGAAAGAGACGTTTCGTTGATCTGAGCATCAGCATCGAGCCGGAGCTTCCCAGCGATCCTCCGATGATGATCCCCAAGATCGATTATGTGAATCACGCCCAGGGGGGTGAGCAGATGAAGGAGTTCTTCCCGGGGGTGACCACCGGCCAGTTGCCCTCGGGGCTGGGGTGGGCACTTGAACTCCTCACCCTGACCACCCACTCCGGGACACACCTCGATGCGCCCTACCATTACCACCCGACCATGGACCGCGGTGAGCCTTCTCTGACCATCGACGAGATCCCCCTTGAATGGTGCATGGGTGACGGCGTGGTCCTCGATTTCCGGAAGAAGGGGGACGGGGAGAGGATCACGGTCGGCGATCTCGAGAAGGAGCTTGCCCGCATCGATTATCAGATCAGGCCGCTCGATATCGTCCTGATCCAGACCGGGGCGGACGCCGCATGGGGGACGCCTCAGTACCTCGTCAAAGGCGCCGGCATGACCCGCGAGAGCACCCTGTACCTGACGGAAAAGGGAGTGAAGGTCGTGGGGATCGACGCATGGAGCTGGGACCGGCCCCTCCCGTTCCTCGCCAAGGAGTTCAAGGAGAAGTCCGATCCCAAGGTCATCTGGGAGGCCCATTTCGCCGGGATCGAGATCGGGTACTGCCACATGGAGAAGATGGCCAACCTCTCATCCATCGGCAGGCCTTTCGGCTTTACCGTCTGCTGCTTTCCCATCAAGATCAAGCGCGCGAGCGCAGGGTGGGTGCGGCCCGTCGCGGTCGTGGAAGAGTGATATTCAGGTCATGAGAAAGGATCAAAGGAGGAGAGGATGAGCAGAATGTTCTTCAAAAAGATGGTCGTGGTAACCGGCATCTTCGCGGTCCTTGCATGGGTCCAGGCCGGACCGTCCCTGGCCGATCAGAAACCCCTGGTGATCGGCGGTTCGCTGCCCCTCACCGGCACCTTTTCCGCCACAGGGAAGTGGGTGGAAAGGGGCTACCAGTTCTGGGCCGAAGAAATCAACGCCAAGGGAGGACTCCTGGGGAGGCCGGTGAAGCTCCTCATCTATGATGACAAGAGCGACGCCAAGGAGGCGGTGAGTCTGGCGGAGAAGGCGATCACCGTGGACAAAGTGGACCTCCTGCTCGGGGGATATCCGGGAACCGCCTGCACCGCGGTCATGCCCGTAGCGGAGAAGTACAAGATGGTCTATGTCTCCATGGGCGGGCACATGAAGTCCTTCTCCCAGGGGTACTCCTACTCCTTCGGCAGTCCTCCGCTCATGGGAGAGTGGTGGTATCTGGGCTTTTTTCAATGGATGAAGACCGTACCCGCCGCGGACCGGCCCAAGAAGGCCGCCGTCTACACGATGAACAACCCGATCGGCATTTCCCTGATGGACAGCCTTTATCGCGGGTGCAAGGATCTGGGGATCGAGATCGCCATCGATGAAAAATACAACCTTCCCCTGACCACGGCCGATACCATGATCACCAAGGCCAAGCAGATGAAGGCCGATGTCCTTTTCGCGAACGGGATGTTTCCGGACGGGGTCCTGACCCTGCGGGCATGCAAGGCCCTCGGCTATTCTCCGAAGGCGATCGTCCAGGGCATCGGGAGCGTCATCCCGGAATGGTCCAAGGAGCTGGGGAAAGACGGCGACCATATCTTTTCCGGGACGAGCTGGCACCACCGTCTGAAGTTCCCCGGAAACGACAAGATCATCAAGGTGGCCAAGGAGAAGTTCAACGAGAACGAGCCGCCTCTGTACTTCGGTTTCGGCTACGCATGGATGCAGACCCTCCAGCAGGCGGTAGAGGGCTCCAAGTCCCTGGACCAGACCAAGATCAGGGACTGGCTGAAGTCGAACGAGGTAAAGACCATTGCCGGCAATTTCAAGTTCGATGAAAAGGGCCTCCCGCAGCCGTTCGTATACCTGACCCAGGTGATCAACGGCAGCGTCGAGTTGATCTGGCCCCTCGACATGCGGACGCACGAGCCGGTCTACCCGAAACCGGGCTGGAAATAACCGCCGATGCCGAATGCCGTCGTCGTTCTGCAGTCCCTGGTGAGCGGTCTCCTCATGGGGGGGATCTTCGCCCTGTTCGGGGTGGGTTTCAGCCTCACCTGGGGGGTGATGAAGGTCATCAACATCGCCCACGCGGCATTCGGCATCCTTGCGGCCTATGGGGCCTATTGGGGGCTGGCCCTTTTCGGCATCGATCCGATCCTCTCCCTGGTGGTGAGCATCCCCGTCATGTTTTTCGCGGGACTCCTCATCCACCGCTTCCTCGTCCTGCCGGTTACGCGATCGAGAGACGTCGTCGTCGCATCGATGATCCTCACCTTCGGCCTTGCCATCGTGCTGGAGAACATCATGCTCCTGGCGTGGTCTCCGGATGAGAGGCTGATCACGACCAGTTATTCCAGCAGCTCCATTTTCGTCGGCGACATCATCATCAGGGTATCGAATCTCATTGCCTTCATCCTTTCCATATTCGGCATCGGCGCCATGTATCTCTTCCTCTACAGGACGAGGACGGGAAAGGCGGTCCGCGCCACCTGGCAGGAGCCGGAAGGGGCGGCGCTCCAGGGCATCAACCTGCGGAAGGTCTCCATGATCGCCTTTGGGCTGGCCATCGCCTCATCCGCTGCGGGCGGGGTGGCCATGGCCTATATGTACTCCTTCAACCCGCCCGCCCACAACCTCTGGCTGATCTTTCTGTTCCTGGTGGTGATCGTGGGAGGGGTGGGCAGCATCGTCGGGTCGGCGGTCGCGGGGCTCATTATCGGGGTGGTGACGGGAGTGAGCGGGGCGTTCTTCCCCATGCAGTGGATCAATGTGCTCCTCTTCGGGCTCTTGATGGTGATCCTGCTGATCAAACCGGAGGGGCTCTTCAGGAAATGAGCATGTCCAAACCCATTGCAGGAAGGTTGGTCCTGGGGGCGGCCCTCTGTCTCCTGGCCCTCCTCCCCCTGTTTCAGCCCCCGACCTATTTCCTCTCGTTCATCTTCAAGGTCTTCCTCTACGTCATCCTCGCGGTCAGCTGGAACCTCATCGGCGGTTTCACCGGTTACCTGAGTTTCGGCCACGTCGCCTTCTTCGGGATGGGTGTCTATGTCTCCGCCCTGCTGTTTCAGCATCTCTCCATATCCCCTTTCATCGGCGCCGTTCCCGCAGGGTTGTTCGCCGCCCTGGCGGCCTGTGTGATCGGATATCCCTGCCTGAGACTCCGGGGCCCGTATTTCGCGGTGATCACCCTGAGCTTCGCCTTCATCGTGGATCTGGTCGTGAAGAACTGGGCCTTCCTGGGCGGATCCGAGGGGCTTCACCTGAAGCTGCTGCAGATGGACATCCAGGTTTCCAGGTCCATTTTCTATGAGGTCTTTTTCGGTCTTGCCCTGATCAGCGGGTACCTTCTACGCAGGATCCAGTACTCCAAGTTCGGCTTCGGACTGGCCTCCATCCGAGAGGACGAGGACGTGGCCCAGACGCTCTGCATCCCTACGGTGAACCTGAAGGTGGCCGCATTCGTCCTGAGCGCCTTCTTTCCCGGCGTGGCGGGTGGAATCTACGCCTACTACTTGTCCTACATCCATCCGGACATTGTCTTCGACATCAATATTTCCATCCTGATCGTGCTGATGGCCCTCTTCGGCGGGGGAAAATCGTGGCAGGGCCCGATCATCGGCGCAGTCTCCCTGGCCCTGGTGAATGAGATCCTTTCGATCTTTGTCCGGCCCGAATTTGCGAGGATCATCTATGGGTCCATGTTCGTGGCCGTCATCATCTTCATGCCCGACGGGGTGGTGCCGTTCCTTCAAAAGGCGGCCGGGCGGAAGAAGGTCGCAATTCCGGTGGAAGGGAAATAGCCTTTGCTCCAGGGAACCAGAATCACGAAGCGCTTTGGGGGTCTCGTGGCCCTCTCGAGCGTCGACTTCGAGGTGCGGGAGGGGTCGATCGTGGGGTTGATCGGGCCGAACGGGTCCGGGAAGACCACCCTCTTCAATCTCATTTCAGGATTTCACAGACCCGACCAGGGAAAGATCCTCTTCGAGGGGGTCGAGATCACCCGTTTGAAACCCCATCAGATCGCAAGACTCGGGGTTGCACGGACATTCCAGATCGTGAGACCCCTGAAAGAGCTCACGGTCCTGGACAACGTGGCCACCGGAATCCTTTACGGGGGGCGGGAAAAGGAACTGGATCGTGCCCGGAGGGAGGCCCTCGACCTTCTCCGGTTTACCGGTCTGGATGCCAAGCGGGATTTTCCTGCCGGCCGCCTGAAGCTGGCTGACCGGAAACGGCTGGAGGTGAGCAGGGCCCTCGGCATCGGCCCGAAGATCCTGCTCCTGGACGAGGTCTTCGCCGGCCTCAACCCGAAGGAGATCGAGGAGGCCATCCAGTTGATCTTCAGGATCAGAGAAGAGAAGGGAATCACCATATTCATGATCGAGCATGTCATGAAGGCGATCATGAAGGCCTGCGACCGGATCATGGCCATCCACTTCGGGGTCAAGGTGGCGGACGGCGCGCCCGTCGATGTGGCGAACGACCCCAGGGTCATCGAGGCGTACCTTGGAAGCCAGTATGCTTCACACTGAAGAATTGAACGTCTTCTACGACGAGATCCAGGCCCTGATCGCGGTCTCGGTGAGGGTCGGGGAAGGGGACCTCCTCGCCGTCATCGGTTCGAACGGAGCCGGCAAGACCACGCTCCTCCGGACCATCTCGGGGCTGAATCGCCCCCGCAGCGGAACCATCGTGTTTGAAGGAAAGCGGATCGAGGAAGCGGCGACGGACCAGATCTGCCGGAGGGGGGTTATTCACGTCCCGGAGGGGAGGAAGCTCTTTCCCCAGATGACGGTCATCGAAAACCTGGAGATGGGAGCATACCTCTCGACGACTCGGGAGATGCAGGCCCCTCTTCAAGAGGTGCTCGGGATGTTTCCGATCCTCAAGACCAGGGAAAGGCAACTCGCCGGCACCCTGAGCGGAGGGGAGCAGCAGATGCTGGCCGTCGGCCGCGCCCTGATGGCCAGGCCCAGGCTGCTGATGCTGGACGAGCCGAGCCTGGGGCTTGCACCCAAGGCCGCAGCGGAGATCTACGCCGTCCTGGAGCAGTTGAACAGCAAGGGGCTCACCATCCTCCTGGTTTCCCAGGATGTGCTGCAGGCGCTGAGGATCGCCCGGCGCGCCTATGTGATCGAGAACGGGCGAATCGTCATGGAGGGTGCGGGGAAAGATCTCCTGGGAAACCCGAAGGTGAAGGAGGCGTACCTGGGGATCTGAATCACCCGAATAGATGCGACCGGCCTTGGGTGAGAGGGCGCTGCATCAGCGTTGGTAATCGAAGACGGGTGATCAGCGTGCAGGTGTTCAGGGGGGTACTCCCGATGGATCATACCCTGTAGAAAGGTTCATCACCTGTAGGAGCAAGCTCCCGCTTGCGATTCATTCGGCTCCGGAAGATCGCAAGCAGGAGCTTGCTCCTACAGGAAAACGAGGAAAGCGGAAGTCCCGTGGAGGTCCATCCTGCCACCCCCCGGCGGCACGCGGCTAAGCGAAAACTGACCTACGCCCCCTTACGCCGGGAGGGTCGAAACTCCGGGTCACCAAGGTTTGTGAAAACCGGGAAAGTCCCCCTTTTTCCCCTTTGGTTGACACGCTCCAGCGATGTACATATAGTCTTGAGACTCAGATCGGGTCAGAAAAGCAGGGGAGTTCATCGACCCCCCGGCGCACTTCGAAAAGGAGATCAGCAGATGGTCGGTCAGGAATCGGAATCGGTGGGAGCAAAGATCAGGTCTGCCCGCGAACAGCGAGGGCTCGGCATGAGCGAACTGGCCGAAAAGGCGGGTTGCTCGGAGGAATATCTGGAATGGGTCGAGGAGGGGCAGGTCCAGGCCCCGGTCGCCCTGCTCATCCGGCTGGCCAAGGCGCTGAAACTCAATTCGGGCGCGTTCCTCCATATCGATCAGACCGCACCGAGCCCCAGGGAAGAAGCGGAGAAGCGGACGGAGCACTATTCGTACAGCACCCTGACCCCGCCGGAGGAAGCGAGCCACCTGATGGCGTTCTCGATCAAGATCCCTCCCCGCTCCGCCCACACGGGGGTAGGGTACCGCCATGAGGGGGAGGAGTTCGTGTACGTGCTCTCGGGAAAGGCGGAGATCACGGTGGATGGAAAGGTGACCAGGCTTTCAGAGAAGGAATCCCTTCGATTCAACTCGAGCCTCGATCACCTGCTCTCCAACCCCGGGGACAAAGAATCCGAGCTGCTGGTCATCCTGTATGTGCCATAGGACCGCAGGTTCGTAGTTGCCGGAGGGCAAGTCGTCGAAGCGCCTCCTCGCACGAGATACGATCTCTGTGGATCGTATTCTTCCCATCCTTGAGCCCCTCTACGATCTGTAGGAGCAACCTCCCGGTTGCGATTGCTTCGGCCCGAGAAGAATCGCGAGCAGCGTTAGCTCCTACCCTGCAAGAAAGCTCCTGCTCGCCGCTTATCGATATCCCTGCACTGCTCGATCGGTCGATGGTGGTGCGGTAGCTGGAGAGGCTCCCTACATGATCCAGGAAACGCTTGATCTCCCCATAGGCGTGACTGACGTTGTGCGCGGTGAAACCACCGCCTCTCACGAGCTTGGGATCGAGCGCCTTGAAATACCGGGTGTATCACTCCTGGTCGGCATCGGAGAAGACGAAGTCGAAGGGACCTTCGAACTCCTTCACGAGCTTGTGGGCATCCCCCAGCCGGGCGTCTATGAGGCCCCCCGCCTTAGATCCATGCTCTACTCCTTTAAGGGTCCCTTCATTCCCACGCTCGCCCCTTCCCCATGGTTGCAGGTGGTGGGTTGCAGGGTGCAGTCGTCTCCTGTTTTCCTCGTTGCCGCGCTGCTCTCATTGCTGTGCCCCGGCCGATTTGTCCGTCCCGCAGAAACAGGTTCCCACGCGGGAGCGTGGGAACCGCCACAAGACCTTAAAACACAATCTCCATCACACTGAACGGGCACACCGGAATACAGAGCTCACAAGCGATGCATTTTTCATGATCGAAGGAGACGTGCATGTCGGGCCTTTGAACGGACAGAGCCCCGCTGGGGCATACGGAAGTGCAGGCCGAGCATTCGATGCACTTCTCCTTGTGGAACTGCACATCGAGGGCAAGCGCCTTCACTTCCACTTTCATCTCTTCAAGAAAATTCAAGCCGGACTCCACGTCCTTTCTGCTGCCCGTGACCTCCAAGACCAGCCTGCCCTGCTCCCTGGGGGTTATTCGGGCGCGCAGGATGTTGACCTTGAGGTTGTACTTTCTCACCAGCTCGAAGGTCACGGGTTGGTCGATCAGCGGGGGGGGAAAGCTCAGCACAAGTCGTTTCGTAATCATATCGGGCCTCCCTTCATGCAACCTTCTGCGTCGCCGGTTTTTCGGATGGTTCGTGGTTGTTGATCGGTCTTTCCCGGAGCGGTTTGAACGTCATTCCCGAATCCGCGGAAGGAAGAAGGAACACGGGCTCGGTCAGCAGGAACGAGCCGCTTTCGATCCAGCCCTTCAGGATCGCGGCGATCTCCCTGGCCCTCGCGTAAGAGGAGAGGCCTGCGGTGGGGACCTCCTTGCCGTTGACCTCTATCGAGCCGGACTTCAGCTGTGCGTAGGTTACCTCTCCCACACTTCCGGCTCCGAAATTGGGATAAGCGTCGCTGTAGTCGACCACCTGGGCTACCAGGTCCGAATCGCCCACCGACGTGAAGTCCAGGATCTCTTCATCGAGGATGGGGATAGGGATCCCCACACCCACGGCCATGGTCGCGCCGTAACCCGTAAAAGAGGCGCCGCGCAGCCACCGAGGGCTCATCTGCTTGAGGTCCCCCTTGATGGCGAGGGTTCCTGCGCCGCCGCGGGGCACGCCCTTGTCCGTTCGAGGAACCGACGGGTTGTGCTGGGTCCCGCTGTCCACCACATACCCGATCCCTCCCCCGAGAAAGATGCGGGTGCCCATGCCTACGGTCCGGTAGTAGGGATCGTTGAAAAGGGGGCTGAGCTGCCCTGCGCTGCAGTACGTGGCGTTTCGGAGCCGGGGCTGCAGGACCCCCATGTAGGTATAGATAACGCGGTCGGACAGGTTCACCGCCACGTTGTAGTTCTGGTAACAGTTGCGGATGTTGAACAGCACGGCCTGGTTCATGTCTTCCAACTTGATCCATGTCTCCAGCTTACGCCGTGGGTAACAGTCGGTTCCATAGGTATGGGCCGTGAGCTTGACATCCTTCCCGGCTACGAGGTCTTCGATGACGTGACCCCCGCCGTAGGGGAATCTCCCCGGATGAATCCTGTTCCTGGGATCGTCGTCCGGGATGGCCGTGGCGCCCAGGAACACATCGACTGCAGCGAGCCCGGTGTAGACCGGGACATCGTTGAGCGACGCCTTTCCACCGCCGATCTTGATGCGAGGCTTGGCGTGTCCTATGTTGAAGTATGCGCCTGATGAGCACATGGGCGCAAAGGTGCCGGTGGTGACCACGTCGACCTCGGCTGCCGCCTTTTTCCGGCCTTTTTGCTTCACCACATCGATGATCTCCTCGGCGGTAACCACGACCGCCTTGCCGCTTCTGATCCTCTCGTTGATCTCCTGTACCGTCTTTGCCATCGCTTATCGCCTCCTCGGGTTGCAGGGGGTTTAACTCAATCGTCGCTCCTTTTGGGACACCTGCAAAACCCGGCCATTATCCATACCATGTCATCACCTCCTTCGAACGCCTCCTCAGCGAGTTGGACCTCTCCCAAGTTGTGTGCATATTGAAAAGAGCGCATCAAGGACACGAATGTGCCAACACGGCTGCTAACGCATTTCACCTTCGTCAGTGAACTGGATCCAAAGGGGGGAGAAAACGGGGTTACTCAAGGCGTAAAGAATTGCGGGATGCCTGACTGGAAACGATGGGACGGTGCAGCGATGATCCTGTGTACAGGCAAGAGCAGCCCTTATTCCTCCCCCATGCGCATGAGGCCGGAGCGGCGCATCTCATCTTCACACATTATCATCTGCACACCACCACCTCCCTTCGTGATTGCATAGTTGTCGGGTAGGATATATCTGCGGGCCCCTCTTGTCAACAGTATTCTGGAGCTGTGAGCTGAATGCGCCTGAATAGCCACCGTTCGGCTCCGCCGGTCCGGGGTTTACCCCCTGGTCGGGCGAGGGCAGGATGGGTGGAGCTTCATCCATCCTAAGACGTCCCCTGGAAGGAATCATGTTGCTCGCAAGGCGTCAACCACCCTCATGCCCGAGGCCCGGATCGCAGGGAGAATCCCCCCGACCAGCCCCATGACCAGGGCGAAGAGCAGGGATTGCGCGGCGATCTCCACGGTGAGGGAAAAGGAAAAGGCCAGTTCGGAGAAGGTCTGGAAGTTCACGGTCGAGACCGTAAAGAACTGCAGGAAAGTGGAAAAGAAGAGCCCTGCCAATCCGCCGATCAGCCCGATCAGAATGGACTCAGAGAGAAAGGCGTAAAGGATTGCAGAACGCTGGAACCCCAGGGCCCTCAAGGTGCCGATCTCCCGCGTGCGATGGGCCACCGCCGCATACATGGTGATCATGCCCCCGACTACCGCACCGGTGGAGAAGATGATGGTCAAGCTCAGGCCCAGGATGCGCAGGAATTTGGCCATCATCTCGGACTGGTCCTTGTAGTAGGTGGTCTCCCGCTTGGCCTCCAGGGTGAGTCGCGGGTCCCCCTGGATCCTCTCCTTCACCTTTTCGAAGGAATCGGAGTCTTTCAGCCTGAAAAGGATGGAAGAGTAGGCGGGCCTGCGGAAGGCCTGCATGAGCTGCTCCGCATCGCCCCAGATCTCGTACCCATACCCCGTCTTTCCGGCATCGAAGACCCCCACCACGCTCCACTCCCTCATGGCAAAGGAGATGCGCTCTCCGAACCCCGCGTTCCTGAACCCCTGGGCGATTCCCTTTCCCACCGCGACCTCCGACGATCCCGGTCTCGGCAGCCGGCCTGCAATCAGCTCCACCTGAGGCCTCAGCCGGAGGCTGTTGGGTGCTATGCCCCGGATGGTGACATTGGCCTTTGCGCCCGAGCCCCGCTTCTCGAACACCATCAGGACCACCACCTCTTTGGCCAGAAGCGGTGTGCCGTCCGGGCCGGCGGCCGCCTCGGGCACGATCTCCACAAGAGCGGCCTGATCCCGATCGACGACGCTCTGCACTTCGTTTTGAGAGGAGCGGCGGATCACGACCACGTTGTCATCGGACCCGGTTTCAACGAGGGTCTTCTCCAGTCCCTCGGCAAGCATCTGGATGGAGGCGAAGACGAAGATCACCAGGGCCATGCCCCCGGCGGTCAGGAAGGTCGTCAGGCGGCGTGTGAGGAGATTTCGCAGGCTATAGAAAAAAAGCAGTCGCATCGAAACCACTCACATGAACATCACAAAAAGAACTTTGATTAGGATAACAGGAGGCACAGGATTATGAAGATTCACAAGAAAGATCTCCTTCCCCTCGTGCCTTTGTGGCGAGACCTCTCCTGCTCTCTGCAGCCAAGAAACCCGTCACCGTTTGCACAAACCGCAACCTGCGGCAGTCCTTCTCCAATCCTGCTCATCCTGTCAATCGTGTCCAGACTCTTCAACCCATTCTACCCAGGCCCTCGGCAATGGGTACGGTCGCCGCCCGCCAGGCCGGGAGCGCTGCGGCCACCAGGCCGACCGCGACACCGGCCGCAAGCTCGAGCCAGAGCGTCTCGGGTTTGATGCGGAAGATGGGGAAATATTCGCCCACGGTGCGGGCAAAGGCGTCCACCGCGGGGAAGGTGCATACGATCCCCAGCACGGCGCCCAGGGTCGAGATCAGAAGGGACTCCCCGAAGATCATCAGGCCCAGGTACCCACCGCCGAACCCGAGGGTCTTGAACACAGCGTACTCCCCCATGCGCTCGCGGACCGACATGGCCATGGTGTTGGCCACGACAGCCATGATGATCACGATGACGATGAAGGAGACCAGCCGGATCACCATCAGAATGGCCTCGGTCATGGACACGAAGCCCAGCTGAAACGCCTTCTCCGTCTCGGTCAGCGTCTCGGCAAAGGAGTTCCTGAAGAGCCGGTCCACGGCCTCGGCCGTCGCCGCAGCAAGATCCGCGTGGGCCACGGAAATGAAGAAGAACCCGACATGATCGGCCCATCGCGCCTGGTGCTTCTTCAAATACTCGTTCAGGTACTCCCAATGGAAGAACAATTGCGTCTCATCGGCCGTCTTGTACTTGCCCCGGTAGATGCCCCGGATCACCAGATCCCAGTTCCCGGGAAAGATCGTCCCGGTCATAGGAACGACGTCGCCGATTCGCCACCCGAAGCGTTTAGCCAGCTTTTCCCCCACCACGCAGCCCTTTCGATCCTTGAGGAAGTCCTGCCTCTGGTTTTCCGGAAGGACATATTCGGGGTACATGTCGAGGAAGCTCTCGGGCTCCACGGCAAAGTTGGCGAAGAAGTTCTTCATCTCGATATAGATCCCGCCGAACCAGGTCCCATGCGCAACGTCCTTTACGCCGGCAACAGTCCTGATCCTGTCCTCATAAGACAAGGGAAGGGGAAACGTGAGGGAGATGGCGTTCCTGGTGACCAGTCGTGTCGACGAAGCCCCTGACACGCCCGCATACCATGCGTCGATGACGGTCCGGAGAAGGCCGAAGGCGAGAATCGCCACGCAGAGACCGCACAGGGTCAGCCCGGTCCGCAGTTTCCGTCTGAAGGCGTTTCTAAAGAGCAGCCTCCACAGCATGGGCGAGAACTCCTTTTTCCAGCACCTTGAGGGTGTGGGCCTTCCTGGCTGCGCGGGGGTCATGGGTCACCATGATGATGGTCTTCCCGAGATCGCGGTTGAGGCGCTCCATCAACGTGAGGACCTCCTCGGCCGAACCGCGGTCCAGGTCACCGGTCGGCTCGTCGGCCACCAGGATGGCGGGGTCGGAGATCAACGCCCTGGCAATGGCCACGCGCTGCTGCTGTCCTCCCGAAAGCTGGGAGGGATAGTGGTCCATCCGTTCTTCAAGGCGGACAAGCTCCAGCACCGCAGCGACATGCTCGCGGCGCTCCCTCTTCGAGAGCCCGGTCAGGAGCAGCGGCAGCTCCACATTTTCAAAGGCCGTGAGCACAGGGATGAGGTTGTAGAATTGAAAGATGAACCCCACGTTTCCCGCTCTCCATCTTGCAAGCTCGGACTGGGAGAGGGAGGTGATCTCCAGCCCGCCTACGGTGACGGACCCATGGTCTGCGCGGTCCAGCCCGGCGATCAGGTTCAGGAGGGTGCTCTTGCCCGAGCCGGAAGGGCCCATCAGGGCGAGGAAGTCGCCTTCATAGATGACCAGGGAGATGGATTCGAGAACGGGGAGGGTCTGATCCCCCCTTCGGTAGGACTTGCTGAGATCTCGCACTTCGACGATGGGCCTTGGGGACATCACTTTTCCGGCACCTTCACCTTGGTCCCTTCCCTGAGCTTTCCGAGAGGCGCCACGATCACCCTCTCGCCCGTCTCGGGACCTTCCAGGACCTCCGTCATGTCGTCGAAGCGCCTGCCGGTGCGAAGGGATTTCAGCACCGCGCGGTCTCCCTCGATCACGAAGACGGTCCGATCCGCGCTCTGTTCGAGAACGGCGGAAGCGGGGATCGCCTTGAAGGGAGTCCGTTCCCCGTCTTCGAGCTCGCGCGCGAGGAAGGCGACCTTCGCGCTCATCTCCGGAAGGACCTGAGGACTCTTTTGCCTGAAGGCCACCTTGACCATCACGGAGGCCTTGGTCCTGTCCGCGGTCGGAACAATCATGTGGACAAGTCCGGGGAACCGGGTCTGGGGCAGGGCATCGAGCCTGATCTCGCATGGCTGACCGGCCTTGACGTGTCCCAGGTTTGCTTCCGCAACATCCACCTCGACCATGAGGGAGTCCATATCCGCAATGGTCACGACCGCAGCCTTGGCATTGGCCGCTGCGCCGATGGGGGTGACGATGTCCCCGACATCCGCGTTCTTGGTGAGGACCACGGCGTCAAACGGCGCGCGGATGTTGGCGTAGTCCAGCAGGACCTCCGCCTCTGCAAGGGCGGCCTGACTCGCCCTGAGCGCCGCCTCCTGCGCAGCGAGTTCAGCCGACGCCATCTTGTACCTGGCCTCACTGGCATCGTGAACCGCCCTCGCGACAAACCCCTTTGAGGCAAGCTCCTTATTCCGGTTGTAGGCCAGCGTGGCCTCCACGAGATCGGCCTTCGCACGCTCCACCCTCGACCGCGCAAGATGGACGTTCGCCTCGGCCCTGGCCCGGCTCGCCCGGGCATCCTCATTGTCGAGACTGGCGATGACCTGATCCTTCCGGACCTTGTCACCCTCCTCCACATGGAGCGCAACGAGCCGTCCGGTGGTCTTTGAGGCCACGGCGGCCTTGCGCTGGGCCACCACATACCCGCTCGCGTTCAGGAGGGTGAGGGTCTGGGAGGGGAAGATGCTCTGAACGGGCACAACCTGCACCTCCATGGCCGGCCTCAGTGTGCCCGTCCCGTAAAGGTAAGACGCCGCGACGATCAGGACCAGTGGGATCAGAAGCAGGAGATAACGGCCCCTTCGGGATCTTCGGGATGCGATCTTGCTCTTGTCGATCCGCAGTCTGGAGATATCAGGCTCGGTCATCGGCTTCCCCGTTTGATCTGGTCATGCTGTACGCACTCCTGTTTCTGGATCTTCGCACAAGTCCTAGCTTATCGGTGCGAATACGAAACATCAAGTCCCCCCTGCCCTCGCACCGCCGTGCGGGTTCGGGGCGCATTTCGTAGGATGGTTGGAGCGAAGCGAAACCCATCACTCTTGAGATTGACGGTCTCGTAAAAAGCCGCGTTCACCCCTTCGACGGGCCCAGGGTGAACGGAGTCCCTCCTGATGCTCCGTTCGTGCTGAGCTTGTCGAGGCATGAACGCACTGGCTGCTCGGGGCTTTTTACGACACCGTCGAGGTTCGCGCGTCCAGGGTTGACGGGCTTCGCTCCGCTCCACCCATCCCGCACACCCAATGCCTCCGGAACGTTGTCTTCGTGATGGAATACCCATCCCGAGAATTTCACCGGTTTCAGTTGACACCCGCCGCGAAGATCACGTAATCTGGGGTACAGTAAGCCAGGTTTAGAAGGATTTTCCACGTTCTTACCGCTATATACATGGCAAAGGCAATCATGAAAAGTCGGAGACCGTCTGCGGGAGGGGAAAAGAAGCGGGCTCAAAGACGCAAGGACCCGCCCGGGGAGTTGAAACCCAAGATCCGGCTTTCCATCAAGCCCCCTGTCTCCATCAGGGAAAAGGTTTATCGAAAGATCAGGGAAAGCATTCTCAACGGCCGTTTCCCACAAGGCGAGCGGCTGGCCGAAAGCAGGCTTGCCGGCGAGATCCACACGTCGCGCACCCCTGTCAGAGAGGCCCTTCACATGCTGGAGCGGGAGGGGCTTCTGGAGTCCATCCCCAGGGTGGGATACAGGGTAAAGAAGATCATATGGAGCGAGGTGGAGGAGATCTGCGAGATCCGTGCCGCGAACGAAATCCTCGCCGCGCGTTGGGCCATGAAAAGAATGACCCCTGATCAGCTCCGGGCCCTGGATGAAAACATCGCCGTGTCCAGGCGCGAGGCCCAGGAAGGAAATCCTCGATCTTTCGTGCACAGGGACGCGGAGTTCCACGAGATCCTCGCCCGCGCAAGCGGGAGCACCCGACTCCTGGAACTCTGTCAGCTCCTTCGAAGGCACATGCTGCGCTACCGCATGGAGAGCCTCTACCTGGGGGAGACGGCGCTGGAGGCCATTGACGGCCATGCCCGGATCCTGGAGTGCCTAAGGACCCGCAATGAGGACGGCATCGAGCGGGCGGTCAGGGAACACCTGGAATTCGCGAAGAAGAGCATCCAGAGCCGGGTCCCTTGGGACAAGGAGGCCAAGTCCGATTGAGACGAAGGAAGAAAAAGAGCTGCCACAAAGACACGAGGACGCCAAGAAATCACGATCTCTTTCTTGGTGCCTTGGTGTCTTAGTGGCGGCAATAGCTGTATTGAGGCTGAAAATGAACGAGATCAAATTCCATGGGCGAGGGGGCCAGGGGGTGGTCATGGCATCTCAGATGCTGGGCCTGGCCTATTTCAAGGCAGGCATGTATCCCCAGTGCTATTCCCTGTTCGGGGGAGAAAGACGCGGTGCCCCGGTGCTCAGCTTTCTCCGGGTAGATCAGGAGAAGATCCTGCTGAAATGCGAGATCAGGAACCCCCACGAACTCCTCTGTTTCGACGCGGGCCTGCTCAGCGCGGACGAGATCCGTGCGACCATGCGGCCCGGGGCCCGCATCCTCGTGAATGCGACGACCTTGCCCCATCCCTTGGTTGAGTCGCTCAGCGGCTACACGGTGGCGCGCATCGGGGCGGGTTCGATTTCAGAGGGCCTGGGGCTGGGGCATGTGATCAACACCACCATCCTCGGCGCCTACTGTCGCTTGAACAGCGACCTCCCGCTCGACCGCGTCATCGATGCCGTGGGGGAGATGGTGCCCGGAAAGAGGGATCTCAACATCAAGGCGGTGCGGTTGGGATACGAAAAGGCGGAGATCCTGTGAACCGCAGAATGTCCAATTTCCAATATCCAATGAAAAAACTGTTTCTTTTTGTCCTCGTATGTTGGGGGCTGAACATTCAGCCTCTTCTTGGTGTCTTTGTGCCTTCGTGGCGAACTCTTGGTTCTTGAGGCATATATGAAAAATCCCGCGTGTATCGACCCCGAAAAGATCATCCCCATCGCCCGCTCGACCACCATGGTCTTCAAGACAGGGGCTTGGGGGTCGCGGCATCCGGAGCATCACGAAAAGACATCACCCTGCCGGGTCTCCTGTCCTGCCGGAAACAACATCCCCATGGCGCTTATGCACGCTGCGGGAGGAGATTTCGACGGCGCGCTTCAGGCCTTTCTGGAGGAGAACCCGCTTCCGGGGGTCTGCGGCAGGGTCTGTTATCATCCTTGCGAGACCACCTGTAATCGGCTGGAGTCGGACGGGGCGGTTCACATACGGGCCGTCGAGCGGGCCGCATCCGATTTCGGTGCGAGCCTCCCTGAACGGCTCACGGATGAAGGGGCCGATCAGCCTGTGGCCGTGATAGGGTCGGGTCCGGCCGGTATCTCCGCCGCCTATCACCTGGCCCGTTTGGGTCATCCCGTCACGCTCCTGGAAGCCGAGAGAGAGCTGGGGGGTCTCCTGCGCTGGGGCATCCCCGAGTATCGGCTGCCCCGGGATGTGCTGGAGCGGGATCTTGCCCGGGTCCTCTCGTTGGGGATCCATGTGGTCCCCGGCTCGAACATGACCGGTGACGTCCTGAGCGGTCTGCTCGACGCACACCGGGCGGTATTCCTTGCAACGGGCGCACAGAAGTCCAGGGATATTCCGGTTGCGGGGGTCGCGTTGGAGGGAGTCCGCTCGGGGATCTCTTTTCTGCGGCGCATACGGCAGGGAATCCAGGAGGAGGTTGCCGGGAGGGTCGTGGTCGTGGGCGGCGGCAATGTGGCCGTTGACGCGGCCCTGAGCGCCCGGAGACTCGGCGCGGATCATGTGACCCTCGTCTCCCTGGAGAGGATGGAGGAGATGCCCGCCCATGAGCGGGAGCGCCGGGACGCGCTGGAGGAAAACGTCGTCTTTCAAAACGGGTGGGGACCGAGGGCCATTCAGGAGAGAGGAGGAAAGGCGGCAGGTGTGCTCTTTGCCAGGTGCCTCTCTCTCACCGATCCAGCCGGGAACTTCCGCCCCGCCTATGATGATACCGAAACGATGAGCCTGGAGGCTGATCTGGTGATCCTTGCGGTGGGCCAGGCCCCTGATTTCGCATTCCTGAACGGGTGCGACCTGGAGGGGCTTGTCCGGGGCGGCACCCTCTCGATCGATCCGCAGACCACGCAGACCGTCGTCCCGAATGTCTATGCAGGGGGCGATCTCACGGGTTCCCCCGGCTCCGTTGCCGAGGCGATCGGGGCAGGCAAGCGGGCCGCCCTGTCCATCCATCTGTCACTTGCGGGAAAGCGGCTGGCCGACATGGAGCCGCAGATCCTCATGGGTGACGGGCGGTCCCTCTCGATTCACGCCCTGTTTCGTCCCCGGCCGGGGTGGGAGCCAAACCGGGTGGTGCAGTTGCAGGAGCTGGAGCCCCTGTTCCTCCACCTTCGGGAGAGGTCGACGGTGCAACGATTGTCTCCGGAAGAGAGGAGGCGCGGGTTCCGGGAGATCACCCTGGGACTGGATCCCCGCACAGCCGGAGCGGAGGCCGAGCGCTGTTTCGGCTGCGGCACCTGCACAGGGTGCGACCGATGCTATCTGTTTTGTCCTGAATGTTCTCTCCTGCCCCCCGGGAGGGATCGATCGGTGTATGAAGCGAACCCTGAATATTGCAAAGGTTGCGCCGTGTGCGCCTCGGTCTGCCCGAGGGGGGTCATGACCATGAGGGAGGGCAAATGAAAAAGTTCGTTAGCGGAAACCATGCGGTCGCAGAGGCGGTACGGCTCTGTCGCACCCAGCTCGTGGCCGCATACCCCATTACGCCCCAGACCCCCATCTACGAGAAGCTCTCGGACTGGGAGGCGGCAGGGGAGCTGGGGGGGCTGATGATGCGGGTGGAGTCCGAACACTCGGCCATGGCCGCGTGTCTCTCGGCGTCCCTGACCGGAGTGAGGACCTTTACCGCCACATCCAGCCAGGGCATCGCCCTCATGCACGAGATGCTCCACTTCGCGTCCGGCTGCCGGACCCCGGTGGTGATGGCCTGCGTGAACCGTACCCTTGCGGCCCCCTGGGCCTTCTGGGCCGATCAGACCGACAGCCTCTCCCAGCGGGATACGGGATGGATGCAGATCTACTGCGAGGACAACCAGGAGTCCCTGGACTCCGTGATCCAGGCCTTCCGGATCTCCGAGAAGGTGCTGCTTCCCTGCATGGTGGTGTTGGAAGCCAATTTCATCTCCCACTTCATGGAGCCGGTAGACGTCCCCGATCAGCAGGAGGTGGACCGGTTTCTCCCTCCTGTGGCGATTCCCAACCGCTTCGATGTCGAAAACCCGGGATTCGTCGCCGCGGTGGTTTCCCAGACCCAGTACGAAGGGTTCAGGAAATTGAGCCATGAGGCGATGGACTACGGGCTGGAGATAGCCGAGGAGGTCGACAGGGAGTTCAGCGCCCATTTCGGCAGGGGCTACGGCCTGGTCGAGGCCGTGGGCATGGAGGATGCGGAACTGGCGCTCGTCACCAGCGGTACCATCACCTCGACCGCCCGTATGGCCATTGCCGAACTCCGCAAAAAGGGTTACCGAGTCGGTCTCCTGAAGATCCGGCTCTTCCGGCCTTTCCCCACCCGCATCCTGCGGAAGATCCTGGACCCGATACCCAGGATCGCGGTGCTGGAGAGGAACATCTCCCTGGGAAGGGAGGGGATCTTCTGTTCCGAGTTGAAGGCGGCCCTGGTGAACAGCCCGACCCCCCACCGGATCCAGGGGTATCTGGCAGGCATCGGGGGCACGGACGTGAACCCCGGGCTGATCGAGCGGGTGGTTCTGGATGGTCTCCGCCGCGAGCAGTTCCTGGACGAACCCGTGTGGATGAAGGAGGAGAAGCCATGATGAATCAGGAAAGAACCCGCCCCGTGGAGATCCTGCGGCCCGGCCATATGGGTTGCCCCGGGTGCGGCCATGCCATCGGCATGCGCATGGTGCTCCAGGCCCTCGGAAATCGGGCCGTCGTGGTGGTGGTGCCGTCGTGTGTGGCGGTCGTATCCGGCCCTTTCCCGAATGCAGCCTTCGGGGTTCCCATGTTCCACTCCGCCTTCGAAATCGCAGCGCCGACCGCGGCCGGGATCTCCGCCGGGCTCAGGATCCAGGGCAAGGACGACATCCCGGTGCTGGCGTTTGCGGGGGACGGCGGCACCTTCGACATCGGCCTGCAGTCCCTCTCGGGCGCCGCGGATCGGAACGAGGATTTCATCTATGTCTGTATGGACAACGAGGCCTACATGAACACCGGGATCCAGGTGAGCTCTTCCACCCCCCGATTTGCCTGGACCGGCACCTCTCCGAAGGGCAACACCCGCCGCAAGAAGCAGATCATGGAGATCATGGCGGCGCACCGCATTCCTTACGCGGCCACGGCCTGCATCGGCTTTCCGGACGATCTCATCGCCAAGATCAAGAAGGCGAAGGAGACCCGCGGCACCCGCTTCCTCCACCTGCTCTCGCCCTGCCCTACGGGATGGAAGATGGAGGAGCACATGGCGCCCAAGGCCACCGTGGCTGCGGTGGAGACCCACATCTTTCCCCTTTATGAGGTCTTCAACGGAACGCAATACCTGATGAGCCACATCCCGAAGGGGCTCCCGGTGGAGGAATACCTGTCCCTCCAGGGCCGCTACAGGCACCTCGGAAGGGAAGAGATCCGCACCATCCAGTCGGAGACGGATCGGGCGTGGGAGGAACTGCAGAGAAGAGCGAGGGCAAGTTAACTGTTGAACAGCCGGTTCGGGTCGTTGAAAGGTCAATTGACCTGCACGACCAGTGGACACAGTTAACGGATAACCGATAACCACTAGCTGTAGAGCGAAAGGAGGCACAGATGAAGAGAAGTTTGTTCAAGGTATGCATGGCGCTTTTTGCGGTCGTCTCGTTTGCGGCCGTCTGCCAGGCCGCTCCCCAGAAGGTCACCGTCAAGGCCGTCACCGCATGGCCCAAGACCGTTTGGGAAGTGGGCAACTTCAACAAGTTCATGGAGCTGGTCAAAGAGAAGGTGGCAAAGAGCCACCCGGGCGAACTGGAGATCCAGTATGTAGGGGGACCCGAAGTCACTCCCAGCAACGAACAGGTGGAAGCCGCGAGGATGGGCGTGGTGGATATGGTCTTCACGACGGACGGTTACTATGTCTCCGCGGTCCCGGAGGTCAATGCGTTGAGCCTCTCCATCATGGATGGATGGGAGGAGCGCAAGGCAGGGGTGAACGATTACCTGAGCAAGATCCATGAGGAGAAGGTCAACTGCGCATACCTGGGCCGACTTGGGCACAACCTGCAGTTCACGATTTACCTTACATCCAAGCCCGTCAAGACCGCCGACCTCACCGGGATGAAGATCCGGTGTTCGCCCACGACCATCGGCTGGCTCAAGAAGCTGGGTGCCAACCCCGTGGTGATTCCGCCGACCGAGGTCTTCACCGCCCTCGAACGCGGCGTCGTCGACGGGTATGCCTTTCCAGCCGGTCTGATCAGGGACTGGGGATGGGAGAAGGTCACGAAGTATGTGATCAATCCGGGTGTGTACAACGGGGCGAACGTCGTCCTGATGAACAAGAAGAAATGGGACCAGTTGTCGCCGGCCCTTCAGAAGATACTGACCGATTCGCTCGACGAGGCCGCGCGGTTCGCGAGACAGCGCAGCACCAATCTGGTGAACGAAGAGGTCGAGGCATTCAAAAAGATGGGCATCCAGTACATTACTCTTCCTCCGGAAGAGGCCAAGAAACTGGTCGATGCGGCCCATTCCTCCTTGTGGGACGTGGTCATAGAAAAATCGCCGACCCACGGCCCGAAGCTGAGGGAGATGGTCACGAAAAAATAGAGGATCAACGTAATCGATCGGGACGATCATGGGGCGAGCGTTCACCCCCTCGCCCCATGATCCTTGATGGCCTTTGCGCCACGCGAAACGGTCGGAGCGGCTTCCCCGGAATACCGCCTCACCGGATCGGCCTACACGCGGTCATAGCGGAGGATGCGATTTGTTCACCAAGATACTGAACCATTTGCTCTCGGGCATGGCGGTGCTGGCGGCTATCATTCTAGGCTTCATCACGTTCTCGATAAGCTACAGCATCCTCCTGCGATCCCTTGGATTCCAGACCCCGGTCTGGACGGTCCAGTTCAACGAGTACTCTCTGCTGTGGATGACCTTCCTGGGATCGGCATGGGTCCTCAGCCGACGGAAACACGTCGCCATGGATGTCGTAACCGGGCAGCTCAAACCCCGCGCCAGGAGAATCGCAGAGATGATGCACGGGGTGATGGGGATTTTTGTCTGCAGTGTGCTCTGCTGGTACAGCGCCGGGATGACGCTGAACCTCTTTCAGCGAGGAGTGATGGATGTTCAGGCCATAGACGTCCCCAAGCACCTGATCATCATGATTATTCCCTTGGGATTCCTCGTCTTGATCCTGCAGTTTTTGCGAAACCTGGCGGCCGCTTTCAAAGGAAACGTAAAATGAGCCTTTCTCTTGGATTGGTAAGCGATCCAAGAGCTTCTGGTTCGGAACCGGAGATGATACAGGAGAGGTTGGTCTGATCATGGAATGGTGGGTTGTCTTGGGTTCTTTCATCCTGGCGCTGCTCCTGGTACTCGTTTCAGGTTTTCCCATCGCCTTCGGCTTCCTGATGGTCGACCTGCTGGGTGCGCTCTATTTCATCGGGCCCATGGGGCTCCAACAGATGACCCTGCAGGTGTTTTCATCCCTGTCCACCTTTACCCTGACCCCGATACCCCTGTTCATCCTCATGGGTGAACTGATGTTCCATTCGGGCATAGCCAACAACACGATCGACGTCATCGATAAGTGGCTGGGCCGTCTTCCGGGAAGGCTGAGTCTCCTTGCCGCGGGAACGGGTGTGCTTTTTGCGGCTTTGAGCGGATCGACCCTGGCCAATACCGCTATGCTGGGGACCGTTTTGCTCCCCGAGATGCGGCGTCGCGGATACCAGGTCTCCATGGCCGTGGGCCCGATCATCGGTGTGGGCGGCCTGGCCATGCTCATACCCCCCTCTTCTCTTGCGGTCGTTCTGGCAAGCATCGGCCACATATCCGTCTCCAAGATCCTCATCGGCGGGGTGATCCCCGGACTGCTCCTGGGGGCCCTGATCGCGGTTTACATCATCGTCCGATGCTGGCTGAATCCATCCCTCGCACCCCGCTACGACGTACAGGCTACCAGCCTGGCGGAAAAGATCGCGGGCACCCTAAAGTATGTGCTCCCGCTCGCCTTCATCATCTTCATGGTCCTTGGCGTGATGCTGCTGGGGATCGCAACCCCCACCGAAGCCGCATCTACCGGCACTATTGCGACCCTCCTGGTGACCATTGTGTACAAGCGGCTGTCCTGGAGGATGATCAAGGCCTCCCTGATCGGGACGCTGGAGATCTCGGTGATGGTTCTCATGATCGTGGCCGCGTCCAACACCTTCAGCAGCCTCCTGGCCTTCACGGGTGCGACTCGTGGTCTCTTGGGATTGGTGGAGAACCTCCATGTGCCCCCCCTGCTCATCCTCATCTGCATGCAGCTCATCGTCTTCATCATGGGGACATTCATGGAGACCATATCCATCATGATGATCTGCATGCCGATCTTCATGCCGATCGTGAAGCTGCTGGGTTTCGATCCGGTGTGGTTCGGCGTGATCATGCTCATCAACTTCGAAACCGGCTTCATCACTCCTCCATTCGGAATGCTGCTCTTTGTCATGAAAGGAGTCGCCTCGGAGCTCTCCATCCAATCGATCTGCTATGCGGCGGCGCCGTTTATCGTGATCGAACTGGTGGCGATGGCCATGATCATCATCTGGCCGCAGCTTGTGCTATGGCTCCCCGGGCTGTTGGGATGAGGAAGAATCGAAGTCAGGTTGTGTCAAGGCTCTTTTGGAGGTGCCGATATGGGTCTTTACGTACACTATGAAGACAGAAAGATCGGGTTTACCATACCCGCTGGATGGCGCGTGATCTCCGGGGACGACAGGCCTCCGGTCCAGGGCGTAACAGACCCGCTCGCGGAGGTCAGGCGGGCCCTGGATCACCCGATCGCCTCCCCCCGGATCGAGGACCTTGTCCGTCCGGGGATGGACGTGGTGCTCCTCTTTGACGATCTCCAGAGACCGACCCCCGCCCATCTGGTCCTGCCGGAGATCCTCAACCGATTGAACCACGCCGGAATCCGGGACGAGCATGTCAGGGCGGTCTGCGCACTCGGGACCCATCACGCCTACAACCTGGAGGAGCTCAGGACCAAGGTGGGGGACGAGGCCTTTGCGCGGCTGGAGGGTCGACTCTTCTCCCATGATCCCCATGCGAGGGACAACGTCATCCTCGGCCGCACCCACCGGGGGATCGTCGTCGAACTCAACAAGCACGTGGCCCTCGCAGACCTGGTCATCGGCGTGGGCGAGTGCATGCCCCATCCCACCGCCGGTTATGGGGGAGGTTACAAGCTCATCATGCCCGGCGTCTCCTCCTATCAGACCGTGGCGGACCATCATTTTGCATGGATACGCCACCGGGAGAGCCGGGTCAATGTGCTCGACGGGAATCACTTTTATGAGGAGATCGTCGACGCCGGCCGCCTCTCCAGGATGCGATTCAAGATGGATCTGGTGATCAACCACAAGAAGGAGATCATCCGGGCATTTGCAGGGGAAACGGAAGCGGAGCACAGGGAGGCCGCCCGCTTCTCGGAGTCCCTCTATCTGACCGCCCTCCCGAAGCAGCCGGACGTGACCATCACTGCAGCCTATCCCATGGAGTACGGGGTGCAGTCCACCAAGGCCCTCACCATGGCGAGCTACTGCACAAGGGCGGGGGGTACGATCATCTGGGTCGCGCCTCAGAAACAGGCCGGGCCCATTATGCCCCTCATCAAGGAGATGGCAAGCCCTGCGAGTGCGAGCGAGTTTCACCGGATGCTCAGCGCAGGGGAAATCCCTGAGCATCTGAGGCCTTTCGGAATCTCGTACATCATGCAGGTCGTCTTTTTCAAGGGCTATGCCGAGAAGTTCCGGGTCATCCACGTGACCGAAGGATTGTCCAGGGAGCAGGTGGAGATGATGAAGTACACGTATGCCCCGGACGTTCAGACAGCCGTTGATCTGGCCGCGCGCGACCTGCCCCGGGCGGATGTGGCCGTGCTGCCGTCGGGCGGGAACATCATCCCCGAGGTAAGAAAAGGATGAGACAGGATAACAGGATGAACGGGATCGGGGACAGGTCGTTTAGATATGGCCTTGCAGAAGCCGGTCGTTATCTTATTTCGGCCGGGCAGTAGCATATATATGTATTCCGTATTGTTTTTAGGGGGCGCCTGTGATAATAGGTGCCTTCTGTCTTTTAGAAAGTCTTTTTCGAGGGAGACGAACCATGGAAATCAAGGTGACCGCCGCCAGGCCCGACCAGCTCAGAAAGAAACCCGCGGACGAATCCAACCTGGGCTTCGGAGACATCCAGACCGACCATATGTTTCTGATGAACTACGAGAAGGGAAAGGGGTGGTTCGCTCCCAGGGTAGAGCCCTACCATGCTCTTGCCATCGACCCTGCCGCCATGGCCATCCATTACGGCCAGGAGATCTTCGAGGGGCTGAAGGCGTATCGTGGAAAAGACGACAGCATCTACCTGTTCAGGGCAAGGGAGAACTTCATCAGGCTCAACCGTTCGGCCGCGAGACTCTGCATGCCCGAGGTCGATATCGACCTGACGATGGAGGGCATGAGGAAGCTGATCCTCCTCGACCGCGACTGGGTCCCCCGGACCCAAGGGACCTCCCTCTACATCCGGCCGGCCATGCTCGCCACAGAGCCTCACCTCGGGGTGCGCCCGGCGAATGCCTACGTCTTCTTCATCATCATCGGGCCGGTCGGCGCCTATTACAAAGAGGGGTTGAACCCGGTCAAGATCTATGTCGAGGACAAGTACATCCGCGCTGCGGTGGGAGGGATCGGGAACGCCAAGGCGGCCGGCAACTATGCCGCGAGTCTCCTGGCCGCCGAAGAGGCCAAGAAAAAGGGATTCACCCAGGTCCTCTGGCTGGATGCCGCAAACCGACGGTATGTCGAGGAAGTGGGCACCATGAACATGTTCTTCGTCATCAACGGCGAGGTGATCACCGCCCCCCTGACCGGAAGCATCCTGCCGGGTGTTACCAGGGACTCGGTCATACGGCTCGTGAAGGACTGGGGTTTGAAGGTGACGGAAAGATCTCTGGAAATCGACGACCTCATCAGGGCCGCCGCGAGCGGGCAGCTCAAGGAAGCGTTTGGGACAGGCACCGCCGCCGTCATCAGCCCCGTGGGGCAGATCACGTACAAGGAAAAGGACTATGTCGTGGCGGGCGGCAAGATGGGGGACCTCAGCCAGCGGCTCTACAACGAGATCGTGGCGATCCAGTACGGCGAAAAGGACGACCCGTATGGGTGGAGGGAAAAGATAGGGTAGGCCAGAGGTCAGCGGTCAGGAATGGCAGACAAAGCCTCCTATTCTTTCTGTAGCAAGCTCCTGCTTGCGATCTTCCCGAGGTGTTTGTAGGAGCAAGCTCCTGCTGCGATTCCGTCGCAGGATCGCAAGCAGAAGCTTGCTCCTACAGAAAACCGGCCCATTATTGAAGACTTAGGATGGGTGAAGCGAAGCGAAGCCCATCATGAGAGGTAGATTTTGCTCCCAACCATTGAATGGAAAGACAACCGTGTTCGGATGATCGACCAGCGAAAGCTGCCCTGCAAGGTGGAGTGGATTGTCTGCAGGGGGTACAAGGACGTCATCAGGGCCATAGAGAGCATGGTGATCCGGGGCGCGCCGGCCATCGGCGTCGCCGCTGCCATGGGGCTTGCCCTGGGCGGTTTGTCCATCCGGGCCCGGTCCTTTGAAGCCTTCCTTGTCCGGTTCAGGGGACTGGCAGCGGAAATGATCAAGGCCCGTCCAACCGCCGTGAACCTCAGGTGGGCAGTGGAAAGGATGTCGTCACTGGTCGAGAACATGGCCTCAAGCCCTGTGACTGAGATCCGGCAGGCGCTCAGGCAGGAGTCCCAGACGATCCTGGATGAGGATATCGAGATCAACCGCAGAATGGGCCGTAACGGCCAGAAGCTCGTTCCCAAAAAGGCCTCGATCCTGACCCACTGCAACGCGGGCTCTCTCGCGACCGGGGGGTACGGGACGGCCCTTGGCGTGATCAGGGCTGCTGTAGAGGCCGGAAAGAAGGTCAGTGTCATTGCCGATGAAACCAGGCCCTGGCTGCAGGGACTGAGGCTCACCTGCTTTGAATTGATGGAAGACAACATCCCCGTGACCGTGATCGCGGACAACGCCGCCGGCAGCCTCATGCGCCGGGGAAAGATCGACCTGGTGGTGACCGGCGCGGACCGCATTGCGGCCAATGGGGATACCGCGAACAAGATCGGGACCTACCAGGTGGCGGTGCTGGCCAAGGAGAACGGCATCCCGTTCTATGTGGCCGCCCCCCTTTCGACGGTCGATATGACCATCCGGTCGGGCGACGAGATCCCGATCGAGGAGCGAAGCGGGGCCGAGATCTGCCGCATCCGAAGCAATGAATTCGGCCCGCCCGGCGTGAAAGCCCTGAACCCGGTCTTCGACGTGACCCCGAGCAAGTACATCACCGCCATCATCACGGAAGCCGGGGTGATCAGGCCCCCTTACAAGAGGGAGCTGCAGAAGATTTTCAAATGACCAAAATGAGGACACCCTGGAGGTCCGATCGGATACTCTTGTAGGATGGGTGGACCCCGGCAGGCCTTAAGCCGGGGGAAACCCATCTTCTTGCGTTCGCCTTCCCGAGTCAATGTATTTCGCCCAAGTCGCGCAAACGCGTGCGCAGCGGGTCGCTACACCCATTTACAGAGCTTTGATAGCCCATCCGCATTGGGCGATTCTCGCTATTTCCGTATTCATCTTCTTCTCACGCTCTCTCCCGCCCTCCCGATTACGTCATCGCGTTGGAAACCGGGGTCCAGCAAGGGATCGAACCATCCATCCAGAGTCCTATGTTGTTGTACTAAACTCGCCTGTAGGAGCAAGCTCCCGCTTGCGATTCATTCAACCCCCAGAAGATCGCAAGCAGGAGCTTGCTCCTACAGAAGAGAAAACGCAGGAATAGGGACATTCTTGGTATAGTATTGACTTCTCACTGCTGTCATGTCCTTATGCAGCTCTCTGCCTGGCCTCTCTTTCCGAACCCGCAGCGGCGGCCATTCTGCCAAGACATGTCAACAAGAACGTCCCGCTAACAGGGCCATACGCTTCTTCCTGGAAGAACCCTGACTCATCCTGGCAGGGCATGGAGAGCGCTGAGTGATATCTGCAGACGGCAACCCACATGGAAAAACGAAGCAATAAAAATGACCGTCTCTGTCACACCCCCCTTTCGGAAGCAGTCAGTTAAGTAGAGAGGCATATCGAAACTTCGGAAACCTCCGCGGAATGCTCGAGCGGGGGGGGGGGAAAGAGCGAACATCGCGCAAGGAGCGAACCATGATGGATGATGTCATCCTTTCTGTTGGCTTCACCTGCACCTACACGCCGCTCGCACTGATTGATGCGGCCGGTTTTGCGCCCTACCGAGTTCTTCCAGTGGGGAGTTCGCCCGAATCTGCAGGACCGATCCTTCACGAGAACCTCTGCCCCCACGTCAAACGGATTCTGGATCGTGCCCTGGACGAAGATTTGCCGCAGTTGGCAGGCATGGTTTTTCTGAATAGCTGTGATGCCATGAGGCGTCTGTACGATGCGTGGCAGAGGGTAAGACCGGACGACGGCACGGTTCTTATCGATCTACCCGTATGCTCGGGGGAAGGCTCTGTCCTATATTTCGCCCGCGAGTTGTCCCGGCTGGGCAAAGTGCTTTCTGAATGGAGCGGCCGGCCGCTCTCTCCCGATGCCATAAGGGAAAGCGTCGAAAGATACAATGTGGCGGCGGTTCTTTTCAAGACCCTCGCTGAGCGGGCTCGTCATACCGGGATAGACTCCGGAGCGGCACGTCTCCAGTCCCTGTATAACTTTGCGGTCACTCACCCCTTAAAAGAAACCTGTGAAATGCTGAAGCGAGCGGCAGCGCAACCTGAGCCGACCTCCGCGGGGGACGGTGGAGCCCCGGTCTTCGCCTTCGGCAATGTATTTCCGGACCCCGAGGCCTTTGGACTCTTTGAGTCCTGCGGTCTCAGGGTGGTGGAGGCGGACTTTTGCAGCGGCTCACGGCAGTTCGTTCCCATGGAGACAGGGGGATCGTCCGATGTCATGACCCGACTGGCCCGCGCACTTCTTTCGAAACCCCGCTGCGCGCGCACGCTCCACGAAGGAAAACCCGGTGCCATGGCCGAGGAAGTGCTGGAGCGTGCCGCTGCCTTCAATGCACGGGGTGTGATCGCCTGCGCCGCCAAATTCTGCGACCCTTACATGGCCCGGATCCCGGGGCTGAGAAAGATGCTCCGGGCCTCTGGCCTGCCCCTGCTGCAGATCGAGGGAGATTGCACCATGCGGGCCTTGGGGCAGCACCGGACACGGATCGAGGCCTTCAGCGAGATGTTGAGGAGGTGACCATGATCAACCGGTATTTCGACCAAATGGTGTCTGCGTTCGAGGCCGATCTCCAAGAGAATCCTTCAGCCAAGCGGAAGTTCCTGCTGGAGACCCTCAGATTGGGACAGAGGCTCTACTCCGGCGAGGGTCCCCGGGCGTGGTGCGGCGTCTGCGTCCCATTCGATCTCTTGAACGCCATGGGAGTCACTTCGTGCTTCGTGGAGTTCATCGGCGGGATGCTTGCCTCCGCCGGGACGGCCACCCCCTTCCTGGAAGCCTCTGAAGATGCCGGATTCCTCGCAGACGGGTGCGGATGGCATCGTGCGGTCATCGGGGCCGCTGAAAAGGGAATGATGCCGAGGGCCGACCTGGCGATTGCCTCGAGCAGCCCTTGCACGGCCGGTCTGGCCACGGTGGAGCACCTGGCCCGGGCCTTCGAATCTCCCCTTTTCGTGGTGCATGTGCCTGGTGGCCCCTCTGAGGGAAACGTTCAATATCTCGCGAAACAGTTCAAGGACATGGTCTGCTTTGTGACCGAGCATACCGGCCGGGTGTTGGACGAGGGTCGGTTGAGGCACGCCATGGAGAAGGCCAACGAGGCCAGGACGGAAGCGGTGGAGGTGTACCGTCTTGCCATGCGCGTACCGTCCCTGACCAGCGGCACGGAGCTCAAGAACTTCGGATTGCTTCTCCCCTTGTTCCTGGGCACGCAAACCGGGGTGGACATTGCAGTGGGTTTTCGGGAGGAGTTCGCCGCCCGCGCCGAACGGGGGGAAAGCGGTCTCCCCGGCGAGCGTCTCCGGCTGATGTGGCTTCAGGAGTCGATCCAGTTCAGGCACCCTCTGATCCGGATGCTCCGGGAGGAGTACCAGGCGGCCATTGTCGTCGATGAGCTCAACGACATCTATTGGGACCCCATCGATCCGGAAGATCCGTATGCAGGGCTTGCCCGGCGGACCATCGGTTTTCCTTTCAACGGGCCTGCAGGGAAGCGGCTGAAGCACATTGCGAAGCTCGCCCGGGCCTACAGGGTGGACGGGGTGATCAATCCCTGTCACTGGGGCTGTCGCCAGGGGACAGGCTCCAGGGGGCTGGTGGAGGCGGCCTTGAAGGAGCTGGACATTCCGGTGATCAATCTCGAGGTGGACTGTGCGGATTCCCGCAACTTCGCCGAAGGTCAGCTCAGGACCAGGCTCCAGGCGTTTGCGGAACTCCTGGAAAGCCGCCGCGCTCGTCGCACGGTGAATGAGGGCATCCATTAGACTGCAATGGCTCATCCGCGGCTTCTCTTAAGAATCTTTCCTCCCCCAGGTGGGAGGTTTGTAGGGTAGGGGGGAACGCACCTTTGGGAGATCCTGGGGTGTTCTATCTCGGCATCGATCTGGGCAGCCTCTCTTGCGATGCGGTGCTCCTGGACCAGGACGGAGCTGTGCGGGCCACGTCCGTGGTCCCCACCGGTGCGCGCAACCGTGAGGCCGTGGCCCGGGCCCTGCGGGAGGTGGTGGAGGCCGTGGGGATCTCAGAAGCCGAAATCGAGGCGACCGTCTCCACCGGGTACGGAAGGGAGCGCGTTGAAAAACGGGTGTCCTCGATTACCGAGATCACGTGTCATGCGCGTGGCGTGGAGGCCCTCCTGCCGGGAACGCAGGTGCTGATCGACATCGGAGGACAGGACAGCAAGGCCATTCGGCTGGATGGCCACGGAGGGGTGTTGGAATTTGCCATGAACGACAGATGCGCCGCCGGCACCGGCCGATTCCTGGAGGCCATGGCCCGGGCCTTACAGGTTGAGATCGGGGACCTGAGTGAGCTCGATCGCGGTGCTTCGGGAGGCTTTACGCTGAGTAGCATGTGCACGGTATTTGCGGAGAGCGAGGTGGTTTCCCTGATCGCCGAGGGCGTCGAAGTCAACGAGATCGTCAGCGGTCTCAACCGCGCCATTGCCTCGCGCATTGCTTCACTGGTCAAGCGGGTCGCGCCGGATCTTGCCGGACGCAAGCTGGCCATGTCGGGAGGAGTGGCCTATAATCGGGGCATGGTCCGCGCCCTTGAGTCCGCCCTTGAGACGGAGGTCTTCATTCCGGTCAAGCCGGACACGGTTGGTGCGCTCGGGGCCGCGATGTTCGCCAGGGAACGCTTGCGCCTCTAATCTCTTTTTGGAGAAGAGGTCATCTCCAACGAAGTGAGAGATCTATCCTTCTCGGCTCGCGCGGAGGCAGAAGTTGGCTGATAGATCATCGAATCCGAGTGATCGTGGGAAGCCCACTACCGAGCAGCTGGTTTCAGACGCCCTGCAAGGCTCGACAGAGGCCCTCGAGGAGGTCGTCCGCCGCATACAGAAGCCTGTATTCGGCCTCGCGCTGCGGATGCTCTTCCTACCATCGGACGCAGAAGATGCCACCCAGGAGATCCTGACCAAGGTCGTCACGCACCTCAAGAGCTTCCGCTTTGAAGGCAAGTTCGAGGGGTGGGTCCTGAAGATCGCGGCCAATCATCTCAAAACGGCCATGAAAGGGCGGGTGGAGAAGCGGGAACTGACCATGGAGAAGGCCTCTGAGGTGATAGATAGGGCCGAGGCCATGGGCTGGTTCTCCGGCCCCCTGGAGGCGCCGGAGCCTCTCCTGACCCTGGAGATGCATCTTGCGTGCACCCAGGCGCTCTTGCTCGCACTGGACCGGCCGCATCGTCTGGCCTTGATCCTTGGTGTCATCATGGAGTGCTCCAGCTCCGAAGCGGCCTACATTCTGGATATCCCGCCCGCCACCTATCGCCAGAGGCTTTCGCGCGCCCGAAAGAGGGTCCTGGACTTCCTGTCCGCAAACTGCGGGCTCTTTGATGGAGCCAATCGCTGCCGTTGCGAGGGCATCCTGACCAACCACGTGAAGCGCGGCTGGATCGACCCGAAGCGGCCGTTGTTCGTCTCCGCTTCCGCTGAAGGAAAGCCCCTGGACGGCCTGGGCCGGTATTTGAAGGAACTGGACAAACTGAGCCGGGTCTCGGCCTTCTTCAAGTACTTCCCCCGTCCCGAGTGTGCAACCGATTTTGCCAAGACCGTCAAAGGAATGCTGGAATCCAAAGACTTCCTCGTCCTATCATGAGTACGGGAATAGGGGACAATCCTATAACCGCCCATCATTCTATTACTTCTGCGATTCCATCGAGTGTAGGGCCAGGGGGGGCCAGGGGGACGTTGTTTCATCGTTGACAAGTTGTGCTCTCCTGCTGTCTGAAGCCCCATGCCTCGCCAATCTCGCATCGACGCCCCCGGCGCACTGCTACATCATCATCCAAGGAATCGAACGGAAGCGGATCTTTGTCGATGACAGCGACCGTGACGATTACATTGAGCGGCTCTCTGGTCTTTTGCAGGACACGAAGACCCTGTGTTACGCATGTGGTGCACAAGGGTGCTCTGGTCAGTCCATAT
>JAGVAP010000016.1 GCA_020060215.1 Deltaproteobacteria bacterium | reverse complement strand
TGCTCCATCCCCCTGTACCGATCGATCAAGTGCGGGTAGGGGGGGCTACCGAGCATGTCGTCATGCCCCGCTCCAGTAACAGATCAGCTCCTGGGCCACGACATCCGATCGGATGATCAACCTGCTTTCCTTTATATCATATACTTTCACCACATGGGCCAGTTCTTCTGCCGTCGGATGCGTCCGGGTAAGGGCATTGGGAAGGCCGGCAAGCCGTTCCGGTTGAAAAACGACATCCGAGTTCTCCGGATAGACGGCCGCATAAAAGATACCGGCCTCGGCAAGATCGTGAAAAAAGTGGGTGCCGAAGGAAAGGTCCGGAATCAGGCTCCCGGTCTGGCAGCTGATCTCCACAATGGCCGTCATGTGATTCATCTCGGAGAATATGACCGGCACCCCCATGGACGGGGTTTTCGTCCCCCACCGCCCGGGCCCCATGAGCATGGTGGGATGGTGCTTCCGGTCTGCAATCGTTCGATTGAGCTTCCCGATCAGACGGGCGACGCCGTACTTTTCCGACATGGAGGCCGCGGCGTAGTTCGGGGGGTCGACCCAGATAATGCAGTCCACGGGGAGCGAGACATTGCCGCCCATGAAATTCCCCCCTGTCCGGATCAGGACCCTGTCCGGATCGATCTTTTCCTGCATCCCTGCGGTTGCGGTTGCGCGGATAGACTGGAACGGCCGGCATTGCACGAGATTGACCTGGATGCCGCCCCTGGGATCGTGGTTGACGGTGAATTCGATTTCCACGGGCATGGCGTAACTCTTCTCGATGGTCCTGAGCATGCGGCCCATGATCCCGACAAAGGGCGTACGGGCCAGGAAATCATCGAAGGTCAGTACCCACCGGTCTCCACCGGCCGCGCCCCTCCGGCCCTCCCCTCCCTCCGGCGCGCCGTCCCTGACGGCAATGGCGGTGAGGTCGAGATCCAGCCCCTTTCCGGCCAGCTCCCCCACGGAAGCGGTCTTGAGAGTATTGGCCTCCAGGTCCAGGTAGTCGACGTAGTGCTGGGAGTACTTCTTGAGGTCCTGCATACCGGCCAGGGGCTTGGCCAATGGATCATCCATGGCCACGATTCGCGGATAGTCATCCTCGACCCGGTTGACGGCGCGGGTCCCAAGACCCATGACCAGCCGCAGCATGCCGGCCTCGGCCTTCATGTCTCTTTTCCAGACGTAGGGGTTCCGCGACAGGCCCACGCCGGCAAGTTCGGGGAAGAACGTCTTCTTGCGATAGGAACCGGAGACCCGTTGGACCATCACCGCCATTTGTTCATCCACCTGATCAAGGCCGCGCTGGCGCCGGTAGTCCAGGGCGTCCTCATTCATGGTGCCGGCAAATATCCGCTTGACCGATTCCTCGAACACCTCGTAGCGCTTCTCCGGAGATGCCTGGTTGACGCAGAAGAAACTGTCATACTTTCCGGCAAAGGCGCTTCCAAATGCGTCTTCCAGCAGACTGCTGGAACGGACAATGATGGGCGATTGACCGAAATACTCCAGCATGAGCCGAAACCGCTCCCGGAGATATTCCGGAAAGACCCCGTTCAGGATCTTGCTCTTCAGTTCAGCGGCCCTGGCAAAATATCCTTCCGGCGTCTTATGGGCCATGAACAGCTTCCACCAGCCGTTCTGAACGATGTAGGAATAGTACACATCCGAGCCGATATAGAAGGAGTCATGGCGCTCGAGGACAGGGTCCCAGTCGAACCCCGATTCCTTCATCAGGATCTGCCTGGACAACAACATGCCCAGGGCCTTGCCTCCGATGAATCCGGTGCCGATCAACCTCTCCTTGATGTGGAGCAGGTCTTCAAGGCTCAGGAATCGCCGGATCATCCCGAGGATCCTCTTGTTGCGGCTCAACACCAGCCGGCTGAGCTGCTCGACCTTGTCCTCCTTCTCCTCCGGGGCGGCATCGGATTCCAGCAGGTTTTGGGCCTGGATGAACAGGTGGTCCCAGTGATCCAGGATTCGCTCGGCACCGGCGGCCTTCTCACGCAAGAGGTGCGAAAAAAGCCGCGTGGCCTCTACGCTGTTGATCACCGGGACAAGGTCCGATCTCTCCTTGATGTGGGGGAAAAACATGGTGGGGGAGTACCGGTCCTGAACCTTCAAGGGGTGGATGCACAGCTTTCGCTGGTAGCTGTAGACGTCGACGAGCAGTTGAGTGGTTTCGCGAATCCCCGCGACGGCCTTGAAGGAGTGGCGGTTCCGCAGGATCGCGAAATAGGCGACGGTATTCAACTCAAAAAGATAGGGGCAGATCACGAAAAAGAAATTGACGATCATCAGATCGGTGGCCCATTCGTGGAGCAGATCGGAAAGGGAGTCGAATACGTAGAACAGGTCCTTCCCTTCCCGGCTGATGATGCTGTGGACTTGGGCGGTAAACGATTCAAAGCCCACCGCCACATCCAGGTCATGGATGCGGATGTGGCGTCTCGGCGCCAGCAGCGGGGCATGCCGGGCGAACCGCATGTAGACCACCTGCTCGCCGTTGGCCACGGCATGATTGACGAAATAGGAGACCAGCTTGCGGTAGCTGTCAATGTCGTCCACCTGCCAGACGACGTTATCCCCCCTGCGCAGGTGATCGATGATGGTGTCCAGACTCGCCCAGCCTGTGCTGACTTGCGAGTAGTAAGCCATGGATGTCTTCCGAGGTGTGAACCGATCGTGCAAAAGGACGATCTAAGGACAACAGGTCATCCGAAAAGCCGCCCTTTACGTGACTGAAACGCGCGGGGCCGGCCACCGGGTCTCTTTCAAGAACGAAGTACCGCTTCGCCTTGAAAAGAGACCCCCCATGGCCGGATTCAGTCTACCGGGATTGATGCGTCGGGACTTTATACGACGCCGTAGGCCAGCATGGCCCGGGCCACCTTCATGAAGCCGGCCGTGTTGGCGCCGACCACATAGTCCCCTCTTTTGCCGTAGGTTTCCGCAGACTCCAGACAGGCCCTGTGGATGCTCTTCATGATCGTCAGCAGCCGGCCGTCCACCTCTTCCCGGGTCCAGGACATCTTCAGGCTGTTCTGGCTCATCTCCAGGCCGGAAGTGGCGACCCCCCCGGCGTTTGACGCCTTGCCGGGGCCATACAGGACGTTGTTTTCCTGAAAGATCCTGACCGCCCCCGGTGTGGAGGGCATGTTAGCCCCTTCGGCCACGCATTTGCAACCGTTTTTCACCAGGGCCTGGGCGTCCTCGGCATCCAGTTCGTTCTGGGTGGCGCATGGCAGGGCGATATCCACCTTGATTCCCTGTTTCCGGATGACCTCCCACACGTTTTCGCCTTCGAAACACGCGCATTTGTATTCGTCCGCATACTCCCTGATGCGGCCCCGCCTGTTGTTCTTCAGATCCATGATGTAACAGCATTTGTCGGCATTGATCCCCGCCTCATCCACGATGGTGGCGTTGGAGTCGCAGACCGTGATGACCCTGGCGCCCATCTGGATCGCCTTCTCCACCGCGTACTGGGCCACGTTTCCGGAACCGCTGACCGCGACGACCTTGTTCTTGAAGTCCAGACCCTTCGTGGCCAGCATCTCGGCCGCGAAGTAGACCGTGCCGTACCCCGTGGCCTCGGGCCTGATGAGGCTGCCGCCGTATTCCAGCCCCTTGCCGGTCAGGACGCCGTCGTGGGCGTTTCGGATCTTCTTGTAGAACCCGTACATGTATCCGATTTCCCGGCCGCCGACGCCGATGTCTCCGGCGGGCACATCGGTCTCGGGCCCCAGGTGCCGGAAGAGCTCCAGTATGAATGCCTGGCAGAATCTCATGATCTCCGCGTCCGACTTGCCTTTGGGATCGAAATCCGCTCCGCCTTTGGCGCCGCCCATGGGCAGGGTCGTGAGGGCATTCTTGAAGATCTGCTCGAATCCAAGGAATTTCATGATGCTCAGATTCACGGAGGGGTGGAACCGGATCCCCCCCTTGAAGGGACCGATGGCGTTGTTGAACTGCACCCGGAAACCCCGGTTGACCTGCACGACGCCTTTGTCGTCCATCCATGGGACGCGAAAGATGACGCTGCGCTCCGGCTCGACGATCCTCTCGTAGATCCGCGCCCTGACCAGGTCGGGGTGGCGCTTGGCCGTCGGCTCCAGGGATTCCAGGACCTCGGTCACGGCCTGGTGGAATTCGAATTGTTCACGATCCAGTTGTTTCACACGAGCGATGGTATCCTGAATGATCGACACGAACGTTCCTCCTTGTTGAAGTGGTATATATTTCTAAGATACTACCGTGCCATCGTCCCTGAAGATGTAGATCTTCGCGGGCGGTCTTCCGTTCGGCTCGGGCCTCTTCAGCTGATAGTAGGCGATATCGTCGCTGGTGAGGCCGTCGATGCCGATGAACTCCCTCTTCAGCTCTTCGAGGCTGTCAAAGCCGCTGCCGAAAAACGGCAATTTGGAAAAATAGGGGGTGGGGTCCTTCATATTCACCACAACGGCGAAATGGGTTGGAAACAGGGGATCCCCGATGACGAGAAGGTATCGATCCAAAGATGCGGCGATATGATAGTCTGAAGGTATGTCTTCCTTCTTGATCGCCACGAAATCCTCCCTCAAGATCGATCCGGCCGCCACGTGATCCACATCGTCGGCGGAGAGGAGATCCGTACACTGGAAGTAGCCGAAGACATAGAGGGCAATGCTGAAGCCGCTGACCTGCTCATAAATGGGCTGCTCCCTGTCGCACATCTTGGTGACCTCATCGATTCTCTGCAAAACAAGGGGTCCGTCACGATCCATGATGCCCATCCTTTCTCCTGGATTTCGAGCTTCGGATGAACGGATGGAAAGGCAAGGGGTATGCCAATTGCAGAATGAGGCCGAAAAAAGGCGAAGCGATTGAAATGTCTACAAAAGGCGAATGGGAGGCCGATGGCGGCAAAGAAGAATGAGAGAGGGTGGTGGTCAAATATGAGCTGAAACGGATCGTGCAAGCCCCCTCACGTGCGGGGATGGGTTTGATTATCTGGGCGAAAAGGCTTGCTGGAAGGACTGTTCAAACTTTGAGCAGGAGTGCGGAAGGGCATGCCTCACGGGACGGCGATCCGGTCTCGGGCGGCCGTGGGCAAACTGCCGAAGACAAAAGCGGTTCCGCGACGGCCTTTGCCGCCAAGGAGCGGTTTCACATGATGCTATCCCTCAAGAAAATCACGGGAGAGCTAGAGATGCGTTCGTCCGCAGATCTCTCCCGGGCTCCATGGGCCGTTCGTTCTCCATCTCGGGCGTGTCCTGCCCCCTTCCCAGGATGGCCGCCTCCAGGTCATGAACGATTCCCTTCATCTGCTCCGCCTGCGCACGCATCTCCTCCGAGGCCGCAGCGGACTCTTCGGCGTGGGCGGAGTTCTCCTGAACCGCCTTGTCCATTTCGGCCACGGCCTTATTCACCTCGCCGATGCCGCGCGCCTGTTCGTCGGAGGCGGCCGCGATCTCCGCTACCAGCTGGCCGACCTTGGAGGCGCTCTTCGCCACCTGGGTAAAGGAATCATCGGTCACCTTCACGAGCTCGGATCCGCTCCGAATCTGCTTGACCGAATTCTCGATGAGATCGGCCGTGTTTCGGGCGGCCTCGGCGGCCCTCATGGCCAGGTTCCTCACCTCGTCGGCGACCACGGCAAAACCGGCGCCTGCCTCCCCGGCCCTGGCAGCCTCCACCGCCGCATTCAGGGCCAGGAGATTGGTCTGGAATGCGATCTCATCAATGGTCTTGATGATCTTCTGGGTCTCTTCGCTGGTCCTGGAGATGGTCTCCATGGACACGGTCAGCTTGCCCATGGAGTCATTGGCCTCTTCGATGATGCGATTGGCCTCCTTCATGAGGCTGTCCGCCTGGCCGGCATGATCGGCGTTCTGCTGGGTCATGGCCGACATCTGTTCGAGAGAGGAATGGGTCTCTTGCAGTCCTGCCGCCTGCCCGGTCGCGCCTTCAGCCATGGACTGGCTCGCAGTGGAGATCTCCACCGAGCCGGCGGTGACCTGAGCCGCGGCCTCTGTCAGCATCTCCACGGCCCGGCAGATCGGTTTGGTGATGGATCCTGTGAGGTAATAGGCCACCCCTGCGCCGGCCAGAAGCACAATCGCCGCAACCAGAATGGTCAGCATCCGGGACATGCGGTACTTCCTGCCGGCCGCGGTCTTGGATGCCTCCATGATCTCCTTCAAATAGCCGTCCATCAGGTCGAGCTGGCCCAGGGCTTTCATGGTGAGGGGTTCCGCCTGGTTGGTGATGATCGACCTCGCCTCCTCGTCCCTGTACTCCGTCAGGAGCTTGACGGCCTTCTCGTTCAGGGGGTGAAGGCGGGCCAGGTTCTCCTGAATGGATTTCATGATTCCCCTTCCCTTGTCTTCGTCGACGAGTCGCTCGAGATCGGCGAATGCCTTGTCCAAGAGCGAACGGGCCTTTCCGATCTTCTCGATCTCCGCGTTCATATAGTCGTCGTTCCGGGTGACGAAGATATTTCTCACTGAAAGAGAGAGCATGGCCACATGATCGGAGATCTCGTTCGCCAGGGCGGTCTTTCTGCTCTCGTGGCTGACGAGCTTCTCCAGTGATGCATGCATGCCGCCTAGCTGGGCCAGAAAGAAGAGCGCCATTCCCATGATCGGCACGAGCACCAGGATGAACCCCATCCCGATCTTTGTTCCAAGTCTCATCTTCGAAAGCCTCATCTACCCTTCCTCCGTTTCGATGAAATGAATTGAATAACCCAAAAACCTTGAACAATATCGGTCACAAGAACCGAGAACTTGAGTGAAAGGCGTGCGGAGCCGGCTCATCCGTGTCGGGCCATGCAACCAGGCTGATCTCCTCAGCGCCGTTCCTCTCCATCCGACGGAGAATAACCGTCGGACAGTTCCGGAAACGGGAGCGTGAAATGACACCATCGTCACTTGACACCATGTAACATGTTACACCGGCGCCCGATGGAGAAGAGCTGCCGTTTGGGGGGTACATCATTGATCTTTGATAGAATTTAGCTTCCTGGGCCTCTGGCCTCGCTATTGCAGCTGAACCTGCCCTAGACCGCGCCGAGCGGGAATAGCCAACCTTCAAAGGAGTCTTCTATGAACATGTGTCTTGTTTGCAAAAAACGAGCCGGTTGGATTCATACTCGCGTGCTGTGTCTCGTGGGAACCATGCTCTTGTGGATTCTACCCTCCCCCTCTTTGGCTCAGGCACTTCGAATCGGAGTTTCCTCGGTTGACTCGCCAGACTACTGGGTGGGTGCCGCTGTGTGCCAGGCTGTTTCAAAGCACGCCGGGATGAAGGCCGAGATCCTGTCGCAAGGAGATGTCTTTGCCTTGCCTCTCATGGCACATCAAGAACTGGATCTGGTCGTGCTCACGAACGATGTCCAGGAATATGCCTTTGAGGGAAAGGGCCTCTTCGGAAGACAGTCCAGAGGGAAAGGGTTCGACCTGCGCGTCTTATCGCTGGGCATGCCCGCCGCAGCCGGTATGGTGGTCGCGGGCAATTCCGGGATCAGGGACTATCAGGGATTGAAGGGGAAGCGGGTGGTCCTGGACTATGCCACTCAGGAAGCCCTGACCGTCGGCTCCAGGGCTTCGCTGGTCGCCGGTGGTTTGACAGAGCAGGATGTAATCGTGAAGAGGGCGTCCAACATCGAAAACGCGGTACAGATGGTCCTGGAAGGGAAGGCCGACGCCGTGTTCGGCGGGATCGGAGTCAATGCCTTTCATGGATTCGGTTCGATCGGGCTTTTGTACCTTGAAACCGGCGACAAGCACTGGGACGAGGTTCACAGGATCTCGAGAGCCTACTTCCCGATGAAAGTCGACAAGGGGCCTGGGGTCACCAGGGAGACCACCCTTCTAGGTCGGCACGTCAGCCTGGCGACACGCGCTGACCTGCCCGAAGAGACGGCCTACCGCATTGTAAAGGCCCTCTGGGCGAATGACGCCGAACAGCTCCGGGACTGGGTGAAAAGCGGATTTGTCAACGAGCTCTCCACTGCACCCTATCACCCGGGCGCTATCCGGTTCTACAGTGAAATGGGCGCCTGGAGCGGCGCCATCCAGGCCCGCCAGAACAAGCTGCTTACGCGGAACACCTGGCTGGCGGAACGATGAGCTCACGGATGAACGAAACTCCAGAGAGAGGACGCGAAATGATCCCCTGACCGCACGATGATTGCGGTCAGGGCTCTCGGTCGACTAGGCGGGATATTCGGCGGCCGGTTCCGTTCGATCCTGAAATGCATAAATGGGATGGGGTCTTGCGGTCATCCGGTAATCCTGTCCCTGTTTTTGGATGTGCTCTTCCACGGTCTCGACAGACGGCACCCATTCACCATTGACCGCGGTGTTATAGTGAAAATACCGGTAACCGGGGGACAACGCGGTCACCGGAACATACTCCGTCCCTTTGGCCGTGAGCAAGATCTGCTCGTCGAGGATCCTTCTTACATATTGGATATTGGACTGGAAGTTCGTAGGCTGAGGGATGGTCTTCGGAATGAATTCGGCGGGGTCCTTGCCCGCATGCTTCTTGTACATCTCCATGGCATCCCGCAGGTGTCCGAGCTCCATGTCCAGATGGATCTCCCAGATCTTCTTGACCTGGGGGTCCACCTCCTGCTGCATGAACGAGTGGTAGAGATAAGCCTCGTGCAGCTCATGCATCACCGCGCACATCAGCCATGAACAAGTGGGGTCCATCAGCGATTCATAGTGCGTGACGTGCTGTTCCTCCACCATTCCGATCTCGTTGTAGAGGCCGCGGAGGGCTTCCGTATCCGCTCGGTTGTTCACGTTCATATAGTAGTTCATGGTCTGCTGCTCGCCGGCTACGATCGTCATGATGTTCATGATCGTAATCGGTGCAGCCGTGCTGTAGTCCACGTACCTGCGGACGGAATCCTTTGGATGCCGGTGCTCGACCTTGGTCGGTCGGCCGGGCATGATCTCGGTCAGACCACCCACGATCTCCGCCGGTTTCATGTAGCCTTTGCCTTTCATGTCAAGGACATTGGAATAGCGGTAAAGGTGGTCGAAGTCCTCCAGGAGGGCAAAATTCAGTGCGGCGCGCACGTAAGGATCTGGTTCGTTCTGCGCCAGCCAGGCGGTCAGGTCAACCGCCACCTGCTCGTATCCGATGGTCACCTCCAAGGTATGCTCGTCCGCCGGGATGAGGCCGTTGACCTTTTTCTGCTGCTGCTGCTCCAAGCGCCGGGAGACCGCAAGTCTCTGCCGGATGTCCTGATCCGCCACCATTCGGGCCATCATATGCTTGAAGATCTCCGCAGCCACTTCCACGCCGTTCATGGTAATGATTCGGCAGCGGGTATAGGGATGCACATCCCTCTTGTTGTATTCGTACTGGGTCAGTTCTCTCCAGCTCCGCTCCTGGTTCTGAATCGGGATGCCCTTCTCATCCAAAGGACTGAACCCCGAGCCGGCTCCGGTTCTCTCCCGATACCGGTATGGTTTGTCCATTCCGGCCTGTTGGGCCAGGGCTGAGGAATTCGTGTGGAGGATCCCTGCGGTCCCGGCGGCCAGCACAACTCCGGCGCCGGTTGCCGCGCGTAGAAAGTCACGTCTATCCATCCTGAAATCTTTCATACGGCTTCTCCTTTGATTTCCTGAATTGCCCCGACCGTATCGCAATGCTCCAGGGTTTTCGAATGGGCTGATCGCGGTATTTTCCGCCCCTTTCTGCGGGAAAATGACTCCGGAAAGCTGCCAGTGCCGAGGGGGTGGCGCTTCGCCGTGGGGAGTGCAGAGGGGATGCCCATGAAAATATGCTCGCATGTCGAGCGAGGCATCAGGAGGCAAGCATGCCTTTCCGAGCGTGCATAGGTGCTTCAGGAGCACTGCATCACGTCATCGGCCGGGGAATAGAGACGCCGGGGGGTAACGGCCGCACTGAAGAGCCAGAGGACAGTCGATGGGAGCAGATAGTCATAAAATCAAGGGGCGTCCCTCTGCTTCGATCTACATCCATTCTTCCGGGCTCCATATACCGTCATCCGGAGACCGGGGGTAAAAGGAAGAAGTTAACCCTAGCGTTGCACCAATCCTACAGGAATTCACCGGCAGTGAGATCGAGCGGGGCAATGATGGGGTATTCATTTCTGACAATATTCCTCCACGATTCATGTAGCCTCCCCATTTGCGAAGACGACATTGCCCTTGTTTTCTGCAACTATGAGGTTTATGTGGATTCGTTTGGTCACTTTCCAGGAACAGCGGCCGCGCTATGTTCCTGTGCAAAGTCCAGGACGCTCTTGACAAATTCCGGGCGTTTCAGAGCACCTCGATCTCCGGAATGCGTGGCGCCATCGATCACGACGAGTTTGAGCTCATTCCAGACCTTCTTGAGAGCTCTCGCAGAGTCCGCCTTTTTATCGCGGCTCCCGACCACCACCTGCGTCGGGACACGGACTGCGGCCAACTGCTCGTCTGATACCGCCGATTCACCATACGTGCGCAATAAGGCGGCGTGAGCCAACGGGTCATTATGGGAAAGGATAACCTTTGAGTACTTTTCCAACATCTCTTCGGAAGGAGGATTATTGGCGGGCCAGAGTTGGAGGATGAGCGAGCGGTAGGGCATACCATGCTGAAGTTCCTTTATCTGCTCTTCAGTTCCTCGCGCAAATTGCGCATTCCAATCACGAAGGCCGGCAGAGCCGCCAAGCGTCGCGGTCAGAAAGCGATCCGGATTACTTGTTAGAAGCTTTGCAACGATGTTCGTGCCATACGAGTAGCCGACCATGTGCACTCGTTCGATGTTCAGATGGTCGAGAAGGCGAACGATGTCCTTGCATGACTCAAGGCCGTATTGAGAAGCCTCATGTGGTTTTCCGCTCTTTCCGTGCCCGCGGAGATCAAGTGCGATCACTCGATGCTTTTTCGAGAGTTTTTCAAGAACTCTGGTTTCTACCCACTGACACTCAATATCGCTCGTGTAGCCATGGAGCAGTACAATGGGCTCACCGGAGCCCTTCTCGACATATCGAATCTGCACCCCAGCCGAATCGAAGAACTTGTCCTGGGCCTGGGAGTGTCCAACCACCCCATGTTTTAGAGAAAGACCGCTGTACGTGACAAAACCTGCTCTTTATACTGTGCTCCTGCTTGGATGACTCCAGTTCCTCGCCGAAGCCTTCAACTCCTCCCGGGCCGTTCGCAGGCCATCCTACATTTGGTTGGATGACGGCCTAATCGGACGGGCCGGTTCCGTCCTCATCGGAAACCGGCCGGAGCCTGGCTTACCCGGGAAAAGCTATCATCCCCGGCTGCAGCGCGTGGTAGAAAAGGGGCACGAGCTTCTGTTGGAGGTCTGTCCCAGGTAGATCTGGAGGATCTGGCGAATTGACTTTGTTGAAAGTATTTATATTTTTTACACGAGAACTCCGCCTCAATTGATCAAACATGATTTCGGGTGAGCGATGTGTGAGAAGCGGAAAGGCACTGAGAAAACCGGAAGAAATTCTTTTTTGCATGAAAAAACAAGCCCAAAGCCGAAATTCAACACCAACCTGGCGTTCCATGCTGCACTGCGCGAGCGCATTGATGCCCACTTTCAGCGAACAGGTCGGCCAAAACGTGGTAATTGGCAGATATACGTGAAAGCGGCCATCTTACTCTCCTTCTTCTTTTTCTCATACACAGCGCTTGTGTTCCTCGCCGCGAACCTGTGGCAGGGTACGATACTCGCCACTATGCTTGCATTTTCCATGATTGGAATCGGGTTCAACATAGTGCACGACGGGGGCCATCGCGGCTTTTCGGAACGTCAGTGGGTCAACAGACTGGCGGCACTGACCTCGGATCTCATCGGCGCAAGCTCCTATGTGTGGCACTGGAAACATGCCAGGTTTCATCACAACTTTGTAAACATCACGGGCCATGATCCCGACGTGGACCTCGGCATTTTCGCCCGGTTTAGTCCGCATCAGAGGAGGCTGTGGTTTCATCGATGGCAGCACCTGTATATGTGGGTGCTGTACGCATTCCTCGCTATGAAGTTCCATCTGTACAGCGATTTTCACCATCTCTTTTTCGGCAGAATCCACACGCATCGGATGCCGCGGCCAAAGGGCTGGAATCTTCTTGTTTTCATTGGAGGGAAATCGATTTTTTTCGCCTTGGCCTTCGTTCTCCCCCTCTTCTACCACCCCGTCTCGGTTGTCGTCTTCTACTACCTGGTGACTGTTCTCATGATGGGTATACCTCTTGCAGTCGTATTCCAGCTGCCGCACTGCACGGGCCGCTCCGAATTTCCCCTTCCTGATAAGGTGTCGCGTGAGATGAAGAACCCGTGGGCCGTACACCAGGCCGAGGTCACGCTGGATTACGACCGCCACAGTCGGATCAAGACCTGGCTCTTAGGGGGACTGAACTTTCACCTTGAGCACCATCTCTTCCCCTCGATCTGCCACATAAACTATCCCGGAATGTCAAAAGTGGTAGAGGAGACGTGCCGTGAATTCAGCGTGAAATACGCCGAACACCGAACACTCTGGGTGGGGTTGGCCGAGCATTACCGCTGGCTGCGCGAAATGGGACGGCCGGGGCCGCTGGATGCATAAAAGAAGCATGTGGACAAGCTCTTTCCAGCAATGCTGCAAGGTATCTTCAACTGTGGCTGGATGATGTAGTGAGGGGTGCGACCGCGTATCCCGGAATAGGAATGGGCTGGCCATCTGCAGTACCACTATGGAGGATCTTCCATGTATTTAGTTACGGCTTGACAGCTCCCTGGCGGTAGAATTTCTGACCGATATGCTCTCATCCCGGATTCCAAATACATTTTCCAACCCATACCTCCTATTGCGCCATTTCCATAAAATCTTCATGCACGCCCGCCGGATACGCATATTTCTCAAGCAGAGGAGACAAAGTGAACATACTCGAGAAGGATTACAAAGCCGGGCTCTTGGACAATTGTGATCCTCCCTGCCTTTCGCTCTACCAGCCGACTCATCGTCACCGCCCGGACAATCAGCAAGATCCAATCCGGTTTGGGAACCTCGTGAAGTGGCTGGAGAAGTCGCTCCTGCAACAAATCCCGCAGGACGTGGTCCGGTCATTGCTGGAACCTTTCCTGGCATTGGCCAATAACCGCGATTTCTGGAATCACACCCTTGACGGGCTGGCTGTGCTGGGCGCAAGAAACATTTTCCGGGCCTACAAACTGCAGCGGCCGGTCGCCGAATTGGCGATAGTTGCGGATAGCTTCCACACCAAGCCTCTGATACGCATTCTTCAGTCAGCAGACCGTTATCAAGTTCTCCGTTTAAGTCGACAGGAGATCAAGCTCTTCGAGGGTAACCGCGACGCTTTGGACGAGATAGAACCGGCCGAGGGGGTGCCGCGGACGATTTCAGATGCTTGGGAAAAGAATTGACCGAGCCACACCAGACAGTCGCCGCATACGGCGGCATTGGCGGGGGGCACTCGCCCATGCACCATGGCCACGGCGGGAGAAAGTCCGAGGTGGACATCGACGCGGAACGCTTCTTCCGCGCCGTTGACCGCGGGGTCCTGGAACGCCACTCTCAGCCATCAGGCCTGCCGCTCATCCTGGCGGCGCTGCCGGAGCATCATCATCTGTTTCATGAAGTCAGCCGCAACCCGTTCCTGGTGGAGGAGAGCATCGATATACACCCGGATGCGTTGTCTATCGACGAGCTCCGCAAGCGCGCCTGGCGGGTCATGGAACCTCGTTATCTGGCGCGCCTGGCCGCACTGGTCGAGGAGTTCGGGAGCGCAAGATCCAAGGATCTCGGCCACGACGAGCCGGCGCACATCGCCAAGGCGGTTATGGCCGGGAGAGTCGCCACGCTGCTCATCGAGGCCGACCGCAAGGTTCCCGGCCGGGTCGACGCTGCGACCGGCGCCATTCAGTTCGAAGACCTGGAACACCCGGAGGTTGACGATGTGCTCGACGATTTGGCTGCGTTGGCCCGGAGGATGGGCGGAGACATCGTCATGGTCCCGGCCGAGCGTATGCCGACGGAGACTGGAATCGCCGCGATCTATCGCTACTGAGGCAGGAGATCGGGATGACCTGCTGAAATAAGGTGAGCGGCAGGCCACGAAGGGGCTTCCCCCATATTGCAGTAAGACACCGGGTACAAAGAGGATAGACACATGCTTATTCAGATCAATACCGATCGAAACATCCAAGGAGACACCGCGCTGGCTCAACAGGTCGAAGCCACAGTTCAAAACGGTTTGAACCGTTTCAGCGAGCAAATTACACGGGTGGAGGTCCACCTGAGCGACGAGAACAGCGACAAGAAACTCGGCGCCGGCGAAAAGCGCTGCATGCTGGAAGCCCGTCTGGCCGGCCTCCAGCCCATATCGGTGAGTCACCAGGCTCCGAGTCTGGAGCAGGCCGTCGGCGGCGCCGTCGAGCAGTTGAAGAGTTCCCTCGAGTCCACCCTCGGGCGGTTGGGCAAACGCTGACGGTTTCCGATGTAAAAAGCAGTCCTCCCGCTACCAGTTTTTCAAGCCATTCTCGCTGCAGCGGGCGATGAACTCTTTCGCCGATTCCCGCTTGACGGTCCTTCAACCCTTTCAACGGCTGCGCGGGAGAAATGAGTATCCGGGAACGGCCACAATGTCTTCCTTCTTGGCCCACTCAGGTTCCCGTTCACGTCTATAATTTCTGGTTTGTAGCGCCCTTCAAGAGCAGGATTGCCTGGGTAACCGTCGTTAAGCCCAAAGTGAAGGTTTGAGCCATAAACCTTAACTTTCGGCACTGGGGAATCCCTTGGTTATTGAAAGAACCCGAAATGAGGTTTGGAGTATCTGGAGGCGGCATGAGGGACGGCGAAGACCACGAGCCTTATGGATGCCATCAGTAGTGGTAACGACAGGCGAGAATCCTGATCCGCTCCTCTTTGACCTCATAGACCAACCGATGTTGCTGGTCAATACGCCTCGACCAACACCCGGCCAATTCATGCTTGAGCGGTTCGGGTTTGCCGGGACCGGCGAAAGGGTCCCTTTGGACCTCCTTGATCAAATTCATGATCCGGAGGGCTGTCTTGCGATCTTCCTTGATCCACCAGGACAGGTCTTCAAAGGCGGAGGGATCAAACTCCAAGCTTCTTGCACGCTTCGTCAAAGGGGATGCCTTCCTTGCGATCTTTCGCTTCCAACAGCCGCTCTTTCATTTTCCTGTTCTTCAGGAGGTAGGCCGTCTCTTTTTCGGACTGGATTTCTTGCCACAGTTCAATAGGCACTATGACCCCGGTGATCTTGTTGTTTTCATCGGAAATATATTGAATCTCATCCATGAGGGACCCTCCCCCGGGCAATTCCCCGCCTTTTTTGTTTCGTGCATAAATTCGATTGGATGATACCAACTCGACCCTAAAACTTCAAGTCCGGAGCACATGGCCAGGGACAAAGGAGTTCTGGAAGGGGTTTTCACAACCCGGCCGCTCAGCTGCGAGGTTCAGACACATCTCCGAACTTGCCTGGGGCCGGCTCAGGACTGCCAGATGTAACCTTCAAGCCCTGTGGACGCCTGGGGGCTGACCCTTTGAGCCACAAACCGTAACTCTTGGCCCAGGGGAATCCGGTCGTAGTACAAATTGACTTCGCTTTGGAAGCATTGGGGCAAATAAAGGATATCCTGTATTGATCAGACCTCTTGGCTCTCCTATTGTGGCAAGGTTATTTATATAGGGTATTATTTTATCCCCCTGGCGTCGGAGATTTAGCACCTTTTAGTATCCTGGGCTGCAGCACGAATACCCCTTTGGCAAAAGGGGGATAGTTCATGAGCCTTACCGAACGTATAGAGAAAGCCGCAACCGGCATCGAAGCATTGGACGCTGTCTTGGAGGGGGGACTCCCAAGACGACAATCCATTCTCATCCAAGGGGGGCCCGGGACAGGGAAGACCACCCTTGCCCTTCAGTTTCTTCTGGAGGGGAAGAGACGCGGCGAGAAGGGTCTCTATGTTTCCCTTGTTCAGGGGAGGGGGGATATCGAAAGGATCGCCCGCTCCCATGGGTGGGATCTGGAAGGAATAGGGGTGGAAACCCTCATGAAGCCCGATGGGCTTGCCCGCGAGCAGACCGTCTTTCACCCAGTGCATGTGGAGCTTGGGGAAACGATCGGCAAAATCAGAGCCCTCGTCGAGCGCACAGCCCCCAGGCGGCTTGTCTTTGACTCAATCTCGGAGCTGCAGGTTCTTTCGGATACTTTTCTTAGTTGCCGACAGCAGCTGGTCGAGCTCAAGCAACTCCTTTCAGAGTGCACGGCAATCTTTACGATTGCAGAGTCGCCGAGTGCGAAGGTCGAGGAGTTTGAATACATCATGGACGGGCTGATCCGGCTGCGACAACAGGCACCCGTCTTTGGGGTCGTGCGCCGCTCGCTCGAGATCATGAAGATGCGGAGCATGGCTTACAGAAGCGGTCATCACGACTACAGCATTGAGAGGGGCGGTATCAGGATCTACCCCAGGCTCCAGGCATTCCATGAACCCTACACAGACGAAGTGTTGACCGAAGGTAATGAAGATGCTCAAGAGGGGTTCAAATCCGGTCTATCCGGCCTGGACGCACTGTTAGGGGGAGGCTTCAGGAGGGGCACGGCCGTCTTGATTCAGGGGGCCGCAGGAGTTGGAAAATCTTGCCTGATCACCCTCTACGCCCATGCAGCAGCCAGGGAAGGGAAGCGATCCTCCATATTCCTCTTTGATGAGAGCGTCCAGACCTACCTCGTGCGCGCCAGGTCCATCGGGCTTGACCTTTCTCCCTTTATCAGAAAAGGTCTTATTGCCATACGGCGCGTCAGCGTCGGGGAGGTTTCCCCCGGAGAGCTGACAGAGTTGGCTCGAAATGCCATCGAGCGTGACAAGACCGAGCTCCTGGTCATCGATAGTCTCTCCGGCTACCTCTCCGCCGTGGCCGATGAGGTGCTTGTGCTTCCATGAACTGCTTGCCTACACGGGGAGTCAGGGAGTGCTCACCTTTCTTACCGTGGCCGAGCACGGGCTCATCGGGGCGGGAACGCCTGATCCCGTTTCCACAACGATCCTGGCCGATGCCGTGCTGCTGCTCCGCTTCTTTGAGGCCCGGGGGGAGATCCGGCGTGCCGTATCCGCCTTTAAAAAACGATACGGCGATCATGAGCGGACCATCCGCGAGATGTGGATCACCCCCAAGGGGATCAGGCTTGGAGAGCCTCTCGTGTCATTTACCGGTGTTCTTACCGGAGAACCTGTCTTCGTAGGCGCACCATCGGAACTCAATAAAAACCTGGAAAGCAAGTCGAAGTGAGTGGACGGATAAAATTCGAACCGGGTGAGCGCGTCATCGTCCTTGCCCCGAGAGGGCGGGATGCCGAGCTCATGTGCAGGCTCCTCGATGATGCCGGGCTCCTTTGTGTCCCCTGCCAGGGCGATCGGGAGCTTTCAGATCAGATTCGCCAAGGCGCCGGGGTGGTGCTCCTGACCATCGAGGCCCTTACCCCTGCCGTCATAAGCAAGTTGGTGGACTTGATCGAGGCTCAGCCCCCCTGGTCGGATCTTTCCCCTCGTGCTCCTTGGCGCCAACGGGAAGAACAAAGGGATCGTCGACTCCCTGGGTCCGAGCTTGACCGTTCTGGAACGGCCGACGCACCCCTTGACGCTCCTTACTCTCGTGAGATCGGCGCTCGCCTCCCGGAGGCGGCAGTACCGAATCCGGGACCTGCTTCTGCAACTCGAGCAGAAGAGCCTGGATCTTGAGAGAGCCAATAAAGCGCTCCGCAAGGAGGCCGAGGAGCGAAGCCGTGCCGAGGAGCTGAATCGGAGGCTCGCCTCGATTGTTAAGTCCTCCAATGACGCCATCATCGGAACGGATGTAGACGGCACCATTATCGCCTGGAACGAGGCTGCCGAGAGGACCTTCGGCTATGGACCTGAGGAGATCCTAGGCCGTCACATCACCATTCTCTACCCGCCCGAGAGGAAGGGGGATGAGGCAAAGATCTTTCAGCCTGTTTTTCATGGAAAGCCGATCAAAAACCACGAGACCGTGCGGCTTACGAAAGACGGCAGGCGGCTCCAGGTCTCTCTCCATATCTCTCCCATAAAGAACTCCTCCGGCGCCATCATCGGCACCTCCGGGATCATCCGGGATATCTCAGAGCGGAAACGTGCCGAAGAAGAGCTTCGGGAATACATGAAAAAATTGGAACAGAGCAACCACAATCTCCAGGAATTCGCCTTCATCGCCTCTCACGACCTGAGTGAACCGCTGCGGAAGATTCAAGCCTTCGGGTCTCTCCTGGAGGCGAAGGGCACCGATCGCCTCGGCGAGCAGGAGAGGGACTATGTCTCGCGAATGACAGGAGCCGCAAACCGGATGCAGGAGATTCTCGATGCCTTGCTGAGGTATTCGCGCGTGGATACGAAAGGGCAGGACTTCGGACCTGTGAAGCTGGATGATGCAGTGAAGGGTGCGACCGAAGATCTGGAGTTGGCGATTCGGGATGTCGAGGCTCAGGTGAAAATTGACCCGCTGCCGACCGTTGAAGGCGACCCGCAGCAGTTGAGGCAGCTCCTCCAGAACCTCATTGCCAATGCAATCAAGTATCACCTTTCGGAGGTCAAACCCTTTGTCAAGATCTACGGAGAGACAGACGACGGGACAGGCCGCATCTTCGTGGAAGACAATGGCATCGGTTTCGACGAGAAGTATCTGGACAAAATCTTTCAACCGTTTCAGCGTCTGCACGGGAGAAACGAGTATCCGGGAATAGGAATGGGGCTGGCCATCTGCAGGAAAATCGTCGAGCGCCATGGCGGCACAATCACCGCCAAAAGCACCCCAGGAAAGGGATCGACCTTCATCGTCACCTTGCCAGTGGACGGAACCAAAGCGTGAATCCAGCCCTCGGGAGATTCACAGCTGAGGGATAACGGGGGTAACCGTCAGCCTACCCAAATTGAAGGGTGAGCCATAAACCGTAACTGGGCTATTGCGGTGGACCGATGTGAGAGGTGAAAGAGGAGATTTCTCTGTATTTTCCTTTGTAGTTTGTTAAACTTACAAGTTCGCAGTTGCCTTTGTTGCGCGAAGACTGGAGCACCAGATGTCTGGGGATAACCGTCGTTAAGCCCAAAGTGAAGCTTAGAGCCATAAGCGAAAATCGACGTAACCTCACCTTTAGACCTTGTGGGCGGATTGTCGAGTTTGGACAACGTGCCACTATTCCCGGGCGAGAAAAGGCCTTTGGCCGTCACTTCCCACTTCAGAGTACCACCCGAAACCGCAAGATATCCGCTCGGCCAAGAATTTTAAATAGGTCTGGCATACTCACATCTTGATGCCGATTGCACACATCTCTCTGGTCCGACGTATACTTCAATGCGATTGCGGTCGCCGGCGATCGGGAGAGGAGGAAGCCATCGGGTCCAGGAGGGATTGTCGGGAAAGCAGCGGATTCTCCAGGCTCAAGGACTCCAGCCCGTCCATGGCTTCGGGCGGGCCGATGAACACGATGCGGTTGAGGAGGGCCGCACGACCTTCGGGCAGAGAGGCCGGCGTCAGCTCCGGCTTCCCCATGACCAGGTTGAACAGGCGGGTCTCCCCTCGCGCCGCGATGAACCCCTTCCCCCGCACCAGGCCGGCCGGTAATAGATTCATCACGCCCTGGAACGGTTCGAAAGCGGCGCCTCTCCATTCATAGACGGCGGAGACGAGTCGATCCGGGGGCATCAGATCGATGGTGGGGAAGCTCAGGTTGCGATCGATGGTCTCTTCCAGCTCCGCGGACAGATCACGGACGTCCTCTCGCGCCTGCTCGCCGGCCTTGTCCATATACGCGAAGAATCCGTCCAGGGGGATGTCCCCATAGGCGGCCTCGATGAACCCGGGCTCGGGGTGAATCCGGCGGACGATCTCCTTCACCCGGTCGATCTGCTCCGGGGAGGCCAGGTCCTTCTTGTTGATGATGAACACGGATGAGGAACGGATCTGTTTCTCCAGCGAGGCAAAGACCTCGAAGGCGTCCTCGAAGTGCACCGCATCGACGATGCAGAACTGCTCGACCAGTCGGAAGCGGTTCCGGAAGATGGGAAGCCCCAGGTCTCTCTTGAGCCCGGTCGGATCGGCTACTCCCGTGGATTCGATCAGGAGGAGATCCGGCCGGAGCCGGTGTGCGATCTCATGCAGGGCCTTGATGAAATCCGTCTTCACGCACACGCAGAAGACGGATCCACGGCTGATCTCCACCAGGTCGAACCCTTCCCCATGGATGAGGGCCCCGTCGAGACCGATCTCCCCGAACTCGTTCATGAGGACCACGAGCCGCCGCTGCCCGTGAAACCCGTCCAGGACCCGGTTCAAAAAAGTGGTCTTCCCGCTCCCCAGAAAGCCCGTGATCAGGTAGACATGCGTCCTAGGGTCTCCCATCTCCCTTGTCCTTCGCCTTTCCGGCCCTGGTATGCCTTCCTGATCCTGCCCGTTCGAGGTTTTCCTGGATCCTGTCGAACTGGAATCCGATCTCCCTTGCGGCCGTGACCTTCGCTGCGACGTCGGGCGTGGGGGCGCGCCTGGCCATCTCGTCGATCAGCTCCTCATACTGGGGGATCATGCTCGGGAAGACGAGGTCTCCCTCGATGCAGATGGTGGGCAGGACCTTTCCCTTCAGCTCCTTGAACCTGGCGATCCCCTCTCTGGTCTTGATGGACCATTCCCTGTATTCGATCAGATCCTGGATCTCCGCGGGCATGGCCGCGATGGACTCCATCATGTAACCGCAAGCGGCGCACTGCACGCTGTCCAGGGTGAGCACATCGATATGGATTTTTTCTTTTGTCATGCCACCAACTGCTCGCCACGAAGGCACGAAGACACAAAGAGAGAACTTCTTCGTGAACTTGGTGTACTTCGCGCCTTTGTGGTGATCTTTCTGTCTGGATTCTACTCCGGGTATTTGGGATAGTTCTCGTCGAACCACGCCTTTGCCTCGTAGGCCTGCTCCAGATGTTCCGCCGGAACATCGTAGGGGAGGTCTCAGCCGGGGGAAAAGGTATACCCCACATTGCCGCCGGCCGCCAGGCTGATCAGGGCATCCTCCCTGGGCGATATCAGGCCGAGGCTCAGGGCCATGGTCAGCTTCAGGTTTCCGCAGAACCCCATGCCGTGGCGGCGCGCAATGTCCCTGGCAAAGCTCAGGTTCACCTGCTCATCCACGGCAAATGCATGGGTTCCTATCTCGCACACGTCTTCCAGGACCTTCACGCAATCCCCGCAGATGAAGAAACAGGAAGTCAACCCCCTGCCGTGGATCTCCTCGACGGCCCCGCGGCAATTGGGCGTCACGAACTCTCGGAAGGTGGTCGACTTGATCTGGGAGGCCACCGGGTCCACGAGGGCGATGATCTCGCAGCCCATCTCCGCATAGAACCTGGCGGAGAGCGCGCAGACCTCCCCCGCGAACCGGCATACCTCGGCGGCGAACTCCCTGTTCTTGTAGACATCCGTGAAGATGCGCACGCCGGCCAGATGGGAGGCCAGGGTCAGGGGGCCGCAGCAGAGGCCCATCATCACGCAGTCCAGCCTGTCGAGGCGGGGTTGGACCAGCTCGGCGGCCTTGCGCACCAGGGGCCACCGCCCGGAATCCGGAGTGGGGACCTTCAGTCCGGCCTCTTCCGGGGTCTTCCGGGCACAGGGATGGGACGCAATGGAGGGCACATTGTCCTTCCACCAGCTCAGCTCACAGCCGACGGATTGGGCCTCCAGCGAGAGGTCAAAGAGCAGGGGGATGCCGTCCGCATGGTATCGCTCCGCCGCGTGAGCCACCCCCTTTGCCAGCAGTTGGGGATCCTGCAGATATTGGTCGGCCGGCTCATCGATCAGATAGGCGCAGTGCACCCCTGCGTATGGGACCCAGGGGGCGGTATCGGTTCGTTTTCCCCTGTAGGCGTCGATCAGCCGTTGTTTGGACATGGAGCATTCCCTTTTCGTTCCCTGAAGAGCGCCAGCATCCTGGAAGCTTCCTCCACCACACCCGAGGCGGTGTCCGCAAACCCGTCCCCGCCGAAGAGCTTCACGATCTCGGGCCGCAGTGGGGCCCCTCCCATCATGATGGCCACATGGGGGTTGCTCTCCCTGATCATCTGCACCGCCTTCTTCATGCCGACCATGGTGGTGGTCATCAGGGCCGACATGGCCACGATCTCGGCGCCGGTCCGATGCGCCTCTTCTGCGAAGCGGTTCAAAGGCACATCCCTGCCGAGGTCATGGACCGTGTAGCCGCTCACATCCAGCATCAGCTTGACGATGTTCTTGCCGATGTCATGGACATCTCCCTGGACCGTGCCGATCACCACCTGCCCCTTGGGTTCGGCCGTATGCTCCCTGATGCAGGGCCGCAGGACCTCCAGACCCGCCTGCATGGCATCCGCACACATGAGCACCTCCGGGACAAAGTACTCGTGCTTCTCGAACAGGGCCCCGACCGCGAGCATGCCCGATGAGAGCCCTTTCACGATGCTCTCCGCAGGGTCGCACCCCTCTTGGAGGGACCTCCGCGCCAACTCCCTGACCTTCTCTTCGTCGAATGCAACGACGGCGTCGCTCATCGATTTGTACAACTCGTCTCTATCGCTCATTGCTTCTCCCTGCTATGATCCCAGGCCGAAGTCGACCGCGGCCCGGACCATGGCCCTGAGGTTCTCCACAGGGGTCTTCGGCGGGACGGCGCACCCCGGCATGAGGATGAAGCGATCGGTCCCGGCGTCTTGAAGGCAGCCGACCGCATTCCTCTTGACCTTTTCCGGGTCGCCCATGAGGAGGCTCTTGACCGGATCCACGTTCCCGGCGAGGACCGCATCCGAGGTCATGGCCCTGGCCCCTGACAGATCCATGCACTGGTCGAGGCTGAGCACCCTGGCCCCGGACTGGACCATGGCCGGCAGGATGGGCCGGGTATCCCCGCAGATGTGAAGAACCACGGGAACCCTCAGCCTGCCGGTGAGACGCTGCAGCCTCGGCAGGACGAACCGGGAGAACATCGGTGGCGAGATCATGGTGGAGGAAGCGGTAGGTTCCGGGACGTAGAGGATGTTCACCCCGCAATCCACGAGTCCCTGTCCGAGGGTGAACAAGACTTCATTCATCCTGTCCAGCAGGGCCTCGAGGATCTGCGGTTTCTTGTAAACCATCCGGAGGACCCGCTCCGCCTCGATGATCCGGCATGTGTTCGTGAACGGGCCCTCGAAGATGCCGATGAGCGGCATTTCACCACGGGTCTTCTCCGACAACTGCCGTGCGGCCTGCAGCAGGATCGGCAGTCTCCCGGTCTTCTCCGGCTTCGGAAACGGCAGCCCTTCGACGTCCTCCAAGCGATCGATCGAGATGGGAAGGGGGTCCACAAGCGGACCGGTCTCCAGGAATCGGACCGTGCAGCCGAAAGCCTCTGCGATGGTGAGAGGATCGGCGCTTGGATAGAGCGCGTCGCTTCCGATCCGCTCGACGGCCCACATCTGCGCCCTCACGATCAGATCCGGGTCGGATGCGATCTCCTGGAAAGAGGCCTCCGGGAAGTTGCTTGCCGCCCAGAGGCTCGTCCCGGCGAAGACCGGTACGCGGTCCTTCGGCCGCCCGGCGAGCGCGTCCCGGAAACGCTGCATACTCGTGTAGTTCGTCATCGCCTGGTTTCAGTCTCCTCTTCTTCGTCGTCAAGGACCACTGCCGGAGCTTTGGATCGGATTCATAGGGCCGCTTCAGCAGCGAGCGGCCATATGGTTTTCCCAGATGGGCAGGATGGGTGGAGCGGAGCGAAACCCATCTATTCAAAGGCACGGCCGCAAAAAACCGATGGGTTTCGCTCCGCTCCACCCATCCTAACCGAAACCGGCCGCTGACTGCTCGCATGAAACTTCAGAGCTTTGACAGGATAACCCGCCTGCGCCAAGGCTTCGGCGAGGCAGGCAGGATCCACAGGATTGCAGGTAACGCTTCTTCCAGGCCAAAGGTTCTTTACCTCATAGTTGCATAAAACAAAAGAAGGGCAATGTCGTCTTCGCAAATGGGGAGGCCACATGAATTGTGGAGGAATATAATGAATACCGAGCATTGCCCAACTCGATCTCACTGACAGCTCGAATGATGGGTTTCGCTGCGCTCCACCCATCCTACGAAGGTATTTGTGCAACGCCAGGGTTTATTGACTAGACTGGCCGCCGGCCGGAGGCGATGCTCGTACGAAACTTCGTCAAGTTAGATGTTTCAGGTTTCGGTGTTCAGGTGTCCGGAAATGGATGGACTACCGGGCTGACACCCGAAACCTGACACCTGCCACCCCGTAAAGTTCAATCTTGCCGCCTCACAGGCGCTGGCGCCGCGGGCAGCGGCAAGCGGCCCCGCTGACCGCTGATCTCGCGCATCCGCAATTTGATCTAGTAGCAGGATTGGGGAGTGACGTCAATGCTCGGGCACTGACATGTAGTTGGCATTCCGAGATGTCCGGGTCCATTGACAATTGAAATGTCCGGTGATCGAGCCCTGGAAGAATCGCGGGGCCGTCCCTTCCTCGAGACCCCAGCAGTCCCCCCCGGAGAGGAATCGCTCGACACCGTAGGCGCTTTCGCGGTATGGTACCGCTTCTGATTTCCCGACGAAGGACCTGCTTATGAACGCTCCATTGTCCGTTTTCGGTTGGCTCGACGCCCTGAAGTTCAATCGCTTTCACCGGCAGCTCGTCCTGGTCGCAGGCCTCATCTGCGCCCTCGGCGGATACAATTCGCAGATCATCGCCTACATCGTGCCCCTGGCGCTGAAGGAATGGCAGCTCACCCCGCTCGAGGCCGGCACCATGATCTCGTATGGATTTCTGGGCCTCATGTTCGGCGCCGCCGGCTTCGGCATGGTCTCGGACCGGCTGGGGAGAAAGAAGGCCACCATGCTGGTGGTCCTGGTGCTCTGCGTCTTCAATGCCGCCGCCGCCTTTGCCCCAAGCTTCAGAACCTTCTGCCTATTGCGCTTTCTCGCCGGGGTCGGGATCGGCGGTGTAGTGCCTCTGACCGTGACCCTCGTCTCCGAGTTCTCGCCTTCCGGCATCAGGGCCCGCCTGCTGACCATTGTAGGTGGGAGCTTCGTGATCGGGTGGTCCTTGGCCGGAGTCTTCGCCATGTTTCTTGTCCCTTATTTCGGCTGGAGGTCGGTGCTCCTCATCACCATCGTGCCGCTCATCCTCCTCCCTGCCCTGCGGGCATACCTCCCTGAATCCGTCCGGTTCCTGGCAGGCCGGAAGCGCTATGAGGAGGCGATTCGGGAGATCCGCAGGATCGAACACACCGCAGGTCTCTCGCCCCTTGCCTGGGAGCCGGCCAGTTTCTCCCAGGCCGGGCCTGTGCACGGCTCCAGGGTCCGAGAACTCCTGCAGCCGGGCCTGAGGGGCATGACCGTCCTGGTATGGTGCACGTATTTTTTCTGCATGCTCGCCCTGTACGGCCTCTCGACCTGGCTGCCCTCGATCCTTGCCAACTCCGGGTTTTCGCTCATCAGGAGCTACACCTACACGGTGGTGCAGTCCATCGGCGCCTTCTGCGGCGGATTCCTCCTGGGGTGGTTCATGGATACGGTGGGCCGAAAGGCGGGTCTCTGCGTGAGCTTCCTCCTGGGGGGACTTTCGGTGCTCCTCTTCGGTGCAGTCTCTTCCGATGCGTCCCTCCTGCTTGCCGGGCTTGCCACAGGCCTCTTTCTGGTGGGGATCCCCAGCGCCCTCCATGTGGTCGCGAACGAGATCTATCCGACTCGCGTCCGGGCCACGGGGGCCGGTTGGGCTTATGCCGTGGGAAGGGTCGGCTCCATTGCCGGTCCGGTGATCGGCGGGGCCGTTCAGATGGCCGGGTTCACCTTCAACCAGTTCTTCATCGTCTTCTCCGTGCCGAGCTTCATCTGCGTGCTGCTGGTCGCGCTCTATCCTGTCGGCGTGAAAAGGGAGGGGCTGGAGGCGGTGGCGGCGAAGATGGTCAAGTGACTTCCACCAGTGAGCCAATGGCGCTCGGGACCGCAGCGAGGGGGGTGGTCCTCATGAAGCGATCCGTTGTTGTACCCCGATTCCCAAGGGCGCCGACGCAAACCGACGGGTTTCCGCCGGCGAAAAAAATGCCGGGTCCTCCCCTCCTGCGCGCGGGCATCCAGCATGCTTCAGAGAGGCTCGTTAGACGGCCAGCTCCCGATCCTCCTTCATGACTTGACCATCCTCCGCCGGGAACCAGGACCAGTAACCGCCCTTCTCGAGCTGCAGCACCTTGTCGTAGTCGTCGGTTCCGGAGCCGCTTTCCTCAAAGGTCACATAGCTGATGGAGCGTTTCCTGAACAGACCCAAGATCCGCTTGACCTGCTCGGGACCGAGAGTGGAGCTTGGTTTGTCGAGGAACACGAAGCGGGGCCCCGCCACCAGAACGCGGGCGACAACGACCATTTGCTGCTCGGCCAGCGTGAGTGCGCTCTCCCAGGTCTGCGGGGTGTTCATGCCGCCAAACCGCTTCGGAATGGCTTCGATCCCCAGGGTTCGCAAGGCCTTCTGAATCTTCAACTCCGAGAACCGGAATCCCTCCGGGTCGTATTCGTCCGGATGGCGGTCTTCGGCCCAGGGCCGGATGAACAGATCCTGAAACGTGCCTCGCGGCAGGTACGGCCGCTCGGTCACAAATAGGATCCGCTCCAGTCTCGGCCTGATGATCTCCCCTTCACTCGCCTGCCAGATCCCGGCCGTGGCGCGAAACAGGGCGGCCCTGGCCGGAGCCTCCGGCCCATGCACCAGCACATTCTCGCCATGGGGAATCGTAAAGGAGAGATCCCTGATCAGGATTCTGCCGCTGCGGGGGGAGCGAAGCGTGAGCCTCCTGTAGATGACATTGTCTTCGTCCTTGCGGACTTCGCCTTCGAGCCTCCTGGCCTTCCTTGACCCTTCCATGGCATCGATCAAGGAACTGAGTCGGGCCAGGACCGCAGTGAAGGATGATATGGATTGGAACTGGGTCACGATCAGCGAAAAGGCCCCCAAGAGGTGGGTAAAGGCAATGGCCGATTGCGTGATCACGCCGAAGGGCACCTTTCCCTCGATGAAGAGGGGTGCGATGATCAGGGCCGGGATGATCTGGATCATCCAGTTATAGCCGGTGGTGAAAAAGGCCACGTTTCTGTTCGTGGCGATGATGCGACGAAAGTTCACCGTCAGGTCGCTGAGATTCCGCAGGAGTATCCTGATCACCCGGCCTTCTCGCCGGCAGAGGGCTACGGATTCGGCATTTGCCCGCAGGTGGATCAGGGAGGACCGGAGGTTGGCTTCCTTATCCAGCTGGTCGAAGTTCAACCGAACCAGGCGTCGTCCAATCCTGTAGGTCAGGAACGAGCCTCCGGCTGCGTACAGCACGGCCACGACGAACAGCAGGGGACTGATGGACCACAACACGCCCGAAAAGGCGATCACGGTCAGAGCGGCGTTCAGCAGGATGAGCAGGAAGGAGATGGTCGTCGTCGTGAAGGCCCGGATGTCTTCGGCGATCCGCTGGTCCGGGTTGTCGAGTTCGCCATCGGTCTTGAGCTGATAATAGACGCGGTCATCCACATAGGTAAGCATGCTTTGCCTGGTTGCCCATTCACGCCAGGTCAGCCCAAGGCTCTGCTCCGTAAAGGTGTAGATCACGGAGACAAGGGTGGAGGCGGCGAAAACCCCGATGTAGAAAACCGCCATCCGGATGAACTCGGCCGCGTTGCGGTGTTCGATGGCGGTCATGAAGTCACGGTTGACGTAACTGTTGAGCACATTCAGGCCGTTGATGCCCAGCAGCAGGGCCACGAGGGCCGCAAAGAACCACTTCGCCTTCCCACCGACCTCCTTCGATGTGGCGAAGAGTTTCACGAACTGGGCAAGGCCCCGCCATGTGTGGCGATTGATGAGAGACTTTTCTTTTCTCATTCCCCCTCCACAAGAGAGTACATGGACGGCAGAGAAGAAAAGATCCGCCCCATCGACAAAGCAGGACATCTCGTAGACGGAAGAGCTGCAAGAACAGCCGGCCGGAAATGGAACGCGTCAGCGAGTTGAAAACAAGGGTAGCTTCAATTCACGCGCAGGGTGGGCGGATGACGGGAAGGAACTTCGGCCATCCGGAATAGAGTATACCTCAAAGGGTCTCGATTGTACAGCGGCTTCTGACTGGGTTGCAGAGCCCTGGTTCTTCAGAGGCCGGAGCAATTCCCGCAGCAGGGGATGCTCACCGGGTCCTTCACGGTTGCAGGATAACGTTCCATTGGAGCTCTTTCGGCCTCACCCCTGCTTTCAGAGACCTTGCGGCGCCGGTTCCGGCGACCTCCCCCGTTCTCAAGGCCATCCCGAATCCTCTGATGTGAAGAAGGGCCTCGTGTTCCATGGAGAGGTTGTCACCGGCCAGGAGCAGGTTCTCCACCTTTGCGGCCAGAAAACACCGGTACGGGATGTCAAAAGAGCGGATCCGGACCCCCTGGCTCGTGTCGTACCAGTCCGGCACCGTTCGACGAAGGGCGGCGTCGTGGAACCTTCGCTGGTTGCGGATGTCTTCGTACCCGATCACATACTCCCCTTCGGGATGGCGGCCCTCCCGTATTCCCATCCATGGCGCGATGGAGGCCAGGTAGGCGTTCTCGAATCCCTGGACATACCTCTTCAGAAATCCGGCCTCCGCCGAGATGTGCTTTCGCAGTTCGATCTCCGCACGGGTCAGGTCTCCGGCCCTTTGTGCGCAGTCCAACCCCCACTCGCGGGGAGCGGGCGCCCAGAGGAGCATTTCCCCTGGGTGGGGGGTGGGGCACATCTCGGGATGGGGATGGCCCGAATAAGCCCCGCCGTAGAGGTCCATCCTCTTGGGTCTGTACGGGGGGAGCCGGCCTTCGGCCTCGGCCCTCTTCATGGCCCTTTCCAGGAATGGATCCTTTTCCAGATACTCGAAGAGCCTCTCGTAATCCACATTGCCCATCTTCCACATCAAACCGGGAGCGATCGGGATCCCTTTCTCGTCGCCGGGCCCCCTGCATGGGACACCGCAGCGCGCGGCCAGATCGCCTCGACCGGTGGCATCCACAAACACCTTGCCCCCGATCGCCTTCCTTCCGGATGCGTCCTCCACGATCACGGCCCTGATCGACTCCCCTTCGACCTTGGCGCCGACACAGAGCGTTCGGAGAAGGGGACGTACGCCGTTTTCCTCCATCATCCCGTTCATGATCACTGCCGCCATGTGGGGATCGAAGGCATACACGCTGGAAGCGGTCTCGCGCCCCGGCAGGATATTGGGTCCATAATAGTGAAACAGGGGGTTGGACCTCAACTCGGGGTACCGTTTCAGGGGCTCGACGACGTGGCCGCCGGCACCGAGCCGGTCATGCATCTCCGCCTGGAGATCCCCGAGGTGCTCCCCGACGAAGACGCTCATCAGCCCGTTCGTCATCATGCCTCCCGGGCTGCCGAGTCTTTCCACGATGACGGTTTCGGCGCCCGCCCGGGCCGCATGCAGCCCGGCGGCAAACCCGGCCGGCCCGCCCCCGACGACCACGACATCGGCCTCCGCGATCAGGGGGATCCGTGTTGCCGGAATTTCGATGAAGTCCATCCGCGCAGATCCTTCCTAAGAGGAAATTTCATCATCTCCATCGGTCGATGGACGCCGTGGACGGGTAGGCCATTTTCCAGGCCTGTGAGAAAGGATTGGTTTCCCCTCCCACGACAACGACCCGGATACTCCCTCTCGGAAACGCAGGGATCATTTCGTCGTCTCCGACATCCAGATACTCCGGCGGCCACAGATACCTCCTGCCGTGCATGGGATGGCCCTTCAGAACCGGCTCGACAAACATGGGGTAGAAGAAATCGGCCCTGAATTCCCTGGCTGTGATCCTGGCATGCTCCCTGAGGTATTCCTCCACCTCCTGCTTGGTGTAGCCCCTGGCGGCAAGCGTTCGGGCGGGCATGGGATCCATGATCAGGAGAGCCCCGTGCGGCAGCTCGAAGCAGGAGATCACCTGGGCGATCCGGTCGAGATCCACGTTGCCAAAACATCCCGCGTGGCTCCACCCCCCGCACATGATGGTCACCACACTCTCCTCCGGCTTATAGCCCATGGAGACGTGTAGCGGCTCCCAGGGACTCCTCTCTTCGTTCTCGGCAAAGGCAAAGCTGTACTTGCTCGGGTTTCCCTGACTGCTCATGTCGCTCACCCCGCTCCGGGATCCGCCCAGATTGATGACGGCCAGCCTCAGGAATCTGCCGATGACGGCATTGGCCTTGTTCCCCGAACCGGACCCCAGGGCATTGATGCCCGAATTCATGCCGATCTCCTTGGCCATGGGGCCGTTGACGACGACCGAAAAGGAGAAGGAGGTTGTAGAACGCACCGGGGATGCAAAACCTTCGCTGCAGAACGCCTCGACCATCGCCAGGAGAACGGGCATGTAGGAAGGCTTGCACCCGGCCATGACGCCGACGGTCGCCACTTTCTCGACCGTTACCAGCCAGTCCTCCGGCAGCATGGTCCTCGTAACGACCTCTTCAGGCGAATGGCTCGTGCCGCGGAGCATCTCGTCGACTCTTTCCCTGGTAGGGGGGATGATGGGGAGTCCGTCCGTCCAACCGCTTTCGTCGAAGTAGTCCTGGACTTCCTCGAGCGTCCCTGTGACCGCAACCCTCGGCGCTTCACCGGGTCCGACAGCCTCAGCGGACTTGTCTGTAAAGGGCGTACTTGGGGTTTCATGAAACATCGGGAAAAAGGGCGAGCCCTTCTGGGTCTGAGAAGAGTCATCCCTTTCCCCGTCAACGACCGGTCTTGTCAGGGCCGCGACCACTTTGCGCATGATCTCCGGAAATTCATCCTCGGAGACATCCCCTGCCGGATGAGGGACGTTCACACGCCTGAGCCCGGGCATACCCTCCTTTTCACAAGTGACCCGGACATCGGCGACAAATGGCTGATCGACGATGTACACACCAGGAATACCGCGCTTCTCCAACAGGATCGACCAGTGGGCACCCCACATGGAACAGGACCCTCAAGCCCCGCAGCCATAAATAAACGCATCGGCCGTGCGCACGATTTCGTCCCACAGCTCCGGATCATCCGTCAGATAGGCCGCGGGTTTCTTCCTGTACTCCGCCTTCACACCCGGGGCGTACCGAGGCAAGGCATCCGCCACTTTCTGGATGAAGACATCCGAGCCGCCTACGTACTGGCTGACACAGTAGACCACCTTGCCTCCCAAGTCGGGCACCCTTGGTCCCAGGGGGATTTCTTCGACCCGCGGTTTGAAGCCGCGCGGGTCCAGCGCCGCATAGAGCACCTCTTTTCCGGAATCGCTACGGTTCATTTCAACGCCTCCTCTGATGGTCTCTTTGGTGGTTATGTCGGAAGCCCCGGCCGCTGGAGCAGATCGGCCGTCATTGGCTTGGCGGATCCATGTTCTGGAATCATGATGGAATGATGACACGACGGAAGCTTCAAAGTGAGAGCGCATCTCCGCGCGTTCTGCTCCAGGGTTTTGGCTGTCGTTCTTCCCGGGTATTCCACTATTCCAATATCCCGTGATTCCGGTTTGTTCGTGCGCCGTGCTTCTTCGTCACCATCACGATCCCATCATCTCCATTGACCAGGACATGATCCCCTGTTTCGATGACCTCCAAGGGATCGCGATCGAAATCGGTCACGGTCGGCACCTTCATGTTCATGGCGGCAAAGACGGTCAGGTTGTTCCCCTTCCTGTAGAGAAAGGCTGCAGGATGGGTCCCGTACTCCCTGCTCCTGCCGTAAGCCACGAAGCCGCCGGAACCCCGCGGCTCGGAGAAGACCAGCACCTTGCCTCGATAGGGGACCTTGTACAGGGGGTGGTTCCTTTCGGTGGTGAAGCCTTCCCTTGCATTGACATTGCACCAGCCCATCAACGGCTTTTCCGATACCAGCGCTTCGCCTTCCACGATCCCCCCGACAACTCTTCTGCCTTTCAGGACGATTGGTTTGGTCTCCTCGGTCATGCCCCTTTCCTCCATTCACCTCTCCAGGTACCCGTGACGGCCGCCTCGATGCAATCTTCCGTGCTGCCGTAGCGGACCCCAAGCCGGTCCGCGATCCCTGTAATGTAGTAGTTCTGCTTGGCCGCATCCGTGGCCATGACGGAAGCGGGAGGCATCTCCCCCATCAACAATCCCGGGCAGGTGCCTGACAACAGAACGCCCCCTGCCTTTCGAATCACCCGATCGATCCCCATCAGCTCCGCTGCCTTGTAGGTCAAAGGCCCGGTCATGACCCATAGCGGCGTCTTACACCTCCTGCCGTCCAGCAGCCCCGCCACCTTCTGGAGCTCCAGGATATTGTAATGAGGGCATCCCAGATAGACGAACTCCACGTGGTCGCTCGGACCATAGTTCATCATGTCATAGACCCGTTCCAGGTCATCGCGGGTGACGGTCACCTTTTCCTTGAATCTCTTCCCTCTGAAGGCGGCTTCCAGCGTGGGCGCTTCAGGGGTGAGCCCGGGGATATGGTACATCCGCACCTGTCCTCCGGTATTCAGGGTCGAGTTCATCTTGACGAGCTGCGTCGTCGTCGGCTTCCCGATGCCGACCAGTGCGGGCACTTCGAGCCCGACCGCTTCCCCCACCACCCAACCGAACAGATCGTAGTCCATGTCCGTTCTGAGTTCGCAAACACATTCCACCAGCACGGTCGCGACCCGGTTCTCATCCAGGTGCATGTCGTAGGCCGGCACCTTCCCGAGATAGGCGGTCTGGAAGCATCCATCGAAATTGCTCCTGGCACCCAGGACGGCGTTCACCCATGGAATGGCCGAGCTTTCCACCCAGGCACAATGCTGCCCCAAGGCCGGCCAGAAGGAGCTGGTCAGGTAATTATCGCACGAGAAGGTGGGTACCATGCCCATCCTGATCCATGCCGTCAAGGGTTCCATGCACTTCCTGTGGTATTCCGGGTCGCTGTTGGGCAGCGTGCCGCACTCCTGCCACCCGTCGAAAATGAAACCCGGGACGGTCACCTTGTTGGCGAACGTGGGGACCTTGAACTTCTCACCCTTATTGGCCAGGTCTTCGATCTCTTCCTGCGTGATCGTGTAATCGACCACCCAGTTGGCGCCGGGGTGAAGGTCGACGGTCCCGTCCAGGTCGATCAGCCTCTCCGCACCGGCCGCCTCACCGTAGGCCGCCAGGAATTCCATGCACTTTCGCGCAACATCGCCCTGCCGGCCGTCCAGGATTCCCTTTTCTTCATCCGTCAGTTCCATCCGCTATCTTCCTTTCCTTCGCGATCAGGCATAAACCCCATAGCGCTTGCCGTATTCGATCATGGCTTTCACGTTCTCGGGCCTCGCCCCCTGCAGTCCCGCCGCGGTGGAGAGGATATAACCGCCGTTCTTTCCGGCCACGTCGATCAGGTTCTTGCAGTATGCCTTGATTTCGTCGGGGGTGCCGGCGCGAAAAAGGATATTGGGCACATTGCCTGCGATACAAGCCACCTTGCCGACGGTCTCCTTGGCGCGAGCCATATCCACCTTCTCGAACCACCAGACGGTCTTGCTCCTGGGGAGATCGCAGATGATCTCCAGGCGCGAGTTGTAGTCCGATTCGGCAAAAACCAGCGGTACCAGCCCCTCGTTGATCAGCCCGATCAGGACCTTTCGCAGGGTCGGCCAGTAGAACTCCCGAAACTGCACCGTGGACATGAAGGAATGGGCGCCCTTGTGCAGGGGCATGAAGATCAAGGGATTCCCGCTCAGGTCTGCGGCGGCCACGGCCCGTTCGATCTGGGGGTAAACGTAGTTTTCACAGGCCTGCAGAAGCTTGTCCGGACAGCGCCTCAAGTCGAGCGAGATCCCGCGGGTCCCCCTGAAGCTGTCGGCGATCACGTCATAGGGCGCCTCCGCCATGCCCCCCGAGAACGAAGGTCGCCCTCCGGCCATGAGCGCCTTGCCCAGCTCCCGCAGGCCGGCCACGAAGAGCGCAGCCTCAGCGCCTGCCTCTACAAGGACCCTCAAGGCCTTCTGGACTTCGGGCAGGTTGAAGGGAAGCGCGCCGGGGAGCATGGAGGACATGTGGCGGATGTTCACCAGCTGCGGGATCTTTTCCAGCCCCTTCAGGGCGCCGCAGATGCGGGGGAGGAAGACGCGCAGATGGAAACCGCTCGGGTCGCGGATCATCGAATCGTATTCTTCGGCCTTCACGTACTCCCCTTCGACGAACTGGTATTCGCGATCCTCGGGAACGCCGTGGCCCGGCCACTGGTATTGCTTTGCATCCAGCAGGTCGAGAACCCTTCCGGACCCGATGAACGGTCCGGAAAAAGTGTCCTGGTCGAAGTCGTCGTAATATTTTTTCAGCGCCCGGGTGAGCGCATGCACGTCGTACATGGCGTCGCGGAAAGTGACGCCGGCATACTCCAGGGGGAAGTGACCGGGGGAAGGGCAGACCGGCACCCGCCGGGGCGTCCTTTTCATCTGGACGGCATCTTGGATCAGGGTCACCCTTTCCCTGTACCGTTCCCTTGCCTCGGCGCTCTCAAAAGCGATATCCCTGCCCGATGACCAGGCCTCAAAACGCTTCTCCTGCTTCTCGCCCGCATCCGGCGCAACCTGGCTCCACTTGTCTCCCATCTCATTCCTCCCCAACACCTGCGCTTCCGATCTCTTCAGCAGAACGCTGAATGCTGATCGCTGAAAGCCTTCTCTACCTGCTGTAGTGAATGATCACCCCTTGATCCTGCAGCCTCCCCTGCAGTTCCCCCACCGGCACGTCGGCTACCGCGCATTTTCTCTCCATGGCCAGGGCCGCGGCCGTCCCGGCGGCCTGGCCCGTCAACACCGCAGGCGGGATGACTCGTACGGCCTCCCAGGCGTCCCCCGAAGCCGAAATGGCGCGGCCGGCGGCAAAGAGGTTGGTGTATTCCCTGCTCAGCAGGGTCCGGTATGGGATTTCATAGACGATCCCGGGCTTCTGCCAGTGGCCGGTGCAGCCGATGGAGTCTTCAAAGGACCTGAGCCCGTCCTCTTCGGTCAGACGATAGATTCCGGTCACGCTGCGGGTCCTGCGGAATTGCGCCATCCCCGGCAGGGCCAGCAGGGAACCCTTCTCGCGCCGGTTCTTCTCGATCTCTTCTCCCAGGATCTTGCGGCCGTTCAGCACAAAACGGGTCACGTGCTCCGCGTCGCTGACCTGGTATTCCTTTTCCCCCATGGTGTAGGATCCGTCCGGTCGGAAGAAGCCCCTCCACTCCAGCGAAATCCCCTTCCTCACATCTCCGGCGGCCACGGCCTGCCGCATCTTCTCCAGGTTGGTGTTGTAGAACCAGTAGGCAAGATAGTTTTTCTCTTCCACGCATGGTGCGCCGGCACGGTGGAGGAGATCAGCGTCGCCCGTGGCGTCCACGAACATCCTGGCCCCGTAGGCCGCCCGGCCGGCCTTGTTCTCCACCACGACGGCCTTGCAGAGGGTGCCGTCCATCACCGGGCGGCAGAATACGGTGTCGAACAGCAGCCCGACCCCCTCCGACAGCATCAGTTCATCCAGCGCAAAGATGAACTCCGGGGGCGAAAAGATGGTGCTGTAGCGCTTCCGGGCGCCGATGCCGCGGCCGTCCCGCCATTCAGGGGCCAGGTCGCCGTAGCCGTACCGGATGGAGAGATGGAGGAGTTCCTCGGCGATCCCGCCGGTCACCTTCCGGCCGCGGCCGTCGCAAAGGGGCAGGTAGTAGGCGATGAAGCCGAGCGTCGCCAGCCCGCCCAGCACGACGCTCTTTTCGATGATCAGCACTTCGCATCCGCTGCGCCGGGCGGCCAGGGCGGCGCCCACCGCGGCCATTCCGCCCCCCACCACGATCACGTCATACTCGCCCTTGAGCGGAACCCGGAGCGTCTCCGTCAGGATCTTCCCGCGTTCTTCCTGCATTTCTCCCTCCTCTCGGATTCAATCGGAGCTCCTCGCGGCTGAAACAGGAGGCGCAACCCTGGAGAATCTGGGCGCCGCAATCACCCCGGCCGCAAGGACCAGACCGAGCACGGTCGTCTTCCATTCCGGAAACCCGACCAGGATCCCGGCGATGAAGAGGACCGGCCGCGTCCAGCCGCGCACGAGGCCAAATCGATACAGATACCCCTCCGATCCTCCGGCGATGAGCAGGATGGCCAGGATGTTCATGACCGTCCAGATGAACGTCTTGTAGAGAGGTCCCTCAAAAATCAGCGCAGGCTCGAACAGGAAGAAGAAGGGCAGGATGAAGAGGACGATGCCGAGCCGCGCGGAGTGCACGCTGGTCAGAATGGGACTGGAATTGCTGATCCGCGAGGCGATGAATGAGGCCAGGGCAATGGGAGGGGTAATGGCGGCCAGCATGGAGTAGTACGCGATGAAGAGGTGGACGGCCAGGGTGTTCAAGCCCGCAAGCTGTTCCAGGGACGGGGCAAAGGTCAGCGCAAGCATGAGGTACGATGCCACGATCATCCCCATCATCCCGAAGATGATGCAGATCCCCACGCCGACCGCCAATACGAGCACTACACTGTCCCCTCCCAACCGAACGAGCTCGGCGCTGATGACGGGCGCCACGCCGGTTCCCATGATCCCCCCGAGGATAAAGCTCGTGGGGAGCAGGAGGGCCATCGTTTCACTCAGCAGCTTGCCCGTCGCCAGCAGGATCTCCTTCACTCTCTTGAGAGACAACCTGAGGCTCTTGTGAAAGGGGGACAAGACGATGAGCAGGGCGGAGGCATAGAACGGCGCAAGTCTCTCCCACCGCATCAGGAGAAGACCCCAAATCAGGAAACCCAAGACGAGAAAGAAAGGCCATCCCTCCTTCACCATCTCCTTCCAGGATGGAATTTCCCTGCTCGGAAGGCCCATTAATCGGTGCTTTGCCGCATAACTGTCCACATGGCAGAACAGCCCCACATAGTACAGGATGCTGGGAATCGCGGCCGCGATGACGATTCTGCTGTATTGCGTGTTGGTGAAGTTCGCCATGATAAAGGCCACTGCGCCCATGACAGGGGGCATCATCATCCCGCCCGTCGAGGCACAGGCTTCCAGCGCACCGGCATAATGGGGTTTGAACCCGGCTCGCTTCATGGTCGGAATGGTCACGGACCCGGTGCCCACCACGTTCGCGAAGATGCTCCCGCTCAGGCTGCCGAAAAAGCCGCTCGCCACCACGGACACCTTGGCCGCCCCCCCGCGGACCCCTCCCATGATGGCCATGGCCAGCTTCAGAAAGTAGTCCGCGGCGCCTGTGGCCAGGAGCAAAGCAGCCAGGATCAGGAACCCGATCAGGGTCTCTCCCACCACCCTGGTGACGATGCCGAGCAGGGCGTCACTGGAATACATGTTAAAGGCCAACGTCCTTGACAGGGGCGACGGGGGTCCCCAGAACATCCCGGGTAACAGATGGGCAATGCTTGGATACAATGAAAAGACCAGGACCAGGGCCAAAAAGATCTTTCCTCCCGCCCTTCGAGCGGCCTCCAGGAGGAGAATGGTCAGGGCCACGGCTATGGCAAGCTGCCAATCGTTTGCAGGGATCCACGTGGAGAATACCAGCTGATGGCCTTGGGTCGCCAGAAAGACGGTGATGCCGAAGGACAGGACAGCCAGGGTATAGCTGTACCAGGACACCTTCGTCTCCCTGGGGTGCGCCGGCAGCAAAATGAACACCATGGGGAGAAACAGCGCCATCAGGATAAAGTAGTACGTCACATCCAGCAAGGGCAGGAACCCGAAGATATACCCCGCGGAAATGAAGACGCCGAGGGATGAAAAAAAATAAAACAGAAATTTGACCGGTCTGCTCAAGGTCTCGAATCTACCGGCAGCCTTCTTTTCTTTCTCTTGCTGTTCGTTCGCCATGATGTCTGACGACCTCCATTCTTCGCGCTCTTATTTGAAAGCCGTTCGCAACCTCTCGTGTTCATGATGATAAGAAAGGGTCGGTCACCGTGCATGGAGAAGACCTCGGATATCGCAGCGGACACGGTGACCCCCCCTCTTGACAGGTGCTATGCAAAGCTTCTCATTGCGGCCTCTCGATACTCCCATAGGATACGGCCAGGCCGTTCTTCTCTTTGTATTCCTTCCAGAATTCCAACCATTTCTTTTCCCCGACCTTCACCTGGATTCCCTTGGCCTCCGCAGCCTTCACCGCGGCCTGGAAACCGTCGATGTATTTCTTGGACAGGGCCAGGTTGAACGCATTCTGTCTCTCGTATTTGTCCTTCCAGAGGCCTTTCTCCTTGAGGTACCTGATGGTCCCCGGATGGATCGGCTCCACCGGATCGTTGTCCAGGAACTCGATCAGATTGTCGAGGGTCATCAGCTTGGCATGAATATACTTGTCCTTGTAGCGGCCATGATTCTCGTCCAGCCATTTGACCAGGTGATATACGAACTCCTCGCTCTCGTCTCCTCTGACGTGATAGTTCTGGTATGCAATGGACATTCTCACCCCTATCGCGGACGGGACCCCGTTTTTCACGGGCAGGATGGAATACCCGGCCTGCAGGGCCTGGAAAGCCGCATGGGCCTTGGGGTCTTCTTCTTTCGAGGGGATCGGCAGCCACCGGATGCCCTTCGGGTTTGCCTCTTCCTCGTAGTTCAGATCCGACAGAGGGGAAGTGTAGGCCACGTCGGCCCGGCCCTCCGAGATCACCTTTGAATTGGCCCCGTAGCTGCCGACCTCCACCAGCTTGACGTCTTCAGGGGTAAGACCCTGGGTGGCCAGGAGCGCACGGATACCTGTCATGATAAAGGAAGAGCCGCGATACCAGGCGACTCTGGTCTGCGGACCGATGTCTTTGATGGTCTTGATGGGGGAGTCGCCCCTCACCATGAGCCCCCACGCGGTCACCAGCGAGAGATAGATGGTTCGCGAATCGGCCGGCCCTGCGGTCTTCGACGCAAACCCTTCGATCGCATCGAGCTGCTCTATGTAGTCCGATGCCTGGTACAGCGAAAGGTCGACCTGTTTGTTGTTGAGCCACTCCGCTCTTGCATACCCGTTGGGAGCGGGCATGACGCGGGATTTGACTTTGGTATCGGCCGTAAATTCAGGAGTCCAGGCTGAGGCGATAGAGTGGTTTCCAGTCCCGACGTTCGGCGTCGCGACCGTAAAGTACTGAGGCCAGGTAAACGCTTTGGAGGATTTCTTTTCCGCTGCGGTTGCATGACTTGCCACTGCCAAGCATACCACCAGCATCAATCCAATGACGGCAACCGTCCTTTTCGACATAGGTCTATCCCTCCTTCAAACTGCTCACGGTTCAGATTTCCGTTTGTCCTCGGCGCTTCATCGGAGGCAGATCTCCGGAAGGGCGCCTGAAGGGCTTCGGGCCTGCTTACCTCACCTCCCTTCATCGTTATCGTTGCAAGTCATCTCACGGTCACTGGTTCAAAACCTCGGCCAGGGCGAACCCGCTGTGGTGTTCCGTCTCGGTGTTCGGCAATCGGCGTTCAGGAAGATCCCCGGGATGAAGGATCATGAAAAGTGAAGGAAAGGTGCACACCCAATTGAAGCCCGGGTCCGTTCGATCTTCCGTGGCCTCAGGCCGGCTTTACATATCCAAGTGTTGCGGAGATCTCTAAAGCCGTGTTGACGATCATGGGGGCGAGTCTCTCCGTCAGATCCTTCATGCTTACGCCCTTACTGAAGACCGGCATGTTGATCGCGGCCTCGACGCGGCCGCCGGCGTTGAAGATCGGGGCGCCGACCGCCCGGATACCGACGATGTACTCTTCGTTGTTCAGGGCATATCCGTTTCGCCTGACGGCCTTGAGCAGCCTGCAGAAAGATTCTCGCTCGTGGCGGAGATGCTTCGCGGTCTCCGGGTCGCCATAGAGTCGCCCCAATGTGTCGTTCAGTTCATCTTCTTCCAGAAAGGCCAGCATGGCCCTCCCGATCGCCGTCGAATGCGTGTTCACGCGGCTCCCCACGGTATGGTCCGTACTGATCAGATGCGTTCTCGTGATGCGTTCGATATAGATCGCCTCGGTTCCATCGAGAATGGCCAGGTTCACGTTCTGTTCGCTTTGACGGGAGAGATCTTCAAGGTAGGGCCGTGCGATTTCCCTGAGCTCCATCCCCGAGAGAGTGGCGTACCCCAGAGACATGACCCTCGGTCCCAGGGAGTATTCCCGTGCTGCGGAGTCCAATCGGACATACCCCAGCGAAATCAGCGTTCGCAGGAGCCTGAGAACGGTCGTTTTCGGCAGGCTGGTGGCTTGGGTGAGCTGCTGGAGGTTTTGTCTTGGGCGTTCCCTTGTAAACGCCTCGAGGATCGCTAGGCCTCTTTGTAGTGAGTTGACGAAATCTCGATCGTTCATTTGGTCCGCTGTGTGGAATGCATGTCCGTTTTTTTCCATAACTACCTTTTCCTTTCCGGAACTGTCAACAAAAGAAGCGTGTTCGAACAGACGATTTGACCTAAGTCTTTACTTCCGAAGCAAATTCCGATAAGTCCAGTAGAGGTCGGTGATTACTCGTATCCATCAGGAGAACGGCATGGATGTTTACGACAGGCTGGCCGGGCACCTTTCGGCCCTGGGTATGGGGTATCCGGTCAGGAATGAACTGGTTCAAATCCTGAAGGAGGTCTTCACGGAGGAAGAGGCCGAGGCCCTTCTGGCCATCCCGAATACAACCGTCCCCCTCCGGCCGGTCGGGTTGGATGAGATCGGGAAGTCTTGCTCTCTGGAACGAAGTCGGCTTTCAGCGATCCTGGAGGGTTTGAGTCGAAAGGGACTCGTCTTCTCGGGACCTGACTCCGGGGGAGAGACAGGATATGCCTTGCACCAGGTGGGTTTCGGCTTCCCCCAGACCTTCTTCTGGAAAGGGGAGGAGTCGGAGCAGGCCCGCAAGATGGCCCGGATGATCAGGAGATATTTCACGACCCGGGTGACGGAAGAGGCGTACAGCCCCTCATCCACCAAGCCCTACCGTTACATCCCTGTGCGCAGAACACTGGACATCAAGATGCAGGCCGTATTTCCTTTCCATCTGATGGAGACCGTCGTCGCAAAGGCCAGGACATTCGCAGTGGCCCACTGTCCCTGCAGAATGATCTACGGACTGAATGGAGGCAAATGCGGCCATCCCCTCGAGGTCTGCATCAAGTTCGATGAGATGGCCGACTACGTCATCGCACGGGGCCTTGCCAGGCAGGTCTCCGGGGAGGAGGCCCTCGAGATCATCAGGAGGTCTGAGGAAGCCGGCCTCGTCCATTTCGTGGACAACACGGAGGACGGAATCCAGCACAACTGCAACTGCTGCGGCTGCGCCTGCTGGAACGTCGGCCATATCCGCAGAAGGAGGGTCCCCAGGGACACCCTGATGGCAACCTACTTCATCAGGGAGACGGACAAGGAGGCATGCACGGGCTGCGGGGCGTGCGTGGACATCTGTCCGGTTGCCGCGGTGAAGATGATCGATGAAACCGTGGTCGTGGATACGGGCTGGTGCATCGGCTGCGGCGTATGCGGGACCGTCTGCCCTACGGGCGCTGCCTGCCTGGTCCTGAGGCCGGATCGGTCCCGTCTTCTGCCGGCGCGGGATTTCGAAGAGCTGCACACGAGAATACAGAAGGAGAAGGGCCGATGAATTTGTCGGCTCCTATCGAGCGACCTTACGAGAGGAGGAGACCCCAGTGGATGATTTGAGGATTGCCGTTGTAGGTGTGGGGGCGACAGGCGCGGTGCTGGCTGCAGCCCTGCTCCACCACAGGTGTGAAACCATGCTGGTAGATCCGATGCCGGGTCTGGGAGAGGCCATCAGACGGGACGGCATCCGGATCTCAGGGGGTGTAAACTACCGGGTTCCGGTCCCCCATTTCGTCGACCGGATAGGACTCCTGAAACCCTTCAGCCCAAGTCTCGTCTTTCTGTCTACGAAGACCTTTCATCTGCCGGGCGTCCTGGACGAGCTCAAAGGCGCGGTCCGGGACGGAACCAAGATCGTCAGCACCCACAACGGACTCGGTACGGAGGATCTCGTCGCCGAAACATTCGGCCTCGACGCCGCCTTTCGCATGACCTTGAACTACGGTGTCTCGTTGAAGAACCCGGGTGAAGTGGAGATGGCCTTTTTCAACCGGCCGAACCATCTGGGCGGTCTGACGGCGGAAAACAAGATCCTGGGTGAAAGGATTGCCGGTGTGCTGACCGCCGCAGGTCTGGACACCGAGTGCGTCGATGACATCAAGCTCTATGTCTGGAAGAAGATGGTCATGAAGTGCACGATGGCGTCCATCAGTGCGGTGACCAACCGGACACTGAAGCAGATCCTCGATTTTCCTCCTACCAGAGAGATCGCCGAGCGCTGTTTCGACGAAGTCCTCGCCGTGGCGAAGGCCCAGGGCTATGATCTGGGGAAGGACTACCTTCGGACCGCCTTGGCCTACCTCGAGAAGGCGGGCGCGCACAAAGACTCCATGTGCTACGACATGGAGCGCAAAAGCCCTACGGAGATCGATTTTCTCGGCGGAAAGGTGGTCGCCTACGCCAGGGAGCTGGGGATTTCGACGCCTTACTACATTGCCATGACGAACCTGGTGAAGGCCATGGAGGACAGCTACCTGCGGTCAAGGGATCACGGGAAGCAGTAGGTGGGACCGGCGCATCCGGTCCCCGCCTTGCCTTGTGCGACCTGGTCCGCTGATGGGCGCATGGAATGGTCCGTGGTGCTGACCTGGGTCTCGAATGGAGTCCATGCTCAGGATCTTCAGGCCGATCCGGTGACCCTGCCTTGAAGACGTGCGCCGTGGGGGCCAGCCCGATCGCATGCTCGTGGATCCTGCCCGGGATCACGGGGCTCCGGCTCCGTATGGGGATGAAACGGCTCCCCCGTTCTCGAGTTCCCCCGCCACAAGCGCAAACCATGCATCCTCGCCGGTCCCGATTCCCACCGAGGCGCGGATTTCCTTTCAAGGACCGCCGGTGAACTTCCGATAGATCTTTTTGCGGGATGTGCGCTCCTGTGTTTGATGCCGGAAGGAGAATTCACATGAGCATTCGGGCTAAGCTGCTTTCGACGATCGGGGTCTGCGCCCTTGGGTTCGTCCTCTTTTCCCTAGTCTCCTGGAAGACCATCCATACGACCAAGGTCAACGGCGAATGGTACCTGAAGATCGTGCAGGGAAAGGATCTGATTGCGGATGTCCTCCCCCCGCCTGAATACATCATTGAACCCTTTCTCCTTGTCTTTCAGATGTTGGATGAGACGGATAAAGGGAAGCTGGGCGAGTTGGCTGAAAAATCGAACTCTCTCCGCGAGGGCTACGAAAGACGGCACCAATTCTGGGCAAGCGAGCTCCCGGACGGCGCCCTGAAGGAGGCGCTGGTCCAGAGATCGTATCGACCCGCGCAGAAGTTCTTCGACATTCGGGACAGAGAGGTTATTCCCGCCATTCTTCGCAACGAGCGCGACAGGGCTCGTGAAGCGGTCAACGGCAGGCTCAAGCCCCTCTATGAAGAACATCGAAAAGCCATCGATGATGTCGTCGACATGGCCGGAAAGAAACTGAAGGCGGAAGAGGACGGGGTAAACGAGATCATCAGCAGTAGGGCTTCCCTTCTGCTCCTCCTCGGATCGGCCATGCTGGGAGCTGTTCTCCTGTGCGGAGTATACATGAACCGTATCTCTTCCTCCATTGTCGGGCGGGTCGCCCGGGTGATTACCGGCCTGGTGGGGGCCAGCGGCGAGATTTCATCGTCGGCAAAAAATCTCAACGCCTCAAGCGAGCAGCTGGCCGAAGGCGCATCGGAACAGGCTTCCTCCATCGAGGAGACGTCCTCCTCTCTGGAGGAGATCGCTTCCATGACCAGGCAGAATGCCGACCATGCCAAGCGAGCCAATGATCTGATGAAGAGGGCCAACCGGACGGTGGACCAGGCGAATGAATCCATGAAGGGCCTGACCAGGTTCATGCTCGAGATCTCGCAGGCCAGCGAGGAGATATCCAAGATCATCAAGACGATCGATGAGATTGCTTTTCAAACCAACCTTCTGGCCCTGAACGCAGCGGTCGAGGCGGCAAGGGCCGGTGATGCAGGGGCAGGGTTTGCCGTGGTGGCCGGTGAAGTGAGGAACCTGGCCTTGAGAGCGGCTGAAGCCGCCAGGAGCACCGCGGGGTTGATCGAAGGGACTGTGAACAAGGTCAGGGAAGGCTCTGATCTGGTCACGAGGACCAACGAGGCCTTTTCAGAAGTGGCAAGGGGTGCCGGCAAGGTGGGTGAACTTGTGGAAGGAATCTCCGCCGCCTCCAACGAACAGGCACAGGGGATAGGCCAGGTCAACAAGGCCGTGGCCGAGATGGACAAGGTGATACAGAGGAATGCGTCGACGGCGGAGGAATCCGCGGCCGTGAGCAAGGAGCTGACGTCCAGGTCCGAACAGATGAAAGAACTGGTGGGAGAGCTGACGACCCTTGTGGGGGGGATCCGATCGTAAGGGATCGGCTCATCGCTGAGATCCAGGATGGCCCTGGGCTTCAGAGGCCGCGCATCGATTCGGACCGGAGGCTATCCGGGTGATCGAGTCCGCCCTGGATGGTCTTCAACAGGTCCTCTTTGTCCCTCGGAAGGGTCCCCCGGAGGGGCAGATAGTTCGAGGCGTGATTGGTTCGAAAAACGATGGGCCCGGGTCCGTCGATGTTCCGGATCATCAGGTGGAGCTCCCTCAGGATCTCCGCAGGGTCCGTGACCAGCTCAAACTCCCCCTTCTTCACCATGGCTGCCAGCGGTGAATTCGGGACCACCATGAGCGTCAGTGCAGAGAAGAAGGTGGGATTCATGCGGCCGGCGGCCTTGCCCGTCTCCACTGCATGCTGTCTCCACAACCTCCTTCCGCCCAGACCGAGGATCACGGTGACCGAGGTCTGTATCCCCGCCCGGTTCGCCTTCACCACGGAATCGACCTGGTCCTGAACGGTCGCGCCCTTGTTCATCAGATCCAGGACCTCCTGGTCCCCGGATTCCAGGCCGACGAACACGAGCTTCAGACCGGCCTCGCGCAGCTCCCTCAGCTCCTCATCGCTCTTTCTCAGGATATCCCCGCAGCACGCATAGCAGGAGACCTGTTTGAGCCGCGGGAAGGCCTCATGGCACTTCTCGAGGATCTTCAGGAGCTCCCCGGTCTTCATGATCATGGCGTTCGAATCCAGCAGGAAGATCTTGTCCACGCGGTTCCCGTGGATCTCTCTCGCGATCTCGATGTCTTCGAGCACTTCCTGGGCAGGTCGAATCCTGAACTTCTTCTCGGGGACCGCCCTGTCAAAGATGTAGGACGTGCAGAAGTAACACCTTCCCGCGGACGCGGACGAGCACCCTACGGTTGCCTGGATCAGGAGGGAATAGGCCTCGCTGGGCGGTCGATAGATCGGCTCGGCATAATACATCTCTCGTCTGCTTTGTTTTTCCCTGTGCATGGCATGATTCTACCAGGTCCGTGTCCCGTTATAAAGAGGCATGTGGGGTCGCAGGGGCGGGGCTTCACCCCCTTGAGGGGTGCCCGCAGGACAACCTCGGTTGCTCTCCTCTCGTTCCCGCGCTCCCCTCCCTAGCGTTCCCACGCCGGAGCGTGGGAACGCGCGGGAACGATCATGGGTAAGGCGGGCATAGATCCTGCCCATCGCCACAGTCCCGTCACTCCAACGCGTGCCGGTGCGGCTTACCCATGCCGGGCCGCGGTATAGATGGCACCTTTACCCTTCAGGGATTCGACCTCTTCGGCCGAGAAACCCCAGGCCAGCAGGACCTGCTCGGTGTCCGCCCCGGCCGCAGAGGGCGGCCCCTGGATTCCGGGCACCGTCCTCGAAAATCGGGGGACGGGCGACGGCTGCATGACCCCGTCGATCTCCACCAGGGTCTGACGCTGGACGTTGTGGGGATGCATGAAGGCTTCCTCCATCGTGAGGACCGGTGCGAAGCAGACATCGGTCCCCTCCATGATCCCGCACCACTCCTCGCGGGTCCTGGTCTTAAAGACCGCCAGGAGCTTCTCTTTGCAGACAGGCCACTTGCTCTGGTCCAGTTGATTCTCGAAGTCGGGATCGTTCTCCAGACCGGCACGCTTGAGCAGGAGGGAGTAGAACTGCGGCTCCAGGGCGCCCACACAGATATACTTGTGGTCCTTGGTCTCATAGGTGTCGTAGAAGGGCGCACCGCCGTCCAGCAGGTTCATCTGGCGCTGATCGCTCCAGAGCCCGGCCGCCCGCATGCCGTAGATCATGGCCATCAGCGCTGCCGTGCCGTCCACGATGGCGGCATCCACCACCTGTCCTCTCCCCGAGTTCCGGACTTCAACCAACGCGCAAACGATCCCGAAGGCCAGCATCATTCCCCCCCCTCCGAAATCCCCGAGCAGGTTGAGGGGCGGCGAGGGCTTGTGATCGGAGCTTCCGATGCAGTGAAGGGCCCCGGACAAGGCCACGTAATTGATGTCGTGACCGGCGGCTGAGGACAGCGGCCCGCTTTGCCCCCACCCCGTCATACGCCCGTAGATCAGTCTGGGGTTACGGGAAAGGCAGACGTCCGGACCGAGCCCCAGCCTTTCCATCACGCCGGGCCGAAAGCCTTCGGTCAGTACATCGGCCTTTTCAATCAATCGCAGAACCGCGTCGACCGCTTCCGGCTTTTTCAGGTCCACCCCGATGGATTTCCTTCCGCGACAAAGCAGGTTGTATTTGGGGTCCACGATATCGAGCTGGCCCTTTCGATCCACCCGGATCACCTCGGCACCCATGTCCGACAGCATCATGGCGCAGAAAGGCCCCGGCCCGATCCCACCGAACTCGATCACTTTCACACCCGCCAACGGTCCCATCAACGGTGATTCCTCCTGAGACACTGAGGGGAAGCACGAAATCGCCTGCCACCCGCCGGGCAGTCAAGGGACGATGGGGGTGACGATCTCGTAAGACCACATTGCGCGCTTCAGCACCTCAGCCATCGACGATCTTTTATCGTCGTCGAACGAATCGCCCCTGTTGCATTCCCGCCCAGGATAGCAGGCTTCCATCTCCGGAGCAACCGCGCCTGAAGAGGAGAGGGGATTCGGATCCGGTCTCCTTGGAGAATCGGCGACTTCCAAAAGCGCCCGAAACCCGGGGAAGATCCGCCGGAAGCGGAAGGCCGCCGGGCCCCCATCAATAAGAAAAATAACTAAATAGTATTTACATATGATTTGGTTCGGGTATGATATCCTCATCTCGAGGGACATCATGGCCGGGGTGCTCCCGGCCAGGAGGAAGGAGGGATGAAATTGAATTACGCAGCCGGTATCTTCAAGCAAACGTTCCGATTGGGCGCCGTGGCCGCAACACTCCTCGCCTGTGTTGCGATGGCGGCCCCGCTGGGCCTGCCCCCCGTGCCGGTCCCGGCCGACAACCCCATCACCCCGGAGAAGGTCGCACTCGGAGACAAGCTCTTCCACGACCAGCGATTCAGCAGTACAGGGGAAGTCAGCTGCGCCACGTGCCACGACAAAGAAAAAGGGTTTACCGACAACCTCCCGGTCTCGGAGGGGATCAACAAGCTCAAGGGCACCCGAAACGCCCCCACGGCGATCAATACCGCCTATTACTCCACCCAGTTCTGGGACGGCCGGGAGCCCACCCTGGAGTCCCAGTCTTCCCAGCCCTTCCTCAATCCCGTTGAAATGGGCCTGAAAAATCACGAGCCGATCCTGAAGATCGTCCGGACCGACCCGGAGTACGTGGCCCTTTTCGGGAAGGCCTTCGGCAAGAGGGGTGATCACATCACCATGAAGGAGGTGGAGCAGGCGATCGCCACCTTTGAGAGAACCCTGGTCGCAGGCAATTCCCCCTTCGATCGCTACCATTTCGGCGGCGACAAGACGGCCATGAGCCCTGCAGCGGTCCGGGGGCTGGATATCTTCATCAACCAGGGCCGGTGCGTCTCTTGTCATGTGATCGAGCAGACCCAGGCCCTGTTCACGGACAATCGTTTCCACATGATCGGGGTGGCGGCCCATGACATGCCGAGGGATCTGGACGACCTGTCCGCTGCGGTGGAAGATGTGAAAAAGAGGGGAACGGACGTTGCGGTGCTGACCAATCCCAAGACATCCTCCCTGGGCCGGTATGCGGTGACCCGGGACCTCACGGACATCGGCGCCTTCAAGACCTCCACCCTGCGGAACATCGAGCTTACCGCCCCTTACATGCACGACGGGAGCCTCAAGACGCTGGAGGAGGTCGTCCAGTTCTACAACAACGGCGGCCGGCTGAAGGAGTCCGACCCTCTGCCCGAACTCCTGAGCGGCGGCATCAAGCCCCTCAACCTCACGCCGGAGCAGGAAAAGGACCTGGTGGAGTTCCTGAAGGCCCTGACCAGCCCCGAGTTTGTCCGCAAGTGAACCGCGCCACAGGAGCGGACGGTTGAGGGACGGGCCTTGGGGGGCCCCTCCCGCGTAGATCATGCGCCACGATTTCGTGTGCGGTGGAAGGAACCAGAAGGAGGTGTAACAAGATGAATCTGAACCGACGCGCATTCCTGAAGACAGCCGGTGCGGCCCTGGCAGTGAGCGCCTTCCCGATGAATCTGGTGAAGGTGGCCTTCGGCTCCAAGGCCCCTGCACAGGAGTTCACCTTTGCCTATATCTCCGATGCCCACATCCAGCAGATCAGCGGCAATAAATTCGTGCGCAACTGGGACATGGGGCTGATCCGGACGGTCCGGGAGGCAAACCTTCTCGTGCCCCGGCCGGACTTCTTCATGTTCGGAGGCGACCTGGGCCAGCTGGGAAAGAAAGAGGAGCTGGACCACGGGTTGGAGATCATGTCCAAGGTCCGCGGGAAGGTCCACTATGTGATCGGCGAGCACGACTACTACCTGGATCTGGGGGCTTACTGGGAGGACAAGATCGGCCCTCTGTATTACAGCTTCGATCACAAGGGGGTCCACTTCGTGGTCCTCAACAGCATTCTCACCTATGACAAGTGGACGCACAAGAACTGGGCAGACCCCATGGACCGGATGCTGGCCATGGCGCGCCTCGACAACCCGGAGGGCTCCCCCTTCCTGGTGGGAGAGACACAGCGCCGATGGCTGCAGAAGGACCTGGCCAAAGTGGACAAGGCCACCCCCGTCATCGTCTTCTCCCATTCTCCGATCCAGAAGATCTATAAGGGCTGGAACTTCTGGACCGACGATGCCGAGCGCGTGCAGGACCTTTTAAAGCCTTTCGAGAAGGTGACCGTGATCTACGGTCACGTGCATCAGATCCAGTATAACCAGATCGGCAACATCAGCTTCCACGCCGTGATGGCAACGGCCTGGCCCTGGCCCTATCCTCAGTCGTACCGCCAGGAACCCAGCCACCTCCCGAAGCTCACGGTCCCCATGAACCGCGCGGATCCCTTTTTCGAAAGGGACGCGACAGGGTGGCAGTTCATCAATATGCGCACAGGCAAGGTCGACGTGCATTACCAGCTACCGGACAATGAGAACCGCAGGGTGGCTTTCGATGCCAAGACCGGCACCCCGCGGGATGTGAAATACCAGGATCCCGGCAGCCGCATTCCCCCGCAGAAACACTACTAGATCTCAGGAGGTCCATCGATGAAGAAAGCTGGAAGGTATCTCGGAGTGCTGCTGGCTGCGCTGATGATCTCCGCGGCGCTGGCCGTGAACTTATCGACCCAGGCAGCGGAATTCAGCAAAGAGGACGTAGAACGCTTCACCCGGGAGTTCATGACCGTGGTGAAGGAAGGGGACAAGTGGTTTCACAGCCCCAAGCTGGGAAAGAACGCGGTTTCGTGCGATCAGTGTCACCCCAACGGGGCCAACACACACCCGGAGACCTATCCCAAGTTCCAGAAACAGATCGGAAAGGTGGTGACCCTCGGCGAGATGGTCAACTGGTGCCTGCGGAACCCGCTGGAGGGGGACCCCCTGGCGCTGGACGACCCCAAGATGGTGGCCCTGCTGGCCTACATGCACTGGGAAAGGCGTGGGACGCCCCTTGAGCCGGGCAAGCACTGAACCGGGAGAGAGATCAAAGGGCAGCGGCAGAAAGACCGCTGCCCTTTGATCGGGTTTGCGCTTTGGCTCTGAAAACGTGCTCGATGAGGGTTTTCAAAGACCGAAAGTGAAGATTCTCGCGGCTACTTTTTGAACTCCGGCCTCCTCTTTTCGGAACTTTGGTAATCCCTTCCTTGACCGCTTTGGGGCAGGCGATCTCGGCATTGCCTCCGCACCGATGTCCGGAAGCTTCTATGATCTGCAGGGCATTTAGGAATGCTCTTTCCATCCCCGTCCATTCTCCTATGATTTGCTGCGTGCGTGATTCGAACGGAACTGGTGCGATCGGCTCTGAATCAGCTTGACAACATTAATGGACTTATGACTTTATTTACCAGTCGGTAAAGGAGGATGTACATCTACGCTTCCAGACCTGGAGGCGGAGAACCAACAGAAAGGGGCAATCATGCTGATTGGACTCCCTAACTTTGACTACCTGTCTTGCGAAACGACAGAAGAAGCCTCTTCCATACTTCTGAGATATGTTGGTGACTCCAGGATCCTGGCCGGAGGCACCGACCTGTTGGTAAAAATGAAGCACCGGAAAGTCCTTCCCCGACATCTCGTCAGCATCAAAAGGATTCCGGAGCTCCACGGCATGGGATGGGTCAATGATCAGCTGCGAATCGGCGCATTGACATCGATTGAGGAGATAAGGAATTCGCCGCTCGTCGCGAAAACATTCCCGACTCTGAAAGAGGCCGCCGGGCGATTGGGGACCATGCACATCAGAAATCTCGCTACTCTTGGAGGAAACATCGCAAATGCCTCTCCGGCAGCGGAGTTCGCCGCACCTCTTCTCACGATGGACGCGAGGGTGAAGCTTGCTGCGGTTCATGGAGAGAGAACAGTGGCCCTGGAGAATTTTTTTGTGGGACCTGGAAAAAGCATTATGCAGATTGGTGAGGTCCTATCGGAGATACTCATACCGAACCCGACTTTTGGGGAAGGTATCTATCTGAAGTATAGTATTCGTCCCATGGATGTGGCTGTCGTAAACCTGGCCGTGATGGTCAGGACAGAAGACGACCGATGCGAGGAAGTCAAGATCGCTCTCGGAGCGGTAGGCCCTGTCCCTTTCCGGTGCAGAAAGGCTGAGGAGATCATACGGGGAACCAGGCTCGATGGGGACCTGCAGGGACTCTTCCGTGAGGCGGCTCAAATGGCCGTGGACGAGTCGAAGCCCATTGATGATTTCCGCGCTTCGGCCGCTCATAGGGTTGAAGTGATCGGAAAGATGGTTCAAAAGGGACTCGAGCAGACCGTCATGAGGGCGCCAAAAGAGGCCAAGCGGGTGTAAAATGAAGCACAAAGTTCGATTGACGGTGAACGGAGAGGTCCGCGAGCTCGAAGTAGAATCCCAGCAGACCCTCTTGGACGTGCTCCGCGATCAATTCAGGCTGACAAAGACCAAGGAAGGGTGCGGCGTAGGTGAGTGCGGCGCGTGTGCGGTTTCCATGGACCGGAAGATCGTGAGCTCCTGTCTCATCTTGGCAGTGGACGCCGACGGCAAAGAGATCGTCACCATGGAGGGCTTGAGCGACAAACACGGCTTCACCCCCATCATGGAGGCCTTTATCCATCCGGATCTGGGATCCATGCGGACAAGTACCGCCTCCCCCGGCACATCGAACACCCAGGAGATCCCGACGTTTTGTCATCTTTGCGCCGGTCACTGCAGCGTGAAGGCCGTGGTGGAGGATGGCAGAGTAGTCGACCTGGAGCCCGATATGGAAAGCGGGATGTTCAGCGAGCAGTGTGCTCTCAAGAAGGGGCGTTTTACCATCCCCGAGGTCATGCGCCATCAGGACCGGCTCTTATACCCCCTCAAGAGGGCAGGCGCCAGAGGCGAAGGCAAATGGGTACGGATCTCCTGGGATGAGGCTTTGGAAACGATCGCATCAAAGTTCAGGGACCTAGTGGAAAAGTGCGGCCCCGAGGCCATTTCCCTCGGTTTGGGGGAACCCAAGGGGATGGAGTTCGCCTTTGCACAGAGATTTGCTTCAACCCTCGGCACACCCAATGTGGTCACCCCCGGCTGGTGCTGTGGCATACCCAAGGGAATGGCCTCTGCATTTACCTATGGATCGGGGTGCGTCTGCGACGACGACGGCAGATCCAAACTGATCGTGCTCTGGGGCAGCAACATGAACCATACCACCGGCGGGATGAGAAGGGAGACGCTCGAGGCCGCCTTGGAGCATGGAGGCAGTCTTATCGTAATCGACCCCCAGAAGACGGATGTGGCTAAGCTGGCCGATCTCTGGATCAGGATCCGGCCGGGCAGCGACGGTGCTCTGGCCATGGGTCTCCTGAAGCTCATCATCGAAAAAGAGCTTTACGACCGGGATACGGTAGAGAACTGGACCGTCGGGTTCGACAGGTTGAAGGCCAACATCGCCGCATTTTCGTTAGAAGAAGTCGAAAGGGCCACATGGGTCCCCCGACCTAAGATCGAGCAATTCGTGGAGATGTATGGGCGGCTCAAACCTGCGGCCATGCAGACCGGGAATCCCGTTGATCAGCTTATCAGCAGTTTCCAGACGGGCCGGGCTATTGCTATACTACGCGCAATCAGCGGGAACCTGAACGTCCCAGGGGGGGACGTCTTCCTGACCCCTCCCCCCTATACCAGGCCGGGGGGCTTTTTTCTCCTCAAAGAACACCCCAGAAGGCCGGAACGGATTCTGGACAAGCGATTTCGTTTTGCACAGAGTTCGGCTTTCATCCCACCCCACGCCTGGACAAGGGCGATTCTGAAGGAGAAACCCTACCCCATCAAGGCAGCCATGTTTATCCTCACCAATCCCCTGCTGAGCTACCCGAATTCGCAGGATGTGTATACTGCACTGATGAAACTGGATTTCATTGTGGTCTCCGAGCTGTTTCTGACCCCTACGGCCGCCCTTGCGGATATCGTGCTTCCGGCTGCGTGGGGCATGGAGCATGACGAGATAGGTTACTGGCCGGGGTGGTATGAAGAAGTCCGTTCCCACCCGAAGGTAGTTGACCCTCCGGGGGAGTGCTGGCCGGACACCAAGATCCTCAATGAGCTGGCCAAGCGCCTGGGGATGGGACCGGAATTCTGGAAGGATGATCATGAGGCCCTTGAAGAGATGCTGGAACCCTCCGGCATGAACTTTGAGGAATTCAAGAAAAGGAGGGTCCTGAAGCCGAAGAAGGAATACAGAAAGCACAAGTATCGGACCCCTTCAGGCAAGATCGAGATCTACTCGGAAAGGCTCCAAGAAATGGGCTTTCCCCCTGTCCCCTCCTGGGGCGAGGTATACAAGATGAATGAGATCTCCGAGAAGTTCCCCCTGCTCTTGACCAACGCCAAGGAGGAAGCCTACATGCTCACGGGCTTCAAGAGTATCGCCTCCATCCGCATGATCAGACCGGATCCGATTGTCGAGTTGAACCCCGATACCGCACAGGAATTGGGACTTGAGGAAGGCGAGTGGGTGTGCATCGAAACGGAAAAAGGCAAGATAAGGCAGAGATTGTTTCTGAACGCCAACCTGGATCCCCGCGTGGCCATGGCCTCATTTGGCTGGTGGTTTCCGGAAAAGAGCAAGGAAGAATACGGATGGCGGGACAGTAACATCAATGTCCTTATCCAAGACGGCCCGGAATATGATCCTTCCATCGGAGGCATCACACTCCGGGGCATTCCCTGCAGGATGTACGGCCTGAAGACTGATGGAGGTTAGAACATTGACCGGACATACCCATCCCGAAAAGGTTACGGACCTGCGCTCGGCGGTGGAGCTTTTGGGCAGAACACCGAACCAACTGATCTGTACGGAAGAACCCGTGGGTGCCGATGCCGAACTGGCAGGTGTTTACAGGCATGTCGGCGCTGGAGTCCCCGTTCTGCCCCCCACCCGCTCAGGGCCGGCGATGCTTTTCAAACGGGTGAAAGGATACGACGATGTTCGCGTGATCGCGGGAGTCCTCGCGAATCGGGAACGAATTGCCCTGCTTTTGGGTTGCGAAAGGGGACGTCTGCCACATGCCCTTTTGGATGGACTGAAAAAACCGATCAAACCGGTGATCCTATCGGAACGAAAAGCCCCCTGCCAGGAGGTCATCCATCGCGAGCCCCTGGATGTCATGAAGATCCTACCGGCACCCACGAACACGGAGCGCGATGCAGGCCCCTATATTTCCATGGGGCTGATCCGGGCTGAGGACCCGGAGACCGGGGAAAGCGATGTCACGATTCATCGCATCTGCGTTCAAGGCCCGGACACCATGACCGTCGCTTTTGCCCCGGGAAGGCATATCGGACAATTCCTTCGCAAGGCGGAAAAGCGGGGGCGGAACTTGCCCGTCTCCATCAATATCGGACTTGACCCCGCCGTACACCTTTCGTCCTGTTTTGAACCGCCGACGACACCTCTCGGTTACGACGAACTGTCCATTGCCGGGGGCATCCGAAAGCGGCCGGTCGAGCTGGTCGAATGTTTATCGGTAAACGCCAAGGCCATTGCCAACAGCGAGATCGTGATCGAGGGAGAATTCCAGACCGGAGAGCGGATGCGAGAAGACTCCAGGACCAAGACGGGCTGTTCCATGCCCGAATTCACCGGCTACATGGGGGTAGCCCTGGCGTCCGCCCCCGTTTTGAAAGTCAAGGCGATTACCCACAGGCTTCACCCCATCCTCCAAACCATCGTGGGCCCCGGCGAGGAGCACGGCAATCTTTCAGGTATACCTATGGAGGCGAGCATTCTCCGGCTATTGGAGGAGAGCATGCCCGGGCGGGTCCTCAATATCTACGCGCATCCTGCCGGAGGCGGCAAATTGCTCGTGATCATCCAGTTCAACAAACGATCGCCGATGGATGAGGGCCTCCAACGCCAGGCTGCATTGAATGCCCTTACCGCTTTCGTAGAGTTGAAACATGTGATCCTCGTCGACAGCGATGTGGATCCTTTCGACGCGAACGACGTACTGTGGGCCATGACTACCCGATACCAGGGGGACGTCAGCACCCTTTTCATTCCGGGACTGCGGTCTCACTTCCTCGACCCGAGCCAGACGCCGGAGTACAGCCGCTCCATAGTCTCAAAGGGTCTGACCTGTAAGACGATCTTCGATTGTACGGTGCCATACGCTCTTCAGGACCGTTTCAAGCGACCCCTCTTCAAGGAGGTCGACTGGGAGCGCTTCCGTGGTGGATGATTCCTGTTCCCCGATCTGCGGCCGGCCACTGGACCAAGGGCCGATCCCCTCATCATTCCTCGGGCTAAAGTCAGAGCGCACTCGGCGATCTGATCCATTCGATCCGAATGGTCGAATTTGAACCAGAAGGTTATCCAAGTCACCATTCCGAGCAGCATGAGGGCCGAGTAAGAGCAGTTCAGATCCAGGTTGACCTCCTTCTTCCGCTGCAATTCCTTGATGGTCTCACGTAGAAGAAGGTAATGCTTCTTCCATTCTTTCCTGATTGTTTCAAAATCCTCATCCGCGGTCAGTGAACCATGGATGAGGACCCCAAGTTCAGGATACCTGCATACCATGCGGGTGTATTGCTCAATCATGTATTCAAACCGCAGCTTGGGGTCTTCGATAGCGCTTGCCTCTTTCAAATACGGCTTCAGAAGAGTGTCAATGGAATTGGTATGCAGGGATAGAAACAGGTCTTTCTTGCTTTCGAAATAATAGTAGAGAGATGCCTTGTTGATGCCTGTCAAGAGACAGATTTCACTTGTGGATGTCCCGTAGTAGCCTTTTTTGAGAAAGAGGTCTAATGCGGCATGGAGGATCTGATTCTTTTTTTCGGCAGACTTCTTTGTTTCCTTTTTCATGTCTCTTGATTCTGGCGTAATTACGTTATCCTGGGGAAAATGCTTTAGAGAGAGCCACCTACTACATCGCGTCAAGAGTAGTCCACTATAAGCATGGTTGCTGATGCCTTGGCTACAAGGTCTCCCTCGGGATCCTTTAGCTGCGCTTCGGTGTAGCAAATGGTTCTGCCGTAACTTACAATGAAGCCCTCCCCTATCAAGCACCCCATATCCGCCGGCTTGATGAAGCTCGTCTTTAGCTCGAGGGTGGTTGCAAACTTTCCGGCTTCTAATTTGGCGGCAACGAGAGGTCCGACGGTATTGTCCAGCATAGCCGAGAGCAGACCGCCTTGCACCTTCCCAACAGGATTGAGAAATTCATGCCGCGCCTGGAATTCGACTTTGATGTAGCCTCCATCCGTGTCCAAGGCCAGGAGCTTCCACCCGAGCAATTGCCTGGCCGGCGAAGGCTTGATCTTCCCTTCTAGGATCTCCCAGAAAAATCCCTTTTCTCCGCCATCCACAATTCTGTCCTTTTCTTGCTACAGGAGGAGTAGGCTGATGCTCGGTATGTAAGTGATCAACGCGAGGCATCCGAGCAGGACGAGCAGGAGACCACCGACCGAGCCTGCTATCTCCTCAAAAGTCAGACCCGCCACTCGCGCAACAACATAAAGGTTCTCTCCAATGGGCGGGGTCAAAAAGGCCAGTTCCATATTGACGGTCAATACAATACCCAGGTGAACAAGGCTGATGCCCAGTTTTTCCGCTATTGGAAGGATGATGGGAACCACCATCACCAGCAAACCCGCAGGCCCGATAAAACATCCTAAGAAGAGTAGAAGACAATTCAGCGCGAGCAGGAACATCCATGATTGATCGATCATGGTACCCGCGGTCTCCAGGAGGATCTGTGGAAGCCTTTCTGATGTGAGCGTAAACCCGTACGCGCCCGAAAACATGACGACGGCATAAATCAAGGCAGAAAGAGCGACGGTCTCGGCTAAGATGTAAATCCAGTCTCTTAACCTGATCGACCTGAAGATGAACATCGAGATCACCCAGGCATACAAGGCGGAAACCGCAGCGGTTTCGGTGGGGGTCATGATACCGGTGTATATCGGAACCAGAATGACGATCGGGAGGGCGAAGAGAAAGATGCCCTGAACGGTAGTAAGCGATCCCTCTCTCTTTTCGTTTGGTCTCTCGGCCTCTTGTATTGAAATCGATTTAGGCGTTTTTGTCCACGAAAACCCCATCAGGACAAAAGCAATGAGCACACCCGGAACGATGCCTGCGATGAACAGCTCAGTGACGGAAACCTCGGCAAGGGCACCATATAATACGAGGATGGTGCTTGGCGGAATGATGATGGCCAATGTGCCGGATGCCCCGATCAGGGCTGCGCTGAATGCCCTGCTGAACCCCTTTTTTTCCATTTCCGGTATCGCCGTGATCCCAAACGCCGAGGAGGCGGCCGTACTGGAGCCGCACATGGAGCCGAAGATGGCGGAAGATGAAACAACGGCCATGGCCATGCCGCTTCTGAAGCGATCAAAGAGAAGTCTCCCGACACCAAGCAGGTGCTTCGTAAGATCCGCTTTGGACATGATTGCCGCGGCTAAAATAAAAAAGGGTATCGCCAGGAGGGAGAACGAAGAAATGCTCCAGAAGAACTTTTCTACAAGGCTCCAGGACGTAACGATGTCCGCTGCGGTTACGACAAGGGTCGTCGCGATTCCAAGCGAGAACGAAATGGGCATGGCCATCACGAGCAGTATTATGAAAAAGATAAAGAGCCCGGCGATAGGATTGCTCTGGCTATAGACAAATCCAGACCCAAGAGCGGCTGCAATCGCGGCCAGCACGATCCAGGCCACGAGAGAAACCTTCCCCTTCTTGATCAGCACGGACAGATCGCTGGAGAAAAGTAGAATCAGCCAGTGAACAGTCCAAAGTATTCCGGCGATGGGAATGATGAGGTATGGCAGGTAGAGGGGAACCATGTTCGGGGTGTTCGATGTGATTTTCGTGGAAAAAGCCCATATGACGGTTTCAAAGCCGGCGATCCCCATATAGATGGAGAAGAGGACCCCTAAAACCGATGTAGCGATGGATAATGTCTCTCGGTACACATGAGGCAGTTTCATTTTGATCAGCAGCAGGGTCGTCAGTCCGTCCCTCCTGTTGAGAAGGGTGGCAACACCGAGGAACATCGTCCAGACCACGAAATACGTGATCAGCTCTTCGGGCCAGTACAATGCGCCGGCCGCGAATACGTACCGCATCACCACCTGATAAATCATTAGGACAACCGAAAATCCAAGCAGGATGGCCGACAGATACCGTTCAACCGTTTTGACAAACTCCCACAGCCGAATCATGAAAAAGGACCTCCTGTGACCGACAATACGGCCTTACACGCAAACGTAAGAAGTTCCTCTCAAAGAAGTGGTCCTACTTTGCCGCCTCTTTCACCTTCTTGAAGAGATCAGCGGATATCTCCTCCTTTTGCAGCATCTGCTCGTAAACCGGTTCAACCTTTTTCTCCCATTTCTGGAGTTCCTCGGGGCTGATCTCAGAGATCTCCAGACCGGCCTTCTTGATGGTCGCGAGAATCTCGGCCACCTCCTCCTTCACCTTTACCCTGTCGGTCTGGACGACTTCTGCAAAGATCTTCTCGAAACCCTCCTGCATGTCCTTCGGGAGGCTTTTCCAGAAGCGTGTATTGGTGAGTGCATAGACGTAACTGAACCACATGGTCCCCACATTGGAGACATACTTCTGAACCGTCTCAAAATTGCGCCTCGTGAACACGCTGGATGGGGTCCCTACGCCGTCTGCGACTCCTTGCTGAAGCGCGGCCAGCTGCTCTACATTGGGAATATTGACCGATTGGGCCCCGAGGGCGTCCATGGTGATACTTTGAGTGATTCCCTGGGACACGAGTTTGAGGCCTTTGAAATCCTCCATCTTTACCAGCGGCCGCTTGCTGTTGGCGATGAAGTAAGGTCCCGACCAGACCAATCCCTTCACCAGGATGTTCTTCTTTTCCAGATCCTCAAAGATCGTCTTCCCGATCTTCCCGTCCACCACCTTGTACGCGGCAGTCTCATTGGGGAAGAGAAAGGGTATTTTGAAGACCTTGGTCACCGGGTGTATTCCTTCCAAAGAAGGCCCAACAGTGATGGCAATGTCCGTATCGCCGCGCGTCAGCGCATTGATCTCCTCTACCATCTTGTAGAGCTGGCCCGACGGATAGACCGTCACTTTCACCCTGTCGCCGAATTGCTTTGAAGCCAGGTCTGCAAAGTGCTGCGCCATTCGGCCTCCCTGCCCTTTCAGGGATTGAATCGAGGTGATTTTCACTTTTAGCTGCTTTTCGGCGCCGTGACCCTTTTCCACCCATAAGGGCATCCCGGTCAGGCACACAAAGATCAGAACGGAGATGAAAGTACGCGCTTTGCCTCGGGTTGCTCTATCCATTCGTTCTCCTCCAAGAATCAAAAAGGTTAGAAGACATGGGCCACCTGAAAGAGTGCCTTGACGGCCCGGGGGCCGCCTCATGTTCCACGCAGGAGTCGTCTGTCGATCTTGCCCTGACCCGTTTTGGGCAAATGGTCCACGAACTCGATCGACCTCGGGTACTTATAGGTAGCCAGTTTTCTCTTGCAGTGACTCTTCAGTTCTTCTGCCGCCTTCTCCCCAGCATCCGTCGCTTCCGAGAGCTTCACATAGGCCCTGAGGGTAATCAGGCGGTCTTTGTCCTCGATGCCCAATACGGCACACTCCTTCACATAAGGGTGCTCTTGGAGGCACCGCTCGATCTCAAGGGGAGAAACCCACACCCCGCTGATTTTCACCATTTCATCCGCCCGCCCCAGGTACCAGAAGTAATCCTGATCGTCCTGATAAAACAGGTCCCCGGTGTTGATCCATTCATCACCCATGAAGGTGCGCTTGGATTTCTCGTGATCCCGTACATAGCACAATGCCGCGGCGTCACAACGCACCATCAGTACCCCGGACTGCCCCTGGACGACCTCCTTTCCCTCCTGGTCGACGATCTTGAGCTCCGTCATCGGCGTAGCCGTCCCGGAACTCCCCGGCACGACCGCCCCGGGGCGATTGCAGAGGTATCCCATGCATGATTCCGCAGATCCGAATCGATTTACCACCTCCATCCCGAAGGTCTTGACCCATTGGTCATACAACTGAGCTGAAAGGAGTTCGCCGGACGACATGCACCGCCTCAGGGAACTCAAATCGCTGCGCTCGGGCTCGGGTGTTTGGATCATCGCACGCATCATGGTAGGGACATTGATCAGTACCGTGGGTTTGTGCTTGCAGATCAGCTTGAAGATCACCTCCGCGGTGGTTCTCTCGGGGAAAAGGACCACCGAAGCACCCGCTCGAAGCGGAAACAGGAGTCCCAGGTCCCGGGAGTAATGGAAGAACAACTTGGGCACGCGCAGTACGATGTCGCTTTCCTTGTAACCGAGAACATGCTGGAAAGATTCGTATGCGATCGCCCCATCCCGATGCATATGCGGAACACCCTTGGGTTTACCCGTAGTGCCACCGGAGAAGTTCCAGAAGGCGACGTCATCTCGATGCGTCGGTTCGGGCTCGAGTTCATCGCTGGCGCAATCGAGCATTTCAGTCAATCGATATTCACCCTCCCCGAGGGGGACTGTATGGCTTCCCGCCACCAGGAAGGACTGAGGGTACTTCGACGTGCTTGAAGCCGCCCGCAAGACCTCGATCGTAGTCTCGTCCGTTACAACGACTTTCGGCCTGACTAGATTCAGCAGGTATTCATAGTCGTCCGGTTTCAAATACGTGTATGCATGGGTGCCTACAGCGCCGATTTTCATGGTGGCCAGCCAGGACGCCGCCCATTCGGGAGAATCCTGGAGAACCAACAGAACCCGGTTTTCCGGCTCGGTGCCAATCTCTTTCAGGATATTCCCGATCCGATTGGTCAGGGCCCACAACTCTCGGAAGGTCAAGGTGCGGTCCTTGTAATAGATCGCGATCTTGTCATGGCGCGCTTCACAGAGATTCCCATCCAGGAAGTAGGAACCGAGGTTCAGGTTTTCAGGCAAAGAGAAGTCGATAGGCTCACCGCGAACCATTGCGCCTCCTTAAAGGCCGATCCCCAAGCGGCTTTCATTCCGTGCCAAAGGTGCTTGCTCTTGAGAACGCTACACTGGGGTTCTGCGCGCGTAAAGTGGATACGATTTGTTGCTCACTTGAAGCCGTAACTGCTCCAGTTCGCCATAACCTTTTCCTGCATTTCCTTTGGGTAGATATCCCTAAACGACGAGCGGATCGCTTTGCGCTCCTTGGGCCAACGATGAGGATATGTGCAGTCGTAGTAGACGTTGCATCCCTGGTTGTACTGGGCCTCTTCCGGGCTGTAATAAGGATAGGCCGGCGTCATCACGGCCTGCGGTATGACCGTGGTACCTCGAATCGGGTGACACTTTGTAGCCCATGCATGGAGCACCTCCCGCATGTTGGTCGGATCCACATCATCGTCCACGATGATGATTTTCACGACGAAGTGGCCCACAGCGCTTGCCCATACTCCGGAGGCGATTCTGGAGGCAAAATTAGCATAGGGGATCTTCGTGGCAATAACTGCGGTCGAACAGCAGCATTCGGGCGGAACGTAGACGCCGGTGATGGGAAAACCCATTCCCTTGAGTGTCGCAAAAATCTCGGCGGCCATGGTGGTCCCCTGGATGATATCCGCGTCGTCCACGGGCATCCCCATGTTGGACACAGGCAAAATCGGATCGTTTCTATGGGTGATTGCGCTGACCCGGTAAACCGGTCGCGGTAGGCTGGGGATGGAACAGTATCCGCCGTATTCTCCAAAAGGACCTTCCTTCAGCCGTTCCCTGGGCCTCACTTCGCCCTCAATAACGATCTCCGACGTGGCAGGGACCTCCAGATCCACGGTCTCGCATCGGATCACATCCAAAGGCTCCCCTCGGATCCCTCCTATGACGTCCGCCTCGTTTACACCGGCCGGGATCCCCGCGCCCCCCACCAGACTGGTCACCGGCTCCGTTCCGATGGCGACGGCAAAAGGCATGGGCATGCCGCGCGCCTCGTATTTGTTCCGGTAGATCATGCCGATGTGCTGTGCGGGGGCGATAAGCCCTCCCATGGTGTCTTTCGAGTGGATCATCTGGCGGTACATGCCCCAGTTCACCCATCCGGTATCCGGATCCTTGGTCACGACGACGTGAAAGGTGCTCAGATACCTCCCGCCGTCCCCGTGATGGACCATCGGAGCAGGGAACTTGTAAAGGTCGACATCATCTCCTGTCATGATGTTCTCTTTGCAGGGGCCTTCCTTCACAAGTCGGGGCTTGATCGCGTTTCGGCTCCTTTCAATATAGGTGTTCATGATCTCACGGAAAGGCGCGTCCGGATCCAGATCCAAAGCTATGGATAGACGCCTGAAGGTAGCCAGAGGAGAACCGAAGATCCTATACCCTTCCGGGTAATCCTTGATCTTTCGGAAAAGGGGAGCGGGCCCGGTGAGCTCGCAACACCTTCGCGTAATGGCACCGACCTCGAGGTTCCAGTCGACCTCCCTTTCAACCTCGAGGGCATCCCCCAGCTCCATGCACTTGAAGATGAATTGTCTCAGATCTGAGAAAGGCATTCTATCACCCCTGCTGTTTTTGATAGATGATCGGAAAACGGTGGTTTAGGTGGACTACACCCTACCATACAAAAAGTTCCCGCGATCACCAGGAAGATTTGTTTCAGCGTTCTCCATCAATAATGGTCTGTCTCAAATCGAAAGGCGACGGATAAAGAAATATGTCTTTGGTTTCCTTGTTGATCGCATTCCGGTTTAGGTCAATTTCTTGAAACATGGGAATATCTAAGCAGCAAGCAGATGGAACTTTGAATGTGGTTGTGGGGTAAGATTGCTTTATTGACCGGTCGGTTACATTTTGACCACATTAGGTTCAGGAAAAAAGTCTGTCAAGAGGTTTTCTGAAAAGTTTTTGTTTCCCGCACTCTCCCTTGGATGCAAGTCGGCCTTGCACACTGCTACACCTGATGCTTGTTCATTCGAGGTATAAGGGGCAGCACAAGAAGCATAGGAACCAGGGTGGCCGCGCCGAGTATGCCCATAGAGATCTGCACCCCGGTGATTTGAGCAATAGCGCCGAAAACGATGCTTCCGGTAGGACCCAGGCCAAAGGCCACTTCACGCCAGCTCATGATCCTACCCCGAAACTGATCATGGACCATGCCTTGAATGACGGTTGTGTTGACCGCCGTGAAGACCATCTGCATTGCCCCCACGACGACCAGAGAAAAATATGAAAGGGGTACCCAGATCGAGGAGGCAAAGGCGATCAAACCAAGCCCCATCACAAGCCCTGACCCGACGAGGAGTGTCGGTTTTCTCCTGGAGTAGGTAAAAAAGGTGAGCGCGACCAAGGCGATCAGAGAACCCACACCGGGAGATGCCTGAAGATATCCGTAGCCCACCGCCCCGACCCGAAGAACATCGCTGCAGACGACCGGCAGGAAACTGGCGAACGTGTTTCCGGTAAGCCATGGGATCAGGTAGAGGATTACCAGGATCAGGACCGTGCTGTTGGATCTCAGGTAACCAAAGCCTTCCATAAGGTTCTGTCTCGATGTCTTCCCTTGGGATGTAACCGGTGTGGGGGGGACATGTGCCAGTCCCAGCCAGAAGATAGCCATGGCACACCCCACGGTCCTCAAGAGAAAAATCGGCCATAGCCCGACCGCTAGGATTAGATAGCCGGCTATCGCCATGCCCGCCATACGCGCTCCTTGAACCGAAAAAAAGTCCATGGAGACTGCATTCAATAGATGATCCTTTTCTACCAGATTGGGTAGAATGGCTTGGCGGGCCGGGTGGTTGAAGCTCATGGCTACGCCGCTCAACAAGCAGACCACGATGATATGCCAGACCTGAGTAAGTTCCATCCAGGTGAAGATGGACAGGAACAGGGAAAGAAGACCCGATCCAACCAGGCTCATCACGAGAAGGTTGCGCCGGTTGATTCGATCCGCCACGATTCCGCCCACGATGGGGAAGAGGACCATCGGTGCGAACCGGGCGGAACCGATGACCGTAAGCATAAGGGGGGAATGCGTCAACTGATTCACCAGCCAGAACACGGCCGCAGTTTCCATGAACTCGCCGACATGCTCCGTCACCGAGCCCAGCCATACGAGCCGAAAGTCGCGGTAGCGCAAAGACACCAGCGTGAGAGACCAGAGAGGACGGCGACCGCTTGCATCTTCGGTTACACTGGGTCGAGACATGATCTCCTACCCCTCTGCTCCGGAGCCCGGAAAGAACGTGCCCCGTCGCGGGTCTGTAGCGATGTGGAAGATGAAATCAGATCACCGGCCCTGAAGGGCGAAAGACTTTATTTCTTCACGGCAGGTTCGATTCCTTCTCCCGTCTAGTGGCCTCTATGCCGAGGCCTTGAAATGCGAACTGAAGAGCGGAATTGGTTACATCATCCACCTCGCCCCTTCTGCTGTAGTCAAACCAGAAGGTAATCCAGGTCATCATGCCCAAGAGGAAAACAGCCGCACGGCTGGACGAAAGGTCGGAGGTGACGACGCCCTTACGACGCAGTTCTGAAATGGTCTCCTTCAAGAGAAGGTAGTGTCTTTTCCAGGCCGCCCGGATGATCCGAAAATAGGAATCATTGATGGACATGGTTTCGTGGATAAGGACTCTCAATTCGGGGTTGCGACAGATCATGGCGGTGAATACGGTGATCATGAAACGCAATCGCTCTTCCGGGTCTTCTATCAGGCTCGCTTTCTCTAAGTAAGGCTGCAGCGTGCCCTCAATCGATCTCATATGGCAGACAAAGAAGAGCTGCCGTTTGCTCTTGAAGAAGTAATAGAGGGTTGGCTTGTTGATCTTCAAGGCGGCGCAAATGTCGTTGGTAGAGGTCCCGCTGTATCCATTTGCCAGAAACAGCCGCGTAGCCGTTTTGAGAATCTTCTCTTTTTTCTTCGAACGCTGCTTCTTCTCTTCGCGGACACTCTGCCGCATGCAATGAAAAATCATTTGTACCGACCGGTAAATAAAGCATTAAATACTGGAACTAGAATACCGGTGTCAAGGTGATTTGCAGGGCCGAAAATCGAACAACGCTTAGGGGCATCAAGGAAATATTTCTGAGGAAACTGGGTCAGATGGGAAACGGGTTCCGGCAACGGGATGCCTGATCGAGAACAAGAAGGGCAGCGTACCAGACCGCTGCCCTCTTATCTTGAAAAAGAGCCTTTACTTCTTGAACTCCGGCCTCCTCTTCTCCAGGAAAGCCGTGATCCCTTCTCTGGCCGCTTCGGTACACGCGACCTCCGCGTTCCCTCGGTAGCCGATCTCGAGCGCCTCGGCAAAGGTTGAGGCTGCAGCCCCGTCCCGGATCGTCTTCATGGTGATACCGATGACCTCTCTGCTCAGCACCAGCTTGCCGGCCGTGGGAGGATCGGGAATCGAGAACTCGGGAATTTCCACTCTTCCGTCCGGGATCCTCTTGATCTTCCCCTCGAGGTTCTTCACCTCATCGACGGCCGCACGGATCATCCCGGGGTAATCGTCTACCAGCGTCGAGACCATCCCGATCTCCAGGGCCTCCTGGGCGTTGATGGGTCTTGCCAGGCAGATCATGTCATGGAACAACTTGCCCCCCTGGGGCCATTTGCGGTACGGCACGATGCAGCCGCCGATTCCCGGGATGATGCCGAGTGTAATCTCCGGCAGCTGGAAGAACGCATTCTTCACGGCCACGATGGAGTGGCAGCGGAGGGCGATCTCGAACCCGCCGCCGAGCGCCATGCCGTTGACCGCGGCCACCACGGGTTTGTTCATCCGGTCCATGAACAGCTGCACCTGAGAGCAGTCCATGGCGTATCTCCGCGCAGCCTCCTTGTTCCCGAGGGTCTGGGGGAACTTCCCGATGTCCGCGCCCGCAGAAAAGGCCCTCGTTCCGTATCCCGTAATGACGAACCCCTTGACCGACGGATCATCCGCACAACCCTTCAACACGGAGAGGATCTCGTTGTTGATCTCGTCGCTGATGGCGTTCAGGGCCTCGGGTCTTCTGAGCGTGATGACCTTCACGCCGTCCACGTCATCCACCAGCAGGAACCGCTTGAACTCCTGGTAGGAAGAGAAAGAGACCTTGGGCTGGGGGTAGCCCGGTCTGGCCTCTGCGAATTTCTTGACGATGCGATTGACCTCGGCCTCTCCCAGGTCCCTCATGATGTCGAGAGGCCCCTTCTTGAACCCCAGGCCGATCTGGCAGCCGTAATTGAGGTCGCTCTTTGTCCCGATCCCCCGATCGATGATGTCGAAGCACTGGGAGAAGAGGACCCCCAACAACCGGTCTCGCACGATCTTTCTCACATCGTCCGGCACCGGCACGCCGGAGCCCGGACGGGGAGCCACCCACCGCTCCACGGACGCCAGCAGGGCCGCAGGCCTGTAATGAGCGCCTTCCTCCATCTTCAGGGTGTTGCTCTCGATGGTGATGGGGTTGCCGTTTGTGAGGTTGAGCACGTAGAAGGGCCCCCCTCCCACGAACTCCTCGGCCACCTTGTCGATCTGGCTCGAGGTACCACTGTCCAGGAGCTTGACCGCCTCGTTACACCAGTTTTCGAAGGCGCGGTTCAGCATGAAGCAGATGACGTTGTCCGTGATCAAGGGGACCTTCCCGGTCTGGGCAAGGAACCAGAAGAGATCATCCACCACATCCTGGCTTGTCTTCTCCCACCGGGCCACCTCCACCGGAAGAGAGCGCCAGGCCGGCGTGAAGAAATGGGTAATGGCCGTCCTCTGGGGATGCTTCACACGGTTGAAGATGCGATCCGCCGGGATGGAGCTGGTGTTCGATGTGATGACCGCATCCTCCCGAACGACGGACTCCACGGTGTCGAATATCTTCTGCTTGAGGGGAATGTTCTCGGTGGCGGCCTCGATCACCAGGTCACAGTTCCTGATCTGCTGGTAATCCGTGGTGTAGACGATATTCTGAAGGACCTCCCGGGCCTTGTCCTCCTTCATCTTCCTCTTTTCCACCGCCTTCTTCGAATAGTTCTCATAGCGGGCTTCCGCATTCTTTAACGCTGCTTCCACCACGTCCACCAGATAGAGCCGGACCTTGGGAAGGGCGCTCTTGATGTAGTAGCCGATGTCCGGACCGATGGTCCCGGCCCCGATGACGGCCACTTCCCTGGGGAGAGGTCTCGAAGGTTTGATGAACAGCGGGTTCATTCCTGAAGTGTAGAGTTTCTTTTCAGCATCCATATGTGATCTCCTAGCATGTGGTTTGTATTTGAAGAAAAAGAGAATGCAGACAGAATAGCAGGATATACAGGATGGGTTCAGGCCGGGTCAAGCACACCGCGTCCGGAAGGAATCCCTCAGAGGTCCTCTCGTGGGAAACCCCATCCCCTGAAACAGCTCCTGCTTGCGATTCCTCCAAAGAGATCGCAAGCAGGAGCTCGCTTCTACAGGAAAGAAAACCGCGGGAGTTACCTACCCCGACGACCCTCAATATGCTGTACCGGTTCCCACCTTTGGCCGGTACAAGGTTCACTCGACCCGAAGATCCTGCCTGCCTCGCCGAAGCCTTGGCGGAGGCAGGGTATCCTGTCCGCCTCCCTTCTCAGGCTGCCTGTCTCATGCTTCTCCTCAAGGCGGAGGTCGCCTCCGGGTCGGCCTTCTTCGTCACGGGGTCGATGACCACCCCGTAGTCTCGGGCCGCCCCGTCGACGCTCACGTACCCTTCGCGGACGTCCGCCTCCACCAGCTCCGGATCCCGCTCGAACGGGTTCCCGTAGCCGCCCCCTCCGGCCGCATCCATGACCACCGTGTCCCCGGGTTTGAGCTGGGTCAGGCCGTAGGGGTTCCCGTGCTGCCCGTTGACCAGGAACTGCGCCTTTTCTCCGGGCCTGCCTCCGAAGAGCCCCTCCGGAGGGTAGCGGTACCTTCCGGACTGGATCCCGAGGTTGACCGGGGGGAGGGGCGCGTATTCATCATCGGGGATCCGGAAGACCACCCTCCTCCCCAGACCGCCCTTGGCCTTCCCTGGGCCGCCGGAATCCGTGATCAGCTCCCTTTTCTCGACGATCAGAGGCGTGTCGCTCTCGAAGATCTCCACCGGCGTGTTGGCCCCGTTTGCCGGAAAAATGGCCACGTGATGGCCGTCGCCCCTTGCACTGGCGCCCATGCCGCCCCCGCGGATAATGACCGAGTGCCACGGCTTCCGGTCCGCCCTCCTCCCGTAGAAGACATTCATGGTGGCCGGGGTTCCGCCGCTCGCAGCGATGACCCGGTCGGGGACCGCATCCGCCAGGGCCCGATAGATGATCTCGGTCAGAAAATGGCCGATCTGCATCCTGGCGGCCACGGCCGCCGGAAACCTGCAGTTCACCACCGTCCCCTCCGGCGCCTTCATGGAGATGGGCCTTGCGCATCCGTCGTTGTTCGGGATCTCCGGGTCGAACATGCTCTTGACGGCCATGAACACGTACGCGTAGGTGAAGTTATAGACCACGTTGCCGCCCCAGTCCACCTGGGGAGAGGAGCCGTCCAGGTCCACCATGATGCTGCTCCCCTTGACCTCCACGGCCGCCTTGATGACCACATCCGGCTTCCCCTTCATCTGCTCGATGATCCCCTCGGCCCGGTAGAGCCCGTCCGGGACCTTTCGGATCGCCTCCCGCATGCTCCTCTCGGTCCTCCCGATGATCTCGTCCGCGAGGTCGTCGAGGTTCTCCATGGAGTTCTCCTCGAGCATCTGGCAGATCTTTTCCGCACACACGTGGTTCGCCGCAATCTGGGACCGGATGTCCCCGGTGACCTCGTCGGGTGTCCGCACGTTCCACCGGATCATGTCCAGCACACCCTCGTTCAGGACCCCTCCGTCATAGAGCTTCACCGGCGGTATGAAGAGCCCCTCCTCGAACACGTCGTGGTTGTCCGAAGAGACCCGGCCCCCGATGTCCGAGTGGTGGAACACGCAGGCGGTGAACGCGGCGATCTTCCCTTGGTAGAAGATGGGGCTCATCACGCAGACATCGTTCAGGTGCCCGGCCAGGGCCCATGGGTCGTTGGTAATGAAGACATCGCCCGGTTTGAAGAGCTCCCTGGGGATCTTTCCGACCAGGTTCTTGATCCCGAGGGCCATGGCGCCCGACTGCCCGGGGGTGGCGAAGGATCCCTGTGCCAGCTCACGGCCCTTCTGATCCGTGAACATGCAGGTGTAGTCATGGGCATCCCGCAGGAGGCTCGAAAAGGCGGTCCTCGCCACAGTGGTGTCCGACTCGTCCACAATGGAGATGAGCCGCCGCCACAGGATCTCCAGGGTGATGGGATCGAACTTTCGCTTCACCCGCTTTGCCATGTCTTCCTCCGTATCAGGGTACAGAAATGCAGAAGTTGAGAGGCTGAGAGGTTGAGAAGTTTAGAAGTTGAGATGATCTTTTTCTCATCTTCTCAACTTCTCATCTTCTTCTCTTCCTGAGCTCAATCCACAAGAACCCGTACGCATCCACCTTCACGGCGGCGTCTTCCCCTACCACGACCGTGGACTCCTTTTCTTCGATGATGGCCGGTCCCTTGAATGAAGCCTCGGGAAAGAGACTGTAACGATCGTACACCGTGAATGGAATGAAGTCCCTCGCGATCCCCGAATAGGCAAGCCGCTTGCCCTTGACCGCGGCCTTGAGGGACTGCTCCTTCTTGCGGGACTTCGGGAAGCGGAAGAGCCGCTCGGGAAGCCTTGCCCTCACCTTGAAATTGATGAATTCCACGGCGGAGTCCGGGTAGGTCCGACCGTAGAGTTTCTTGTAGATCTGATCGAAGCTCCTGCGGATCTCGCCTTTCTTGATCCTGGTGAAATCCTTTTTCCCAACAGGGACGTGGGTCTCGGACCCCTGCCCCACAAAACGCATGTCCAGGGATCGCTCGAACCGGATCTGTTCGCTGGTCCCCGCCTTCTTGAGGGTGTTGGCCCCTTCCTCTTCCAGCTGCCGGAAGATCTTCTCGATCGCCCCGAACTCGGCTTCGTTCAGGCCGACCTTGTGGCTCCTGACCAGATCGAAGGCCCTGGGCGCCGTGAAAAATCCGAGCGCGGAACCCACCCCCGCATTGGGGGGCACGATGAGGCGCGGGGCGCCGAGCTTTTTCGCGAGCCCGTAGGCGTGGACCGGGCCCGCGCCGCCGAAGGCGACCACGGTCACGATCTTCGGGTTCCCGCCTTTTTCGGCGATGTGGGTCTTGGCCGCCGCCGCCATGGTCTCGTTGATCAGGTCATGGATGCCCCAGACGGCCTGGACAAAGGAGACCCCCAGGGGCTTCGCGATCCGCTCCTCCACCCCTCTTCTTGCACCCTCCCTGTCCAGCTTCATCTCCCCGCCGAGGAAGTAATCCGCGTCCAGATACCCCAGAAGGAGATCGGCATCCGTGACGCAGGGGTCCGCGCCGCCTCTTCCATAGCAGATGGGGCCCGGTTCCGCCCCCGAGCTTTCCGGTCCTACCTGCAGGGTCCCGAGCTTGCTCACCTTGGCGACGCTTCCTCCGCCCGCGCCGATCTCCATCAGGTCCACCACAGGGACCTGGATGGTGAGGCCGCTGCCCTTCATGAACCGCTGGACGCGGCCCACCTCGAAGGTGGGGACCACCCCGGCCGCTCCCTTCTGGATCAGACAGGATTTGGCCGTGGTCCCCCCCATGTCGAAGCAGAACATGTCGGGGATGCGGAAGAGCTTGCCGTAATACTGCCCGGCGATGACCGCCGCGGTGGGGCCGGACTCGATGATCCTGACGGGGAACTCGGCGGCCGTGTCCACGGAGGTGATCCCTCCGCTCGAGAGCATGATGAAGAGCTTACCCCTGGACCCGATGGACTCCAGCCTCCCGGAGAGGCGGGAGAGGTATTTCCCGGTCAGCGGCTTCACATACGCATTGGTGACCGTCGTGCTGGTGCGCTCGTACTCCCTGATCTGGGGCAGGACATGGTATGAAATCGAAACCGAGACCCCCGGCGCCTCCTTCTCGATCATCTCCCGGATCTTGAGCTCATGGGCGGGATTCTCGAAGGAGTTGATGAGGCAGACCGCGATGGATTCCACGCCCTCGTCCAGGAGAGACCGAATCACCGCCCCGGCGTCCTCAGGATCCAGCGGCTTGAGCACGGTCCCGTCGCTTCGGACACGCTCGTCCACCTCCGCCCTCAGGGTCCTCGGGACGAGAGGCCTTGGGAACTCGGCAAAGATGTCGTAGGGGGCGTATCGTATTTCCCTCCCGAGCTCCAGGACATCCCGGAACCCCCTGGTCGTGATCAGGCCCGTTTTGGCCCCTTTCCGCTCGATGATGGAGTTGATGACCAGTGTGGTGCCGTGGATCACCTCGTCGAGCTTTCCCACGAACCCGGGGACCTTCTGCTCCAGTTCGCGGATGCCCTGCTCCACCGCGTCCGATGGATCCCTTGGCGTGGTCAGGCACTTGTTGATGCTCAGTTCTCCGGTCCTGTCGTTCAGCAGCACGAAATCCGTGAAGGTCCCGCCGATGTCGCACCCAAGCCTGTAAAACCTCTCCGTCATGTTGGACTCCAGGAATGCAATTCCGCCACGAAGACCCAACGTCACGAAGGCACGTCTTCCTTCTTCGTGTCTTGGTGTCTTTGTGGCTAATCTTTCTTCTTCAGTTCCTTCAGGATCCGCTCCGGCGTGATCGGCAGGTCTCTGATCCTCACCCCGATCGCGTCATAGATCGCATTGGCGATGGCCGGCGCGGTCGGCACCAGGCCCGGCTCGCCTATTCCCTTGGCCCCGTACGGCCCGTCCTGGTCCATGGTCTCCACGATGACCGGCTCGATGGGGATGACGTCCTTGGCGGTCAGCATCTTGTAGTCCCGGAAATTCGCGTTCATCACCTCTCCCTTGTCGAGGATGAGCCTCTCGGTCAGGGCATACCCGACCCCCATGGCGCCGCCCCCGTAGATCTGCCCCTCCAGCAGCATGGGATTGATGGCGCGGCCCACGTCATGGGCCGCAATGTAGCGGAGGATCTTCACCTTGCCCGTCTCCCGGTCCACCTCCACCTCGACCCCGTGCGCGCCGTAGGCATAGGTCTTGGAGAGGTTGCCCTTGTACTCCCGGTCCAGGTTCTCGTTGTCCGGGTCATAGAAGCACTCGGCCATGATCATGGTCCCGCCCTTCTCGTAGTGGGCCCCGCGCAGGATCTTCCCGAGGGCGATCTTCTTCTCGGGCTCCTTGACCGAATAGACCATCCTGTCCCTGATCACGAGGTTGGCCGGATCATTGTCCAGCCGGATCTCGTGCCTGGTGCCGTCCTTGTCCTTCCACCGGTCCACGAAGCCGGCCGAGACGGCAAGGATCTTCTCCTTCAGTTTCCTCCCGGCCATGACCGCCGCATTGCCCGCCACAAAGGTCGTCCTGCTGGCATGGACCCCCACATCCCAGGGGCAGACATCGGTGTCGCGGTCCACGATGTTCACGTCCTCCGGAAAGACCCCCACCTCTTCCGCCACGAGCTGCGCGATGATCGTATCCGCCCCCTGGCCGATATCCGTGGCGCCGGTGAAGACGTCCACCTTCCCGAAATCGTCCATCTTCACGATGGTCCCGCAGCCGTCGGACTTGTAGACCCTTGCCCCGCCACCCACGTGGATGAGGCAGCCGAGCCCCACACCCCTTCCTTCTTTCTTCTCTTTTCGGAGGTTCGGCCAGTCCAGCCGGTTCGAGACCTCCTGGAGGCACTCCTTCAGGCCGCACGTGGTGATCTTGAAACGCTGGGGGGTCACCTCTCCGGGCTCGTTGGCATTCAGGAGCCTGAACTCCAGGGGGTCCGCCCCGACCTTCTCGGCAAGCTGGTCCATGTTGGATTCGATGGCGAAGGTCGCCTGCGGGTTGCCGTAGCCCCGCATGGCCTGGGACCAGGTGTTGTTGGTGTAGACGCACTTGGCGACATAGCGCACATTCGGCACCTTGTAGAGGGAAGAGATCGGCATCATCATGACCGAAGGGGTGGTTGCGCCCCAGGACGTGTATGCGCCGTTGTCGAGGACCATGGAGATGTCCCTGAAGGTAAGCCTCCCCTTTGCATCGCAGCCCTGGGAGATCCGGATCACGGCCGGCTGTCTCGTCGAGGTGTAGCGGAACTCCTCTTCCCTGGTATTCTGGATCTTCACCGGCTTCCGGGTCACATAGGCGAGGAGGATGGCGATGTACTCGAAGCCGTAGGTGTCGAGCTTGCTTCCGAAGCCGCCCCCGATGGTGGGCTTGATGAGCCTGACCTTGCTCTCCTTGAGTCCCATGACCCTCAGGGCGTCCAGGTAGTCCCTCTGCGCGAGGGACGGGATCTGGGTGTTCCTGTAGACCGTGAGGTTGTTTCGGAGGTCGAAGTCCGCGATGATCCCTTCGGTCCCCAGGCAGCAGTGGGTGACCCAGGTGACCGTGAACTCGTCCTCCGCCACAAAGGCGGCGGACCTGCGCGCCTCCTCCACATCGCCGGCCACGAGGTTCCAGGGGAGCTTCAGGACATTGCTCTTGTTCTCCTCGTGCACCAGGGGGGCGTCCTCCCCCATGGCCTCCAGGGGGTCGAAGACGGTGGGCAGGGCCTCGTACTCGACCTGGATCAGGTTGACGGCCTCTTCCGCGATCTCCGGCGTGGTGGCGGCAACCGCCGCAATCTCGTCCCGATAGGAGCGCACCTTTCCCGATTTGAGGACAGGCTGGTCCTTCATGAACCCGTAGCGGATCTGGGGGACATCGTCCGCCGTAATCACGGCCCTGACGCCCAGGAGTCTCTTCGCCCTGGAGACATCGAGTCTGGCCATCCTGGCGTGGGGGTATTTGCTCCGGAGGATCTTGCCGTAGAGCATCCCCGGCACCTTGAGGTCCTGGATATAGGCTGCCCTTCCGGTCACCTTGTCGATGGCGTCCTTCTTGGGGATCCTCTTGCCTACGCTGCTCAGATTTTCCATCATGTCTCCACCTTTAATTGCGGCTTGCCTGTTGATCGCCCTTTTCGACACCTCCGGGCGGACCTGTAATTCCTCGCCTTGCACCTTCCAATGCACCCCCTCGCAACCCACCACCGAGGATCATTGTTTTCTCGGCCGGACTTCCCCCTTCGTGCTCATCGCATTCGCCGCCGCCTTGACCGCATCGATGATCTGGACATACCCCGTGCAGCGGCACATGTTTCCCGCCAGCGCATGGCGGATCTCGTGCTCGTTCGGATTCGGATTCTCATCCAGGAGCGCCTTGGCGGACATGATCATGCCCGGCGTACAGTACCCGCACTGGACAGCGCCCTTCTCCATGAAGGCGGTCTGGATGGGATGAAGCTCTCCTGTGGGCTTGGCCATTCCCTCGATGGTGGTGACCGTGGCGCCTTCGATCTCCGGGGCGGGGAAGAGACAGGAGTTGACGGCCCTGCCGTTCACAAGGACGGTGCAGGCGCCGCACTCCCCGCTCTCGCACCCCGACTTGGTCCCCGTCATCTCCAGCTCTTCCCTGAGCAGGTGAAGGAGCGTCCACCCGGGCTCGATCTCCATCTCCATCCGGTTGCCGTTCAACATGAATGAAACGGTCTTTCTCATGCGATACACTCCTCTGAAAAGAGTCAGGATCGGCCCGGCCGCTTGCTGCTGATGCGGCCGGTTTGATCGATGAAGAAGCTTCCTGCCGTCTTCTCTTCTGCAGGAGCAAGCTCCTCTCTTTATCCTGCCCGCTCGATGGCCACCCTGGCCATCCTGGGCACCAGGACCTCCACCATCTCCCTGCGGTACCAGGCCTCTCCGCGGATGCTGTCCCGGGCCTTGCACTCTTCGGCAGCGGCCTTGCCGGCCTTTCTCAGGAGCTCTTCCGTGATCTTCTTTCCGTTCAGGACGGATTCCGCGCTCCTCGCACGCATCGGCGTGGGGGCCAGGACGCCCAGGCCGATCCGTGCCTCCGCACAGGTCGCTTTGTCCTTTCCGAGCGAGATCAGCACGGCGACCCCCAGCAGCGGAAGCTCCATGGCCTCTCTGCGGGTGTGCTTGACATAGGCGGCGCCGGTACGGGGAGGCAGCTTGGGGACGATGAACTCCACGAGCATCTCTCCAGGGTCCAGGAGGGTCTGCCCCGGGCCGATGAAGATGTGCTCGAGCGGCATCGTGCGTTCACCCTTGGGCCCCCTCAGCCTCACCTGGGCCCCGAGCGTGATCAGGGGAATGGCCCCGTCCGCGGAAGGAACGGCGTTGACGATGTTCCCGCCGATGGTGGCCACGTTGCGGATCTGGACCGAGCCGATCTGGCTGACCGCATCGCCGAGGATGGGGAATTCCTTCCTGACCACAGGCGAGACCTCCAGCATCCTGTGGGTGACGAGGGAGCCGATCCTGAGCTCCCCGTCCTTGAACCTGATCTCGTCGAGCCCCGGGATCCGGCGCAGGGAGACGAGGTACTGCGGGCTGATCTTGCCCTCCTTGATCTTGACCATCACGTCGGTCCCCCCGGCAATGAATCGCGCCCGATCTCCATGGCTGACCAGGAGGGAGATGGCCTCATCCATCGTGCTCGGCATCAGATACTCGAAATGATCCACGGCCTTTCTCCTTTGAAGACTCATCTCGCCACGAAGACACGAAGACACGGAGAAGAAACCTTACAGAGCGTAAACAATTCTTGGTGTCTTCGTGGCATGATTAAAACTCACGGTTGTCGAACACGCGCTTGCTCTTCCGCTCGGACCTCGGCAGGACGCCATGGTCCAGGATCTCCACACCGGCGCTCACCAGGATCTGCTTCTTGATCTCTTCCCCGACCTTTCTGGCGAGCTCGGGGGTGCGCCCGGCGTCTACCCCTTGTCGCCGCTCCACCTTCAGGGTCATGTAATCCTTGCCGTCGTCCTTTCTGTCCAGGATCACCTGATACTCGCTCCCGATCCCCTCGATGCGCGAAAGCACATGGTCGATCTGGCCCGGATAGATGTTGACCGCCCGGAAGATGATCATGTCGTCCGACCGGCCGAGGAGCCGATCGTGCCTGGGCAGCACCGAGCCGCAAGGGCAGTCTCCGGGGACCAACCGCGTGAGGTCCCTGGTCCGGTAGCGGATGAGCGGCGCCGCCTCCTTCCTGAGGGTCGTCACCACCATTTCGCCGGTTTCTCCCTCGGAAACGGGCTGGAGGGTCTCCGGGTCCAGGATCTCCAGGATGTAGTAATCGGCCCAGTAGTGGATCCCCTGGTGATGGATGCAGTCGAGGCCCGTCCCCGGCCCGTAGAGCTCGGTCATGCCGGGGATGTCGAACATGTGATCGAGACCGAGGAGTTCCCGGATCCTTTCCCTCATGGCGTCGCTCGAACGCTCGGAGCCGAAGATCATCTTCTTCAGACGGATCTTGTCCCGGATGCCCTGGCGGTGGACCTCTTCGGCCATGAGGAGCCCCATGGAGGCGGTGCAGCACATCACGGTGGTCTGCATATCCACCAGAAAACGGCACTGCATGTCCAGGTTTCCCGGGCCGGCCGGGATGGCCATGGCCCCAAATCTCTCGCACCCCATCTGGAAACTGATCCCGGCCGTCCACACGCCGTATCCCACGCAGATCTGCACCCGGTCTTCCCTGCTCAGCCCCGCCATCTCGTAGCAGCGGGCAAAGAAGTGGGTCCAGTCGTCGATGTCCTTCTGCGTATAGCACAGCACCTTCCTCTTCCCGGTGGTGCCGGAGGAGGCATGGATCCTCACCACCTTCTCAAAGGGCACGGAGAGAAGCGGGTAGGGATACCCCTCCTGCAGGTCCTTTGCGGTGGTGAAGGGAAGACGGCTCAGATCGCCCAGACCCCCGATATCGCCGGGCCTGATTCCCGCTTCATCGAGCCTCTTCCTGTAGAACGGCGAGCCCTCATAAGCGTGCCTGACGGTCCACCGGAGCCCCTGGAGCTGGAGGTCACTCAGCTGTTCTCGGGTCGATACAGGGGGCATGAACGAATTTCTCATGACGCTTGTCACCTCGCATTATCTGTGCAGCAGGCTGGGAAGAACAAGGGCAATCTCCGGAAAAAGGGTCAAGAGGACCATCGCCGCCACGGAGGCCATGACAAAGAAACTCACGCTCTTGAAGATGTCGCTCAGGCGCACGTCGGGAGCCAGCGCTTTCACCACGTAGATGTTGACGCCTACAGGCGGCGTGATGGCCCCCAGGGTCGTGACCATGGTGAGGATGATGGAGAACCATATGGGGTGGAACCCCAGCGCCTCCCCCAGTGGGAAGAAGATGGGGATCGTGATCACCAGGAAACCGAGGGCGTCCATGACGCACCCTCCGATGACGTAGATGAGCAGGATCATCGTAAGAACGAGGTAAGGCGAGACCGGAAGCTGCGCCGCAAACTCGGCCACCGCAAACGGAAGGCGCGTGACCGCGAGAAACCGGCCGAAGATGGTCGCCCCGGTCACAAGGAAGAAACACATGCAGGAGATCCAGAGGGTGTCTCTCAGGGAAGCGATCAGGCCTCCCCAGGTGAATTTCCGGGTGACCGTGCTGACCAGGAAGGTCGCCAGCACGCCGAAGGAACCCGCCTCCGTGGGCGTGAAAAATCCTGTGTAGAGACCGCCGATCACAAGGATGAAGATGGCAAGGGCCTCCAGGATCCCCGGCAAAGACCCCATCTTCTGCTTGAAGGTGGTCCGGGGACCGGGCGGGCCGTATTCCGGTCTGACCCGGCACAAGGTCAGGATGGTGACCACGAAAAGCAGCCCCAGCAGCATGGCGGGCAGAATTCCCGCGAGAAAGAGATCCGCGATGGATTGCTGCGTCTGCAGTCCGATGATGATCAGTACCACACTCGGCGGCATGATCACCCCCAGGGTGCCGCCGGTGGCGACCGTACCCGCGCTCAATCGCGCATCGTAGTTGTATTTTTTCATCTGCGGCAGGGCCACCGTTCCCATGGTGGCCGCGGTTGCGGTGTTCGAGCCGCAGATCGCTGCAAAGAGCTCGTCCGCGCCTATGGTGGCGATGGCAAGGCCCCCGGGCCAGTGTCCCACCCATTGGTAGGCCGCCGTATAGAGCCGTTCCGCTATTCCGGAGTTGAAGGCAAGGTAGCCCATGAAGATGTAGAGGGGAATGACGGTCAGGCCGTAGGAAGAAAAAGTGGACCAGATGTCGGCGCCCACCATGCTCATGGCCGCGTTGAATGAAACCGTGTGCCAGTACCCCAAAAACCCCACTACCGCCATGGCGAAGCCCACGGGCATGCCGAGGAGGAAGAGAACCAGGAGGAGTAAGATCACGCCCGAGATCCCCACCATTTCAGGACTCATCTTCAGCCCTCCTGCTTTCGGGGCATAAGGGATCTGACGAGGTCCGTCAGGAAGACGAGGCCGAGAACTGCGCAACCAAAGGCCACGGCATAGGAAAAGGGGTAGTAAATCATTCTCAGCGTTTCGGTCAGTTCACCCGTGTTGAGCAGGGTGGTCGACCAGACGGTGATCCGCCATCCCACCATCGCGAAAAAAAACAAGCACACCAGGCTGTTGACGGCACTCAGAACCCGCTTGACCCTTTCCGGGAACATGATGATCAGTACGTCCACCCAGGTGTGGCCCTTTCTCATCTGGGTGTAGCCCAGGGCAAAGGCCGTCACAACGGACCCGAACAGGGCCACCAGCTCTACGCTGCCAAGGATCGGCACCCACACGGACCGGCAGATGATGTCCGCACACGTAAGGACGACCATGGCCACCAGAAACAGGCCTGCAATGCAAAGCAGAACATGGTTCAATACCCTTGTAATCCGCTCTAGAAGCTCCATCGGGCAACTCCGGTGTAGATGAACCTTCAGTATAGCCTGATCCGGGTCTCGGGTTGCGGGTCTGCAGGACCCGCAACCCGCATCTCGGGTCTTCGCACCCGGCCTTCTATTTGGAATGTTTCTTGGCAGAAGCTTTGATGTCGGCCAGGATGGCATCCGCGGGCAGTCCTTTGGCCTTCGCATCCGCAACCCACTTCTCCGTGATGGGGGCGACCAGTCTGTCCATCTTTGCCTTCTCTTCGGCGGGAAGCTGGATCACCTCCACCTTGTGGGTTTCCTTGGACCACTGCATGGCGTCCTTCACATGGTTGTCCATGTAAACACCCGTCCACTCGGACTGCTCCACACGCATGTCGTCCATCACCTTCTGCACATCCTTGGGGAGCTTCTTCCAGGAATCCATGTTCATGACCACGGCAAACGGATAGATGACGGTGTCCGTCATCGTCACATACTTGCAGGTCTCGGCATATTTGAAGTCCTTCATGACCTCCAGGGATGAAAACTGTCCCTGGATTACCCCCTTCTGGAGGGCCTCGGGCACATCGGACTGGGGCATCCCAACCACATTGACGTCCCAGGCCTTGAGGATCTCCGCTGCGCCGCCGGATGCCCGGAGAGGCAACCCCTTCAGGTCAGCCAGGCTTCTCACCGGTTTTTTGGACATGATGTTGGAAGGGGCGCAGGCGAACATGGCCAGGACCTTCACCTTCGCGAACTCCTCGGGTTTGTACTTCTCGTACAGGTCCCAAAGAACAAGGCTGGCCACCCTGGCATTCGGGAAGTTCAGCGGCAGGCCCGTCGCATTGGTCACGAGGAAGCGGCCCGGCTGGTAAGCCATGCAGAGGTTGCCGATATCCGCCTGTCCGGCAATGACGCCGTCCATCATGTTCTTGGCATCGAGTAGGGTGCTTCCCGGAAAGGTCTGGACCGCTACCTTGCCGCCGGTGCGCTTCTCGACCTCCTTTTTCCACCTTTCCATCTGGACGCAGGGGAAAGTCGGTGCAGGCGGAAAATTGGCGTAAGTTAACTTGATTGCGTCAGCGGCCACGCTTTGGGCCGGCACGACGAAAAGAAACATGGACGCACAGAAAAGACCTGCCATCAAAAGTGCTGTCCTACTCCTCATCTCTTGTCCCTCCTTCTGGTTAGAAGCCATGTTGATCCGTTTCCCTGAGCCGCGTCGTTCACCTCCTTGTACCGGTTGGTTTTGGGTCGTTTGTTTCAGGTGATCCATCAAGATCTGCCACAAAGACACCAAGTCGCAAGGTTCAAGTACTCCTTTTTGTGTCTTTGTGACTTCGTGGCTATCTCAAAAGATGCTCGGCTCCCTGTGCTCCCCGAACACCTGCCTGAATACGTTGGCCATTTCACCCACCGTAGCGTAGTCCTTGCAGCACTCCACCAGAAAGGGCATGACGTTCTTCTTTTCGACGGCGGCCTTCTCCAGGGCCTTCAGACCTTCGGCCACGGCCTTGCTGTCCCTGGTGCGCTTGAGCTCCTTGAGGCGGCCTATCTGATCCTGAGCCCACTCCTCGTTGTACTCGTGGAGTTCCACCTCCATGTCGACGCCCTCGGTGTACTTGTTCACGCCGACCTTGATCACCTTTCCTTCCTGGAGCCGCTTCTCGTACTCGTAGGCCTGCCTGGCCACCTCCCTCTGCACATAGCCGGAGGCAACGGCCTCCACCATGCCGCCCATCTTCTCGATCTTCTCCATCTCCTCCCGGATCTTCAGTTCCATCTCCTTGGTCAGGGTCTCCATGAAATAGGACCCCGCAAGGGGATCCACGGTGTCCCTCAGTCCGATCTCATCCATGAGGATCTGAAAGGTCCGGAGAGAGAGGAGCGCGGCCCTCTCCGTGGGGATGGTGTAGGCCTCGTCGAAGGAGCACAAGGCCGTGGTCTGGGCACCGGAGAGCGCAGCGGCCAGGGCATAATAGGCGCCCCGGACGATGTTGTTCTCGGGCTGCTGCTTGGTCATGCCCGAGCCGCCTCCGCCGAAGATCCCCCTGAGGAAGAGGGCCTTCCTGTCCTGGACACCGTACCGCTCCCGCAGCAGCTCGGCCCACATCTTGCGTGCGGCCCTGAATTTGGCCACGGTCTCCCAGAGGTTCCCATAGATGTTCAGGTTGAAGGTGAACCCCCCCACGAACTGCTCGGCCTTGAAGCCCCTCCTGATGACCTCGTCGAGATAGGCGAAGGCGATCTCGAATGCATAGGAGATCTCCTGAACGGGCGTGCAGCCGGACTCCCGGATATGGTAGCCGCACACCGAGACCGGGTTGCATCGGGGAAGCTCCTTCATCGCATATTCGATCGTGTCGCCGATCAACCGCACGGCCGGCTCTACCGGGTAGATCCATGCGCCCCTCCCGACCATCTCTTTGAGGATGTCGTTCTGGGGCGTGGCGGAGATCTCCTCCTTCCTGTACCCGTACTTCTCGGCCACGGCCTGATACATCGCAAGCATGATGGAGGCGATGGCATTGATGGTGAGGCCGGTCCCGATCCGGTTCAGCCGGATATCCTTGAAGGCGACCTCGAAATCGCGAAGGGAGTCCACGGCCATCCCCACGCGCCCCACCTCACCCTCCGCCATGGGGTCGTCCGAGTCATACCCCATCTGGGTAGGCAGGTCGAACGCGACGTTCAGCCCTGTCTGGCCGTGGGAGATCATCAGCTGGAAGCGCTCGTTACTCTGCTCCGGTGTGCCGAAACCCGTGTACTGGCGCGTGGTCCAGTTCCTGCTTCGATAGCCCAGCGGATGGATGCTGCGGGTGAAGGGATATTCGCCGGGATCACCCAGGTCCTCGTGGTAGTCGAACCCGACCCTCTGCAGGTCCTCCGGCGTGTACACAGGCTTGATCTTGATGCCGGATTGGAGGGTCACCTCCTGGATGGCATCCTTTTCGTCCTTCTTGTAGGTGGCTACTCCCATGACGACCTCTTGTCATTGATCCTTTGTCATCGGTCATTTTTCATTGGGCATTGGGCAATGGACACTTGTCACTTGGCATTTGTCCTACCTGGACATTGGACATTCACATTCTTTCCTTCCGCACATTCTCCCGGATGAAGCCGACGATCTCGTCGAAACGGGTCCCGCCAGGGAATACTCCCCGGACACCCATATCGTTGAGGAGAGGGATGTCCCGGTTGGGGATCACGCCGCCCACCACGACCAGGACGTCGCCGGCGCTTTCCTTCTGCAGGAGGTCCATCAGCTTCCTGCAGATCGGGATGTGGGCCCCGGACATGATGGAGAGCCCGATCACGTCCGCGTCCTCCTGCACCGCCTGTTTCACAATGCCGGGGACGGTCTGATGAAGGCCCGTGTAGATGACCTCCATCCCTGCATCCTTCAAGGCATGGGCAACCACCTTTGCACCCCGGTCATGTCCATCCAGCCCGGGTTTCCCAAGGAGAACCCTGATCCTCTTTTCCACCATAACATGCTCCACTTCGGAGTCGATGGGTTTCGCTTCGCTCCACCCATCCTACGGTCGACCGCTATATGCTTATTCGTTCTTCCTGATTCCGCCTTCCGCTTTCCGACTTCCCCCTTCCAATGGGGTTCCCCCGGCTCATTCTATTCCGTGCTCACCGAAGTATTTCTTTCATTCTGCAGGAGCAACCTCCCGGTTGCGATTCCTTCGGCTCAACTGAACTCTGAACCCCTGAACACGGAAGACTCGTGGGCTCAAAACCCCCTGGACCTCTTCTCAAACTCCTTCTGGACGATCTCCTTGCCCCGCATGATGTGTTCCTGCACCAGGGTTTCCACCTTTGCGAGGTCGCGGTTTCGCATGGCCTCCAGCATCAAGCGGTGGTCCTGGTTGCTGACCTTGGCCATGGACTCCACGTTCAGGATGATCCTCCTGAAGCGGTAGATCTGATCCCGGAGATCGCTGATCATCTTGATCAGTTTGGGGCTCCTGCAGAGACCGTAGAGCAGGTTGTGAAAAGACGTATTGATCCTCGGCAGGTCATCCATTCTGCCCTTGTCCAGGCACTTCTGGAACTCCCGGATCTTTTCCTCGAGGGGTTTCAGTTCCTCCTCCCTGTGGTTGATTGCGGCCAGCCGGGCGGCATAGCTCTCCAGCACGCATCGGATCCCGAAGGTCTCCTCGATGTCCTCCCGGGTGAGGCTCACGACGGTGAAGCCGCCGCGCGGGAGCCTCTTCAGAAGCCCCTCCCGCTCCAGCTTGTGGATGGCCTCCCGGACCGGCGTCCGGCTGATGTCCATGGCCTCTGCGATCCGGCTCTCCACCAGCCTGTCCCCGGGGGCCACCTGGCCCTTGATGATGGCCTGCTTCAGGTTCTCGAACACGTGCTGGCCCAGCGGCTTCCTGCCGGGTAACGCCCCCAGCAAAGGGGGGCTCGCCTTCCGGGATGGTCTATCTCCTCGCATACGCTCCTACAGTCCGACCCAGCGCGCGATGTTCGGCAGAAGGACCTCGTGGGTCCCTCCTCCGTAGAGTAGGAAGCGATTATCCCTGTAATAGCGCTGGGCAGTGTACTCCATGGAATATCCGTAGGCCCCGAAGATCCGAGTCGCATAGTCCCCTGCCTTGCAGGCGGCCTCCGTCGCAAAGTACTTGGCCATGCTGGCCTGCGGCAGGCATGAGATCTTTTCGTCGATCATGTGGGTGGCCCTGTAGGTCAGCAGCTTCGCCGCCTCCATGTCCACGGCAAGCTCGGCCACTTTTGCCTGGATGAGCTGGTAGGAGCCGATCGGCTTCCCGAAGGCCACCCTCTCGTGGGCATATTGAATGCAGTCATGCAGGGCGGCGCGGACAAGGCCGAGCCCTAGCGCAGCGGTCATGGTCCTGATCTCGGAGAGGATCCCCAGCAGGTTGTCGGTGCCGCGGCCTTCTTGGCCTAGCATGTAATGGGAGGGGATCCTTACATCGGTCAGGGAAAGCTCGCAGATCGGCGTGGTGCGGGTGCCGAGGAGGTCAAAGGGTTTGCTCACCGACACTCCGGGACTCTCCCTCGGGACAAAGAAGAAATTGAGCCCCCTCAGCTTCTTGGCCGGATCGGTCTGGCAAAGGACCGTATAGAAGCTCGCCGCAGGGCCATTGGTCACCCAGGTCTTGAGCCCATTGATTACGTACCCGTCTGCAGTGGGGGCAGCCAGCGTGCTGACGCTCCCCAGATCGCCCCCGGCCTCGGGCTCGGTCAGGCAGAAGCATGCGATCTTCTCCCCTCTCATGGCCGGCAGGAAAAACTCCTTGTGCATCTCTTCCGTGCCGAAGTGAAAGAGGAAGTTCGTTCCCATGAGGCACTGCATGGCCGTGGCCGCGGCTGCGCTCATCAGCCCCCGCGCCAGCTCTTCGCAGATGATGCAGTATAGGGTCGTGCTTCCGCCGGAGCCCCCGCGGCTCTTCGGGTAGCGGATGCCGAAGACGCCCATTTTGGCCATCTCCAGGAAGATCTCCCGGGGAAACTCCCCCTTCCGGTCGATCTCCTGGGCCCTGGGGAGGAGTTCCGTATCCACGAACCGGGCCATGGTCTTTCGCACCAGGTCTTCCGCATTGGAACGCAACATGATTTCCCCTCAGGAAGGCGTCGCAAGCATGCCTTCCGTTTCTATGGTTTATCCCGTCTGTTTCGTTTCTTTCGGTGACCTAGAGAAACCAGAAAAACCGAGCAAACCAAATTACCCTGTCTTGCCCTTCAACTCCTCGATCATCGCCGGGACCACGTCATGCAGGTCGCCCACGATGCCCCAGTCCGCCACCTGGAAGATGGGGGCCCGGCGGTCCTTGTTCACGGCAATGATATAGCGCGAGTCGGACATGCCCGCCCTGTGCTGAATGGCCCCGGACACACCGCAGGCGATGTAGACCTCGGGCCGAACGGACTGCCCCGTCTGCCCCACCTGACGATCGGAAGGGATCCAGCCCTCTTCCACAGCCACACGGGTTCCTGCCACTTCCCCTCCCAGCACGGCCGCAAGCTGTTCCAGGATCCTGAACCCCTTTGCGTCTCCGACGCCCCTGCCCCCGGCCACAATGATTCTGGCCTCCGAGAGGTTGACGCGCTTCCTGCTTTCGCGCACCCTTTCCAGCACCCTGGTGCCTGTCTCCCTCTCCGCCACGCCCACGCTGCAGTGGATGACCGCGCCCTTGTATCCGGGTCTGCGGACCGCCTCCATGACGCCGGGTCGTACCGTTGCCATCTGGGGTCTCGAGTAACGGTTTGCGATGGTGGCCATGACATTCCCGCCGAATGCAGGCCGCGTCTGGAGAAGGATCCCTTCCTCGGGGTGGATGCTCAGCTCGGTGCAGTCGGCGGTCAACCCAACACCGATCCGCCTGGATACCCTGGGCGCCAGATCGCGCCCGATATGGGTAGCGCCCATCAGGAGGATGTTGGGCTTGTGCTCCTCTGCAAGGTCCGCGATGACCCCGGTGTACGCATTGGTCCTGTAACTCTCAAGGAGCCTGTCGTCGGCGAGGTAGACCCTGTCCGCCCCATGCTCGATCAGGGCCGGCGCCAGTCCGGAGACATGGAAGCCCAGGAGGAGGGCGGAGACCTCCTGCTTCAGTTCCGCTGCAAGGGACTGCGCCTTCCCCAGGAGCTCCAGCGATACGCGGACCAGCTCCCCGTCCCTCTGCTCCGCAAACACCCAGACTCCCTGCCGGTCGCGGAAGTCCGGGATCTCTTTCGGCTTTGCGTCCGTCTGAAGGGCATGCTCCCTGCAAACCTGCAGGCAGGCCCCGCAGGATGTGCACCGTTCCCGGATATGGGCCTTCCCCCCCGTGATCTCGACCGCCCCATAGGGGCATGCCTTGAGACATCGCTTGCATCCGTTACAGAGGTCAATCTCTACCCAGACGGTCATAAGGGCCCCCAAAGAGAGAAGTGGGAAGTCGGAAAGCGGAAGGCGGAATCTGGTTCGCTTCCCGTCCACTACGGCCTATAACATAGCCGCCTCACTCGCTTCCGTTTTCCAATTAGGTGGAATCAGCGTTTGGCGTTCCGCCCCATTGCCGTGAATATCGAGACCAGCTCATCCGCTTCCGCCATCAGTTCATCGATGAACTTTCCCGTACTCAAACCTGATTCCTCTATCAACTCCAGCCAGTAAAGGGTCTCATCCGACTCTTGTTCGACGATCCCGATCTTGGAAATGAACTCTGTTTTCGACCTCCCTCTCAGGGCCTCGCGGTAGTTTGCCCCAATGGAGATTCCGGCCTTGAGCACCTGCCCCCCAACCACATTCCCCACGCGATTCGCGGGGAGGGAAGTAACCAGACGGATGATCTTAAGCGCAAACCTCTTCGTCCTATCCTTCAGATCGCGGTCGCCCTTCCCGACCTCGCTCTTTCTTCCGTTTTCCGCCTTTTTCCTATATCAACCTCTTTTCCCTGAGCTTCCCCACCAGATTCTTCGCCGCCGTCCTCGGATCGCCTTCCAGGATCTCCCCTTGTCTTTGGACCTTGGGGGCAAAGGTCTTGATCACATTCGTGAGCGACCCCTCGAGCCCCACATCCCTCGTCTGAAGCCCGAGATCCGCCGCGTCCCAGGTGCGGATGCGGGCCTTCTCCCCGCAGGCGTCGATCAGCAGGTCCACCCTTGGAAACCGGGGGCTGTTCAGCTCGCCGACGGTCGTGAGCAACGCCGGCAGGGTGCACTGGATCCTCTCGTACCCGTCCTCGAGACGCCTCTTGACCGTGACGCTGCCCTCTCGGACCTCCTCGATGTCGCACACGTAGGTGACCTGCGGCACACCCAGGTACTCCGCGACCTGAGGCCCGATCTGCGCCGTGTCCCCGTCGATCGCCTGCCTGCCGCAGAGGACCAGGTCGACCTGTCCGATCTTCTCGATGGCCTTGCCGAGCGTCGTCGAAGTGGCCCACGTGTCCGCCCCTGCAAAGGCGCGGTCCGTGAGAAGGACCCCCTCATCCGCGCCGATCCCCATGGCCTCGGAAACGGCGTCGACGGCCTGGGCCGGCCCCATGGAAAGGGCCGTAACCTTGCCCCCCTGCTCCTGCCGGATCCGGACCGCCGCCTCCAGCGCATGCCTGTCATCGGGATTGATGATGCTCTCGACCCCTTCCCGAATGAGATTCCCCGTCTTTGGATCCAGCTTGACTTCCGTGGTGTCGGGAACCTGCTTCACCAGCACGACGATGTTCATAGCCCGGTCTCCTTCCTTCATCCGGCCCCGCTCAGATCACCTTCTTCTCCTGCAGGGAGGCGAGCCGGGCCTGAGAGTATCCCAGGGTCTTGCCGTAGATCTCCTGGTTGTGCTCCCCGAAACGGGGCGGGAACGACATTTCGCGCCTGGACTTCTCAAGATGCGGCGTCATCACGGGCGGGGGAGCCAGGGTGAGCCTCAAGCCGGTTCTGGGATCCTGCGAGTAGAGCAGCCTCCTTTCGACCAGCGGATCGGCCGCCACATCGGGGACCGCCTTGATCTTGCTGATGGGCACGGTGATACGGTTGAACAGCTCGATCAGCTCCTCGCTGGTGTGTCTCTCGGTTATCTGATTGATGGCCCGGTTCAGATTCGCGACGTCCCCGATCCGCCCGGCATTTTTCTCGTACTCCGGCCTGTCCAGAGACTTGAAGATCTCCTCGGAGACCATCGACTTCCACTGTCGATCGTTTCCCACCGCCACGTAGACGAAGCCGTTGCCGGTCTTGTACACAGAGACCGGGCAGAAGAACTCGTGGGTATTCCCCCTCCGGCTGATGCTCTTTCCAAAAGTCGTGGAGATGGTGATGGGGACGGTCAGCCAGGAAACCGAGGATTCGAACATGGAGACATGGATGCACGAACCTTCTCCCGTGGCCTGCCGCTGGAAGAGGGCCTTCATCACGGCGCCGTAGGCGTGGACGCTGCACCCCATGTCGGGCAGCGGTATGCCCATGACCTGCGGGTCTCCATGGGCTTCCCCGGTCAGCTCCATCAGACCGCTCCGCGCCTGCAGGATCGGGTCATACGCAGCCTCATTGCTGTCCGGGCCGAACCCGGTCAGGCCCAACCAGATGATGTCGGGCTTCACCGCCTTTATGCTGTCGTAATCGATACCCAGCTTCTTGTAGTTCTTCGGCAGTTGGTTGGTGGCAAAGATATCGACCTTCAACTTCGTGAGCAGGGACTTGAAGATCTCCTGACCCTCCGGTGCACCGAGGTCCAGGGTCAGCCCTTTCTTTCCGGAATTGATGCAGAGAAAATAGGAATTCATCCTCTCTTCTTTGAGGACGTTTTCTCCGATCATCCGGTTCGGGTCTCCATAGACCGGGTGCTCCAGGCGGTAGATCTGCATCCCGTCCTGCGCAAGACGAAAGGTGAGGTAGGGGAGAACCGTTGCCTGCTCAAGGGAAAGGACGGTGAGGTTCTTGAAAAGGTCCATCAGGTTCCTCCATTGAAGGTTTCATGCGAGGGGCTGTGGTTGTTTGCGACTCGGGGGACTAGATCTTCTCTTCCGGGATGCAGCGAACACGTGGTGATAAAGACAGTTTTTGTATACTGTATACAGTTCCAGGCTGTCAAGAAAGTTTTCGGGAGGGCGGAGGGGCTTTCTTCTTCTGGTATATCTCGACGGCGCGGTTGTGTTCGGCCAGGGTCTTTGAGAAATGGTGAGAACCGTCATTCCGGGAGACAAAGTAGAGATAATCCGTCTTCGCCGGGGAGAGCACCGCCTTGATCGAATCCAGCCCCGGATTGCATATGGGCCCCGGTGTGAGACCCTGGATCACATAGGTGTTGTACGGGGTCCCTTGGAGCAGGTCCTTTTTCCTGAGGTTCCCGTCAAAGTTTTCCAAACCGTAGATGACGGTAGGATCGCTTTCGAGGCGCATTCCCTTCTTCATGCGGTTGAGGAAGACGGAGGCGATGATCGGCCGCTCTTCTCCAAGGCCGGTCTCCTTCTCGACGATCGAGGCAAGGATCACCACTTCCTCCATTTTCAACCCGGATGCTTCGGCGGTCTTCCTCAACGACGATGAAAGCTGTAAGAACCGTTTCACCATCGTATCCACGATCGTATGGACCGAGACTCCCTTCCCGAAGTGGTAGGTGTCCGGAAACAGATACCCTTCCATGCTTTGCCCCGGAATCCCGTATCGCTTCAGGAGTTCAAGGTCCCGGGTGAGGGCAAGGAACTGCTCCCTTTCCGCCAGCCCTTTCTCTTCAAAAAGGGTTGCGATCTGCATTCGCGTGTAGCCTTCCGGGATGGTGACGGGGTGCGTGAGGATAAGCCCCTTGGTGAGTCTTTCCAGGATCTCCGCCGGCGACATCCCCGGATTCAGCGCGTACTCCCCGGCCTTGATCCGCTTCCCCAGGCCCAGGACCCTGACCCAGAGCATGAAGACTCTTCTGCTGGTGATGATCCCTCTTCGATGAAGGTCCTCCGCCACCTGCCCAGGGTGCTCCCCTTCCGCCACGGTGACAACCTGGGTCTCCGTCCCCTTTCCGGCCGGGCTGATCCAGAACAATCCGGTGCCGAGCAGGATGAAAACCAGGATGACGAACAGCGCACCGAAGGAAAGGAGAACAATCCGTCGATGGGCCGGGTCCAGACTCTTGAGCGGATTGGGCAGGTAGATGGCCATGGCGTTCCGGTCCAGTTTATTTCCTGGAGGTGCCTTAAGTCAACGCCGGAGGGAAGCAATCCCGCCACGAAGACACCAAGACACCAAGAAGATCACATCTTCCCTTCGTGTCTTCTGACTTCGTGGCGCAATTTCTCTTATACTTTGTCGAAGTGGCTGAACTGCATGGTGAAGGTGCCCCGCCCCTGGGAGACGGAGCGGAGGGCCGTGGAATAGCCGAACATCTTCGAGAGCGGCACAGTGGCGGTGAGGACCTGGAACGGGCCCCGGCTGGCGATCTGTTCTATCTTCCCCTGTCTCGTGTTCAGGTCTCCGATGACCTCCCCCATGAATTCCTCGGGGATGAGGATCTCCGCCTTCATCACGGGCTCGAGGATCATGGGGTCCGCCTGCATGCAGCCGTTTCGGAATGCGAGGGAGGCCGCAATCCGGAAGGCCATCTCATCGGAGTAGGTTTCGTGGATTTGAACGTCCAGCAGACCGGCCTCCACATTGATGACCGGATACCCCATCAGCACCCCGCTTGTGGCCGATTCTTCGATCCCTTCCCGAATGGCGGCCAGCATTTCCGGCGTGAGGTTCGGGTTGTCGCAACGGTCTGTGAAGCGGTTGTCGACACCCCTCGGGAGCGGAGAAAGCTCGATCTTCACCGCTGCAAAATGCTGCTGGCCTCCGAGATCCTTCTGAAAGACCTCTTCGTGCCGAACCCTCTTCTGGATCGTCTCACGATACACGACCTGGGGTTTGCCCTGGTTGGTCTCGACGAAGAACTCCCTTTTTATCCGCTCGGCGATGATCTCCAGGTGCAGCTCCCCCATCCCGGACATCACGGTCTGGCCTGTCTCTTCGTCGATCTTGAACCGGAACGTCGGGTCCTCTTCCGCAAGCTTGGCGAGGGCGTCCATCAGCCTGGACTCGTCCTGGACCCGTTTCGGCTCGATAGCCATGGTGATAACGGGGGTGTTGAAGGGGATGGGCTCCAGGAGAATGGGATGATCCTCGCTGCAGAGGGTATCCCCGGTGGTGGTGAGCTTCAGGCCCATGACGGCCACGATATCCCCGGCGGAGGCATCGTCGATCCTCTCCCTCTTGTTGGAGTGCATCCTGAGGAGCCTCGCCAGCTTCTCCTTGGCCTTCTTGCCTGGATTGTAGACCGTGTCGCCCGCCTTGACCGACCCGGAGTAGATGCGGACATAGGTCATCTTCCTCCCCTGGTCCATCATGACCTTGAAGGCCAGGGCCGAGAGGGGCCCTTTCGGCCTGGTAGGCCGCGCTTCCTCTTTGCCCGTCTCCGGATGGTGTCCGCTGATCGGGGGAACTTCCACCGGGGAGGGGAGGAAATCCGTAATCCCGTCCAGTAGCGGCTGAATGCCCTTGTTCCGCAGGGCTGCACCGCACAGGATGGGGACCCCTTTCAGTGCGACCGTCGCAGCCCGGATGGACTGCTTGAGCTCCACGACTTCAATGGGGGTCTCCGAGAGGTACTTCTCCATGATGGCGTCATCGTGCTCGGCCAGGGACTCGATCAGCGCCTCCCGGTGGCGGGAAGCCTCCTCCATGAGCTCTTCGGGGATCGACGTCTCCTGATACTCGGCGCCCAGGCTCTCCTCCTGCCATGCGACGGCCTTCATCTTCAGGAGATCGATCACGCCCATGAAGCCGTCTTCAGCGCCCCAAGGGAGCTGCACGATCAGAGGATGGGCGCCAAGGCGATTCCGGATCATGTCCACAACACGATAGAAGTCGGCTCCGATCCGATCCATTTTGTTGATGAACGCGATCTTGGGGACCTTGTACCGGTCGGCCTGGTGCCACACGGTTTCCGACTGGGGCTCCACCCCCCCGACCGCGCAGAAGACGCCGATCGCCCCGTCCAGGACCCTCAGCGACCGTTCCACCTCCACGGTAAAGTCCACGTGCCCGGGTGTGTCGATGATGTTTACGTTGTGGCCCTTCCAGAGGACGGAGGTCACCGCGGAGGTGATGGTGATCCCCCTCTCCCTCTCTTCCACCATCCAGTCCATCGTGGCTTCACCGTCATGGACCTCACCCATCTTGTGGACACGTCCCGCGTAGTAGAGAATGCGCTCGGTGATGGTCGTCTTTCCCGCATCGATATGGGCGATGATGCCTAAATTTCTCGTCTTTTCCAATTTCGGCGCTGGAGACATGGAGAAGCGGCCCTCGAACCGGCTCTTCTGGATAAAATAAAAAGGCGGACTGCGTTCAGAGGTCCCCGGCCCGCCCTCACTCGTCGACATCTGAACTTAATAAGGTAGAGTATCTTCGCCCGGGTGTCAATTGTCATTGATCATTTGTCATTTCGCATTTATCATTTATGCCTTCGGCTGGATCGACAAGCCCGGCCCATTGCCCGCATTCCCTCCTGCAGTTTGCTCGCTTGAACAGGACAACGCGGCGACGTCTTCCAAGGGATGAACGAAAAGTGATAGATGACCAATGATCGATGAATCCCTCGTGCATACTCTGACCGGTCAGAGACTGACCGAGATGTATCGTCTCCTCTTCGACCGGTTCGGCCCGCAGTACTGGTGGCCGGGGGAGACGAAGATCGAGATCGTCGTCGGCGCGGTCCTGACCCAGAATACGAACTGGAAAAATGTCGAGAAGGCGATCCGCAACCTCAAGCGAAAGGGGCTGCTCTCGGTCGGCGGACTGGAATCCTGCCCCCTATCCGAGCTGGCCGAGGAGATCCGCCCTGCCGGTTATTACAACGTGAAGGCCAAGAGGCTCAAAAACCTCATCCGGCTGATCATCGAGCCTTATGGGGGGGATCTCGACCGGATGACCGCGGATTCCCCGGAAGAACTGAGGCGGAGGCTCCTTTCCGTAAACGGGATCGGCAGGGAGACCGCCGACAGCATCCTCCTTTACGCGGCAGGCGCCCCCTTCTTTGTCGTGGACGCGTACACCTACCGTATTCTCTCCCGCCACGGCATGGTGGACGAGCAGATCACCTACGAAGATCTCCAGTCTCTGTTCATGGACAACCTCCCACCGGACCCGCAGCTCTTCAACGAATTCCATGCCCTGATCGTGAGGACCGGTAAGGATGTTTGCCGAAAGGTCCCGAAGTGCGAAGAGTGCCCTCTCCGAGACTGGGGCCAGGACCGCTCCCTCGCCGGGAGGTAATCGCTCACGTGAATGAGCGGTAGCCTCGTCGATTCAGGACCCGTCGGTCCCCCCATTTCTCCCCTTCTTCAGGTTGGTCACCCCTCGCCCCGCCGCAGCGTCAGCGTGAGGAGGGATCCGCCCAGGAGCAGAACACCGACCAGCATAATCCCCAGGCTGAACAGCCCCGCGTCCCCCATCATTCCGATAAAGGTCGGCGCGACTCCGCCGCCGAGGAGAAAGGCCAGGGGGATCGTCAGGGAGACAGCCACATTGCGCGACACGGGAAGACCTATGGAAGAGAGCGCGGCCAGGGCCGGGGGAAAGAAGCAGGTGGAGAGGGCGGGCTGAAGAAGCACGAGGAAGGTGAGGAACGGCCGATGAGAGACCCCCAGAAGGACAGTGGTTGCCCCGGTAAGCAGCAGGACCCCGAACACGGTCCGCCTGGCTCCGAAGCGATCGGAGGCAAATCCGGCAACAAAGGCGGTCCCAAGTCCTGATACCCTCGAGAGCGCTATGAGGGTGTTGGCCCAACCCGCTTCCATCCCTTGCTCGACCACCAGGTAGAGCGGGAGCATCGCATAGATGCCGAGGGAGCCGGCCACCCCCAGGCCGAACAGTCCGATCATGACCCAGAAGAGCGGATCCCCTGCGAGAGCGCCGAAGGAAGCCGCGCCTGGGGCCTGACCCGGGAAATCCCCGCCCCTGCCGAATCGCGCGAAGCCCAAGAGGAGCACCAGGGACACGGCTCCGAGAAGGGCCAGGATCCCCTGCCATGAAAACCACCCCAGGGAGACCTCTGCAATCAGGGGGGCCGCCACAAAGGCCAGATTCGGACCGAGTTCATGAATGGCCAGTCCCTTCCCCCAGTCCTTTGGGTTCAGGGCCTGTGTGAGGGCGGCGATGCCCGAGGGAAGATAGAGGCCCGTGGACATCCCCAGGAGGACAAGGGACGCCCTGAGGGTCCAGAGGGATCTGCTCGCCGCGACCAGTAAGAGGGCAGCCCCGACAAGCCCGACGGAGACGAGGATGGTCGCCCTGTGGGTAAACCGGGAGGAGAAAAATCCCGAGCCCATCAGGGCGATGAAGTATCCGGCCGTCATCAGGAAAAAGAACGAACCCGCCTGAGCATGGGAGAGCCCCAGATCCGCCTCGATCGCCGGCAGGAGGGGTGCGATGATGATCCGGGCGATGAAGTTCTGGAAGAAGATCGCCGCGAGAAAGAGGGCCAGGCCGAGATGAGAGCGGAAACCGGTCGCCGCATTTTCCATTTACATGGGCCTTTCGTGTATGGCTGGATCCCTCGTGGTTTGAAGAGGGTTCTTTATCACCCTTTTCTACCCATCTCAACTTCATATCCCTTCGGCCCTCCCAAAAAGAGGAATGAGGCCAGGATGGCGCCTTTTCACCCTCTCTCTTCCCGCGCCGGCTCATACAACTTGACAGCTTTCGACCCATTTTAATATATTGCACCCCATATCCAGTGACGCCTTCCAGAGACAATATGCCATCTCGGCCTCGCGCCCTGCAAAGGAATGCGCGGGGAGATCTCCTGCTTCGAACGCAAGATTTCTCTCCGCCCGAGCTGTCGTTTTGGCGCAGACGATGGAGAACGCGGAGCCGGCGGTTTTAGAAACATGTCCTGCCTTGCAGGACGAGGATCAAAATGAGGATGGATGAAAGGAGGTCGGTAAAGGGATGGACAAGGCGAAGCTTAGGCTGATCATGGCGGCGATTTTCACCGGCTTGATCTTTCTAGCTGTGGGCGCCCTCACTGCGGCGGATGTCCCGGATGTCATCAGTATCGAAAACAAGGGATACAAGTCCGACAAGAAAGGGCCCGTAAAACTCACTCACAAGAAACATTCTGTAGACTACAAGGTAAAATGCGACGAATGCCATCACGTCTTCAAAGACGGCAAGAACGTCTGGAAAGAGGGGGACCCGGTACAGAAGTGCAGCGCCTGCCACGACCCCGAAGAGAAGAAGGCGGGTGCGGATAAACTCCAGACGGCTTTTCACAAGAACTGCCAGACCTGCCACAAACAGCTGAAGGACAAAGAAGCGCCTTACAAGAAGTGCAACGATTGCCACCAGTCGAAGTAGCCCTTCGAAGCGCACGGTGCGATCCGGAGAACGGAAAGGCCGCTCGTTGGAGCGGCCTTTCCTGTTTGGAAAGCAATGAGTCCTGCAAAAGAATAGGCCCTGTGCGACTTACAGGACCGATGTTCTGTCGACAAAAAAAAACGCCTCTCCCACCTGGACGGAGCGGCGTTCTCTCGTGCGCCGGAATTGGTTTTTATACCTCGGTGACCGTGATCGCTTCCTGGTCGCAGACCTCCACGCAACTCTCACAGCCCAGACACTCTTCTGCATTCACCGGAACGGATTTCCCGTCTTGGATCTCGTAGACATCCACGGGGCAAACCTCTACGCACTCCTCACAGCCTTCGCACTTGTCCGGATCCACGGTTACTTCATATCCCATCTTCTTGCACCTCCACTATTTTATTGAAATGACTGGCCTTCGCCCATCTCCCGGATCTGGGGCCGCACTTTCCCAAACAGCAACTTTTGTGATCTTTAACAAAGGGAAATGGGGGTGTCAAGCTTTTTATACCCCATTTTCTGTAACTTACAAGTCCACACCGGCGGGTTTTTTCTGCAAGAAAAACGGGCTTATCCCGGTTCGGGAAAAGCCCGTCTCTCGTACATGGATACCCTTAGCCGGCCACCTCCTCCTTGACGGAGACGGTGATCTTGTAGAGCACGGTGAGGATGAAGAACCCCGTAGCCCACACACCCATGCTGATCAGGATCTCCGGCGTCGTCGGCCAGTACTCGAACACCCTCTCGAAGGGGTTGGGGATGAAACCGCCGATCACGAGACCGAAGCCCTTGTCGATCCAGGTGGCGATCACCACGCAGACGCAGGCGATGGTCAAGGTCCGGAGGTTCCGCCGCACGGCAGGAATGACCAGCAACACCACCGATGCAATGCCGAAGAAGGCCGCCGTCCACATCCAGGGAACGAGCTTGTCATACCCGTCCAGCCCCGCAAAGAGGTAGACGATCGGGTGCATGTGGCCCGGGATCTGGCTGTAAAAGGCGGTGAAGAGCTCCAGGAGAAAGAAGAACACGTTGAGGATCATGGCGTAGGCGACGATTCCGCCCAGGGTCCGGATCTGCACCTCGCCGGGGTCGAACTTGCTTACCTTCCTCACGATCATGCAGATCAGGATGAGGATGGCCGGCCCCGAGGCAAAGGCCGAGGAGAGGAAGCGTGCCGCCATGATCGCGGTCAGCCAGTAGTGCCTGCCCGGGAGACCGGCATACAGGAAGGCCGTGACCGTGTGGATGCTGAATGCCCACGGGATGGAGATGTAGATCAAGGTCTTCACCCACTGGGGATAGTGCATGCCCTTCCGCTCCGCGCTGAGGACGTTCCAGCCGATGACGATGTTGAGGAGGAGGTAGGTATTGAGCACGATCATGTCCCAGAACAGGATCGAGGTCGGATTCGGATAGAGGATGATGTTCAGCATCCTGGGGATGTTCCCGAGATCCACCATGACGAAGAGGCCGCACATGACGATGGACGCGACGGCCAGGAACTCTCCGAGGATGGTGATCCGGCCGAATGCCTTGAAGTCATGGAGGTAGTATGGCAGGACGACCATCACGCCGGAGGCGGCCACCCCGACAAAATAGGTGAGCTGGCCGATATAGAACCCCCAGGAGACGTCCCTGCTCATGCCCGTGATCTTCAGCCCTTCGGAAAACTGGTAGAGATACGTGACAAACCCTGCCCCCATGATGATCACGAGGCAGAGCAGCCACCCCCAGTATGCCTGACTTCCCTTGATTGCCTTCTCAAGCATAACCACCTCATACGATGTAGTAGATATTGGGCCCTGTACCCAGTTCTGATTTTCTGCGGATCGAATAATGCTCCCGTAGGATCTTTCGGATCTCCGATCCGGGGGCATCCAGGTCTCCGAAGATGATGGCGCCCGGCCTCACCTCGTTGGCGGCCTCGACACAGGCGGGCAGTTCCCCCGCCGCGATCCTCTCCGAACAGAAGGTGCACTTCTCCACCACCCCTTTGGTCCTCGTGGGATGGTCGGGGTTGCTCGGGAAGATCGGGTTCAGCTCCTTGGGCGCGAGCCGCGGATCCCCCCAGTTGAAGCTCCTGGCCCCGTACGGGCAGGCGGCCATGCAGAACCGGCACCCGATGCAGCGATGCATGTCCATCATCACGATGCCGTCCGACCGCTTCCAGGTGGCCTTGGTGGGGCATGCCCTGGCGCAGGGCGGGTTGGTGCAGTGGTTGCAGAGGACCAGGACGTTCCTGCCGTGGTACTTCTCCGCCATGTACTCGTGTTCCTGGCCGGGGAAGGTATGCTCGTAGGTCTCTTTCCAGAGCCACTTGATCTCATCCTTGGGGTTCCCGAGGTTCGGGACATTGTGGACCCGGTGGCAGGCCTCGGCGCACTTGTCCATGAGCGGGTCATCCAGCTTGCTCAGGTCCATCACCATCCCCCACTTGCTCCCCGCCGTGAGAGGAACGGACTTGAGTGCGGCCTCCACCTGTCCGGGGGCCAGGAGTTCGAACGCCCCCTTCCCGCCTATCCCCAGGAGCGCGGCGGCTCCTGCTATCTTGAGGAATTCTCTTCGATCCATGGCCATCAATTATTCTCCTTAGGCGCGATGTGGCAATCCCAACAGTACGGGTCCACCCCCAGGTAGTCGTGACACTGGTCGCAGAACTTGCTCTTGTTGGAGTGGCACTCCATGCAGGTCACCTGAAGGCTCATGAAGTAATCCTTGTCGCCGCTGCCCTTGTAGTACCTCTGGGCGTCCCGCACGACCACTTCTCTCCAGACGTCGAGCACCTTCATATGATCCGTCTTCATGTACTCCTTCGGCCAAATACACTCCTTGGCCGCCTTGGCCTTGTCCGTGAGCACAGGATCCGGCACCTTCTTGGCTTCCCCCGCATTGTAGTAGAAGGGAAACAGAAACAGCCCGAGACCGATGACCAGGCCCGCTATGATCTTGCCGCCGTCATACATTATTCTTCTTCCTCCTCCCCCTCCTCCATCCCCGGAAGGGGGTCGCCCCTGAAGTTGGTGGTTCGCTCCTTCTCCCCTTCCAGGATCAACGCGTTCCCCACCAGCTCATGGACGCCCGTGACCGCAACGCCCGGCACCCAGTAGTCCATGAGCGGGGGCAGGACCGCCCGGTCGATGGCGCAGACACAGGCCAGCATGTTGACCCCGTGCTTCTCATTCACGAATTTCACCGCGTTGGCCCTGGGGAGCCCCCCCCGGAGCCTCAGCTCCATGTTCTCTCCCGCGTTCAGCCCGGACCCGCTCCCGCAGCAGAAGGTCTGCTCCCGGACGGTGTTCTCGGGCATTTCGTAAAAATGGTTGCACGTGTTCCTGATGACGTACCGGGGCTCTTCGAAAAGCCCCATGCCGCGGGAGGTGTTGCAGGAGTCGTGGTAGGTCACGACCAGGTTGTCGTTCCGGCTCGGGTCCAGCTTCAGCTTGCCGTTCTTGATCAGGTCCGACGTGAACTCGGTGATGTGAACCATCTTCGTCTGGGCGGCGTTCTCGAACCTGGTCCCGGTAATGGGGGACACCGGCATCTCCAGGTGATCCGCGGGACCATTGAAGGTGTCCATGTACTGGTTGATGACCCTCCACATGTGGCCGCACTCCCCGCCGAGGATCCACTTCACCCCGAGGCGCTTGGCCTCCGCATACATCTTGGCGTTCAGCCTCTTGGCCATCTCGTGGCTGGTGAAGTACCCGAAGTTCCCGCCCTCGGAGGCAAAGGTGCTCCAGGTGATGTCCAGGCCCATGGACTGCAGATAATGGAACAGGGTGAGATAACCCATGCAGGTATAGGTGCCCGGATCGGCGAACACGTCCCCGGAGGGCGTGATGAAGAGGATCTCGGCGCCCTTGCGGTTGAAGGTCGGCTCCATCCGGACACCCGTGATCTCCTCGAGGTCATCCAGGAAGAAGTCGATCATGTCCTTGTAGGCATGGGGCTGGATCCCGAGGTGGTTGCCCGTCCGGTAGCAGTTCGCGGCAGGCGCGGAGATCCAGTCCGTGTTCAGCCCGAGCAGGTTCAGGAGCTCCCTGCCGATGATCGTGATCTCCGCCGTGTCGATGCCGTAGGGGCAGAAGAGGGAGCAGCGGCGGCACTCGGTGCACTGGAAGAAGTAGTACCACCACTCCTTCAGGACATCGCTGGTCAGCTCCCGCGCGCCCGCAAACATCCCCAGGAGCTTGCCGGCCTTGGTGAATTCCTTCCGGTAGACGGATCGGAGGAGCTCCGCCCGCAAGACCGGCATGTTCTTCGGATCCCCCCCTCCGATGAAGAAGTGGCACTTGTCCGCGCAGGCCCCGCATCGAACGCAGATATCCATGAAGATCTTCAGGGACCTGAACTTCTCCAGCCTCTCCCTCAGCCCCTCGAGGACGATCTCCTTCCAGTTGGAGGGGAGCTTCCAGTCCTCATCCGTGGGCGACCAGTCCCTGGGATTGGGGAGTCCGAGGTATTGAAGGTTCGCGGGTTTCCCGGCATAGCAGAAGATCCCCGGCTTGATCTCCACGGGGGTCGTGTTCATCCATCCCCGCATGAGGGGCGGGGTATGGCTGAATCTCGAAAGCTCTTCGGGCTTTGGTAACTTGGCCATGGCGACTCCTTTGCTATTCTCTAGGCAGCCTTTTCTGCGCCGCTGTCTTCGTCCGTCTTCTCCACCGGCAATCCGGCCTCGATCATCTTGTCCCTGAACTCCTCCTCGTACTCCTCATAGGTATGGACCTTCACCGGATAGTTCCAGGGATTCACATGCCGGACAAACCGGCTGTTGTTGGAGAGATTCCTCGTGGGGCTCATAAAGATTCCGGCCATGTGCATCAGCTTGCTGAGGGGGAAATAGGCCAGGAGCACGCTCACGAGAAAGAGATGGATATAGAAGAGGACCCCGATCCCTTCCGGCACCGTCGGATGGAAGGTGACCAGCCCCATGGTCAGCTCCTTGACCTTCACGATGTCCACCTTCAGGAGATATCGCATGAGGACGCCGCTCAGGCCCACGGCCGTGATGAGGAACAGGGGGAAGTAGTCCGCGGGAAGCGATACATAGGCGACCTGGGGAACGAAGATCCTCCTCAGGACGAGGAAAGTCGCGGCCCCCAGCAGGATAAAGCCGCTGATCAGCACCACCGGGACCATGAACCCGGGGAAGGGCGCAACACCGGCCTGGACAAAGCCGTCCAGGTGCTCGATCAGCTTCACAAACCCGGGGATAGGCTCGGTGAAGAACCTCAGGTGTCTCAAAACCACCACCAGGAACGAGTAATGGAAGGCGAGGGCCGCCACCCAGAGCCACTTCTCCCACTCGTATCCGATCTTGGGGCCGTTCTTGAACTGGAGCTTCGTGTTCCGGAAAAGGGAACGAAAGAGGAGGACGTCGAAGATCATCCTCATGACCACGCCCGCGGTGTTCTTGGGGTTATCGACGTAGCTGTGTTTGACCCAGGGCAGGCTCCACTGCTGCCCGCCTGTGGTCGGGATCCGGAATGGCACAGGGGACCGGCCCCATCCGACCACACGCGCGACCATCCCCACAAAAAAAGCGGCGAGTGCCAGATACGGGATCACAACCCCGAAGAGCGCGTGCAGACCCAGCGCCCAGACCCCCGCCAGGGGGATGAGGACAAGCACGCCCACGATGATGGAGGAAATGATAATGCTTATGATGAAATTCATCGACTACCTCTTCCCTGAATGATCTCGGTTTATGTTGCGGTTGGGTTGCCGTTTTCCTGCTTCGGACGGAGGTCCTCTTCAGAGATCTCGCAAATCAGCTCCGCTTTTCGGAGGAGCCGGTTGACGTGGCTCTTGGCCTCCCTCACGCGGATGTCGAAAACCTTTTCCTTGCACTGCATATAGATGTCGAAGGCGACAAGGGCCAGACCGTCGATCCTGGAGTCCAGCTCATACAGCTCGCCGTGGAGCTCGCCCTTCTGCAATTCAGACTCGATCGCGGATCGGATGACGTCCTTGAGGGAGAACAAAAATCCTACGGCCGCGGACGGAGAAAAGTCCTGAACCGCCCTGATCCGGATGATCCTGTCCAGGATGGCGGAGGCCTTCTCCAGATCGTCCCCGCGGAGGAGCTCCCGGAACAAACCTTCCATTTCCTTGAACAGGGTGGTCCCCACCGGGTTGGCGAACCGGTTTTTCTGTTTTTTCAAGAAGCGTTTGGTGTCGGGCGGGTAGGTGCCTAAAACAGCATCAAACCATTTATCGAGAACAGAGGAGCTCCTCTGAACTAAAAGATTCTCCAGCATTGTCGGGTGCTCTTGGGACTGTATTTAGATCATGTGAGAGTTGCTTCAGCACGCCGTCCACCGCAAGGCCGGAACCGACTTCGCGACCGGGCCGCAACTGCGCCGAAGCGGTTCTGTCCGCACGAATCCATCGAGGAGAGGAAAACCTCCTGTACCACTTCAGGTGAACGGGATTTCTGTGCTGGAATGCCGAAGAGCAAGTCAAGACGGCTTCTTACGGCGGATCGACTATAAAAAACTGAAAAATAGGTGTCAAGCAAAATGAATCTTACCTCCTGCCATCAAGGTACCAAGACCCTGCGAATTTCCAATGTCCAAGGGAGAGGCGGATCCAAGGCGGAACAACTCATCAAACGAGGGGTTCGCGAAGTCCAACACAAGAAAAAAGGCAGTGAATTCATTATAGACCGCACAAGGGGGCCGTCAATGGGAAATTCTTTTACCCTTTCTTTTGCCTTCTCGTTGCGGCATAATTCCCTTTGCAATGGTCATTTGGATATGTTAAAAAAATCAGGCAATTCGCTGCACTTTCCATGAGCACGACCAACAGGTGGGAGGATCATTACACCCGGCGGGCCAGGCAAGAGAAGTGGCTCGCAAGGTCCGTTTACAAGCTTGAAGAGATCGACCGGAAGCACAAGCTCATCCGATCGGGGAGCCGGGTCCTGGATCTGGGCTGCTATCCGGGATCGTGGACGCAGTATTGCATCCGCAAGGCGGGTCGAGCAGGGGAAGTCGTCGGGGTGGACCTGCAGGAGCCCGACTTGAAATCAGTGAATTTTCGGTTTATCAAGGCGGATGTGCTGAGCCTCGATATCGAATGGCTTCATCGCGAGATCGGGGCCAGGGATGCGGTGATCAGCGATCTCGCTCCAAGCACCACCGGGATTGCGGTGGCGGATGTCAGTCGCAGTCTGGAATTGGCGCGAAGGGGTTTGGTCATCGCCCTCTCCGTCCTTCGGAGCAAGGGGCATTTCCTCTGCAAGGTGTTCGAGGGAGAGGGTACATCGGACCTGAGGAGGGAGATCTCCTCCCGCTTCGATCACTTCAGGATCATCCGCCCTTCAGCCGTGAGGAAGGCCAGCAGGGAGATGTATTTTCTGGGCCTGTCATTTCGACCCTGTTCGGCAAGCTCGGGGTAGACTCCGGGAGAAAACTGAAAAGGAAAGTGAGTATCGTATGGAACAGCGAACACACCAGGAGGTGATTTATGTCCGGCCATTCTAAATGGGCCTCCATCAAACACAAGAAAGGGGCCCTGGACGCCAAGAGGGGGAGGATCTTCACGAGACTGATCCGGGAGATTACGGTAGCCGCAAAACTGGGCGGTGGGGACCCCACCGGGAACGCACGGCTCAGGGCCGCCATCGCCGCGGCAAAGGCCGAGAACATGCCCAAGGACAACATCGAACGGGCCATCAAAAAGGGGACCGGCGAGCTCGCGGGCACATCGTACGAGCAGGTCAGCTACGAAGGATACGGGCCCGGCGGCGTGGCCATGCTGCTGGACTGTTTTACGGACAACAAGAACCGGACCGTAGCCGATATCAAATATGTCTTCGACCGCCACGGCGGCAACCTCGGAGAACCGGGGTGCGTCTCCTGGATCTTCGAGAAAAAGGGACTCTTCGTCTTCGAAAAAAGCAGGGTGGATGAAGAGAAGCTCTTCGAGGTGGCCCTTGAGGCGGGGGCCGATGACGTCAGGCCTTCGGATGACGAGTTCGAGGTGGTGACCTCTCCGAGCGATTTCGAGAAGGTCAAGAAGGCGCTCACCGATGCGGGTCTTCCCTTTACCCTGGCGGAGGTCAGCATGATCCCGCAGAACACGGTGAGACTCGAAGGCAAGAAGGCGGAGCAGATGCTGAACCTGATGGAAGCCCTCGAGGACAACGACGATATCAGCCACGTCTACGCCAACTTCGATATTCCCGACGAGATCATCGAGGCAAGGGGCTGATGCTGGTACTGGGGGTCGATCCCGGCTCCAGGGTCACGGGGTACGGGCTCGTTCAGAAAGAGCGGAACGGACTGGTCTGCATCCATAGCGGCACCATCACCATGTCCGGTCAAACGCCTTTCTACGAGCGGATCCATCGAATCTACCACGCCATGCTCGACCTCATGGCTCGCCACCGTCCCGATGAACTGGCTATCGAGGATGTATTCTTTGCCAAGAACGTCCAGAGCTCTCTCAAGATCGGCCATGCACGGGGTGCGGTCCTGATCGCGGCGGTGGAGAGCGGGATGCGGATCTTCGAGTATTCCCCCATGGAGATCAAGAAGGCCGTGGCAGGATACGGAGCCGCCCCCAAGGAGCAGGTTCGGTCCATGATCCGATGGATGCTCAAGCTCAGTTGCGAGCCCCCCCTCGATGCCTCCGATGCCCTTGCCACAGCCATATGCCACCTTCACTGGACAAGGATCAAGACTGCTTAGCCTATGATCGCTCACCTCAGAGGCACCCTTCTTCGCAAGAGCACCCAGGCGGTCATCCTCGAGAACAGCGGGGTGGGATACGAACTCCACGTGCCCCTTTCGACGTTCTATGCCCTGCCCGAAACCGGGCATGAGGTCGCACTCCACGTCCACACCCATGTCAGGGAGGACGTCCTCGCCCTTTTCGGTTTCAACTCCTTCCTGGAGAAGACCCTGTTCCTGATGCTCATCTCCGTCTCGGGAATCGGGCCGAAACTCGCGGTGAACATCCTCTCGGGTATCGGACCCGAGGAGTTCCTCAAGTCCGTGGCAGGAGCGGATTCCCTTCGGCTCCAATCCATCCCCGGCGTGGGGAAGAAGACGGCGGAGAGGATCGTACTCGAGCTGAAGGAGAAGGCGCAAAAGTCCCTCGGAGAGGTTCGCTTTCCCGAGGCCGCCGCCGCACAGCCCTCGGACAGGGGGATGCAGGAGGACGCGGTCTCGGCCCTGGTGAACCTGGGGTATCCGGCCAAAGTGGCGAAGGGCGCGGTGGACAAGGCCGGCGCGAAGGTGAAGGGACGGAGCCTGGAGGAATGGATCCGGGAAGCGCTAAGGCTCCTGGTGTGAGGGGAGGCAGAAGAAGTTGGAGGTTTGAGCTTGGAGGCCGGAGGCAAGGGAATTCAAGCCTCGAACCTCAAGCGAAGCGCTCGTCCAACCTCATGCGCGGGCGAAGCGAGTTCGGGGGGTGGCGCCTGTGGCCCATTCAAGGGAGTGACTTTTGTTGAGAGAAAAGCTTTGTTCACAATCCTGTTGATCCTGTTATCCTGTCCAGTTCTTCGGATTTCATGGAGCAGGGCGCAAAGAGGACGCTGCAGGCGGGGCGGATGAAAGAGAGCGTGATAGATCCCGAACCGAGACCGGATGAGATCCCGAGCGAGATCAGCCTGAGGCCGAAGAGCCTGGACGAATATGTCGGCCAGGAAGAGATCAAGAAAAACCTCAGGATCTTCATCGAGGCGGCCAAGGCGCGCTCCGATGCCCTGGATCACGTCCTCTTTCACGGCAGCCCGGGCCTCGGGAAGACCTCCCTTGCCAACATCATTGCCACGGAATTGAATGTGAAGATCACCAGCACCTCGGGGCCGGTGATCGAGAGGCCCGGCGACCTCGCCGCAATCCTGACGAGCCTCGGACCGAGGGATGTGCTCTTCATCGACGAGGTGCACCGCCTCAACCACGTGGTGGAGGAGATCCTCTACCCGGCCATGGAAGACTACCAGCTGGATCTCATCATCGGTCAGGGTCCCTCTGCGAGGACCATGAAGATCCCGCTCCCCCCCTTCACCCTGGTGGGGGCCACGACTCGAGCCGGTCTCCTGACCCCGCCCCTGCGGGAGCGCTTCGGGGTGGTCCTCCGGGTCGATTTCTACAATCCCGAAGACCTGCAGAAGATCGTGGAGCGCTCCGCGGCCCTCCTGGAGATCCCGATCGATCGCGAAGGGGCCTTTGAGATCGCCAGGCGATCCAGGGGGACGCCCAGGGTAGCCAACCGGATCCTGCGCAGGGTCCGCGATTACGCCCAGGTCGAGGCGGACGGGGTGATCACGAGGAAGGTGGCCGACCAGGGATTGGAGATGCTCGGGGTGGACGATCAAGGTCTCGACAAGATGGACCGCCACATCATGCTCACGATCATTCAGAAGTTCAACGGGGGGCCCATCGGCCTGGACACCCTCTCTGCGGCGGTCAGCGAGGAAAAGGACACGCTCGAAGATATCTACGAGCCCTTTCTGATCCAGATGGGGTACATGAAAAGGACCCCCCGCGGCAGGGTGGCCACCCCCCTTGCCTACAAGCACTTCCGCATCCAGATGGACACGCAGCTGCAGAAGAAGCTTTTCTGAGCGCTACCCCCCTTTCCTTGACACTTGACGCTTCACTCACTACAGTTTGAGTCAGGAGATCCCTTTCATGTTCGAACCTGAGATCAATCCAGCGAAAGTGACCAGGGCGGATCTGGTGGTGGCCATCCCCTCCTTTGACGAGGCCGAGTCCATTGGACGTACCGCCCTGCAGACGAACGAGGGTCTGCTCAGATTCTTCCCGGACAAAGCCAGCGTCATCATCAATTGCGATAACCATTCCTCCGACGGCACCAGGGACTCGTTCCTGACGACCCCCACGGATGTCCCCAAGATCTACATCTCCACCCCTCCCGGGGTGAGAGGGAAGGGCAGCAATCTTCGAAACCTGTTTCGGAAGGTGATTGAGCTCGAGGCGAAGGCGGTGGTCGTCCTGGATGCCGACCTCAAGACCGTGAGGCCGGAGTGGATCAAACACCTGGCGGAGCCCCTTTTTGGAGGCTACGCCTACGTGGCCCCCCTTTATGTGAAGCACAAGTATGACGACCCCCTGACCAGCGCCGTTGTCTATCCCCTGATCAGGGCCCTTTACGGCAGGCGCATCCGCCAGCCGGTCGGCGGAGAGTTCGGGTTCACCGGCGATCTGGCGAAGGCTTTCCACTCCTGCAATGTGTGGAGCGAGGCGGCATCCCGCTTCGGCATAGACGCCTGGATGACGATCGTGGCCCTCCAGCAGAGGGTGCAGTTCTGCCAGTCTTTTCTGGGAAGTCCCAAGCTGGACCGGCCCAAGGACCCCTCTGTCTCACCCGGCCCCGTGTTCCGGGACATCATCAGCACCATCTTCTCCCTGATGCCGCACTTCGAGGGACAGTGGACCAGGGTGAAGTACAGCAAGCCGACCGCCATCTACGGCTTCGGAGTGGGGGCGGTGGAAAAGCCGCCCAAGGTGGAGGTGGACACCGAGAGGCTCATTCATAGGTTTCACGAAGGGTTCGGGCATCACCGTGAACTGTGGGAAAGGGCGCTCTCCAAAGACATCTACATGAAGCTTCTGGAGATGAAGGGCATGAGAAAGGAGGTATTCAGCTTTCCGGCCGATCTCTGGGCCCGGCTCCTCTATGACATGGCGCTCTTCCACCGGGATGCGCCGGGTGACCGGGAGACCGCCCTGGAGTCCCTTATGCCTCTTTACTGCGGCAGGGTCTTTTCCTGTGTGAGAAAAACGAAGAGCCTCTCCACACGCCTGGCGGAGGAATCGGTTGAAGAGGACTGCATGGCCTTTGAGATGACCAAGCCGTATCTGGTCAGGCGCTGGCGCGAAGGAAAAGAGATCCAGGATTGATGTTCCCGCGGGACTCCCCGGGAAACTACTGGTGGTTTCCTTCGTTTTCTTGTAGGGGCAGGAGGAACCTACCGCACCAGCACAAACCGGACATCCATGACATTGGTCTTCGTGGGGCCGGTGATTAGGAGATCGCCGGTTTTCTCAAGAAAACGGTAGGCGTCATTGTTGTCCAGATAGGCGCCGGCACTCAACCCCTTCTCCTCTCCCCTCGCATGGGTCAGGGGATCCACGATCCCACCGGCCGCGTCCGTAGGACCGTCGTTCCCGTCCGTGCCTCCGCTCGCCACGACCACCCGCAAGGGAAGGCCCGCCATGTCTATCGCCGCAGACAGGCAGTACTCCTGGTTTCTCCCTCCAAGGCCTTTCCCGCGTATGGTCACGGTCGTCTCCCCGCCGGAGATCACGCAGGCGGGCGGGGGAAGGGGTTTCGCCGTGGCGAGGATCTCCTTTGCAACGGCCGTGTGCACATGCGCCACCTCGCGGGTTTCCCCCTCCACCATGGAAGAGAGGACAAGGGTGCTGTAACCCAGACTCCTCGCCTCGTGCTCCGCTGCTTCCAGCGCAAGGATGTTGCTCCCGATCACAAGGTTGCTGACCCTGTCGAACACCGGATCCCCCTCTTTGGGAGTCTCTTCCACCTCGTTCCCCATGCCTTTCCGAAGATGGCTTCTGATGGCCGCCGGGGCTTCCTTGAGCCCGTATTTCTCCAGGATTTCCAAGGCCTCCTGAAAGGTGCTCTTGTCCGGGACAAAGGGGCCGGACGCAATGACGTCCAACCGGTCCCCGACCACGTCGGACAGCATGAGATTGACGACAGAGGCCGGGAACGCGGCCCGTGCCATCTGCCCGCCCTTGGAACCGGAGATGTGCTTCCGGACCGCATTGATTTCGCCGATGGAGGCGCCGCATTCGAGCAGCATCCTGGTCATGGCCTGTTTCTCGGCAAGGGTAATGCCGGGGGCGGGAAGGGGCAGCAGCGCCGAGCCCCCCCCTGAGATCAGCGAAATGACCAGGTCGGACTCGCCGGTCCCCTTCAGAATCTCCAGGATCTTCCCTGCCCCCTCCTCTCCGTTCCGGTCCGGTACGGGATGGCCTGCCTCTATGATCTCCAGGTGCTCCAGCGGTTCGGTGAAACCGTACTTGACGACCACCATTCCCCCTGAGATCCTGTCCCCGAGGATCTCTTCAATCGCCTTGGCCATGGGCGCCGTAGCCTTTCCACCCCCGATCACGTACACGCCCTCGAACGTTTCGAGCGGCAGTGTCGTCTCACTCGACCCCCCTTGTCCCGCCAGGACGAGCGTGCGCTCATCTACGCGCACGGACCGTTTGACCGCCTCATAGGGGTCCACCCGTTTGACCGCCGCATCGAAGAGCCTCCTCGCGTCTGAGCGCATCTTCTCCAACAGGGCAGTTCTCTCCGGCATAGTATCTCGCTCCTTCCCCCTCCCGCCAGGGGAGGTCGTCTCCAC